>NZ_VUMO01000001.1 GCF_009696145.1 Pseudoramibacter porci
AAGGCATCCCGTCACTTCCAGCGAATCAAACTACCAAAATGCTTGTAGAAGAAGCAGCTGATGTGCTGAAAAGAGCCAATGAGGCTCTGATTAAAATAATAACACGAATTAAAACAATCGCCAAGAGTCTTCCTGAATATCAGGTTGTACGAGATATGGGTGGAGTCGGCGACACACTGGCACCGCGTCTGATCGCCGATATCGGCGACGTCAGACGATTTAAAAGCGCCAAAAGTCTGGTCGCCTACGCCGGAATCGACACACCGCCGTACCAGTCCGGACAGTTCATAGGAACGAGACGGCACATCTCCAAAAGAGGATCATCGGCCATACGAAAAACCGGCTACGAAGTCATGCGCTCACTCAAATCACACGCAGAGCCGAAGGATAACGCGGTTTATCAGTTCATTCTCAAAAAAGAAGCTGAGGGCAAACCGAAGAAAGTCGCCAACATAGCCGGGCTGAACAAGTTCCTAAGAATTTATTACGCCCGTGTGATGGCCGTTTACGGCTGCTGATCGCGGTTCAAACAAATATTTCTTTTCAGATCGGGTTCACGTCCGGTCTTTTTGTGATGCAGGAAATCAGCATTAAATTATTTTTATTTTACGCTTGACTTTTGTTAGCAGGTTTTTATTAGGAAGCGTCTCATTTTGAAATCGTCTTAATGGGGATTCTGCGCCAAAAGCGTTGCGCGGCCGGGCACTTTTGGGTATACTAAAGCATAAATTTCAATGACAGATTGGATCAGTTGATTGACGATAGAAAGAGAAACACAAAAATGATGCATGCAGCAAACACAGAACCAGCGGCCGCCCCAGTAGGGGTCCGCCTTTTTCGCCCTGAGGATGAACCGGCGATTCTCGATATTTTGAACCAGTCTATCGTCGAGCGCAAGGTGACGGCGCAGCTCACGCCGGCGACCATGGCGGCGCGACGCGGATGGTTCGCCATGCACAGCGCGAGACGCACGCCGCTTTTCGTCGCAGAATCAGGGGGCGACATCCTCGGCTGGATTGCCGTGACGTCTTACCGCGGCGGCCGCGAAGGCTTTTTAAAGACCTGCGAGCTCAGCTATTACCTGGACCGCCATTGCCGCCACCAGGGCATCGGCTCTCAGCTCATGGCCCACGCGCTGGAGGCGTGCCGGGATCTGGGCTACCGCCACGTTTTGCTGATCATTTTCGAACACAACCTTCCGTCCCAGGGGCTCGCACATAAATTCGGTTTTTCCCTTTGGGGACGCTTCCCGAATATCGTCGATATCGACGGCCAGATTCAGGACTGTCTGCAGATGGGGCGGGATCTGTAAAAAATGCAAAAAAGGCTTGATCTTTCGGGCCCGCGTTGCTATAATAAATTCATAAAGGCTTTCCGCCTTTTTTTATTGTGGGCGAAAAGCGTAAAACCACGAAAAATCAAGAGTCAAACCATACACGGAGGTCATCTGATGAGAACTAAAGTCACATTAGCCTGTACAGAATGCAAACAGCGCAATTACGATACGATGAAGAACAAGAAGAACAATCCGGATCGCATCGAATTAAAGAAATATTGCCCATTCTGCAAGAAACACACGTTACACAAAGAAACACGCTAATTTCGCGTAATCGAGAGCACGCAGATTATGGCGAAAAAGAAAAAGAACAGACAGGAACGCCGGGCTGAAGAAGCCCGCCGGACTGAACTGGCGCAAAAGGCAGAAGCCAAAGCTGCAGAAAAACAGGAAGCCAAGATGGAAGCCGCCCGCGCCCGCGCCATGCAGCGCGAAACCGGGCAGAAGGCAGACACCACTGCAACCACCCATGAACCGGTGAAGGCGAAGGATCCGAAATCGTTCGATTACGACGAAAAGGCCGTTGCGAAAGCTTCTAAAGAAAAACGTGCAGCCAAAAAAGCCGCTGTCAAAAAGGAAAAGAAGCAAAAGAAACCCGGCTTTTTCAGAAGAATCGGGATCTTTTTCGGCGAAGTCGGCGTAGAACTGCGCAAGGTCAACTGGCTGACTCGGGACGAGCTGGCCCGCTCTAGCGGCGTCGTTTTCGGCATTGTCGCGGTTTTCACCCTGCTGACTTGGCTGGTCGACAGCGGTTTCGGCGCACTGGCCGCATTTTTCCTGGGACGATAACCCAGAGGGAGGCAACAGATGGAATACGAAAACGCAGATCAGCCGCAGTGGTATGTTGCCCATACCTATTCGGGATACGAAAATAAAGTCAAGGACAGCATTGAAGCGACCGTCGAACACCGCAACATGCAGGATGTGATCTTTGAGGTTCAGGTGCCGGTTCAGGACGTCGTCGAACAGAAGGACGGGAAGAAAATTGTCAAGGAAAAGAAACTTTTCCCCGGCTACGTCATCGTCAAGATGTTCATGACCGACGAATCCTGGTACGTGGTGCGCAACACCCGCGGCGTCACCGGTTTTGTCGGCCCCGCGTCCAAGCCCGTGCCACTGTCTGAAGACGAATTGAGAAAGCTCGGCATCCGCCGCACTACTTATAAAGTCGATTTTGAAATCGGCGACAAGGTGAAAGTGCTGTCCGGACCATTTGAAAGCTTTGCCGGCGAAGTCACTGACATTAACGCCGAACAAGGCCGCCTGACAGCCAACCTGGAAATGTTCGGACGGGAAACGCCGACCGAATTGGAATTCGACCAGGTCGAAAAAATTAACGCATAATTTAAATTGTTTTATTCGCTCTTTAACAGGGCGTTTAAATATAACACTTAAGGGAATCCATTCTTCAACCTTACACATTTTGACCGATCTTCAGGATCGAGACTAAAGAGGAGGTGTCACTATGGCTAAAAAAGTAATCGGACTGATTAAACTTCAGATCCCGGCAGGCAAAGCGTCTCCAGCGCCGCCAGTTGGGCCGGCTTTAGGCCAGCACGGTGTCAATATTATGGGCTTCTGTAAAGAATTCAACGCGAAAACAGCGGATCAGGCAGGGATGATCATTCCTGTTGTTATCACCGTTTTCCAGGATCATTCTTTCACGTTCATTACCAAAACACCACCTGCAGCCGTTCTGCTTAAAAAAGCGGCAGGCATCGACAAAGCATCTGGCGAACCGAACAAGAACAAGGTCGCTTCTGTGACCATGGATCAGGTTCGTGAAATCGCTCAGACCAAAATGCCGGACTTAAACGCTGCTGATTTGGACGCAGCTGCCAGCATGGTTGCCGGAACTGCACGTTCAATGGGCATCACTGTCGAAGAATAACATATAGATTAATTCATTTTTAAAGATTTTTGAAGAAGAACCTTAAGTGGGAGGATTCAATCCGTTATGACCACAGGAGGAAAGATGAAAAAAGGTAAAAACTACCAGGATAAAGTGAAGACTTACGACAAGTCTGAACTCTTTGATCTGGATGCCGCTGTGGCTCAGGTCAAAAAAATGGCAACTGCCAAATTCGATGAAACCATCGAACTGCACGCACGCTTAGGCGTCGACTCCCGCCACGCTGACCAGCAGGTCCGCGGCTCTGTCGTTCTCCCGAACGGCACCGGGAACACCGTCCGCGTTTTGGTTGTCGCAAAGGGCGAAAAACTGAAAGAAGCGGAAGAAGCCGGCGCAGATTACTTCGGCGAAGACGAAATCATCGAAAAGATCCAGAAAGAAAACTGGTTCGACTTCGACGTGTTGATCGCAACACCGGATATGATGGGCAAGGTCGGCCGCTTGGGCCGTATCCTCGGGCCGAAGGGCCTTATGCCAAACCCGAAATCCGGCACGGTCACCATGGATATCGCTAAAGCCGTTCAGGACACCAAGGCTGGGAAAGTGGAATACCGTCTGGACAAGGCGAACATCATCCACGTTATCATCGGCAAGGCGTCGTTCACCGAAGAACAGCTGACTCAGAACTTAGACGTTCTGCTTGACGCATTGAAAAAGGCAAAACCGGCTGCAGCAAAAGGCCAGTACTTCAGAAGCGTCACCCTCGCTTCGACCATGGGCCCTGGCGTCAAGATTAATCCGGCAAGAATTTAACGAATCGGCTTGACATCCGAAAGGGTTTTTGATAATATACTCAAGTCTGAAATAGGCAAAACAGAATATCATTCATCCATAGACAGCAGGGACTGTGTTTAAATATCCTGCCGAGGGTGTCGCAAGCACGAATACAAGGGCTTTCTTCACCTGGGTGAAGGAAGCCTGATTTTTTGACAGCAAATGTCAGAAAGCCTTCTGCATCTGATTTTTGTAAAAATCTAAAAAAGGAGGAGAATATGCCCAATCTGGAAGCAAAAAAAGCGCTGGTCGCTGAAATTGCGGAAAAATTAAAAGCATCACAGGGTACAGTCGTCGTTGACTACCGCGGCCTTAACGTCGAAGAAGTCACCGAACTGAGAGACAAAGCCCGTGAACAGGGAATCGAATACAAGGTCTACAAGAATTCGAGCCTGCGCTTTGCCGCAAAAGAAGCGGGACAGGAAGGCCTTTTGGAATCCTTAAAAGGACCGTCCGCCATTGCGTTTTGTGAAGCGGATCCCATCGCTCCGGCTAAATTAATGTCGGATTTCGCGAAGGATCACGAAAACCTTGAAATCAAATCCGGCGTCGTCGACGGCAAAGTCGTCAGCGTCGAAGAAATCCAGGCACTCGCAAAACTCCCGAGCCGCGAAGAACTCGTCGCGATGACATTGAGAGGTCTCAATGCACCGATCACTGGCTTCGTCAACGTGCTCAACGGTACGATCAAGGGATTGGTCGTCGCATTGTCTGCGATTGCCGACAAGAAAAAAGAAGAAGCTGCATAAGCGGTTTCCGCGGAACACGAAGTATTTTAATTTAAATCAATTAGGAGAAATATCATGAGCGAAAAAGTAGAAAAGTTAATTGAAGACGTTAAAGCCTTAACCGTTCTCGAATTATCAGAATTAGTATCTGCATTAGAAGAAGAATTCGGCGTCAGCGCTGCTGCACCTGTCGCTGTTGCTGCTGCACCGGGTGCTGCTGGTGGCGAAGCTGCTGCTGAAAAGACTGAATTCGACGTCGTCCTGAAGGAAGTTGGCGATCAGAAGATCAAAGTCATCAAAGTTGTTCGCGAACTGACAGGTCTCGGCCTGAAAGAAGCAAAGGCTCTGGTTGACGGCGCACCGAAGACTGTCAAAGAAGGCGTTGCTAAAGAAGAAGCTGAAGAAATGAAATCCAAGATCGAAGAAGTCGGCGCAACCGTCGAACTCAAATAATTCGGTTTTGTATAACATCTTTAATCAAGGGACCTGCCTGCGGGCGGGTCTTTTTTTATTGTTTTTACTTGGTTCGTTCGTAAAATTACAGGATATTTCCCGGAAAATATTTTATAATAGGTAATAAACAATTTGTACAAGGAGGCCGGCAGATGGCAGACAGAGACAATCCGACGCGGGAGAGCGATCAGATCGAACCGAAACAATGGGTGAAATGGGCGCAAACGCTGCAGGCAGAGGCTCAGAGCGGCCTGGCCTATGCGACCAATCCCTTTGATATCGAGCGCTACGAAAGACTCAGAGACCTCTCGGTGGAGATCATGAATACCTACACCGATGCGGGGATGGAAAAGGTGCGCACGATGTTTGCGAATGAAACGGGATATCAGACGCCGAAAATTGACGTGCGCGGCGCGGTGGTGAAAAACGGAAAGATCCTTCTCGTTCAGGAAAAGCTCAATGCAGACCGCTGGTCATTGCCCGGGGGCTGGGCCGACGTGGGTCTCTCCCTTAAAGAAAACATCGAGAAGGAAGTGCGCGAGGAGGCCGGACTTGAGGTGAAAGCGACACGCCTCGTCGCGATTTACAACTGGCTGAAGAGTTATGTGGACGCGCCTTTTTCCATGTACAAGATGGTCATGCTCTGCGAGCCGGTGGGCGAGGGGCATTTCGTCGATAATGCCGAAACGGAAAACGTCGCCTACTTCAGCCTCGGGGAGCTGCCGCCGCTGACACGGAAAGTCAGCCGGGATTTGATCGTCCGTTGCCTCTCCGCCTCAAAGGATTGGGACCACACCCCCTACATTGAATAGGCTTGACAAGGCAAAGCCCTTTCGTTTATAATGACATCGCACTAGACGGGGAAGTAGCGGCTCCCTGTAACCTGAAATCCGCTATAGCAGGGTTGAATTCCCCAATGCGGGAACCGTGCTCGATGCCCAGTTAGCGAGTAAGTGGCGTTGAAGGCTGGACTCTGCGCAATAAGACCCTGTGAATCCTGTCAGATCCGGAAGGAAGCAGCAGTAAGCAGGCAACCTTATGTGCCGCAGAACCATCTGGCCCGAGTTAACTGCTCGATGGACGGTCGAAATCGGTTTTCAAAGCGGGGTGTGCTTTTTTTGTGCCTGCAAGCACGCGGATACAAAACGGACAAAAATGAGCAAATTATTGTCAACGTGTTTTATTCCCTCGGGCTTCCTGTTATAATTTATTTGGATTAAGCTGTGATAAACGTTATCATCATGGTTCGCCATGATGCTGTGTTCTCAAAATAAAGGGGGTAGCTATGAGCAAAATGAATACCGTCCGCGGATTTCAAGTGAAACCGCAAATTTGGTACGGTATTGGATCCTTAAAAAAACTCGCGGACTTTGATTATCAAAAAGTCTGCATCGTAACCGATAAAGACATGGTAAAGTTTGGCCTTTTGGACATGGTGACGGATATTCTCGACAAAGCCGGTGTGACCTATCACATCTTTGACGATGTCAAACCGAATCCGACGTCCGATATCGTCGAAAAAGGCGTGGCCCATATGCTGACACAGCGCCCGCAGGCGCTCATCGCTTTGGGCGGCGGCTCGTCGATCGATACCGCCAAGGGCATCATCTATTACACCAACAATTTCAAACGGATTTTCCTCGACCCGCAAGTCGTTACGAATCCGCATTTCATTGCGATTCCGACAACCGCTGGGACAGGTTCTGA
The DNA here is from genome assembly GCF_009696145.1 of Pseudoramibacter porci. Taxonomy (GTDB): domain Bacteria; phylum Bacillota; class Clostridia; order Eubacteriales; family Eubacteriaceae; genus Pseudoramibacter; species Pseudoramibacter porci. Next base: position 6,911 of record NZ_VUMO01000001.1, read on the forward strand.
AGTCACGGATTACGCCGTCATCACCGACGTGGACACCGGCACGAAGATTCCGCTGAGCGAATCGATGATGATGCCGGATACGGCGATTCTCGCCCCGACGTTGATCGAATCCGTGCCGGCCGGCGCCACTGCTGCGACAGGAATGGATGTCCTGACTCACGCCATCGAATCTTACGTCTCCACGGGAAACAACCCGTTCTCGAGATGCTACGCGTCCAAGGCGACCGAACTGGTGTTCAAGAGCCTCAAGGCCTGCTACGATGACGGCCACGATCTCGAAAGCAAGGCCAGCATGCAGATCGCCTCGACGATGGCCGGCATCGCGTTTAACAGCGCGGGCCTCGGCATGGCGCACGCCATTGCCCACACCATCGGCGCCCAGTACCACATGCCGCACGGCCTGGCCTGCGCCATCGCGCTGCCATACGTCATTTCCTACAACGGCATTGACGCCCGGGCCGAACACCTTTACGAACGGCTGCTGCACGCCATCGGCGTCCACAAGGACGAAGGGCGCACGGCTTCGGCCACCTTTGTCAGAATGATTGTCAAGCTGATGAAGTCGATGAATCTGCCGATCTGCCTCGACGAAAGCCGTTCGGATACGTCCGATTACGACGAAGTCCGCCCGACGTTAATCAAGAAGGCCATGGCCGACGCGACGCTGAAGACCAATCCGGTTCAGCCGAGCGAAGACGATATGGGCAAGATCCTCGATCTGGTCTGCCACGGCGTCTTCTAAAAACGGTTCAATTCATCCTTTTATTGGGGTTCGCCCTGATAAAAGGATTTTTTTGTGTTAAAATGGGAGTTCAAGCCCGAAGCATTTAACAGTCAATTGAGAAAGGAGGCGCAGGATGAGCCACATTGAAGAAGTGGATCGATTTTTGAAAAACGGCGGCATCGCCCGGCCTTTGGCTCTGGGAGAGCAGCAGCTGGAAGCGGCGGCCCGCACCGAGGGGCAGACCCTTTTGCTCGCTGTGCCAGGCAGCGGCAAGACGACGGTCGTCATTTGCCGCCTGGCCTACATGATCGGCGCCCTCGGGGTGGACCCGGACACCATCCTGACGCTGACCTTTTCTCGCTCGGGGGCAGCTGACCTTTCGGCGCGTTACCGGGAGCTCTGCGGGACGGGCCTGGCCCGGCCGCGGTTCTCGACGATCCACAGTTTCGCGCTGTCGGTGATCCGCACCTACGAGCAGATGTACCAAAAGAAAGCCTTCGACGTCCTCGAGGACGGGGGCCAGATCGTGCGCGAGATCTACCGGGAGCTTTACCATTCCTGGCCAACGGACAGCGACATGTCGGACATTCAGTCGGCGCTGTCGCTGATTCAAAACAAGATGCTCACCCGCGGTGAGATCGCCGAGGTCAAGGCCGGGGATTTGCCTGTCGAGAAGCTTTTCGGTGCTTACAGCCGCTACAAGCGCCGCCGTCACCTGATGGATTTCGACGACATGCTCGTCTACGCCTATCGGCTGCTCAAAAAGCACAAACGGCTCCTGGCCCATTTTCAAAACCAATACCGTAGTCTCAACATTGACGAAGCCCAGGATACCTCGACGCTGCAGTTTGCGATCATCGGTCTCTTGGCCGGGAAGGACGGCAATCTGCTCGTCGTCGGAGACGAGGACCAGAGCATTTACGGTTTTCGGGGGGCGAGCCCCAAGGCCCTCCTGCAGTTCAAGAAGCGCTACCCCAAGGGGCGGGTGCTGCTCATGGAGACGAATCGGCGCTCGACGGCCGATCTGGTGGCCGCGGCAGACCGGTTCATCCGGCTCAACAAAGAGCGTTACCCGAAACACATGGTCACCGAAAACCCCAAAGGGCTGCGCCCGGTGCGCCGGGTGGTGAGCTCGGTGGAGGCCCAATACAATTACCTCGGGACGGCGGTGCGTCAGGAGGGGAAGAACACGGCGATTCTCTACCGCAACAACGATTCGGCGATCCCGCTGATTGATCGGTTCGAGCGGGAGCATCTGCGCTACCGCCTCAAGGAGCATAGTCCGCTGTTCTTTTCCCATTTTGTTGTGCGGGACATCGCGGATTTCTTCGCCCTTGCCCAAGACCCGACGAATTACGAGGTGTTCACGCGGATTTATTACAAGATGGACTGTGCCATCTCCAAAAAGCAGATGCAGCTGGTGGGCCGCAAAGCGCCGGAGACCTCGGTGTTCGATGCTCTTTTGGCCCTGCCCGATGTGGCGGACTGGATGACCGAGAAATGGGCTGACGAGGCCGAGGGCTTCGAGCGGCTTTCGGCCATGTCCCCCGGCCCCGGCGTGCATTTCATTGTCGACGAGCTGGGCTACCGGGAGCATCTGGCCTTTCGTGTGCATAACGGCTACCGGGAGGAAACCCTGGTGCAGAAGCTCAACATTCTTCAGATTCTTGCGAGCCGAGAGGCGACCCAGACCGCGTTTTTTGCCCGCCTGGACGCGCTGAAGGCGATGATCGCCCACCACGAGGTGGATCATACCGGCGCGGTGACCTTGTCGACCATCCACTCGAGCAAGGGCCTGGAATTCGACAAGGTCTATCTCATCGACGCGGTGGAGGGGGAATTCCCGTCCCAGGCGGCTCTGGAAGATTCGGAAGAGGGGCGGACCCTTTTCAACGAGGAGGTGCGCCTGTTTTACGTCGGGGTGACCCGGGCGCGCACCGAGGTCGAGATCGTCAGTGTGCGCGGGCGGAAGGAGTCCCGGTTTGTGCCGGTGTATTTAGGCGAAAAGAAGCGGAAAAAGAAAGCAAAGCCCAATAAAAAAACGCCCATCGGGGCGGTGCGGGCGGCCATGGACCGGAAACGGGATTTGAAGCGCCTGCGGGACGGCAACGTCGAAAAGGCGAAGCGCTGGCGCCAGGGCGATCATCTGGTGCACAAAAAATTCGGGACGGGCACCATCGTGAAAATCGACGGCCCGACGGCGGCGGTGCTTTTCGCGGGCGAGCGCAGCCCCCGGCAGATCGATTTGGCCATCTGCGAAGGGCGCCATTTAATCCGGCGCGTTTAGGGAGCGGATCACGACCTGAATCATGATCAGGATGCAGCCGACGACGACGAAACAATCGGCGACGTTGAAAATCGCGAAGCCGATGAGCCTGAAATCGAAGAAATCGACGACGTAGCCGAGGCGGATCCGGTCGATCAAATTGCCGATGGCGCCGCCGATGACCAGAGCAAAAGCGGTGTTGAGGGTGAGATACCCCCGGGTTTTGGGCAGCTTCAAAAACAGCCAGATGAGCACGGCGATCAGCGCCGAGGTGAGCGCGATGAGAAAAACGGATTTGCCGGCGAAAATGCTGAAGGCGGCGCCGTTGTTTTCGATATAAGTCAGGTGGAACACCCGCGGAATGATGGGCACCGTCGTCACAGGAGCGAGAAAACGCACGGCCAGCGCCTTGACGATTTGGTCGAGGGCGACGCAGACGGCGATGACAATGGCGTAAGACAACATGGGAAGACCTCCTTGTTCGTCAGTTTTTTAGCGGTTTCAATCGCCCGGAGCGGGCGTAAATCCTTTCGGGTTTATTGAAATGCTCTGGATAAAATGATACACTAGCAACAGTCAAAAACCAATACTTTTTAGAAGGAATGCAATACAATTATGGAAAAAATATCATCAAGCCCGGTTCGCGGCACCCGCGACATTCTCCCTGAAGAAATGCGCGTGCGCGACGAGCTGGAACACACCATTGCGGGCATTTACCGTGCCCACGGCTTCTCTCGCATTGAAACGCCGGCGCTCGAAAACATCGATCTGCTCCTCGGCTCCGACGGCGGCGACAATTTAAAGATGCTCTTCACCGTGCTCAAGCGGGGCAAGAAATTTAAGCCGACGGCTGAGTCGACCCCGCACGATCTTTGCGATCAGGGGCTGCGCTACGACTTGACCCTGCCGCTGTCCCGGTTTTACGCCAACAACGCCGACCATTTGGAAGCGCCTTTCAAGGCGATCCAGATCGGCAACGTCTTCCGCGCGGAACGCCCCCAGAAGGGCCGTTTCCGCTCCTTCAAGCAATGCGACATCGACATCATCGGCGACCCCAACGTGACGGCGGAAATCGAGCTCATCAACACCACGGCGACGGCGCTGATGGCGGCGGGCTTCTCCGATTTTACGATCAAGGTCAACGACCGGCGGCTGCTCACCCAGTTCATCATCCAGGCGGGCTTCAAGGCCGAAGATGTGGGCTCGGTGTGCATCTCTTTGGACAAGGTGGACAAAATCGGCACCGACGGCATCAAGGCGGAGCTGGTGGAAAAGGGTTACGACGCCGGGATGATCGACCGTTTTGTCGACGCGGTGGCGGACGTCAATCTGGACAACGTGGGCGACAAGGTGGACGCGCCGGAAGCGGTGGCGGATCTGAAACGGGTGGTCGACACGATCACGCGATTGGCTCAGGGCCGCTACAACATCGAATTTGACTTCAATTTGATCCGCGGCATGGGTTATTACACCGGCGAGGTCTTCGAAGTGCGCTGGGGCGATGTGGGGTATTCCATTGCCGGGGGCGGCCGCTACGACAACATGATCGGCAAGTACATGAAGCAGTCGGTGCCGGCGGTGGGCTTCTCCATCGGGTTTGAACGCATCGTCGGGCTTCTCATGGAACGGGGCACCCACAAGCAAGGCGGGCGCAAGCGCGTCGCGCTGTTCCACCAGAAGAACGCCGACATGGTCGACGTGATCGAAAAGGCCGATAGCTTAAGAGCTGAAGGCTACGATGTCAATTTGATCGTCGAGAAGAAGAAGGTGGGCAAGCAGATTAATCATTGCGAGGAACAGGGCTACGCCGGGTTCATGGTTTACGGCCGGGATACGGATATCCGCTTCTTCGACGGTGAGTAAGGGATGTTTGAACTCATTGCGACGACGGCCTTCGGACTGGAGAGCGTCGTCAAGCAGGAAATTAAAGATTTAGGCTACGCGATCACGGCGGTGGAGGATGGCCGCGTCCACTTCGAAGGGGACGCGGCGGCCATCGCCCGGGCCAATCTCTGGCTGCGCTGCGCCGACCGGGTGCTGCTCACCGTGGGGGCCTTCCGCGCGGTGACTTTCGACGAGCTTTTCGAGAAGACCCGTGCCTTGCCTTGGGAAGACTATATCCCGCGGGACGGGGCTTTTCCGGCGGCGAAGATTTCGTCGGTGAAGTCTCAGCTTTTCAGTAAATCGGACGGACAGCGCATTGTTAAAAAGGCGGTGGCCGTGCGCTTGGGTGAGGCCTACGGCCTTCGCCAGCTGCCGGAGACAGGCGCCGCCTACCCGATTTTCATCAAGCTGCTCAAGGACCAGGTGACCTTGGCCATCAACACCAGCGGGGAGGGGCTTAACAAGCGGGGCTACCGCGCCCACGGCAATGGCGCGCCCCTTAAGGAGACGATGGCGGCGGCGCTGGTAAAGCTGTCCCGGTGGCGGCCGGACCGCTTCTTTTTGGATCCGCTGTGCGGCTCTGGGACCATCGTCATTGAGGCGGCCATGATCGGCCGCCGTCAGGCGCCGGGGAGAAACCGCCATTTCGACGCCGAGGCTTGGCCTCTCGTCGGGAAAAACCCTTGGGCACAGGCCCGGGAAGAGGCGGCAGACGTCCTCGCGAAGAGCCCGTCTTTTCGAGTGTTGGGCAGTGATATCGATCCGGCTGCCCTCAAACAGGCACGAACCAACGCGGCGCTGGCCGGGGTGAGCGATTATACGGCCTTTCAGCGCCTGCCGGTGCAGCAGGTGCGCACCCACCGGCGTTACGGCGTCATTGTGACCAATCCGCCCTACGGTGTGCGCTTGTCGGATCAGCCGGCGGTGGCCAAACTCACCCGGGAGATGGGCACAGTCTTTCGGGCGATGCCCGACTGGTCCTATTTCATTTTGAGCGGCTACGAAGATTTTGAGCGGGATTTCGGCCAGAAGGCGACCAAGAACCGCAAGCTCTACAACAGTATGATTAAAACGTATTTCTACCAGTATTACGGCCCATTGCCGCCGAGAAAGGGACGCCTTCAGGCGATGGCCGGAGAAAGGGAAACAAGCCATGAAACATGACAAGGGCAGCCGCCCGCGCAAAAACCACAGAGGCAGCGCCTGGAGTGAGGCGCCGGCGGAAAACGACGGCTTTGTGATCGTCGGGAAAAACCCCGTGCGTGAGGCCCTCCGGGAGGGGCGGCAGATCGACCGCCTGGACGTGATGAAGGACAACCGCGACCACGTCCTCGGGGATATCGTCGCCCAGGCGAAGAAGCGGGGCATTGTGGTACGCTCGGTGGAAAAGCAGAAGCTCAACCAGATCGCCAGGGATGCGGGCTTTGAAAACACCAATCACCAGGGGATCGCCGCGATGATGGCGCCCTTTGATTACGTGAGCCTCGACGCGGTGCTCAGGCCTGAGGAAGACCAGCTCATCGTGATCCTCGACCACATTCTCGATCCCCACAATTTCGGGGCCATCGTGCGCTCGGCGAATTTGTGCGGGGCGTCGGCGGTGATCTTCCCAGACAGACGCTCGGCGTCGGTGACGGCGGTGTCCATGAAGGCGTCGGCCGGGGCGATGAACGCCACGGCGATGGTGAAGGTGGCCAACCTCACCCAGGCCATTGAGACCCTCAAGGACGCGGGCTTCTGGATCGCGGCGGCGGACATGGACGGTCAGCCATACGACAAGCTGGATTGGCGGGGGAAGATGGCCCTGGTGGTCGGCAGCGAAGGCGCCGGGGTCAGCCCCAATGTGAAGAAGCACTGCGACTTCATCGCCTCGATCCCCAATTACGGGACAGTGGATTCCTTTAACGCCTCGGTGGCGGCCGGGGTGCTGCTCTGCGAAGCGGCCCGTCAGCGCCATGGCGGTCAGTAAGCCGACCCTCATCGTCGACGGCTACAACGTGATCCATGCCCGGGCTGATGGGGCGAACCGCCCGGTGGGTGACTTGGAGAGCGAGCGGGATTGGCTCATCGCTGCGGTGGCGGATTACAGCGGCTACCGCGGGGTCTCGGCGGTGGTGGTTTTCGACGCGTACAACCGCAAGGATCTCGAGAACCGGGAGACCACGGTCAGCGGGGTGCAGGTGGTGTTCACGAAGTTTGGCGAGACGGCGGATACTTACATCGAGGCGCTGGTCTACGCGATCATGGGCAGCCACCCCGAAGCGCGGCGGAGCCGCCGCAACCGCCGGGTTGAGGTGGTCTCGTCGGACAGTGCGGTGCAGCAGCTCGTCCTCGGGGGCGGCGCGACGCGGATGTCCGCCCGGGAGTGGCTGATCGATGTCAAACGGGTGAAAAGGCGCTCAGCCCACCTGAAGCAGGAGAAGGTGCCGGTGCAGCACAACCGCCTGTCGGAGACGGTGAACGCCGACGTGCACGCGACGCTCGACGCGATGCGCAAGTCGGACGTGGCGGTGAATCAGAAAAAATGACGCCATGGGACAAGGCCTTTAAATTTGCTTAAAGGCCTTATTTTTGTGTTCGTTTGATCCTGCGGGGATGTGAACAAAACGTTTTCTCGGGTCAAATATGAAATTATGTAAAAATACGAATTTCTTGCACATTGGCGTGGACAAGGGAAAAACAGCGGTGTATAATACAAATAAAAGTTGTCAGGGTTTACTGAACTGAAATAATGTAACAATGTAAAAACCCAAAATTGTGAGATTAAAGGAGATTTTTATGGAAGATCTGAAAGCCATTGCTAAAGAAATCCGTCGCGATATCGTCAAAAGCATTGGAAAAGCGGCTTCTGGCCATCCGGGCGGCTCGCTGTCGGCTGTGGAAATGCTGACCCTTTTGTATTTTGAAAAGATGAATGTGGATCCGAAGAACCCGACCAAGGCTGACCGGGACCGCTTCGTTCTCTCTAAGGGCCACGCGGCACCGGCTCTTTACGCGACACTGGCGAACCGCGGCTTTTTCCCGAAGGAAGAGCTGGACCACCTGCGTCAGGTCGGTGCGAACCTTCAGGGGCATCCGTCGATGCACACCCCGGGCGTCGATATGGCGACTGGCTCTCTCGGCCAGGGATTTTCCACGGCGGTGGGCATGGCCCTCGGCGCAAAGCATCAGGGCGCCTCATGGCACACCTACGCGATCCTCGGTGACGGCGAAATCGAAGAAGGCATCATCTGGGAAGCGGCGATGGCGGCTTCCAATTACGGTCTGTCCAATTTGACGGCCTTCGTCGACAACAACAACCTGCAGATCGACGGTCAGGTTTCCGACGTCATGAACCCGTACCCCATCGATGAAAAATTTGCGGCTTTCGGCTGGAACGTCATCAACGTCGCGGACGGGAACGATATTGACCAGCTCAGAGCGGCCCTCGATCAGGCCGAAGCCTGCACGGACAAGCCGTCAGTGCTCGTCTGCAAGACAGTGAAGGGCAAGGGCGTTTCCTTCATGGAAAATGAAGTCGGCTGGCACGGCAAGGGACCGAATCCGGAACAGGTCGAACAGGCCCTGAAGGATTTGGCGTAATCGGGTTCCAACGAGGAGAGTAGAACATGGAAAAAATCGCTACAAGAGAAGCATACGGCAAATACCTTGTCGAATTGGGCAAGAAGAATCCGAAAATCGTCGTGTTCGACGGGGATTTATCCGGCGCGACGAAGACCTCGTATTTTAGAGACGCTTTCCCGGATCGTCATTTTAACGCCGGGATCGCTGAAGCGGATTTGATGGGCATGGCCGCCGGGATTTCGACGACGGGCCTGATCCCCTTCGCGTCGACCTTCGCCATTTTCGGAGCGGGACGCGCCTTTGAAATCATCCGCAACAGCATTTGCTACCCGAATCTGAACGTGAATATCTGCTGCACCCACGCGGGGCTTTCCGTTGGGGAAGACGGCGGCTCTCACCAGTCGGTGGAAGATATCGCCCTGATGCGCGTGCTGCCGAATATGCACGTTTTCGTCCCGGCTGACGCGGTGGAAACCCGCCGGATGCTCGACGCGGCGCTGACCATTGACGGGCCGGTTTACATCCGCCTGTGCCGTCTGGCGACCAACGTCGTCCTGCCGGAAGATTACGAATTTGTTCCGGGCAAGGCTGTGGAACTGAAGTCCGGCGCGGACGTGACGATCATGGCGGTCGGCCTGATGGTCGAACGGGCCTTGGAAGCGGCGGAAGCCCTCAAGGCGGAAGGCATTAACGCCCGCGTGCTCAATATGGGCTCCATCAAACCCATCGACCGCGACGCCATCGAAGCGGCGGCGAAGGAAACCGGCGCCATCGTCACGGCGGAAGAACACTCGGTCATCGGCGGGCTCGCCGGTGCGGTTTGCGAAGTCCTCGCGGAAACGACGCCGTGCCCGGTGGAAAAGGTCGGCATCAACGACGTCTTCGGCCAGTCTGGCAAGGCGCCGGAAGTCCTCGAAGCTTACGGCCTGACGGCGGATCACATCGTCAAAGCCGCCAAGGACGCCATCGCCCGCAAATAATCCGTTAAACCCCCGGCAGCCGCCTGAGAACGGGCGGCCGCCTGTTTATTTAAAATTAAGAGGAGTGACATTATGAAATTTTTTCTCGATACTGCGAATGTAGATGATATCCGCCGCGCCAACGACATGGGCGTGATTCAAGGGGTCACGACCAACCCGTCGCTGATCGCCAAGGAAGGGCGCGATTTTAACGAAGTCATCAAGGAAATCACCTCGATTGTCGACGGACCGATTTCCGGCGAAGTCAAGGCGACGACTACCGACGCCGAAGGCATGATCAAAGAAGGGCGCGAAATCGCCAAAATCCACCCGAATATGGTTGTCAAGATCCCGATGACCGAAGAAGGGCTGAAGGCGACGAAAGTCCTGTCCAGCGAAGGCATCAAGTGCAACGTGACCTTGATTTTCTCACCGGCGCAGGCGATCCTCGCGGCGCTGGCCGGTGCAGCTTACGTTTCCCCGTTCCTGGGCCGTCTCGACGACATCGCAACGCCTGGGATCGAATTGGTCCAGACCATTGCGGAAGTGTTCGAAGTTCAGGGCATCGAAACGGAAATCATCGCGGCGTCCATCCGCAACCCGATCCACGTGGTCGACTGTGCGGCAGCCGGCGCGGATATCTGCACGATCCCTATGAAGGTCGTCGAACAGATGACCCATCATCCGCTGACCGATATCGGCATTAAGAATTTCCAGCGGGATTACATCGCGGTATTCGGCGACAAGTAAGGCAAAAACAGCCTGGATCTCCAAAAGAAAACAGGGCCGGCGCACGCCGGCTCATTTTTTTTAAAATTGTCCTTGACTTTGAGGATGATTTTCGGTAAACTATAGAAGTTCTCAAGTGAGGGGAAATGCCCGAGTGGCTAAAGGGGGCGGACTGTAAATCCGTTGACTTAGTCTACGATGGTTCGAATCCATCTTTCCCCACCATTGCTATTGTAGCTCAGTAGGTAGAGCACCACCTCGGTAAGGTGGGGGTCACCGGTTCAAATCCGGTCAATAGCTCCAGTGAAAATAACGCCCGGATGGCTTAAATCCGGGCTTTTTTATTGATTTTTTCAAGGCTGAAATTCAGGTCTCTAAAAATAGAAAAACCGGAGATTTCATGCTTTTTTTGTACTTTCATTCGTATATTTTTCGTAAATTGTCGTACTAAATCGTAGGGAAAATGATGCGCGATTTGAGATCATCCACGGTATCATGAACATAAATTTTCCGTGTCAGCTCCAGGCTGCTGTGGCCCATCACTTTCGCGATGGCCTCGAGCGGGGTATGGAATCGGTACAGCATGGTGCCGTAGGTGTGGCGAAGCTCGTGAAGACTCAAGACGGGATAACCTGTTTCGTTTGAAAAATCTGTGATGAATCGATGATAGTCACGCCGCGCGTAATTTTTCGGATCGGTGTGATCGCTCTGGCCGTGACCGACGACACACGGCGATTTCCTTTCAGTGGCAGCTAGAAAATCGGCGGTTTCAGTGTCAATGGGGATTTGTCTGACAGCGTTTCGCGTTTTGCCTTGTGTGATAATCATGCTGCCATCTTTAAACGTGACGGCGCGCCGAACGTTTATGATCTTATTTGGCAGGTCAATATCGCTCCAGCGAAGTGCACAGAGTTCACCGCGGCGAAGACCGGACTTGAGAATGATAAATGGTCCGAGTCCGTCTGGATGCATTTTGGCGAAGGCGATGCATTTAAAGTACGCCTCCTCGTCGTAGGCCTGCTTTTGTTTTGGCGGCTTGCCATATTTTCGGATGTCGATAAAAGGCGTTTTGACGATGAGATCGTTTTGAATGGCGTAATCAAAGGTATTTTTTAGAATGTAATAGAGCTTGTCGATGGCCCATTTATTCCGCCCTCTGTTGGCGACAAAGAATTTCTGAATATCGGCCTGTTTTACCTTGGCGATCGGCTGATCCTCAAAATAGCGCGTGATAATCTTTAAGCTGTATTCATAAGTCTGAGTATAGGTTAGATCAGAGACAACGGGGCGCTTGCAGTTTTCCATCCAATGCTCACAGACGGCGGCGAGCGTCTCATTTGATTCGGCGATCAGCTCTTGATTGAGCATGAAAGCCTTGTATTTTTCGTCGATTTGTTCTTCAGCGCGGCGGCCGCGGCCGTAAAAGCTGTGATAGATTTTTTTCCCGGTCATCGGATCCACGCCGATGACTTTTTTGCGCTCGATCAGGCCGGTTTCTTTTTCACGTTTGGTTTTTGTGCGTCTCATGGTATCATCCTTTCTGCTTCAGTTCGGGCAGATTTTGCCCGAGGTTGAAATACTTTGGATCAGATGATACAATGAATATGCTAGTTTGTTGGATCATCTGATCTGACCGATTATTATTTTCCACCCGTCTCTGTGTTGGCGCGCAGAGGCGGATTTATTTTTCTTAAATCAATTGATTTTTCATGGAAAATTGTTATAATATATGTAAAGTTAACTTGTGAAGGAACAACACTGGGTCCCAGAATGGGGTAAGCGATGTTATCGCCGAGCAATTCCTATGTGCCTGGGGTTAACTTTTTTTCTTTGATTTTTTTAGACTTGCAACGAATTTGTCAGGATTCTTTTTTATTTCTTCTACAATGAAATCTACGAATTGTTGAGAATATGTATAACTTTTTAATTTTCCAATAACGTGTTTATACGCGAATTTTTTATTAGATTTAACATCATAGAAATCCATAATTAAATTAAGAATATATGAATTAAATCCTTTTTCATAATCGATTCGAATGTTTTCACGTTTTAATCGATTAGAAACAATTGAGATTACAGTATTATACGAGAGCTTGTGAGTATTTGAAGGGTCTTTCAGATCTTTGACGATAGTGACTTTGTTGTCGGATTGATTTGCAATGGATACGGTAAAGTCTGCATCTTTGCGTTTTTTTGTTATATATAGATTTTGTTTAAAATTGATTGAGAATTTGTCAGAATGGTATTCTTTTTCTAAAGCCTCAAGATCATTCGTTTGTTGGATGAATTTTTCTGCAATTTCTGGAGGATATTTTGCTTTTACCTCTTGATTTGTCAACGGGTCAATATTAACGGAAAGTGTTAAAAAGTTTGGAGCAATATAATCTGAAATATCGATATGATGAAACCGGAGCATTTCATTGGCATAGTTAAGTACACATGCTTGAAAAAGCGGGACATACTTAAGTTCATAGTCTTCAGTGATGTAATGTGTACTGATATTTCGCAGTTCGATTATTTTTTCGAGATTTTGCCGAACGCGGGTCGCTTTGTCTGAATATATTCTGCGAATGGTTTCTTCTAAACTAATTGTCCGATCGGGTTTATCTTTGTAATAAATTGATATGTCTCTTTTGATCAGCTCGGCTTTTAGCATTAGTTCCCATGCGTTTACAATAAAGAAGCTAAATCCCTCTACACGGTATTTTATAGTCGGCTTATTATAAACTTCAAGACCGAGAATAAAGGCTTCGACGCTTTTCTCAGTCAGTCTCTTGATTTCTTCAGTTTTCATTTAGTCACCTTTTTTCTTGTTTCTCCTTGCGTAAATTTACTCATTTTTACTCACGCGCCCACGCGAGGCGCGACTATAACGTTTTGTTGACCTCAACAAAATGTTCGAGGTTATGCCCGTTTCCTTTCATCCGAATTTACATCTAGATAATCCATCAGAGCACTTTGAAAGACTTTTGAGAAATTGACGCCTTCTTCATCAGCTTTGGACGCGAGCCAAGCGGGAAGTGAAAGCGTCTTTTTAACGTAACGTGTTTTCATTTTGTCGCGGATCGTAGGCATGAAAACTTCGATCAAAACCGGAACTTCATTTTTTTCGAGATGAATTTTATCGATCGGTGTCGGGTCGGGAATAGGTTCATCGTCCTGCTCCATTCCCCATAGATGCAGCCCCATCGCTTCTTTCGCGTTTTTCATGGCTTCTTCTGTCGTCTGTGCGCAGGGCAGACACCCGGGAAGATCAGGAAACGAAATCGAAATGCCGTCGTCGTCATAGTGGAAAACGGCGATATATTCATATCTTTTTTTCATATTTTTCTCCCTGTATAGATGATTGCTCAGGGCTTACTTGAATTTCAGCCCTGATTGTTTTTCAATGCTTTTTAATGTGGCCATCGGAATGTCTTTGACGGGATGGGTAAGGGTTACTCTTCCTTTTTTCGTCGGATGCTTGAATTGGTGATGATCGCCGATACATCCCACTTCATACCAACCGTCTTTTTTCAGTATTTTGAGCACTTCTCTTGATGAGTAACTTTTCATTTTTCCCCCTTTCATGACATTATTATAATACATAATTTATTACGTGTCAACATTGAAAGTAAATAATTTATTATGTATTAAAGATTTTGCAGCAGTTATATTTCTTGGTTCTCCTTGCGTGAATTTACTCAAGAATTACACATTTACTCAAGATTTACTCAAGTTAATTGAGTTTTCCCGAGTTAATTGAGTTTTCCCGCGCTGCATTTCCGCAGCTGTTGCATTTTCCCACCACCTCACGGCGTCCTGATCTGCTGGACGACGGGCCCGAGGATCTGGATCGGCGCGTCGCTGGGGCCGTTCTAGTCAATTTTATGATAAACGCCGACGAGCAGACCGACGACGTAAAGATCGACATAATCCACAATGATCGGTTTATATTCTTTATTACAGGGTTGTAAGATGACGGTTTTGCCGTCGCGGTACAGCTGCTTAAGAGTCGCCGAATCTTCTGCACCAAAAACGACGGCGTATATCTCGCCGTCGATCAGCTCAAAGTCTTTCTGTAAAAATGCAATGTCGCCGTCATATATGCCAGCGTCTATCATAGAATCGCCGTGTACTATTAAACAGTAATCGGCTTTAACAGATTGGTCAATGAAAAACATGCCCTTGAAATTTTCCTCGCCATATACGCCGTCGCCCGCACATATCTCGCCCAAGATCGGAATGGGAATTGCACCAGGGGTGATGATATTAGAGGGGATGCAGCGTTTGTGCTCATAACCCATCAACCAAGCAGGACTTACATTTAAAGCTTGTGCTAACCGATCAATTTTATCTTGTTTAGGTTCATATTTTCCGGTTAAATAGTCAGAAATAGAAGATGCCCTTATACCGGATTTTCTCGATAATTCCGCTGCTGTCATATTATTTTTTTCCATTAACATTTTTAACCGGCTTATTAATTTTTCCTTCATAATAATTATTTCTCCTAATGATGATGGCTTTATTATATACGGAAAAACGGACATAATCAACGAAATATTTAAAAATCATACAGAAAACCGTTGACAAAGCAAAGGCAAAGCGGTAATATAATTTTAGAAATACGGAAAACCGTAAAGAAAGGGATGATAAAATATTGAAATACGATTATTCATACTTAAGAGGGTTTATTAAACAACATTTTGGCAGGAACCAAGATTACGCTGATTACCTTGGAATTAGCGCAACATCACTATATGATCGGTTATCTAATCGAACGCCATTTAGTCAAGATGAAATTGATAAAACCGCACAATTCGATGATTTGTCTGGAGATGACTTAATGCGTCTTTTTTTTACCAAGGAAAATACGGAAAACCGTACAACACTTGCAAAATAAAAGCTTAAGAAAATGTACAGATTGAGACGTTCTTGAAGAAGTGAGGAGGAAACGTAATCAAAATAGCAATCATTATACTATCAATCACTACGATCATATCCGTGTTGCGCTGGCTTAACTGGAAGGTCGCAACAGCCGCACTGTTCTACTATATGGAACAGAAAAAATACACGTCCCCGGATAATGAAGAAATGAAGACGTGTATGGCTTGGGTTATGCGGATGATGATTAAAGACTTATTTCATTGCCAATGAATTAATCGCTTGAATCAACGCCGGAATTGAATTAATTACGGCTTCAGGCAATTTTGACTTAATCTTGGCCCATACTGTTTTGTCGCGAATTTTATTTATAAATTGGTGGCCTTCACTTGTCAAATCCATTATTCGACTAATACCTGGGACGCTCATATTAATGTACGTGTAAATTTGGCATTCAATAAGATTAGCTTCCGAAAGCTTTAAGCAGGTATAAGTCAATTCATCTTCGGAATATTGAGGATAAGCGTTCAACAAATCCGGTATTTCGAGAGTTTGACCAAATGAAAGACCTTCAATGCATAGCAGAATATCGCGAACGCAATCGTTATTAAGTTTCATATAAGTACCTCCCTTCTATAAGATTTCACCCATTTTGATGATATCAACATTATAGCATTGTGGGGGCGCATAAAAATAGGCCGACAAAAGGACGGCCTGTAAAAATTAATGATTATGAGGAGGAAGGATGACATTCGAGATATTTAAATGGATTTACTGTACGGCGTGCTTAATCATCAGCTTTATCGCCTTGATCCACAGCTATCAGTAATGAAAGCCGAGATGGTTTTTATCCCGATCAGCAGCTTCTTGATAAGACGTTCCAAGAATCGGTCGTGTTTTCTTGGCTAACTCAGCCCATCCGGTAACATTACAGACTCGGAATTCGGAACGGAAGGATTTGAAATTATCCTGGCAATACGGATTACGTCTTGCAAATGGGGGCTTTTTCATCGCGACGCAAAAAGAAACAGCAATGTGCTGAGTGTCTTCGCCGGCACGGACGAATAAATCCCATTGCGTGACTGCATTCGCTTTAAGAACGCCACTTATTCCCTCCGGCATGTGATGAACAGAAGGAAGCAGCGGATTTGTCTGATTTTCGCGATAGAAAATCATATCGCGAAAGCGGGGAGGCATGCTTCTTCTGGTAACCAAGGGAAGCAGCTCATGAGTATCGGCATCTATTACGACGAGGTCGAAATAGCCAATATCAACAGGGGATGTGTTAACAATATCAATACTGAAGTTAATGCCATAGCCGACAGCAGATTCAGGAATAAAATGACCGCTGGTGTCATTGCAGTAAACGGCACTATCGAGATAATAATCGATCTGATCGTTGAAGAATACTCGATAACGCTTGCTCGTACGCCAAAAAGACAAGATGGAAAATATCAACGCAATTGTTGAAAGGATGACAGGAAAATACTGGGTAATGAAAATCTTCACAATAAAGACCTCCTGGGTTTTTATCCATTATAGCAGACTAGAAAGGAGAGCGAATGAACGAATTCACAGATATTGTATACGACAATTTGATCGCCGGTAAGGCGTGGGAACGATGCGAAAAATACATTGAGGATTACAATGATCTGTCGCTGCTATTTGATGAACTTTATGAATCTTTTATCACAGCAGCCAACACTATCGATAGTGATATCGCACCGATGGCGGTCGAAATGATCGATGAAATTTTCGATCAGATCGACACTGAAGAGGTTTTAACGAGCGCGATTGATAAGTACCGGATATTACATCCAAAACAACAGTAAGGAAGGAGAACGGCATGAAAGTTACGATTGATCTTCCAGACAGCATCGCCAGGCGGATCGATGAACTCACATCGCTTGTGGAAGCCAATGACAAGCGCAATTACATTCGGACAGAGGACGCCGCACGGTTCTGCGGAATGGATGCGGAATCGTACAGAAACGCGGCACTTCGGGGCGCGGTTCCATTCGCGATTGCTTACCGAAAAACGGCAGGCGCAAACGCCTGCGTTCGGACGGCGATCTTGCCCTTCTATTTATCCATGATGAATATCAACGGGCAGGACATTATCAATGCGATGGGGGTCGCAAAATGAAACGAAAAGTTTTGCGCTTTATGGATTTTACAGCCATTATGACGCTGTTAATCGGCGCTTCGGCTGCAGACTGGTCGCCGATCGGAATCGTTGCGGCCATGATCCTGATCCCGTGTGGGTACATCTGGGTTAGGCAATGGGCAGAAAGGAGCATGAATGAAAGAAATTAGCATGAAAAAAGCCGCGGCCGTAAGGCCCGCGGCAAGAACGTTTAGCAAGTCTATTTTAGCCCCTTCAAGGGGATGCGTCAAGCCCAAATCCTCCTTCTTTAAAATTGATGATAAGCATTAAATACACACACTTCAGATCATTTGTATAAGTCCAACGATAACGATAGATAACGATATAAATGGGCTTGACGCATTTTTATTTAGAGAAAGCAGCAAACATGAAAAAAAATATCAACGCAATTGATACCCGGGACATGACCCGGGAAGAATGGCTCAAAGCGCGGCTCATCGGCATCGGCGGCAGCGACGCCGGAGCCATCGCCGGGCTGAATCCTTACCGCTCACCGGTATCCGTCTGGGCGGATAAAACCGGGCGGACGAAGGACAGCCCTGACAACGACGCCATGCGCATTGGCCGCGATCTGGAAGATTATGTCGCCAGGCGGTGGTGTGAGGCCACCGGGAAGAAGTGCCACCGCCGCAACGCGATCCTGGTCAATCCAGATTATCCGTGGATGTTAGCCAATGTGGACCGCATGGTCACCGGTGAGGACGCAGGCCTGGAAATCAAGACGGCTTCGCCTTTCGCAGCTGATCAGTGGAAGAACGGCGAGATTCCGCCGTCCTATGAAATCCAGTGCCTGCACTACATGGCTGTGACCGGCGCCAAGCGCTGGTATCTGGGAGCACTCATCTGGCCTCATATTGAAACCCGGGTGATCGAGCGGGATGAGGACGAGATCCAGACCCTGATCAAGATCGAGCAGGACTTCTGGAATGATTACATCGTCCCGAACGTGATGCCGCCGGCAGACGGTTCTAAGGACTGCGGCGATTTTATCGCGACCCTCTACCCTGAGGGCGAAGCCCAGGAAACGCCGACTGATCTATCAAAATTCAAGGACAGCTTCGCGCGGATCCGCGAGATCGACGCGCTGGCTGATCGACTGAAACAGGAGAAGGAAGCGATTAAGCAGCAGATTCAACTGGAGATGCAGGATAACGAAACCGGCATCTGCGACGGCTGGAAGGTGTCCTGGAAGAACACAAAGCCGAGGGAAACCCTCGACACCGGAAAACTCAAAAAGGAACACCCGAAACTGTACGGCATGTTGTTCGACCGGTACAGAAAAACGGGCAAATCGTCCCGCAGATTCACGATTAAGGAAATGGAGGTCTAAACATATGGCTGTAAAGGATGCCCTCGAAAAAAGGGCAAATCAGAGCGCACAGGGTGCAAGGCATGCGCCCCAAAGCATTAAGGACTGGATCAAGGTGATGGAACCGGCGATCAAGAAGGCGCTGCCTTCGGTGATCACGCCGGAGCGGTTCACCCGAATGGTGATGACCGCAGTTTCAAGCAATTCCAAGCTGGCAGAATGTACCCCGGCGAGTTTTTGCGGGGCGATGATGCAAGCGGCACAGTTGGGCTTAGAGCCTAACACGCCATTGGGTCAGGCGTACCTTATCCCATACCGCAATCACGGCAAACTGGAGTGCCAGTATCAGACCGGCTACAAGGGGTTAATCACGCTGGCGTACCGCTCTGGGCAGTTTAAAAGCATCTACGCCAAGGAAGTGTACGCGGCGGACGAGTTCAGCTACGAGTACGGCCTGGAGCCGCACCTGAAGCACATCCCTTCGACCGATCTCGACCGCGGGGAGGTTGTGTATTATTACGCCGTCTTCACGCTGATCAACGGTGGTTTTGGCTTTGAAGTCATGAGTAAGGCGGCAGTGGACGCCTTCGCCCGGAAATACTCCCAGGCGTACAAGAAAGGGTATACCAGTCCATGGCAGACCAACTTCGATGAAATGGCAAAGAAGACCGTACTCAAGCGCGTGCTGAAATACGCGCCGCTGTCCACGGAGTTCGTCAAAGAAGTCAGCGCCGATGAGACGATCAAGACGACGCTGGACGCCAATATGGTTGATCTGCCGGATGAAACACAGTATGAAATGGTTGATGAGGAAGAAGAGGATTCCTCGGCTGAAAGCAGCCAGGAAGAAGCTACGGTCGAACAGACCGTAATTGATGCAAGGTTAAAGTAAAGGTTGAAGTAAATGGCAAGACCGCAAAAAGAAGGACTTGATTACTTTCCTCTTGATTGCGGGTTCTTTCGGGATAAAAAAGCCAGGCTTGTTAAGGCAAAGTTTGGTGCAAAAGGCTTAGTGGTTCTCATTCATGTGTTCTGTGAAATCTATGAGAACCACGGCTATTATATGACTTGGGATGAAGACGACTGCCTCATGATGGCGGAAACTGTCGGTTGCGGCGCTTCACCCGAGTTGGTGTCGCAGGTTATTGAATTCTCGGCTGCGCGGTCACTGTTCGATTACACACTTTTCAGTCAGGAACAGATTTTAACCTCCAGAGGCATACAAAAGCGTTTTATTAAAAGTGCCTCAAAACGCGACAACATCCGTATGCGCAAAGACCTGTTTTTGCTGGATGAAAAAGAGATTCCGAAAGGGTCTCTGGTTAAGCTCGACTTTTTTTCGGTTTCCGGGGAGAAAACCCATGTTTCCGAACCGGAAACGTCAGTTACCGGAGAATCAATCCCTAAAGCAAAGGAAAGTAAAGTAAAGCAAAGTAGAGTAAAGAATATATATATGTCGGACAAAGCCGACATTGCAGGCGCTGACGCGCCGCACTTCGATTATCAACTCTATGCTGATTACTGGAATCATCACGTCGCAGAACCAACAGGGATCGCAGCAATCAGAAAAGCAGACAAGTGGAGCAGTACCCGCAAAAAGAATCTGAGAGCCAGAGTTAAAGCAGAAGGTGCTAAGACTGTGATCGCTGTTTTCGATCTGGTTAGTGCATCCGATTTCCTTAGCGGACGGAGCGGTAAATGGCAGGCTGATTTTGATTGGGTCCTCAAAGATGGGAACTTTCAGAAAATTATCGAGGGTAAGTTTAATAACCGGAACAGCCCGATCATGAAACATTTTACGATAGATTAGCACGAGGTGAGATATGAATAAGTTAGAGACAGGCCGGATCATGAAGATGATCAAGGCTGCTTATCCTAATTTCGATACAAACGGAGACGCTAAAGACATCACGGCGCTCTGGGCGTGGCGGTTCAAAGATGTGGACTTTAAGACCGTCCTTGAAGCTGTTGGCGACTACATCGACGGTGATCACGCTTTCGCGCCAACAGTTGGTGAGATTAAGACGATTATTAAAGGCAAGCAGCCCAAACTATCGGCGATAGATGGATGGCATGAGATTGAAAGGGCGTTAAGGGACTCCCTGACTAACGCAGAGAAAGAATTTCGTAAGCTTTCTCCGCCGGTTAAGGCTTACGTTAAAGACCCGCAGACGCTCAGGACCTTAGCGGGGTGTGATATGTCAGGCCGGTATTTCGCCGATTATCAGGAGCGCTTCTTCAAGCTCTTCTCTGCCATGCAGGAAGACACGACGCCAGACTATCCGGCACTGAACAAGCCAGAGAAATCGGTGATTGCAGAGAACAGCCGCGCGGATCGGCTGATCGAAGGCATGGCCGATCATTTTAAGATGCCAACGTGAAAGGAGAACCATGAGCAAGCAAGAGAACCCGATCCAAGCCACGAACTTAAGAGCCGTAAGCCGTGACTTAAGAGGTATCAAGGCTCGACACCCTTATACAGCGGAATCGATCGACCAGGCCGTGAAGGTCTTGGAATTTATGGACAAGCAAAAGCGCATGCGCCTTGGGCCCAAGCTTTTGATCAACGGGCTCAAGATTCCATTGATGCCGCATAGAACGTCAAAGACGTTTAAGACCGAAAATGGCATTTATTACGAGTCTGATACGATCAAGGGACTCACGTTCTACATCAACCGCCAAAAGGGCCATATCGGCATTTTTGATAGAAAGAGCGGCATTCTTGAAGTTGACTTTGACCGGCTGCCAGCATTTATCTCTGAGCTATTGGATATTGATTACATGTATGTGGATAAGGAGGATTAATTGTGGACAATTGGGTACAGTTTAGGGATTTAGAGATCAACGAGATGTTCATACACGATGGGAGCATCTGGATGAAAACCTATGAGCGAGCAAGACAGGAAGGCGGGGCGCTCAACGCCTTCGATATGCGTTTAACGTCAGCAAACTTCAAACATTTTGACGATGATGAGGCGGTGCTCACTTACAGGCCGAAGATGAGAAGAAAAGTGATGGCTTGAGATGAATAAGACAACCGCCGCCAGCGCTGGGCACTGAGCTAGCCTTATAGCAAGAAAGGAGGGAAGATTAATTAATTTCGGAATTTTTAAGTTAGTGAATGGGTTACGTCAATTATTGAGTCAGTTTCAACTGTTCGGAAAATCCGAACAGTTAGCAATATAGGGCGAGCGAGCGAATCCGGCTTTAAGTATTCAATATTAGTTTGTGATGGAAATGAATGCTGGGCAAAAGAGCAGCGGGAATAAATATGTCTGGAGAAAGTGGACATAAGAACCTCTATTTATAATTTCGTGTCATTTTCGCAAATCTATGATTCGCGCAGCGCCCAGCACTGACGGCGGTTGAGAGGAGATTAAAATGATTACTTTACAGATGTTTGACACACGAGAAGATTTATGCAAACTGACCGGGCTTAGCGAAGATGCCTTGTGGGATAAAGGATTTGAGCCCGAGGATTGGGACGTCGGATTTTGCAGTGACCAGGCGCTAACTTATACCGAATTCGATAAAGATTGCGGAGAATGGGAAGAACCGGTCTCAGGTGCTTACTGGTTGGTTCGTCAGATGGAAGATTATTGCATTGGCTATGATTGTGTAAAATTCGGCGGGAAGTACTATTACATGGTACATCACGCATAGGGGAACATTATGATTTTTATTTTATTTTTTGTTGTGCTGCCGGCGCTGATCGCGGCGGCGGTATCGCTGATCATATGCGAATGTGAAAAGGACAAGCGAGATGAAAAGAAGCTTTAATCGAGATGAGTTTGTCGGCAGTTTAGACTCTAGGCAGAAGGGCGCCCGCTATGAGCGCGAACTGGCTCGGAAGTTCCGCGCCGAAGGATACGACGCCCGCCGCGGGCAGCAGTACTGCGGCGCCAACGGGGACGCCGACGTCGTCGGTTTGCCCGGGATCCACGTCGAAGCGAAGCGCGTGGATCGGCTGCAGCTGCAAAACGCGATGGATCAGGCGGTCCGGGATGCCAGGCCGGGAGAGCTGCCGGCTGTTTTTCATCGGAAGAACAATTGTAAAACATTGGTGACGATGCGGATCGACGACTGGTTTAAGATTTATCGTGAGTGGGAGGCAGGAAATGAAGTTGATTGATAGCGACAAGTTGATTCGCGAGTTATATAAAGAATGGAGGAAAGCGAGCGACTTTGCAGATAGACGTGATAAAGAAGTTCAAATCTATGAAGACTATTGTTCTGGCTATGCCGACGCAATGGAAAGGGCAACTTTAAAAACTCTTACAGCGCCGATTGTTAGGGCCGCGCCCCAATGGATAAAGACAAGCGACGCGCTCCCGCCTGATTATTGTTATGTTGCTTTTTGCGCGAGAGAAGAGCCGATCCCAAGATTTGGATTTTTTGACAGAAAAGTGTTGTCATGCAGTTGGGATGAAAGAAAACCGACGTTTTTTGCGTTGGGCTGTTATGACATTGCAGGAACGCTCAAGAAATTTAATGCTGATGAGGTGGAATGTTGGCTCCCGGTTGAAAATCCACCAACTGGCTATTTCACACATAAAGCTTACATGGGATATAGAGATGATGAAATGGAAAAAAACTAAAGAAGAACTGCCGCCATTAAATAAGCCTATCCTGTTTAAAAACGAAAAAGGCGGAATTGTCTTAGGCACGCTGAGGACTGACACTAGAACAAGGGCACTATTATTTTATAGTTTTGAAAGTGAATGGCCGTATTTCATCGATGATGTTCAATACTGGCTATTGATTCCAGAACTACCAAAGGAGGGCGATGATGAATCTGATAAAGGCCCTTTAACTGACAGAAGAAGAGGAGAAGAAAGCATGAGACTCATTGACGCGGACGCACTTTGGGAAGAGATGGAAAAGCTTCAGAATCTCGATGGAAAGTTTGCCAACAGCTTTACAAATTCAGCTGGGCACAGATCGATCGAATTTGATCGATTGAGAGATTACATTGACAATGCGCCGACGATTTCAGAAGGAGAGAGGGGGAGCGATGGCGACGAGCAGGACGATCAGGGAGGAACAGGCATACATCCGGGATCGACGGAAATTTCTGACAAAGAAGCGCGAGAGGCTGATCGGCAGCGCCGGGCCAAACAGCTACGGGAAAGGGCAATCTTATGGGGACGCCGATGCGATCCGAGCCGATCATCATCAGGAAGCGGAAAGCGTGATGACTGAGCTGATGCGCGTCAATCGTGATCTGAAGGATCTGCGCAAATATGAAAATGATTTGAATAACCATTTGGACACAATTCATGCCATCGTCATGAGTAACAATGATCTCAATTTTAAAATCCGTGTCTTACACGATATCATTGGCCTAAACCTTCGGGAAGTAGCGGAGGAACTGGACATGTCTTATGACTATATCCGGCATGTGTCGGCAGAAATGAATGAAAAAAATTAAAATAGCACAGTTAACACCACAGTCAAGTTGAAAAATGCTGATAAAATTTTTATAGGGGAACGACTACAGATAACATTGTCTTAAATTTACCTCCCCCAATGGAGCCGGGCAGGCTCCATTTTTTATGGCAAACACATAAAAAAGCCACGGTTAATCCGTGGCTTTAGGCTGAATGATAATGCGATGGTGCTCTGAATCGATGATCTTTTCAAGCTCGACAGGTTCATCATCATTCGGTGGGATAAGGCCGCATTCACGCGCTTCAGCTGTTCCGATATTCACGGAGTAACTGGTGACGTAGCCTTTCCCATTCTTCTTTTTGGAGAGCCGGATCGGCTTTGATTTCATGTTAATCATCCTTTCTGCGTTTAAGTACGTTTACGAGATTGTAAACTGAAATGCAAAGCGCGACGATACTGATAATAAGAGCTAATTGTTGCATATTGTTCGACAATGATTTATAATTTAAGCAAGATATTCGGGGGAAGGGATGAGCTTCCCCCGTCGGCTATTTGCCTTTGTCATTAACCTGAAAGATAGCGACGATGAGGTTGATCACAGCTGTTATCAGGCTAATGACTTCGCTTAAATGAATTTTCATTGCCGATGCCTCCTTTCCTTTAGGATGATTATATTATAGCGTAACGCTAACGATTTGTAAAGGGTCTGGGGGTATTTTTATTACAAAATAATCGAATCAATTATTGCAAAACATCGGGAGACCGGTGTTTTTTTCATGCCTGAAAATGGGAAGAAAAGGGATAACCATGAAGATTGAAAATATGAACATTTACCAAGTCAAACCTTATGCAAACAATCCGAGAATCAACGACGAAGCCGTCGAATATGTAGCCAATTCTATCAAGCGCTTTGGCTTCCGCTCTCCAATCGTAGTGGATAAAAACAATGTGATTATTGCAGGACACACCAGGTTTAAAGCTGCACAACGATTAGGGTTGACTCAAGTCCCGGTGATTTGCGCCAAAGATTTGACCGACGATCAAGTGAAAGCGTATCGATTGGCGGACAACAAATCGGCAGAGATCTCAAAATGGGATTTTGAGAAATTAGATATCGAGTTGGACGACATCGATATGGATATGTCACAATTTGGATTTGATGAGATGCATTTTGATCTGGACCTGAAAGATTCAGGAGGCGATATTGATCAAGAAGACGAAGATGATGGCTATTATGGCGACGCCCGGGAAAATACATACAATCAGTACAACTTGAATGATTATGATCCGAATCGAACAGATGGGCGTTTTAACATTCCAACTTTAGCGCCGATTGATTATATGCCGGACGAATTATTAGGTTTCAATTACGCCACAGGGAGCGACGAATACGAAAAAGGCGTTCATTTTTTCATCGACGATTACCAATTTGAACGCTTATGGCGTCAGCCCAAAAAATATTTTGAGATTCTATCACGATTTGACTGTATGTTGACGCCGGATTACAGCCTTTATCTGGATATGCCTATGGCAATGAAAATCTGGAACGTGTACCGAGCGCGGATGCTCGGGCAAATGGCACAAGATCGGGGCATCAAAGTGATCCCGACACTCATGTACGCTGAACCAGACACTTATCAGTTCTGTTTCGACGGGCTGCCGAAACATAGCACTTATGCGACTTCAACAGTTGGCGTAATTCGGGACGAGGAAGCTAAAACCATTTGGATCGAAGGCATGGAAGCGGCAATCAAACGGCTTGAGCCGAAGAATTTACTCATTTACGGGTCCCCGATTGATTTTAATTACGGCGATATTAACGTGAAACACATCGAAGCGAGGAAATTTGAAAATGGTAAAGATTGATTTACAGTTGTTTGGAGGACGCGGAAGCAGCTCAGGGCGTAGACATTCTGGGGGGGCATTAGCTGCCTTTAAAAGTAATGCAAAACAATTTAATAATGCTATCCACGAAGGCCGAAAGAGATCAGCTGCGATTGTGGAATACACAGATTTGTTTGGGAAAATACATAAACGTTACTGGAACGGTGTCACTTATACTGACCGGAAGTCGTCGTTATTTACAAATGGTGATAGATATGCTCATAAAGGTGTGTATCAGGCAAAGTACAAAGAATAGGCAAAGCAATGGGTGGAAGAGGTGCGAGTAGCGGGATATCAAAAAAAGGAAATAAATATGGTTCTCAATACAACACGATACGGAAAAAAGATAAAAAGCCGTTACAAGTAGGTAACATCAAATTCATTGCTAAAAATAATCGGCAGTCAGAAACGTTGATGGAAACCATGACTAAAGGCCGTGTTTATGTTACTGTTGCCGGTAAAAATGTTTTGAGAATTACAATGTTTGATAAAAATAATCAGCGTAATAAAGTTATTGAGAAGGATCATCGAACAGGAAAGTGGCATGTGCACCATGGCTATTTGCATCGAGAATACAGTGAGAAAAAACACGACCCATTAACGCAAAACGATAAAGCGTTACTTGACAAAGTGTTGAGAATATGGAAAAATGATGAAAAGGGATAAGCGGCCGAACCGAAATCCAACGAGTATAGTGTCAAGTCAGGGAGCACGCACGAAAGTGAAGTCCGGGTCCAAATCCCGGTACGAGGGGAAGAGATGCAGCGATGCGTCTCTTTTTTTATTAGGAGGAATTGAAATGGGTGGAAGAGGAGCAAGCTCCGGAAAAAAAGGTAGGAGTAATGGCGGATCAGGATCTTCAATTGAAAAGTTAACTGCGCGAATCGAACGGTTGCAAAAACGAGAAGAGAAATTGGAAGCACAACAAAGAGCGATTTATCGCGCTTCATGGAACCCTTTTAAATTACGAATGGAAGAAAATGCTTATCAGAAATGGTTAAAACTTGGAGATCAGCAACGTGCATTTAGGAAAAAAAGAGCAGAATTAACGGAAAAACGTGCCGAACTCAGACGGCAAGCTGAAGAAAAAAATCAGTCACCGAAGAAAAAGCTTAATGGTTACGGAGAAGCCACAAGTCGAGATATTACCTCAACCACTTATGAGAGAGCACAAAGAAGGCTGCAAAGAGATGTTGCAAATTTTATTGGCCGAAATAGATAAGTAAAGGCAGTATCATCTATGGGTGGACGCGGTGCGAGTAGTTATCGGGTTATCAAACGGTTGAAAAATTACCAAAGAGCAACTATCCCGAGGCATAAAATGACAGATTATTTATTAAATCCTAATGGAGATAAAAATAAAGCTGATTTCTTTAAAACCTTGGGCTATAATATGAAAAATAGAGAGCGGTTGAAAAAAGATATTTTGGCAAAATTGAAAATGAACAAAGCGCTTTCTTATGGGAAAAATATAAATGGCGATGAAGTTTTTCAAGTTAACATGCTTTTAGGCATTAGTAAAAAGCGTATGGTGGCAACTGGATGGGTTATTCCAAAGGGGAGTAAGGCGCCAAGACTTGTGACAGCGTACCACAATAAAAAACTGAAAGGCAGATCAAAACAGTGATTTTTCATCTTCATGATAAGGTAAGAATAAAAGAAACTGGAGAGATAGGTTTCATAGTCTGGGTCAGTGACAGTTTAAAAGATGATTGTTATCTTGTAGAAATAATGGGCAGAAATGAAATGCCGAAATTTTATGGAGAAAACCAAATTGAAATTGTTCAAACTTTTGAGGAGTGGAACAAATGAGAAGGAGCAAAATGATGGCAGTGTTAAGGATCAAATATGTTCTAAAGAATCAATTGCTTTATCAAAACGCTCTGCGGATATTCCAAGGCAAGACATACAATCAACATCTAACACTTCATCATCATGCGATTTGAGATAATCACAAATCTGTTGTTCGGTATGGTTCATAACCTTATCCTTTCCATTTGATTTCACTACGGAGATAGTGATGAAATCATTGTAGCACAGGAGAAGTTTAAGCACTCGGAAGCGGGTGCTTTTTTTGTATTCAAAAATGGGTGAAATATGGCCAAATCAATCATGAAAGAATGGACAGACGAAGCCCATTTGACACTTTTGAAAGAGTGTAAACGCAAGGGCATGACGGATGCCCAAATTGCAAAAGAGATTATTGGAATCAGTAACACGACTTTATACAGTTGGAAAAAGAAGAATGTGAAGATTCTGAATGCCTTAAAAAAGGGCAAAGATTTTTACGAAGCAGAAGCGGTTTTCACGCTGATCGACACCTTTAAAGGGCATTACGTTGACGAAGAACGCGAAGAAATCTGGGCAGACGGCGAGGGCAAGCTCACGTCCAAGCACAAAGTGGTCACCAAGCGATGGATCGAGCCCAACATGACCGCCATCATCTTCTATCTCAAAAGCCAGGCGGGGTGGCGGGATAAAGCTCTAGTACAAGTAAATGATAATGAGGAGGTGCAAATCGTTGACGATATCTAAGTTGAGATTGAGCGAGATGATCAGCCCCGCCTTTTACGACATGCACCGCGACATCAAAAAACACGGTCATCAGGAATATGTACTCTATGGCGGCAGAGGCTCGACTAAATCATCTTTCATCTCAATCGAAGTGGTCCTGCTGATCAAAAAGTATGAAAACCTGCACGCCGTCATCTTAAGAAAAGTCGGCAGCACCATCAGAACCTCGGTATTTAATCAATACTTGTGGGCCATTGACGAGCTTGGTCTCACATCAGAATTTAAAGTCACCAAAGCCCCGCCAGAGCTCACGCGGCTGAAAACCGGCCAGAAAATCATGTTTTTAGGGTTGGATGATCCACAGAAATTAAAATCGCTTAAAGTGCCCTTTGGCTATGTCGGCATTTTGCACTTTGAAGAATTGGACCAATACGCCGGGCCGGAAGAAGTCCGAAATGTTGAGCAGTCTGTACTTAGAGGCGGAGATGCCTTTTATTCTTTTAAAAGCTTCAACCCGCCCATCACGATGAGTAATTGGGCCAATCAATACGTGCAAACGCCAAAACCGGACTGCATGCTCAACCATTCCACCTATCTCACCACACCAGCGCAATGGCTTGGGCAAAAATTTATTGACGATGCGGAATTTCTTAAAGAAAAAAACGAACGGGCATATAAGCACGAATACTTAGGCATTCCGACTGGGACCGGTGGCAACGTGTTTGAAAATGTGGAAATCAAGGCGATTACAGACGATGAGATCAAAGGATTCGACCGCATTTTCAAGGGCATTGACTGGGGGTGGTATCCGGACCCCACCGCCTTTGACGAAATGTATTTCTCAAGCGCAAAGCGGGAGCTCTATATCTTCAAAGAGCTGCACGTGAATAAGATGCGTTCAACTGATGTAGCAGCCAATCTCGAAAAAATCGGCGTCAACAAGTATGAGCGGATCACAGCAGATAAAGAGTTGGAAACCATAGCCGATTTCAGATCGTGGGGGTGGAACATGCGCCCGGCGGTAAAAGGGCCGGGTTCCATCACATATGGGATGAAATGGCTGCAATCTCTCAATAAAATCATCATCGATCCGATAAGATGCCCACACACCAAAGAAGAATTTATTAAGTATGAATATGAGCGAGATCGGAACGGCGACGTTATTTCTGGTTATCCCGACAAGGATAATCACCACATTGATGCCGTTCGTTATGCACTTGAGCAATATTGGAGCAGACGAGGACAATAGACCATGTTTGACAGATTAAAATCATTGATACAGGGGGTATTTGGGAATATGATCGGCCGGCAGGATATTCAAAACGCGTTTCATATCGACGCAGCCATGACCACAGAAATGGAAAACGCGATTGCGTTATGGGCTGCCGCTTATCGCGGCGAAGCACCTTGGCAGCTAGAAAGCAACGCTAAATCCCTAAACTTACCCGTCAGCATCTCAAAAGAGATCGCGCGGCTTGTCACTGTTGAATTCTCTTCAGAAGTCTCGAATGATCCATGGTTGAACGAACAATATCAAAAGGTCACCGCGCAGCTGAGAAACCGCATTCAGCGCGGCATCGCCTTAGGCGGAATGATCTTCAAGCCCTATCTGATTAATGGCGAAATTGCCATCGATTATGTGCCAGAAGGCTATTTTGTGCCGACGCGATACAGCTCGACCGGCGAGATCACAGGGCTTGTGCTGCCAGAGTATAAAACCATCGGCGAATATACTTATACACGGCTCGAACATCACGAATTTGACAAACAAGCCAAAACGTACACCATTGAAAATAGAGCGTACAAAAAGTATCAAACCGCAGCAGATCACATTTTAGGGACGCCGTGTGCCTTAACTGATGTTGAGGGCTGGGCAGATTTACAACCCAAAAGTACGTATACGAATGTTTACGCCCCGTTATTTTCGTACTTCCGGATGCCGGGAGACAACATTATCGACAGCGTAACCCCACTCGGCGTGTCGATTTACGCCGATGCGCTGCCGCTCATTGAAGATGCAGACCGGCAATATTCAAGAATTGACTGGGAATACACCGCAAAAGAAGCCGCAATCGACGTCGACCGTTCAGCCATCATGCAGGATGCAAAAGGCCGGCCCATTTACCCGGCTGGAAAAGAGCGACTGTTCAGAACGTTAGACTTCGGAACCGGTATCGGCGATACCTATCACGTATACGACCCGCCGATTCGCGACGCGTCTCTATACAACGGCCTCAACGAAATATTAAGACGCATTGAATTTTCCTGCTGCTTGGCTTACGGGACACTTTCAGATCCCAATGATATTGAACGGACAGCGACGGAAATCAACTCCAGCCGTCAGCGCTCATTCTCTCTTGTCAAAGATACACAAATGGCCTTACAGCGAGCACTTGAAGGGCTGATCGAGGCCATCAACTGCTGGGCGCAGATCGGCGGTATTCAGCGTTACAATCCCAAGCTGGAAATCACGTTCAATTGGGATGATTCCATTGTCATTGATAAGCAAACCGAATTAGCTGCCATGCAGGCTGATGTGGCTGCAGGGATTTTGAAACCGGAGCTGTATCTTATGAAAAAATATGGGGTCAGCGAAAAAGAAGCCCTTGACATGATGCCGGAGAAAGAAAATCCAATCGAAACGCTTTTGCAAGGGGCAGAAACAGAGGCCGAAGGCAAGCCGCCCGACGAAAACAAAACGAACGGATCTGAAACCTGATGTTATACCCAAAAGATTTAGACCGACTGACCGAAAGCATCTACGATGAGAGCTTTGAGGATTACTGCCTGAAGAAATATGCAAAAGTTCTCTCACAGGCCGACACCATTACAGATGAACAGATCATGCAGGCCGCCAACGAGGTCAAAGCCGAAGCCGACCGGAGAAAAAGACAAACCGAGCGCAACACATTATCCGCCTTGTGTGCGCTTTTTTTGTTGTCCAAAAAACGGGACAAGAAACTTTACCAGGCAGCAGAAAAAGCGGGTACCATCACCAAAGTTGACGGGCAGTACAAGAAAGTCCTGGCACAGGATGAGCTTGTGGGCACCGTCACAGGTGAGACGATCCCTTCAAACTTCAGCCGCATTACCAAGCAAGAGCTCAGGACGGTTATCGCCCCCTCTTATAAAACCGCCAAAAATGGGATTGAAGCAGCTTATCAAAACGTGGGGTATCAATCCCATGTGCGTTATGGGAAGGTGGAATATAAGCCCGTATACAAAGCGTATGCGGACGCCGTGGCCATCGCCAGAAGACAGGTACAATCCGGGGTGAAGGCGTACGAGCAGGCCATCAGTGAGGCGATTGATGCGTGTGAAGGGCTTAAAGCCATTCAATACGATTCCGGCGTGAATACGTCCATTGAAGCGGCGGTGCGACGGGCTGTTATGACCGGCGCCAATCAAATGGCTCAGGACATGAATGACAAAAGTATTGAAGCGCTTGGCGCGGAGTACGTTGAAGTCTCTGCCCATGAAGGTGCGAGACCGTCCCACGCTGAATGGCAGGGGAAAGTTTATAAGATTCACGGACGGGATAAAAAGCACAAGAACCTCTATGAGGCCACCGGACTCGGCACTGTCACCGGTTTGCTCGGCGCTAACTGCCGTCATACCTATTATCCATTCTTTCCAGGCATTTCAGAGCCGGTATACTCTAAAGAGGAATTGGCGAGCCTTGATCCGCCACCGGTTACATACAACGGCAAAACCTATTCCTATTACGAAGTCACCCAGCGTCAGCGGGCCTATGAACGTGCGATCCGCAAGACCCGCAAGCGGATCATGATGAAAGAAGAAGCTGGACTCGATCTGACGAAAGATAAGGCGCTGCTTCAGAAGCAGATGAAAAATTATAAAGTCTTCTCCAAGGCCACAGGCCAGTGGGCGAAGTGGGGAAGGACGAGAGTAGGGAAAGTAATGAGCAAAACAACCAATAATATTGTCGTTTCTGGCGCAAGAATTACAAATCCTTATAGCAAGAAGGCACAAGCATTTGCGAACTCTTTCTATTCTGAAATCATGAAAAAATCAACAGACTGTAAAAAGATTGCTGATAGGCTGGGCTATCCCGAAGAAGATATTAAATCTATCAAAAACTATTTGTTTTCTGGTGAGCCAAGATGGTATAATGAATTTACAGGAAAGATGGAGCCATTCATTCCCGATTGCGCGATTGCGCAAAGTTGGCAGCGCCTTGCAGAAGGTAAGGAAAAGGATATTAAGCAGCATGATCGAACACTGATCAACCATGAAATGCTTGAGATGAAAATAAAAAGAGAAAATCCAGGAATTGATCATACGGTGGCGCATGAAATGGCGAGTACTAAATACAATTATTCTAAGGAGTCTGGAGAGTATTATGATTCGCTTGCTAAACTTAAAAAAAACAGGTGATTTAATCACAGGTGATTATTGCTATGAGGACAAAAACGATATTGGCAATTTTCAGTATAATATCAAAAATGACAGCTATGATTCCGTGAAATATAACGCTCAGGACGAAAAATATAATGCCGCATATGGTTTTGGAAGAATCATTCAGATCTTGCGGCAAATGGTGAAATACAACAGGTATCCCGACCATATGGTTTATATGTGGTATTGACAGTAAAGGAGACTTATAAGCACTCAGAAATGGGTGCTTTTTTAGTGCAATGAAACAGGAGAGCACATGGAAAAGTTAAAGATTGAATATTTGCCAGTTGATGATTTAGAACCGTATGAAAACAACACACGTCGTCATGAGGATTATGATGTGGAGCAGATCGCGACAAGCATTAAGAAGTACGGCTTTGACGATCCGATCGGCATCTGGAGCGACCACAACGTCATTGTGGAAGGTCACGGCAGGCTGGAAGCGGCAAAACGCCTCGGCATGGCAGAAGTGCCGGTTATCCGCCTTGACCACTTGACTGATCAAGAGCGCCGGGAATATGCCATTATGCACAACAAAACGGCGGAGCTGTCAAACTGGGATTTTGAAGCACTGGACATGGAACTGGAGGATTTGGATTTTGGCGATTTTGAGGTGGATTTCGGAGATTTCTCTTTTGACAACAATGAGGCAAATGTTCAAGAAGATGAGTTTGATGAAGAACTACCAGAAGAACCTAAAACAAAACCCGGCGATATTTATCAACTCGGCAGACATCGTTTGATGTGTGGTAATTCCCTTGATATAAATAATGTAAAGAATCTCATGGGGGGGGGCGAAAGCCGACATGTTCTTAACTGATCCACCCTATAATGTGGATTATACTGGCAAAACTAAAGACATGTTAAAAATTGAAAATGATAAATTTGAATCTGACAATGCTTTTAGGCAATTCCTCCGAGACGCTTTTTCAAATGCAGACAGTGTTATGAAGTCTGGTGCTGTCTTTTATATCTGGCACGCCGATTCAGAAGGATATAACTTCCGAGGCGCTTGCAAAGATGTTGGCTGGCAAATCAGGGAGTGTTTGGTATGGAATAAAAACGCTTTTGTCTTAGGCAGACAAGATTACCAGTGGAAACACGAACCATGCCTTTACGGATGGAAAGATGGTGCACCCCACTTGTGGACGTCTGATAGAAAGCAGGCAACCGTAATAGATTTTGACCGGCCAAATGTATCTAATTTACATCCGACGATGAAACCCATCGGTTTGTTTGATTACCTCATAAGAAATAATACTAAAGATCGGGATATTGTGCTTGACCTGTTCAGTGGAAGCGGAACGTCGATCATGGCTTGTGAGCAAAACGAGCGCGTGGCGTATGGTATGGAATGTGATCCAAGATACGTTGATGTCACTGTCGAACGTTGGCAAGAATTCACTGGCGAAAAAGCTAAATTGATTAGACGAACATGATGACGCACATCACAAGCGAAATCTGGCGACAGTGGCTGAAATGACAAGGTGCTGATCGAAAAACAGATGCGCCAATGCAAAGTCTTCTCCAAGGCCACAGGCCAGTGGGCGAAGTGGGGAAGGACGAGAGTAGGGAAGAACAATACAAAGAACACTATAAGTGTGAATATGCCAGCTTATTTAAATCAAGTCAGAGGATCGAAGAAATTCCAAGGCGATTTCACGCAGTATTTTAAAAGCGAATTGAGCAGAATTCCAAAATTACATGCCGATGCGCTGCAGAATTATGTAAAAGAAATCAGGGTAGTTGATGAAAATGAACCATCACGATATAATAGAAAAACAAGGATTCTATATCTTAAAGCCACCGCCGGAAAAGGTGATTTGACACACGAACTCGGTCACGCCCTTGAAACGATGCTTGAACTTTACAACGATCCTGAATATAAAAAAGTTAGAGATAGCGGGCTGTCTGAAAAAATAAGTGTCTTTTCCAAGGAGATTAAAACGGAAGTCCGAGAAGGTAATCGAGAAATCCGGTATCTTGATAACGAAAAATTTCTATCAACCTATCAGGGATTTATTAACAAAGTTGATTCGCAGGGAAACGAATGGATAACAAAAGATGGAAATCTAAATACCAATGTTTTAATTGAATATTTTTCGGAAGGGTATCGTTATTACTGCACGAATCCTAAATTATTAAAGAAAAAGGACAAAGCTTTGTTTGATTTTATTGCGGGGATATCATGAATAAGAAAGCATATGAAGAAGCACTGAAAACAGATTCCGCTTTAGAACTTGTGCGTATTATGTATAAGAACGG
This sequence comes from Pseudoramibacter porci, assembly GCF_009696145.1. Taxonomy (GTDB): domain Bacteria; phylum Bacillota; class Clostridia; order Eubacteriales; family Eubacteriaceae; genus Pseudoramibacter; species Pseudoramibacter porci. The sequence continues at coordinate 41,849 of NZ_VUMO01000001.1, forward strand.
TTACAATTTGCCGGAAATTAATCAATGGCCAAAGGAACTTCGAGAAAGATATGAGAATTTAACAGCGCACCTTAGCAATGATTTTAATATCGTTAAGGAATTTTTCTAGGTATAATAAAGTGTGAGAATATGAAAAAGAAGGAGATAACTCATGAATGAAGAGCTGCGATAGACAAAAATTGAAGCATTTGTGACTTTTCGTAAAAAATCTTAAATCAATGATAGAATATTTACAAAATCCAATCATTTTATTATAATATCCATAGAAAAATAAATTGGAGACTTTCTTGATCGGCAAAAACGAAGTCAAGCAATATTTATTAGTTGTATGTGAACTGGTTCGCAAAGGCCAGTACCATATTGAACGCAATGAAAACAGAGAAGCAAATGACGCATTGTTTCTCAATTATCTGATTGATGAACGGAAAGCGGCGGAGATCATCACACAGCTTGAAGTTAATGATTTTTGTGGACGTGTAGAAGACCGTTCGCTTCAGTCGAGCGAAATGTTATATATATTTGGCAGAAATGTGACGCTTCAAAAACGATTTGAAGATGGTTTTGACGAGGTCGAACTTTATATCAAACTAAAAAAGACCAAGAACCATTTTGTGGTTGTCATTTCTTTCCATGAAAGCAAATATCCGATGGAGTATTATTTTGAAAAATGAGAAAGGAGAATCGCGATGAATAATAGAAAATATACATTTTGTTCGTTTTGCGAAAATGAAGTCTCTTATTCTCTTCAAAAGAAAACTGTTAAAAGAACAATCCGAGGAAAAGATTACCAATTCGTTATTACCGAAGCGTACTGTGATAAATGTGGTTGCCAAGTTACGCCACGCGGTTTAATTGATCAAAATGTTAGAGAAATAGACACACAATATCGGAAAGAAGAAGGTATTGTTTCAGTTGATGATATTCAAAAGTTATCTGATGTTTACAATATTGGGAAAGAACCATTATCATTAGCGCTTGGTTTCGGAAAGGTAACGATTAGTCGTTATCTTGACGGTCAAGTTCCATCAAAAGAATATTCTGATGTAATACGTCGTGCACTCGCTTCGCCGAGTTATATGAAAGAAATGCTTCAGGCGCATAAAGAAAGTATCAGTCAGATCGCTTTTGAGAAGTCGGAAAGAGCAATTAATAATCTTATGCTGACGGCAAAAGTGCCAGAAAAAACGCGTAACGTGATCACTTGTATTTTTGAAAAATTAGAAGAAATTACGCCGTTATCTCTTCAGAAATTATTATATTTCGTTCAAGGTATTTCGCTTGCGACAACTGGGCTGGCAATTATTGAAGAAGATTGTGAAGCATGGATTCATGGCCCCGTTTTTCCAGATGTTTATAATTTATTTAAGAATTTCAAATATAATCCGATTGATGATGAGAGATTTCCGTATGTTAAATGGTCTGACGGGCAACTAAATGATGTTGAGAAACAGATCATTGACTTGGTTGCCAAAACGTTTGGACAATACAGCGGAAAAGCGCTTGAGGGTATAACGCATAAAGAGATACCATGGATAAATGCTAGACGTGGTTACGCTTCAGATGAACGATCGAATGAAATCATAAGTAAAGAGCAGATAAAGCAATATTTTTTGCAGGTGTATGATAATTTTGATATGTTGTCAGTTGAAGGTATCAATCATTATATAGCTCATATGCGGAAATCGGCATAATATTAAGATAAAATAGCATCGCTTAGGCGGTGCTTTTTTAGTGCCTGAAAGGGCTTACCAAGGGCTTAGTAAGGGCTTACCAAGGGCTTAGTAAGGTGTTACCAAGGGCTTAGAAAGAGGTTGAAAGGAAGAAAAAATGAAAGAATTAAAAGAAACAATTGCGGACATGACTAGCACAGATTACAGAAGACGTATGGCAGCAGAATACAATCAGTTGAAAATCCGAGTGGAGAAACTTGAAAACATGCTTGATGATTTGGACGCAGGGACACTGCCATTTACGCCAAGATGTCCACGCAGTCTGTTATACTGTCAGTACCGCGCTATGTTGAAATATTTGAATGCACTGGAACTCCGCGCAGCGGTAGAAGGCATTATGCTATAACAAGGCAGGATAACAGGAGAATTATGAAACTATTCTTTACAATTGTCGGCGCCATTCTAGCGGCCGACGCCATTAAATCGCTCATTACGCTGGCTATTGCCGCAATTGTCACATTAAAAGATTGAAATTTCACAACGCTGAAAGGCGTTTTTTTATTGTTTACAAATAAGGAGAAAACACGATGACATTGAGCCCAGGCCGAATTTGTGCTGCTATGAGTTGTTTTTCGTTCAAAGGATTAACCGATGGCATGAGAGGATATGCTTGGGAGCAGAAACAAGCCAATACTCGATTAAAAAATGTATTTGATGAAGGAAAGATCGTAAAGCCACGCACAGTTAAAAAGCTCAAGAGGCAAAATGTATATCAAAAGTCTTGCGAGAGAAAACGTGAGAATAGGGTATTTGACACCCTCACAGATTATACACGACTAAAGAAGGAGCGGGAATATGGGTACCTAAAAGAAGCCGGATTAGGAGACATGGCAGACTATTTTGATTGTGATCCACGGCGATAAGGAACTCAGTAAGAAAAATGATAGAGAAGGACGCATAACCATTTTAACCCTGACGATTTTAATTAAATCGTCACAGTTACGAATTTAACCGCGACGAAATTAACCAAAACGTCGTGGTTTTTTATTGCCCTGAGCATGGCGGTTAAAAGGCTTCGTCCTGTCACATGACGTTAAACCGCGTCACATTTTCGGCTTGGCGCAAGCCGGTTAACATGCGCTCCGATAAGTTGTGGAGTGAACCACGGTTAAAAAATCGATTCGGGAAAGGAAGATTTATGGCATTAAAGGACATCTTAACTAAAGCATTTGACGGCCAGGCATTGACACAGGATCAGTTTGAAAAGGCGCTCGAAAAACAGAATGCGAAACTGTTTGATTTGAATGACGGTGAATTTATCGCAAAAGATAAATACGATCGCAAAGTCAATGAGCTGAAAGACACGCAGAAAGAAACGCAGGAAGCGCTTCAGAAACAGCTCGATGACGCCAATAAACAGATCAAAGCGTTTAATGACATGGACATTGACGGAATTAAACAGGCCACAAAAGATTGGGAAGAAAAGTACAATACCGATACCCAGGCGCTTAAAGACCAAATGGCAGCGCGAGAAAAAGAATACGCGGCGCGGGATTATTTGGGACAGTATCAATTCACATCCGATCTGGCTAAAAAAGCGGCTTTGTCTGAATTTCTTGCTCAAGATTTCAAATATGACGGCGGTAAATTTTTAGGTGCCGACGATTATATGAAACAGATGCAGGAAACGCAGCCCGGCGCATTCGTCAAAGAGCAAACGAAACAAGATGGCCCGCAAGCCGCGTCAGCGCCCACCATGACAGAGGATACAGAGGGCGTAAATAAAGGCGGCGGCTTTAATTTCCACTTCACAGGTGTAAGAAAAACGAGGTAATGACTTATGGCAGTTAATTATGCAGAACAGTATGCACAGGCATTAGCGAATGCTTTTCCAAATGTGTTGCATTTCGGTGCGCTTTATAACACAGAAAACAATTCGCAGTACAAATTTATCGATGCAAATACGATAAAAGTTCCGGTTGTAAAAACAGGCGGCCGTGTAGATGGTACGCTTGATAAGATTGAATCCTTCACACGTAATTATCAGAATGAATGGGAAACCAAGACGCTTGATAATTACAGAAAATGGAAAACACTTGTACCACCTGAAGATATTCAGTTCTCTAATCAGGTGTTGTCCATTCAAAATATCACAAAGTCGTTTAATGAATTTCAAAAATTTCCTGAAATGGATGCCTATTGTGTCTCGAAAATTTATGCGGATTGGGTGGCACAGTCCAAGACAGCGTCGACGACCGCCTTAACCGTTGACAATGTATTATCAGAATTTGACAAGATGATGCAGGCTGAAACCGAAGCGAACACGCCTGAAATGGGGCGGATCCTCTATGTCACGCCGCAGACGTCAACACTGATCAAACAGGCAAAAGAAGTCACACGGGCGATCGATATCAAGGACGCAGGGACGTCAATCAATCGCCGCGTCACAGACATTGATTTGGTACAGGTGGAAGTCGTTCCCTCTGAATTGATGAAAACCGCTTATGACTTTACGGCCGGTTATAAAGTGGGCTCAAGCGCGCAGCAGATTAATATGATGCTGATTCATCCGCAGGCTGTCATTACACCGGTTGCCTATACGTACAGCCAACTCGATGCGCCGTCCGCCGGATCCGAAGGTAAATATCTGTATTACGAAGAATCTTATGAAGATGTCTTCATTCTCAATCAGAGAGCGGACGCAATTCAATTTAACGTCACAGCGACTGCTTAAGGGGTGAAAAATGATTCATGTAATCAAAGCCAATAAAGAACTCACAATCAATGAAAGCGAGCTCGATTATTACAAAAGCCGGGGATATGAAGAAATAAAACCGGAAAAGCCGAAAAAACGGGCGGCAGCGAAAAATGCTGACGGCTGACTTTGATTTTTATCAGTCTGTCTATGGCGGCTTTTCTGATGAGGCCGCCTTTAACCGGCTGATTAAAAGAGCATCGCGGATTTGCGATTATTATTGTTTTGGCCGCATTGCCAAGCATGGAGATAGCTTCACAGAAAACACCGCAGATAACGTTAAATTAGCGGAATGCGCAGTATTTGACAAGCTTATCGCAGAAGAGACCCAATTACAGGCGCATGATGGGCGTGTGATTGCAAGTGAAGGTATTGGGGATAAAAGTGAATCCTATGTGACGCCGTCGGCACAAGAATTATTGACTTACAATGCACAGGCCTGGTATCAAGCGGTGAAACCCTATTTGATGGAAACAGGTTTAATGTACCGGGGGTTTGAAGGTGAAGGCGACAATCTTTCATAAAACGTGGGATGCCGCGGAAGAATGTGATCGTTATGACAAAACGGTCGTGAACGCGCTTCATATCCAAAATGAGCAGGCTTTGATCATCAGCGGTAAAACGGTTTATTCAGGCGATCAGTTAATTTTTTATTTGCCGATCGGCACGACGGTCGATAAAGAAGACATGATTGCCAAAGGTGAATGCCCAATAGAAGGTGAAACGAAAGCGGAGCTTTTAGATGCGGGGTGTTTGCTTGTGACATCTGTGCACGTCTTAGATTATGGATCAGCACACATGCAGCATATTAAGGTGATAGCAAAATGAGTAAAGTCAACATCGATACAGCGCGGATTTTATCATCACGTGGATTGTCTAAAGGTGGTTTGGCACAGCGATTTTTCACCAGCACGATGCGCCGTCATATGGATAAATACGTGAAGAAAGATAACGGCGTTTTGAAGAATACCGCGGTTGAATCCGTGGATTCAATCACATTTGTCACCCCATATGCACATAGGCAGTACACGACAGAGAACACCCGTGAGGGCAAACCGGTACGCGGCCCATATTGGGATAAGCGATGCTGGGCAGCGGAAGGCGAGACGATTACAAAGGAAGTGGCACGCTTTGTAGGAGGTAAAGCCAAGTGAGCGAAAGCATATTGAAAGCAGTTCGGCTTTTTATCAAGAACCAATGCCCTTGTCTCGGGACGTATAAAAAAGGGATTGGTGTTGATCAGCTTGGTGCGGATCCGATCGCTTATGTAATCGAGCCTTTGCCGGTCAATCCGATTGTGAAGCAGTATATCAATGGCGACAGCGTACGCCGCTTTTCTTTCGTGTTTGCGTCAACGCGTTATTATGGCAGCGATGTTCTCACCAATCTTGAAAATTCCAATTTTTTCAGCGAGTTTTCCGATTGGCTGGAAAAATGCTCAAGAGAGGGCACCTTGCCTAACCTAGGCGAGAAAAAAGAACCGTGGGCGCTCAAAGCGACGGACACGGGCTATCTCATGAACGAACAGGCTAATACAGCTCGGTACCAAATCGAGTGTGAATTACAATATTATCAGGAGGCATAAAATGGAGAATAGATCACCAATTATCAGACATCAAATTGCAGATTACTTGGATGTTGGCAAATCAGGCGCATCCGATCTTCAGCTTTGCGGAACGGGTTTTACTTCTTTGGATGAAAGCCCTTCGTCAAAATCGGACAGCACAACGTATATTAACGAATCTTCGAGTTCATCGGCCATTACTGGCTATGAAGGACAATTCCCCTTTGAAACAGATTTTGTTAAAAGCCAGGAAGTGATTCAGTACATCTATAATATCGGGGCCAAACAGCTTACCGGTGAAGATGCTGAAACGGATTATTACAGAGTCGATCTGTTTAACAAAAATGAAGATGGATCGTATTTTGCCCGTAAATTCCACGTCAATGTTGAAGTGTCGGATATTAAAGGGGATGGCGGTGAAAAAGTCACCATGAGCGGCAACTTAAACCAGGTTGGTGATGTGGTGCTTGGGAAAGCCACCATTAAAGACGGTAAAATGACATTTACTCCAGACAGCGCAACAACCACAAGCACAGGAACAGGGGCATAATTGATTAGTATCATGGACGTTTAAAAGGGCTGCGTATCAATCCAGCCCTTTTATTTTTGTATGGGGGCAAACTTATGGCAAAGAGATTTAGATTTGAAAAGAAATTTATCGATTTCGGTGATATTTGTGGCAAGACGTATAAAGTCGAACATAATCAGGTAATTTTTGATAAAAAAGATGAAATTGGCAAGCAGATGGAAGCTTACCAGAAAAACATTGATAAAATCACAGACAGTAAGAAAGGTTTAGAGGAGTTAGACGCTTTTCTTAAAGAATCGGTTGATACGTTTCTGGGCGCGGGCGAATACGACACCATCTTTAAAGATCGTGAATTTGATATCTACGAACGGATGGACCTGGCGACGTATGTGCTCAGCATTGTCGGCATGGCTGACCGAAAACGTATGATGAAAGTTTCGGAATATGCAGCAAAATGAACATCTTAACCGATCCACTTCCTGAATCCGTTTGGATCGGCGATGTTGAATATCCAATTGACACCGACTTTAGAACCTCAATCAAAGTTGCGGCCTTGTTCGAAGATCCATCATTGGAAGAGTGGGAAAAAACGGCACAAACGCTTGAACTTTATTTTGGCGGCATTCCGTCAGATGTTGAAACAGCGGTTGAGGCGGCACTAGCTTTCTTTGAATGTGATCGGGAGGTACACGGCGAGGGCTCAAAAAAGGCGGTGCTTTCCTTTGAGTACGATGCACCTTATATTTTTGCCGCTTTTTTTGAGCAGTATCACATTGATCTCACCGAAGTGGCTTATATGCATTGGTGGAAATTTAAAGCACTGTTTGACAGCCTAAATGCCAACACCAAAATCATGGAGATTGTGTCTTATCGTGCGACCGACACGAAAGGAATGAGTAAAGAAGAAAAGCGGCAAATCGATAAGCTCAAAAAAATGTATCGATTACCTTCACCACACGATCGGATGAGCGATGAAGATAAAGCGTATCAAGACGCTTTAGACGAGGCACTAATGAACGGCGGTGAATCTCTCTCAATTTGGATTATAATTCAGAAAGGAGGCCATTATGGCGGATGGAAACATAGTCATTGAAACCAGCTTAGATACTTCCGGCATAGAAGCAGGCCTTAATCGAATGCGCCGCGCACTCGGAGGATTTGGCGATGCTAAAGTAACTTTTTCTTTCGACGATGCGGAAGGCACAAGAAAAATCTCAGCTCTTCAGAAGCAGGTCGCGACGCTTGACGATACAGACGCGGATGTTGAAGCAAGTGCGGATACTTCAGAAGCTGAAGAAGCCTTAAACCGCGTGTCGGATCAAGCGGATGCGATTAATGGACAATCTCCGCATATTGAGGCCAGCGCGGACACATCGGACGCAGAAGCATCCTTAAAGCAAGTCGAAGAAACCGCAAAAGCTGTTGACGGCACTGATCCGAAAGTTGATGTGAATGTCGACACGCATGGCGCGGCGTCGGCTTTGTCAACTTTACGCGATTCAATCAACGGCTGGTCACAGGAATACAGAAACGGAACCGATCAAGCCAGCGCAGGACTCGAAAAAATGCGAGCAGTCGCTGGAAAACTTGGCGGGGTGCTGGCGGGTGTGTTCTCTGTTGGCAAAGTTATTGAATTTGGAAAAGCAGCGGCAGACGCTTTTTCAAAATATCAGCAATTAGTCGGCGGTGTGGATACGATCTTTAAAGACAGCTCCAAGCGTGTTCAAAGATATGCAGACAACGCTTATAAAACCGCTGGAATGTCTGCCAATCAGTATATGGAAAATATAACGGGGTTTTCTGCCTCGTTATTGCAGGCTGTGCACGGCAATACCAAAGCCGCCGCGAAAGTCGGGGATATGGCCGTCAAAGACATGGCGGATAGACATCAAATTGTCCGCTCGAAACACATTGAACTCTACCAGAGGTGTGCAGCTTAAAGCTGTGCTAACGGTGAAACCCCTAACGTAAAGACGAGGGCAACACCGTGTCAAGCTCCGAATAATCGGGGAAGATGTAACGACTATTCCTTTATGGAAGTAGGGTCACTATTGGTACGCGGCCTGAAGCGGTGTGATCAATTTAAACTATAAATTTGTTGTATAATACACCTATATTGACAAGAAAGGTGTACATACAAGATGTGGAAAGCCATTATTGGATTTGAAGATTTTTACGAGTTATCTGATACAGGAATTGTAAGAAGCAAAGACAGAATGTGCGTTGATTCATTAGGACGTAAAAGATTTAGAAAAAGCCAAGTGCTACATCCGGATATTGCGCCGAATGGCTATTATAGAGTTACGCTTGCAAAGAACGGAAAAAAGACACAAAAGTACCTGCACAGGCTTCTTGCTGAATATTTTATTCCGAATCCGGATAATCTTCCACAGGTAAACCACAAAGACGGGAACAAGTTAAATTGTTCACTGGATAATCTTGAGTGGGTTTCTGTACAAGATAATGTTATACACGCCTATAAGCATGATTTAATTAATCATGTGCGAGGAAAAAGACACCCAAATTACGGTAAGTGTGGGCGTAATAGTAAAAGGGCTTTAAAGGTTAAAGCCATAAATGTAAAAACTGGAGAATCAAAAGTTTATGGTGCTATCGTAGAAACAAAGGTAGACGGATTTTTACCGTGTGAAGTTTCTAGATGTGCTAAACATGGTGGAACACATCATGGATTTATATTTAAGTTGATATGAGATAGTCTACTCCCCTAATAAATATCGGGAAACCGAGGGTATAAAGGAACGCGAATAAGATGGGCACCTCAATGGCTTCTATTGAGTGGGCCTATCAAGGGTTCGCAAAGCAAAATTACACGATGCTGGATAACCTTAAACTGGGTAAACCGTGCCAAATTGCTCAGTATAAACCTCGTGAAAACGGTGAAGGGCTCGAGAAAGCAGCTTGAGCAAATACCGTGCGAAGCCGCGGAAGCGGAACGAGTAACGACTAGCGAAACAGAGAAAACGTCCTGAATGGGCGTTTTTTTAATGGAGTAGAGTACATTCAAGCGAATGGAAGCGCGAGGCAATCTAAAAGATTGAAGAGATAGTCTGAACTATATGGCGACATATAGCAGTTCGTAAGAGAACGGGCTCAAAAGTAGCGAATTGAGTTGAACATATTGTACGGCGGCACAAGAGAAGAAATGAAACGCTTGCTTGCTGATGCAGAAAAGCTCACAGGCGTTCATTATGACATTAACAACTTAGATGATGTTTTTAAAGCCATTCACGCCATTCAGGTTGAAATGGGCTTCACGGGAACGACGGCAAAAGAAGCAGCCGGCACCGTTGAAGGCTCATATAATTCAATGAAAGGCGCGTGGGAGAATTTTCTCACGGCGCTTGGCACAGGCAACAGTCAAAAGATTCGCAAAACGACAGAAGAGTTATGCGATTCGATTGTTGCGAACTTTAGAAATATTATGCCGGTAATTGGGAATATCTTTGAAGGTGTTGGCCAAGTCATTGAAGAGTATACCGGGCTTCCGGTCAATGATCTATTTAAAGGCATTGTAGGATTGATTAATAGCAGCGTGATTCCAGCAATTAAAGATGCAACGCAGTTTTTATCAAAGCACAAAGAGCAGGTTAAAGAACTGACGCCACTGCTTGTCGGCTTGCTCGGGGCATTAATGGCGTTTAAAGCGCTGAGCGCTTTAGCCGGAATTATCAAGGGCATTCAAACTTTTTTCACAATTTTGTCAATGATAAAAAGTTTTGCGGGCCTTGTTGCATTTATTAAAGGTCTTGGCGGTGCAATAACCGGCGCATTTGGAGGCCCGGTTGGACTTGCAATCGTTGCGATTGCCGGATTAGTTACGGCTTTAATCACGCTGTACAATACCAACGAAAAATTTCGTGATTTTATCAATGGCGTGTGGAACGGGATCAAGACGGTTGTGCTGACCGTTATTAACGCGGTTAAAACAGCGTTTGGAGCAGTAGTTCAGTTCTTCCAAGGAAGAATTCAACTGGCGCAGCAGCAATGGCAAGCTGTCCGCAGTGCGTTTGAAGCGGTAGGAAACGTCATATCGATTGTCTTCAACACAATCGAAAATGTCATTACAGTTGTATTGATGACCATCGGAAATATCATCGAAGCGTGGATTCAGCTGATCTTGTTACCTTTCCAATTTATTTGGGTCAACTTCAAAGATCAAATCATTGCAGTTTGGAACGCAATTGTTGGCGCTGTTCAAACAGCAATCAACGTAATTGCCAGTGTTATTCAAACGGTTGGGATGGTAATACAAGCTGTATGGAGTTTCATTTGGGGAGGCATTTCCATTTCTTTTAGAACTGTGTGGAATGGAATGGTTGCATTCTTTTCACCAATTATCAATGGAATCGCTTCGGTAATTATGGGATTCTTAACGGTTGTTCAAAGTGGCTGGAATATTGCATGGGGCGCTATTAGCACAGTGTTTACATTAGCTTGGCATGGAATGCAGGTAGTATTTCTGCCGATTATCAACGCCATTCGAGCAGTAATTTTAGGAACAATTAACGTAATTAGAGGTGCCTTTAGCGCTATTGTTAATTTTATTAACGACCGGATTCATCTAGCAGAAAAGCAGGCGCAGTTCATTGCTGATGTCATGAGCAGAATCAGAGATGCGGTTATGATTCCTGTAAATGCCATTCGGGATGGTTGGAGCCATGCGGTTGATACTGTGAGAAATGCGATTGATCGGATTCGAAGTTTCTTTCATTTCAACTGGGAATTGCCAAAAATTAAATTGCCACATTTCAAGATCAAAGGCAAGTTTTCACTCAATCCACCTGAAGCTCCAAAATTTTCTGTCGAATGGCACGCAAAAGCCATGGACAATCCCTATATGTTCACAAATGCCACGTTGTTTGGCGCAGGTGAGGCCGGAGATGAAATCATGTACGGCCGGCAAGCCCTCATGCGCGATATTAAAGAAGCGGTGGGCAATCAGGATATCGTGGGTATTGTCCAGGCGCTTAATGCGATAGCGTTGGCGATCGAGGAGATCGCGGCGATCTTCAGCCAAATTGTTTCGAGTGGGACGAATTCAGGATCGGCTTCAGCCATTGGCACACAAGCTCCTCAAGGTTCGAGCATGCAGACGGCAGCCAGCAATACGTATGGCGTATTAGCGGATCAGGCGCATACTGCCACACAGAGCGCACAGACAGATATCGTAACGAGTATGACTCTCCAAGTGGCAGACATTCAAAACACCGCACCGCTCATGCAGATAGCGGCGCAGGCGGTATATTCACCCATTTCGCAAAACGCCATCAATGCGACAGGACAGGCGAAAAACACGGTATTGACCAATATGCAGATGATGGCTATCTTCATTGCGTCGTTATTGGGTCAATTCCAGGCGTCATCTTATAGTACATTTAATGCGGTCGCGCTCAGCGCCACAGACCGAACGAACGCCGCAAAAAGCAGTACACAGACGATAATTATTGCATTAGAGGGGTGGATACGTGGCCAATATAGCGCATTTTACGCGCTTGGCGTATATACGATGCAGGGCTATAATAACGGGTTATTAGCTGAAAAAGCCACTGTTGTCGGTACCACCAATCAGTTAGTTGATGCGGTCAAAAAAGCTTTCAGAACAGGGCTCGGTATTGCGTCACCATCAAAGGTTGCCTTTGCGTATGGCCGTTATACCGGCATTGGGTTTATCAACGGCTTGAACTCCACGGAACTCGGAAAATTCACGAGGTCGACTGTCAGTGACATGAAAGGCGCGTTTGCCAAACAAAAGTTCAGTGCAGATGCGAATGTCAATTATATGGATGACGACTCCATGAAAGAAGTCAACTGGATGCGCAAGTACGACGGCGGCTCCGTCGTCGGTGGCTCTGGAGACGGTAAACTTGGGCGTTTTGTCTCCAATATGCTGAATCTCGTTAATAATGACAGCCATGGTTACTCACAGTCTAATCGATGGGGGCCAGACTTTGACTGCTCAAGTTCGATTATTTACTCCCTGAGAAAAGCGGGTTTCGATACGGGATCGGCGTCGAGTACACATAATTTATCGACGAATCTGACAGCGCGCGGCTGGTCAAGGCTGCCTTATGCGAATCCAAAACGTGGTGATATCCTTTTAAACGACGCGACGCATGTTGAAATGGCACTCGGTGGCCTGATAAACGCCGGGTTTCATAGTGCTCACGGCCATCCTGAACCAGGCGATCAGGCACACGAAGCTTACGTCGGGCGCGATCCTGGGCACTGGGCCGCAATTCTCCGTTATAAAAATGGCCTGGGCAACAGTTTAGCTGATGCCATTGAGGAGGCGTATAACTTTAAGAAGTACGGTTTTGGTACGATGGATGCAGAAGGTGACGACGAGGGAGCAGCGGCCAGCGGGAAACTTTCCGACTGGGTCAGAGCTGCGCTGAAACTTACCGGTCAGTCTGAATCGCTGGCAAGCGGTCTCATCCGTGCAGCTAAAGCCGAATCCGGCGGCAATCCGAGAGCAGTGAATAATTGGGACATCAACGCCAAACTTGGGCACCCCTCTAAGGGGGTCATGCAGATGATCGACTCGACCTTTAACGCATATAAGCTCCTGGGCCATGGTAATATTTGGAATCCGATCGACAATATAGTCGCCGCAATTCGCTATATGATCGCGAGATATGGCTCGGTTGAGCGTGTATTAAAGCCGCGGTCTAAGCACTGGTACGGCTATGCGGTTGGGTCACGGTTTATCAGTCGCGATCAGTTTGCAAAGATCCACGCCGGAGAAGCTGTTATTCGCAAGAGTGAAAACCCGTACGCAAATTCACGTGGCGGATTTGTCACAACGGCATTGCAAGAAGGGATTAACGCGGTCATGTCGGATTTCGCCAATAAAGTAGCGGTAACGGCTGCTGGCGGCATGACGACGGTCACGAATAACAACGACATGACACAGAACGTGTATTTCCAGGAAACGCCAAAACAGCCATCCGCATTTCGGGCAGAGCTCAGACAAGCGGGAAGGAGTCTTGCTTTCAATGGCAACTAAATTTTTCACGATGAAATTTAATAATGGGGTTGATGGCGATTTGCTCATCGGCTCCGGCCCTGATATCAAGACAGGATTTAATATCATTGACGTGTCAGGGTTTGATGGATCAGATTACGACCTAACCACAGAGGATTACAATTTCGACGGCGGTTATGTGAAAAAACAGCGCATGGGCGTTCGCCAAATGGGGATTCATTTCGATTACAAGAACGATGATTACGCCATACATGACAAGATCATGGGTTATTTCACGCCATACAAACCGGGACGGCTCACCGTCACGCGTAAAGACCGTGGTATTACACATGTAAGGAGCATTGATTACGAAGTTAGTAAGCTTGAAGATAAGCAGGATAATTTTTTTAAAAAAGTCGAATATGAACTTCAGCTTAAAGGTTTAAATGGTTATTTTGAAGATGATAAATGGCAGCTTGTGGCGTTGTCCGAATGGGCCGGTGGCTTTTCACTCCACGATGAAACGCAGAACGCCTACAGCCCGACGTCGACAACTCCGGCAGGAGCAGCACAGGATGGTTCGCCGTTTTATCTCAGACACCGTGTGATTGGGGATAAGAGCATTTTCAATGACGGCCACGCAGCGGCGCCGTTGTGGATCACATTCAAAGGCCCGGCTAAATATCCGAAGGTAAAGAACCTGATCACAGGGAAAGAAATTCAGATATTAAAGGAAATGGCAGTGGGGGAAACGCTCAATATCATGACGGGTATGAATAATCCGCGGCTTTACATTGAAGATAGTGCTGGAAATCAAACGAATGCTTACCCTTATTTGACCACCCATTCAGATTTGGAATTTTTTCTCGAACTTGGGGACAACATCTTTCATTATGAGACGGCGGACGCGAATCAAGTTAACGAGGTAAATATCTTGTACAAACGGTATTTTACGGGGGTTTAAATGGATAGACGTATTATTAAACCGACTGTGCGGGTGTACGATGTTAAGGATGACAAGCTGGAGTTGATTGGCATTGTCAATAAAACCACGTCGATCATCTGGAAACGGGTATGGTCAACGTACGGCGATTTTGAGCTGCATATGGGCGAACCGAATGCACTGCTCAAGAACGGGCGCTTTGTGATGGTCAACGACGATGTGAACAAGTTTGGCATCATCGAAAAGCCTGTCGATGATTCTGATGGGTTTGCGTACAATTCGACACAAGATTTTACGGTGCATGGGTATACGGCGGATTTCATACTCAGTCAGCGCATCACCATTCCATCTGACAGCGACAATAAGAATCACGACGGTTACATGGTATGGGACAACACACCGGCTGAAACCATTATGTACGATTTAGTGGATCAGCACGTTGTGAACCCAACAGACAGCAATCGCAAAATTCCGCTCATTACGATCGCAAAACACGGGACCCCAACTGAACATAAATTATCATTTCAAAGTCGATTTAAAGCCTTAACCGCTGATTTAAATACGCTCAGTATTCACAGTGGTCTGGGCTTTTCTTTAATTCCGGACTTTGGGACGGGCAAGCTGGTTTTCACAGTATTGACCGGCGTGGATCGTACACAGCATATCGAAACGTATAAAGATGGTATTGAAACCGCGTCGATCAATCCAAATGCGTACATTTTTACCACTAACAATAAAACGGTTAAAAAGCACATGTATACGCATGATACGAGCGCATACAAGAACATGGCCTATGTTGCGGGTGAAGGTGACGGTGCAAAGCGGAAAATTGTTAAAGTCGGTGACAATTTCAAAGGTTTGGAACGACGGGAGGTCTTAGTCGACGCGCGGGATATTCAAACAAAGTACACAGCAGAAACAAAGACGGTCACGGGGCGGCTGTCCTCAGGAGATGAGGAATCAAGCAGTTCATCGTCTGGCAGTTCCACGGAAAAAACACGAACAGACGCTGAAGTCACGAAGCTTATGGAAGATAGAGGCAATGAAAAGCTGCAAAGTGAGCATCGCGATGTCATGTCGTATGAATATGAGGTCTATACGACTGATTACCGCGTGTATTGGGATTTAGGCGACATCTGCACTTATATCGACAAAGCAAATGGAGTCACAATCGACCAGCAGGTGACAGCGGTTGAAGAGACGTATGAAGGCGGCGACCTGACCATCACACCGACGTTTGGTTACACAGAAACCACCGTTTCAGGCGCGATCACCAGCGCTCAGGAAGCTGTTGTAGTCGAACGCAATGGCATCACTAAAGAATTTGACAAAATTAACGCGAACGTCACCAATACGAATGAGCTCTTCGCCAAGCACGCCTATATCATGGGACTGGACGTGGACGACGCAACCGTGAAACGGTTAGAAGCGGACATGGCCGATTTTAAGACCCTGACCGCGCAGCGGACATCAACGCAGAACCTCATCGCTAACGAGGCGTCGATCACGGAACTGAGCGCGGAGAAGGCGGATATTGATGAGCTGACCGCCGAGAAAGCGAACATCAAAGATTTGACCGCGAAAAAAGCCGAGATTTTAGATTTAACCGCGGCAAAGGCAGATATTGACGACCTTGTGGCGAAAAAGGCCACCGTGGACGATTTAGACACCAACAAGGCCACCATCGACGAACTCATCGGGAACAACGCGTACATCAAGGCGCTGTTTTCCGATAAAGCCACTTTCAATGAAGCGACGGTCGGCAATCTGTGGGCGTCCTGGGCAAATATTAAGACGCTGCTATCCAATCGCATATTTGCCGGATCGGCCGACATCGACAGCCTGGACGCCGAACAATTGAGCGCGATATCCGGGTGGATTACTTCGGCTATGATCGCCAGCTTGACGGCAGATAAAATCACCTCGGGCGAGCTGGACACCAGCAAGGTGAAGATCAAATCAGAAGACGGCGGCCTGTCGATTTTCGGGCCGACCCTTCAGATCGCAGACAAGAGCGGCACGGTCCGGGTCCAGCTGGGCCGGGATGCGAGCGGCAACTTTACTTTTGTTCTGTATGATTCAACGGGCAAAGGAGTGCTTATCGACGCTGACGGCATCAAACCGGCCTCGGTTCCGAACGGGCTGATCGTCGACAAGATGGTGGCAGACGACGCCAATATCGCGGGCTCCAAGTTAGACGTTGACAGCGTGGTCGAATCCATCAACACTGACGGCACGAAGACCATCAACATGGCTAAGATTTATTTAGATCAAACCCACGGAACACTTTCAGAACTGTTATCTACCGTCGATAAAGGCGGCGGATTTGTGACGACCAATCAGCTGACTAAAACTTCGGAGGGCTTACAATCGTCGATTTCAAAAACCATGGCCAGCGTGACGCCGAGTTACTACCAATCCACCAGCGCCACCGAACTTGCGGGTGGCGATTGGCAAGAGACCGCACCGACGTGGACTGCGGGCAAGTACATCTGGCAGAAGAACATCATCACGTACCAGGACGGTACGACGACGGAGACGACGCCGGTGTGCGTTCAGAGTGAGAGCGGCGCCTACACACGCATCGAAGTGAGCGCGTCGGACGGCTTCACTTTCAAGAATGGCACCGGCACCACCACACTCACCGCCGCGGTCTATCACGGGGCGGAAGATATCACCGACACGCGCATTGTCAAGTGGTTTAATGATGGCGCTTTAATCGCAACGGGCACATCGGTCACAGTTGACGCCAAGGACATTAACAGTAAAGCGGTGATCACAGCGAACGCTTACGCGCCGGAAGAGAATCTGCTTACCGGCTGGGATACACCGAACAACGGAAAAGACCCGCAAGGCTACCCGGTCGGGCAGTATGATTTAACGAGCAACATCGTATCCGGGAAGAATTACATTTGGTCCGTCAAGATCAAGACTGGAGATGACGGCGATAAGTCTAAAATTGCTATGTATTTCGGCGGTGGATCGTACGGCACCGATTGGATCAGCACAACCCCATCGACGGAACAGACGATCACGGGCACGTTCACGGCCACAGATGATATGGCCGCCGCGGCGTTTGCAAGGGTTTACTATCGCAATATCTATACAGAATATGAAAATACCGGTTATTGCCTTGTCGAATGGGCGAAGCTGGTGGCCGATACGAGCGAACCGGAAGTAACAAAAACTGTGGATGTCCTCAACGTTACCGACGGCGCCCAAGGTGCACAAGGCCCGAAGGGCGACACTGGCGCCACTGGACCGCAGGGCCCGCAAGGCGAAACAGGCGCGCAAGGCCCAAAAGGCGAGACAGGAGAACAGGGACCTCAGGGGAAAACCGGCGCGACGGGGGCAACCGGTCCTCAAGGTCCTCAAGGTGAAACCGGCCCTAAGGGTGCAACGGGTGCCACTGGGGCGACAGGGCCGCAAGGCCCGACTGGTGCAACAGGCGCCCAGGGGGTCGGCGTCAGCAAGGTGACACCGGAGTATTATCTTTCTACCTCAAGCACCGCGCTAAATGGCGGCAGCTGGACGGAAACGCCCGCCGAATACGTCGAAGGCCGGTATTATTGGACGCGGACAAAAAGCGCGTACAGCAATGGCTCGACCGGGTATTCGACGGCGGTACTGGACAACGAGCTGAACGATGTGTGGGATACGACTGACAACTTGCAAGATCAGCAGGATAAAGCGTCTGAATCGATTAAAACCATGGCCGACGATGCGGCGACGCTAAAAAACCGGGTGTCTAATAATGAAAAGAACATTGCCGCGCAAGGGAACACCATCACGAATGATTTGGTAACCAAGACGGATTTTGCCCAGAAGACTGACAGCCTCAGCGCCAATGTCACGACGCTGCAAAGTGTCACGAATGCACAGGGGACGACGTTAAAAGAAATCAGCGAGTCCCTCACATTTGACAAGAACGGGCTGACACTGACCGACAGCAGCAGCGATGAGAAAAGCAAACCGGCAAGTGTCAATCTGAAAGGTAAGGCCATGACCTTCCGCAATGCCTCCGGCCAGGTCATTGCGACCTTTTCCGACAAAGTGGATATCGCTGACTTGACCATCCGACAAGGCGGCACGTTCACTATGGGCAATTTTGGGTTTATTCCGCGGTCAAATGGCAATCTATCGATTAAATACATAGGAGGATAATGGATGGCATCTGGTTCAATTTCAGGCAGTACAAGTAATCGATACATCGTGGCGCAGATCAACTGGCAGGCCAGCGCCAATGTCAGCGGCAACTACAGTGATGTATCTGCGCAATTGTTTTACCGCCGTACTAACAGTGGGTATACCACCTCCGGCACGATCGGCGGCGTCATCGATATTGACGGCACAGATTATGGCTACGGTGGCCATGTCTCCATCGGTACCGGCTGGGTGCAGGTCGCCTCAGCCTCCAAGCGGGTGTATCACAATAACGACGGTACCAAGGGCATCTGGATTGGCGCGACAGGTGGCATCTCCGGCACGTCTATGTCTTCCACGTCGTGCGGGTCAGGCGTCAACCTGGATACCATCCCCCGTGCGTCAGGCATGTCGCTGTCCACGTCAAACGTTGCGGCAGGCGGCAGTTTTACGGTGAATATCAGCCCGCACAGCAGTGGATTCTCTCATTGGATTGATATTACCGGCGTCGGGGATCAAATCACGTATGAAGTCGCGGCTGGCGTCACCTCATGCACCTGTACCATCCCGAAGAAACGAGTGACGACGTTTCCGAACAGTCAGAGTGCGCAAGCTACCGTCTTTCTTAATACGAAAACGGGATCTGGGCACGACACAAAAATAGGAGTAGTGAGTCAGGCAATTACTGTCACCGTACCGAGCGATGTGAAGCCGTCGATCGGAAGCGTGACCCTGGCGGATGCCACAAAGGCTTACAGCGTGATGGGCGCGTATGCAGCCAGTTTCTCACAGGTGACAGCCACCGTACCGGCGTCGGTGTATCATACCGATTTCACCGATACGGCGACAATCAAATCAGTGAGCGCGGTGTACAACAGTACGACGTATGACGCCACAAGCGGCACTTTTAAGTTTTATCCGAATGCTGCCGGGACGGCCAACATGACGATCACGGCCACGGATAGCCGGGGCATGACGGCGATCGTCACGAAGGCGATCACGGTGAAGACGTACAGTCCGCCAACGGTCAGCGTTAACGCGTCCCGGTGCACGTCTTCAGGCACGGCGGACGATACCGGCGCCTACGCTAATGTCACCATTCCGGCAACGCTGGACAGCACCAACGTGTCCGGCAACAGCGCAACGGTGACGCTCCAATATCGTCCGATCGGCAGTACGTCGGCGTGGACGTCGGTTAGTGTGGGGACGATCACTAAGACACAGACGCTCACCAAGCGGATCAGTGCCAGCGATACCCAGGCCTTTGATTTAGTCGCGTCGATTACGGACAAAATCACGTCCAACAGTGCCGCAATGACGCTATCTAATGCGCAGGTACCACTGGATTTCTTAAAAGGCGGGAAAGGCATTGCTGTCGGCAAGACGGCAACACGCGAAGGACTGGACATCGCTTTTCCTATATACGTCGAAGGCAGAAAGGTATATGTGGACGGGAAGACGATTCTAGATAAGTTTTTCCCAATTGGCAAGACGTGGATTTCAACTGACCCAACGTCCCCTGCGTCGATTGTCGGTGGAAGCTGGGAGCAGATTAAAGACAGATTTTTACTTGCGGCCGGCAGCACTTTTTCCGCAGGCAGTACAGGTGGAAGTGCGACGCATGAACATTGGTATGGGTTTGTCCTCTGTGGGTACTACGGAAACTTTGTTGGCGAAAACGGACCAGTAGGCGCACTACAGCGCGGGGAGAATGGAAAACCAGCAGGTATGAGTAATAGACTCGCCGACGTGACAGTAACGATAAACAATGGAACACAAAAATCTACCCATTCAGACAACTCAGCCAGGTATGAGTCGCGAGCTGTAACAAGCTCTAACAGTTCGATGCCGCCATATTTTGTCGTCTATATGTGGCAACGCATTGCTTGAGTGAGGTGAAAAATGAGAATTTTAGATCAGAATAATAACGAAATTACAAATCCAAATTTGGAAAAAGGCCATCTGGAAATAGAGCAGATCGTCACCAACCATCACGACGCAGTGTCGGCATCCCTCGGAAAATCCCACATCGAAGTGGTGAAAGAGTACCCCAATGGTGGCAAAGACGTGATCACGGTCTGGGACGAAGAGCCGGTCGAAGCTAAAGCAGCATATGATGAGACGGAGACGATTCAGCGGTACATTCCGTATACTGAAGACGAACTAAATGAACTTGCTGAACAGGCTGAGGCTGAACATAAATCCAGATTGACGCCAACAAATAGTGAGCTGTCTGACGCAATGGTCGATTTAGCCCAATCTGTATCTGATAACGGTGACGGGTTAGCCGACCTCGGCGCGTTGGTGTCGGGATTAGAGGAACGGATAACAGCATTAGAAGGAGTGAAATAATATGGCAAAAATTTACTACAAGCGTATTTTAGCAGGAATTATGGCAATTGATGATGTGCCGGCTTTCTGGAGAAAGAAAGTGCAGGCGCTTTTGGACGCTGACACCAGCAAGGAAGGTTAACTATGGCCAATTCAATTATTCAAAACAGTTTCTTTTGGAATGGCAACGCCAGCTACGGCCAGGAAGAGCTGGACGCGGTGTTTTACGCATCCATCCGAAATGGCGTAAACATTTACGACGACGGCACCATGGGCGGCGCCGTCATGAAAGGAACCGGTCAGGTCAAAGTCGCACCGTTCATCGCCCACGTCGATGGCGCCTGGTACTATAACCAGAGCGATAAGGCGCTGACCATCGACGCGGAAAACTCCAGCTTGACGCGCATCGACCGCGTGGTGGTAACGGCGGACTTTTCCGCCAGGGAAACCCGTCTCGAAATCCTCAAGGGAACGGCCAGTGCTATCCCCGCCGCCCCGGCGCTGACTCAAAACCACTGGGTCAAGTGGCAAATCTCTTTAGCCCGCGTCACTGTTACGGCGAACGGCATTACAGCGGTCGCCGACGAGCGCACCGACACAAAGCTGTGCGGCGGGATCCGTATGCGCGGCGTCTCGGAATTCGACACATATTTCAATCACATCAAAAACGATTATGAGACCTGGTATGCCCAGGCCCAGGGCGACACCGGCAAACGTCAGATATACGTCCAAACCACTGCACCGACGTCTTCAGACGTGACCGACGGCGCGTTCTGGATTCAGACCGGAACGGACGGGAAGGCGTTTACTTTTAACGTCAGATCAGCTGGGGCATGGCAGACATTATCCCCGAATACGTTGGCGTCTTTAGTCAGTGTCACCGACCGCTGGAACAAGGCGACACGGACTTTAAGCGACTGCGTGCCGACGATGGTGCTCGGCGTCTATCAGGGCTCAGACCAATGGGTCAAGCCTGGCGAGTATCACGCGGTCAAGTTCAAGAATCCGCGGGTCATTGACGGGATGGCGATGGATGCCGGTTATGCCTACTATCAGGATGGCATTGTACATATCCGAAAGGCTGGCGTGTACCGGGTGGACGGGTCCCTTCACCTCCGTAACCTCTACCGCGCCAACGCTGTTCACGTCGGGCTGAGAAATCACGGCGCAACCAATGTGGCGGAAAATTATGGCTATCCCGACCCCTTTGGCAATTTCTGCACCACATCCTTTTCTGGCGTTGTCAGATTGCACGATAACGATACGTGCAGCATTTACTTAAGGTATGAAGGTGACCGTAACATGATGATTATGAATGGCGGGCAGGCTCCGACACAACTCACAGTCACCCCGGTTTACTTCATCGACGAATAGGAGGAGAGCATGGATTTTAGTATTAACCACGGGCGCGAGATCGTCCCGATGGATGCGGCCGGAACGGTCGAGGTTCAGCACGACACCAACACGACGACAGCCAACTTCATTGTCTCGGCGACAGATATATCTGATTTTTACGAGGACACACAGAAGGTCTTCGCCGTGTACAAGCCGCCCGGCGGCGAGGTGGCGTATAAGGCCTGCACAGTCACCGACGACCATACAGACGGCACCACGGCGACACAGTACACCTTCAGCTGGAAGATCGACAAAAGCGCTACCTCTCAGTCTGGCACCGTTAAGGTGCAAATCGTGATCTGTGACGGCGACGATCCGACGGCGGAGAGCGCCACGGTCAGATGGTCAAGCTTAATTTACAGCCTGGCGATTCAGCCCAGTATTTACTAAGGGCAGGTGGTGACATCATGTGGCGAATTGACCCGAATCTCGTTTTAAACCTAATCGGCACGGTTGCGCCGGTGGTGATCGCGCTGGTCGCGTCCAGCAAGGCCGCCAAGGCGCACCAGGAACAGATTAACAGTCAGCTTCAGCTTTTGCTTTACCGATTTGATCAGCTTGAGAAAAAAGTTGAAAAACACAATCAAATCGTGGAGCGGACGTACCGCGCGGAGCAAGATATCAGCACCGCCTTTAAGCGGTACGACGAGCTGAAAGAAAGAGTTGAACGGATTGAAGAATGGGAAATCCACGAAGGAGGGAAAAGATGAATTATTGATACTTACCGAATGAAAGATAAGACGATTCTTAATTGAGGATGCTAAGATGATAAGCAAATTGACTTTCAACCAAAAAGCATTTATAATTTACCTATAAGGTAAATTTAGGAGTTTACTTTGAATGTAACATATTCGACAAAAAAACTTAAAAAAATTTGTACAAATGCTTCAATTGCTCGAAAGAAATACGGCCCACAAATGGCTCAAAAAATTCAACAACGCATTGATCAAATTCATGCAGCGGAAAATGTAGAAATGATGGTTCAATTTAATATTGGGCGTTGCCATGAATTAAAGGGAAATCGAAAAAATCAATACGCTGTTGATTTGGTTCATCCGTACCGTTTAATTTTTAGCAAGATTGGGCAAGAGATTCAAATTGCAAATATCGAAGAAATAGTGGATTATCACTAAGAAAGGAGTTTCAAATGGTTGAAAGCAAAACATATATTGCCACGCCGCCAGGTGCCACCATCAAGGAACAACTTTCAGATCGTGGCATAACTCAAAAAGAATTTGCAGCTCGAATGGATATGTCAGAAAAACATATCAGTAGGCTGATAAATGGTGAAGTCCATTTAACGCCTGAAGTGGCTGAACGGCTGGAGTATGTTTTAGGCATTCCAGCAAGCTTCTGGAATAAGTTGGAATCCATTTATAGAGAAAAACTTGCAAAGGCCAAAGACGAAAATAAAATGGATGAAGACATATCATTTTCAAAAAAGATTCCATATAAAGAGATGTCAAAGCTTGGATGGGTGCCGAAAACGTCAAACTTAAAAGAGCGCGTAGTGAATTTACGAAAATTTTTTGAAGTGGCGCGATTAACTTCGGTTACAAATAAGAGGATTACACGCATAGCATGGCGAAAGCTTGGAAGCAGCAAAAAAAGTGATTATGCATTAATGGCATGGGCACAGCAAGCCAAGATCGAAGCTCGTAAAATGGAAGTATCTCCTATCAATCTTCAGGGGTTATTTGAAGAAATTCCTCAATTGCGTGAGATGACGAGACAAGAGCCGGAAAAATTTTGCCCCGCTTTAGTTGATTTGATGGCGAGGCATGGTATCGCGCTAGTATTCTTGCCGCATTTAGGAGGTTCATTTCTTCACGGCGCGACGTTTTACGACGGTGGGAAAATCGTCATGGGCTTGACCGTTCGAGGCGCTTATGCTGATCGTTTTTGGTTTAGCTTGTTCCATGAATTAGGGCATATCCATTATGGACAAATTGGAAAGGATGACGCGCTAACATCCGAAGATGAAGAGAAAGCAGATTTATTCGCTAGAGATCGTCTTATTTCTTTAGTAGATTACCAAACATTCGTTCAGAATGGTGATTTTTCATCAAGAGCACTTTCCAGTGCAGCTGATCACATGGGCATTGACGTTGGTATTCTTGTTGGAAGATTGCAAAAAGAAAATATCATTCCATATTCAAAGGGAAATCAATTAAAAAAGAAATATAGTCTTTCTGCTTAATGTTTAATTTAATGTAGGAGTTATCACTTTTTGGGGTAACTCCTTTTTTGATGCAAAGGGGAGAAATATGAATTTCACATTACGACTCAAAAATAAGGCCACGTTGACGGCGCTGATCGCCGCGGCGGTGGCCTTTGTTTATCAAATTTTAGGTATCGTCGGGGTGATACCGGCGATTTCACAAAGCGATCTCACGCAGCTGCTCGGCATCGTGATCAACCTGCTCGTCGGTCTCGGCGTGGTCGTAGACCCTACAACGCAGGGCATTCGCGACGGAGAAAAAGCCGCCCCGGCGATCTATGAAGCGGACGCGGTGGCCGGTATGGTCACCGATCAGCCGACGACTGACGCTGATATCGCAGCAGAAAAAGAAAATGGAGGTGCAGCATGAGTATTTTATCAGTGGCCCAGTCCCAAATCGGAGTTAAGGAAAGCCCCTCTGGGTCAAATCGAGTCAAATATTCTCAGTGGTACGGTCTCATTGGCCCCTGGTGCGATATGTTCGTGTCCTGGTGCGCCAACATGGCCGGGGTCGGCAATGTGGTCGGCAAGTATGCTTACTGCCCTTCACACGTCAATTATTTTAAATCAAAAGGCTGGTGGCACGGGCCGGAATATCAGCCGCAACCTGGAGACATTATCTTTTTCGGTCGCCGCGGTGTGGCTTGTCACGTCGGCATTGTTGAGCGTCGGAACGGCTCTTATTCAGTCACCACAATTGAAGGGAATACGTCTGTGAGCTCCAGCGATAACGGCGGCGCGGTCATGCGCCGGGTCCGTACTTACGGCAACCCTTACGGGTCATGGGGCATTCTCGGTTTTGCAAGTCCTCCATACCAGAACGGCAACGGCCACGTGAGTGCACCCGCCGCTCGGTCGTGGTTGCAGAAAGGCGACTATGGGCTGGAAGTGACGGAGTTGCAGAGCAAGCTCATCTCATTGGGCTACTCGTGTGGCAAGTCCGGCGCAGATGGCGAGTTTGGCACCGATACCCTCAACGCGGTGAAGCGTTTCCAGCAGGAACATGGCCTTGTTGTCGACGGGGAAGCCGGGGTCAACACGATGAGTAAAATCAATGCGCTGCTGTCGAGCAAAAGTAAGCCCACTGCCTCTAAGACGCATTATGACACGTGGATCGCAGCACTTCAGAAAGAATGCAACCGTCAAGGATATTCACACCAGGTGGTTGACGGGGTGGCTGGCCCGGCGACCCTGGCCGGATGCCCGACAGTCAGGCAGGGCGCCCGGGGTGGTATCACCCGGCTGATTCAGCAGCGGCTCATCGCCTGGGGCTATCCTTGCGGCCGATCCGGTGCAGATGGAGATTTCGGCCCCGGCACACGGGCCGCGGTGAGGGTCTTCCAACAGAAACGCGGATTAACAGCTGACGGCATTGTCGGGAAGAACACCTGGCGGAAATTGCTCGGTTTGTAATTAAAAAGCTCAGTCTGTCATTGACAGGCTGGGCTTATTTTTTTGCAGTTTTTTATGATTTTCAAAAGATAGCCAAAAGATAAAAACCGCGTAAAATAGCGGGTTTCAGGAAATTTCAAAAGATAATAAAAAGTTATAAAAAGATAAGATTTTTGTCAAAAGTACTTGACAATACGCTTATAAAGGCGTATAATATAATCAGAAGTTGAGATAAGACTTCTAAATCAAAGGAAAGGAGAAAAATCGATTAAGCTAAAAGACATAATAGAAGTTGGATTGCTTGCCTTCAACAGTGTGATCGCTTTTCTAAGCTATCTTGACAATCACAGGCAAACAAAAAACCGCAAGCCAAAACGCAGACCCAAAAAGCGAAAAAGCAAGCGGTAGATTCAAAGGGCGGGGCGCTTGCCCTTCCCTTTTATGCTTTTAGTTTAAGTCGAAAATGAAACGATGTCAAGAAAATCCATTGTTTATCTTATTTTGTGCTTGTCGTTTATCGGAATTACCTTCTTATGCTCGTCAACGGTTGCACGGGTATTATCAATTGTGTGTGCAACATTTTGGGCGTTGTGCTTGATTGAAAATAGGAGGAAGATGAGATGACAGAAGAACTTATCAGCCTGACAGAATACGCGAAACTTCACGGTAAATCTCCCAGGACGATTCGGCAGAAAGCACAGGCGGGCGGCTTCAAAACCGCCCGCAAGATCGGCCGGAATTGGGTGATCGACAAGAATGAGCCCTACACGGACAATCGTGTGAAGTCGGGGAAGTACAAAGGCTGGCGGAAGAAATAGGCGGGCTTCATTCGTATATTTTTCGCAAGTGAAAAAAATAGCCGATATTGTCAGTATTCCTAAATCCTCGGTAAGGTGGGGGTCACCGGTTCAAATCCGGTCAATAGCTCCAGTGACAACCCAACCCGAAGCGCAGGCTTCGGGTTTTTTATTGCGTTTTTTTAATATCCCAAAAAAACAAAAAAAGCGCGGGGTGTGCCCGCGCATGGCTTAAATCGTCTCGTGGTCATGGGTGTTGAGAATCACCTGAGCCAGGTTTTTTAAATAAGTATTTTGCTCCGCGATGACCATATCGGCGTAGGTGGCAGTGATGACAGGCTTAAGGTCACCGCGCCAGGGGCCGGTCTGACGCATGGCGGTGATGGCCCCGCGGATGTTCAGGGCCAGCGCCCGCACCTCTTCTTTACAGGTGAAGGCGGTGATCAGGGCGAAATGGCTGCCCTGGGTGCGGCCGACGACGCAGCGGTGGCCGGCGCAGTTGGTGATGGCGGCGCCGACGCGCTTCAGGAGGGCGTTGCCCGAGGCGGCGCCGTACAGGTCGACCACTTCCCGGTATTCGGGCACGGTGATATCCAGCATGGCGAAGGGGGCGCCGGTGCGCCAGTGTTCTTCCAGATAGGCCTGAAGGCCGTCGGAGAGGCCCCGGGTGTTGGCCAGGCCTGTCACCGGGTCAGTGGCGGCCAGGCGGTGTTCTTCTGAGAAGAAGGCGAAGCTTGCCTCCGCGTCGACCACACTGCCTAGGAGGCCGACGATTTTGCCGTCCTGATACACGGGGACTTTGCTGGCGATGATGTCCCGGTTGGTGCCGCCCACGAGGCAGTGGCCCCGGCGGCAGTAGAGCTTCTTGCCGGCGGTGAGCACGGCCTCTTCGTCCTGCTTAAAAGGCCCCGGGTCGATGTGCCAGCCCATGTCCTCGTCGGTTTTGCCGAGGAGCTCGCCTAAATGTTTCACGCCGAAATAATCGCAGAAACTTTGGCTCGCGCCGAGGAAGCGGCGGTGGGTGTCCTTCCAGAAATACATGCGCTTGGCGTTGAGGATGAGATTGTTCCAGAGCAGCGCCGCGGAAATGCCCGTATCTTCAGGCGCCGACTCAGCGTCGAGGGCGTCGGCGACTTCGAGGATCCCCTTCGAGCTCACGTCGGCGTCGAGGGTGACGTGCACGGCCCAGCTGAAGCCGCTGCGCTCGACCGGGAGGATCAGGTGGAAGCGCCACTTGTAGTCCCCCTCGGGGGTGAGGCTGCGGAACAGCCCGGTCAGCGGGCGCCCGCCGTTTTCTTTCAGGCGCGCCTGCAGGGTGTTAAGGTCCATAAAGGCGGCAAACCGCGCCCGGTCCGGCGGGTAGCAGAAGGCCTTGATCCAGGCGGCGACGACGGCGTCCACGTCGTGGTGTTCGACGCCGACGCCCATGGGCTGGCTGTAGAGCGAGGATTTAAGCCCCGCCACCGTGTGGGCGTTGAGGTCGTAGTGGGCGATGTCCCGGCAGGCGTAATACAGCTCGCTGGTGGTCTCGAAGCGGACCTGCTGGGTGTCGTCGACGTTGAGGCTCACGTAGCGGATCTGCAGGGTGTAGAGATAATGGTCATCCTGAACGGCGGCCACGGTGCCCGTCAGCTGCATGTAGTGGTCCCCCGAGGGGTAGAGCGTCGTCTGGGGCCCGGGCAGGCGCCTGAGCTGCTGGTCGGCGTAATGGCGGTGCAGGGTGTGGATGGGTTCGCCCGGGGTGTTGATCACCCGCTGCCAGGCCAGAAGGTCGTCCACGTGGTCCTTGTGGAGGGCCGCCTTGTAGGCGTCGTTGGCGAAGAGGATGTCAAAGGTCGTGCCGTCGTCGTTCACGATGCACAGGGGCTCGTCGGTGAGGGTGTCGATGCGGCTGAGCCGCGTAAAATAGGCCCGCCACTTGGTCGGCTCGACGCGGATGCCCCGGGTCTTGAAATGATCGCCTAAATCGTCTATGGGCATGGGCCGCGCGAAATAATACCCCTGAATCTTTTCGCAGCCGATTTTTTTGAGGAAATTGAACTGGGCCTCTGTCTCGACCCCTTCGGCCAAGGTGGAAATGTCCAAATCCTTGGCCATGCGCACGATAGCGGTGAGGAGGGTCTTGGCCTTGTCGTCGAAATCCGCGAGGAAGGACATGTCGATTTTCAGCTCGTCGAAGGCGTATTTCTTCAAAACCGACAGGGAAGAGTAGCCGGTGCCGAAATCGTCCATCCAGATGTGGTAGCCCAGCTGGTGGAGCCGGCGGATGATGGGCTCGACCTTGTTAATCTGGGTGACAAAGGCCGACTCGGTGATTTCTAAATTGGTAAACTCCCGGGGGACGCCGTAGGCCGAGGAAATCTGGTCCAGAGTCTCAGGGAGGTCGTCCTGGAGGAAATCCCGCCGGGAGAGGTTGATCGACACCGGGATCGGAATGTGCCCGTCGGCCTTGAGCCGGACGTGATCCTGACACACCTGCTCGAAGACGTAAAGGTCCAGCTCGGTGATCTGGCCCGTTTCCTCGAGGACGGGGATGAACTGCCCCGGGGAGAGGGGCCCGTGCACCGGGTCGATCCAGCGCACCAGGGCTTCCCCGTTGCAGACGGTCTGGGTCATGGCGCGCACCACCGGCTGATAATACACCTTGATCCACCCGTGGGCCATGGCCTCGCCTAAGTGGCGGATGATGTAGGTGCGCAGGGCGTTTTCGATCCGGAGGCGGTCGTCAAACCAGAGGAAGGCCGAATCCTCCCCGTTCGGGATGGCAGCTGCCGCCTGGCGGGCCCGGTCGCAGGCCTCGCCCAGCCGGGTGTCGTCGTCGGGGAGGGCGTACAGGCCGACCTTCACCGCGAGATTGGCGCCCTGGCCGTGGGCCTTCATCTGGGCGAACAGCGCCTGAAGGCGGCTTTCCAGATGGCGGTTTTCCGCGTAGGCGGCGAAGTGGTCGCTCTCGAACCGGGCCGCGCAGTCCCGGCCGAAATACCGGCCGATGAGCTCCGCTAAGGCGCAGATCTGCCGGTCCCCGGCGTCGAAGCCCATGCGCCGGTTGTAAGTCTTTAAGTCCCGCAAATCGAAATACATCAGCACCGGGGTTCCCCCCGTCTCCTGGATGCGTTTAATGCCATCGCCGGCGCGTTCCAAAAAGTGGGCCATGTTGGCCAGGCCCGTCAATTGGTCGAAATGGGCGTGGTAGGCCGGGCTTTCTGTCGGGGCGTACTGGGCCGAGAGGGTGGAGAGCACCGCCTTCACCATCTGGTCATTTTCGCTCCCGGCCGTCTCGTCGGTGTAGGTGATGAAGGCCATGGGCGTCCCGTCGATTTTGATGTATTGGCCCGTCCCGTGAATGATGTGGTAATCCGCCTGATCTGCCCGTTTATTGCGAAAGAGCATGTCGTAGGTGCCGCCGTTCGGCGTCTTCGCGAAAGCCAGAGAGGCCGCCTCCATCCGGGGGATATCTTCGGGGTGGACGTTGTGGTACAAATCAGTGCGCAGGGTGTAGCGGGCCGATTCGAAGCCGGCGTGCCCGAACAGGGCCAGATAGGCCTGGGACACCAGAAGGGGCGTAATGGTGCCGTCGACGTATTGATAAATCGCCAGCGCGATGGGAATGTGCTCGATAAACGCGCGGGTTTCGGGCGAAAAGGTATAAGGCTTCACGGGAACATCTCCTTCAAATTTCATAACTCAAGGGTAAAATCACCCCATTTTTAGTTTATTTTCTATTGTATCGCCTTTTGTGACTTTTTTCAAGGAGACCGCGCCCTTAATGTGAAAATCGCGGACAAAATTTTATCTTTATAAGACAAAAACTTCTCGATCTTTTTCGGAATTGCCCCATGATTTCAGTGAAAAATTTTTTGCCGAAAGTTAAAAATTTTTGTCCCCCAAATTGCCCAAACTGCGCATTATATAAGTGAGACAAATTTTAATCAAAAGGAGAAGTGTATGGCAAGCAAAAGAGGAAGGCCCCGCAAGACGGGGCTGGATTGGTTTCCCTTCGAGCTGGGACTGCTCACAGACCGAAAATTCAGGGTGCCGAGAGCCCATCACGGGCCTGCGGCGGCGCTGACCTATCTCGCGCTTTTGACGCTGATTTATCAGGACAAGGGCTATTACCTGGACTACTGCGAATCCGAGCGGGAGGATGTGGCCCTGGACGTCTCGGACCTCATCAGCGGGCGTGACAGGGTGAAGCCGGAAGAAATTATGGCCATCATCGAAGAATTGGCCGAGCGGGCGCTGTTCGACAAGGACTGCTTCGCGGCCGGGGTGCTCACCAGCCGGCGCATCCAAAAAACGTATTACAACGCGGTCAGTGAGCGCAAATCGGCGAACATCAACTGGGACATCTGGCTGTTAAGCGAGGCCGACATGCGCGACATCAATCAGACGGGGCTCATTTTGAAGTGCTATTTGCAGGCCCACGAAAAATTGGAAATAGGAAATAATCGGCCGAATAATTCACAGAGTAAATTAAAAGAAAAGATAACAAACCAAACAACAGTACAAAACAAAACAACAAAAAATACCATACCAGACAATCTTACAGAAGATGAAGTAGTAGAGAACGATGAGGAAATATCCGTCATGCCGCCAAGCGGCATTTCAGGCGCTGTCGCGCCGCACGACAACGGCCTCCAAAAAATTGCCGATTTGTGGAATTTTCACGTGGCACAGGTCACCGATTTGGCAACGGTTAGAGATGTCGATCACTGGAGCCGCAAACGGACAAAGCAGGTGCGGGCATTGGTTGAGAGCGAAGGCGAAGCGAACGTTTTTGACGCCTTTGACCAAGTGGCGGCGTCAGACTTCCTGACCGGCCGATCGGGCAAATGGCGCTGCGATTTCGATTGGGTCATCCA
The DNA here is from genome assembly GCF_009696145.1 of Pseudoramibacter porci. Taxonomy (GTDB): domain Bacteria; phylum Bacillota; class Clostridia; order Eubacteriales; family Eubacteriaceae; genus Pseudoramibacter; species Pseudoramibacter porci. Next base: position 73,436 of record NZ_VUMO01000001.1, read on the forward strand.
GCCCGACAACTTTCAGAAAATTGTCGAAGGGCGCTACAGCAACGCGCAGACGGTGGAGCCGAAGGGCACGTTTTACGATCGATTAGCGAGAGGTGAAATATGAATTTAAACGAAACCGCACGGATTATGAAGATGATTAAAGCGGCTTACCCCAAATTTGACAGAAATGCGAATGAGAAAGACATCGCCGCCCTGTGGGCGTGGCGGTTCAAGGACGCGGATTTCAAGGCGGTGTTTGCCGCGGTGGGCGATTACATCGACGGGGACCACGCCTTCGCGCCGACGGTGGGGCAGATCAAGGCGATCATGAATGACAAGGTCCCGAAGCTCTCTGCCGCCGATGGCTGGGCCGAGATCACGAAGGCCCTCAAGGATTCCCTGAGCAACGCTAAGGCCGAGTTCGAGAAGCTCTCGCCGCCGGTGCGCGCCTACGTCGAAGGCCCCGAGACCCTGCGCATGCTCGCCGGCTGCGACGTCGCCGGGCGCGCCTATCAGGACTACCAGGCGCGGTTTTTCAAGACCTTCGCTCAGATGCAGGGGAAATTCACTGAGCGCCCCGATTACGCGGCCTTAAATGCGGCAGAGGCAAAAGCCCTCGGCCAATATACTAGTGATTCCGGCGTCCCCGGCTCATCCGTCTGAGCATCTCGGCGGCCATGGCGATGTCCTCGGGGGCGGCGTCGCGGCAGGCGTCGAACAGATCGCGCAGCGGGGGGTGTCCCTCGACCTTCAGGGCGATTTTGCGGGCCTCGGGGTCGATGTAATACACGTCGTCATCGTCGGGGTTGTTTGTCGGGTCGGCGAAATCGTGGCGGACCAGATCGTCCAGGGTGACGGCGAAAAGCTCAGCGAGGTCCGCGGCGGTGGCCAGGCTCGGCATCGAGCCCCCCGACTCCCATTTCTGGACGGTGGTCAGGGAGCGAAAGCCCAGGGCGTGGGCGAGCTCGGCCTGGCTCATGCCGGCTGCCCGGCGCAGAAAACGAATATTGGCAGATAAGGTGGACATGGTGCCGCCTCCCTTCAAAGTAATCTAAACCCATTGTACGCCTGTTGGGGAGGGGGTTCAAGTCCGCAGTGGATCCGTTGTGAAAGAGAAAAAGGATTGAAGGGCCGCCCGCCTTCCTTTATAATAATGAAAAAAATCACGCAAAGGAGCAGAACCATGAAACACAGCAAAACCCTGAGCCGCATCGCCATCGCCCTGTTCGCGCTCTCCGCGGCCATTTACGCCGCCCAGATTTTAATCTTTCACGACCCCCGGACCACCGCCTTCTATATCTTTCAGGATTTCGCCTTCCTGCCGGCGTCCATCGCCATCGCCACCGTCGCCGTCGGCGCCATCCTCGACGAGCACGACCGCCGGGAGGCCCTGGCCTCGACCCGGATGCTCAGAAGCCAGTTCTTCACCGGGGTCGGCGCGCCGATGCTCATGCAGATCGAGTATTGCGCCCGGTGCAGCGCCAATCTGGCGCGGCTGACCGTCATCGACGGGGACATGAGCACGAGACGGGCGAGACGGCAGATGCGCCGGGAAATCGCGGCGCGCCAGAAGAAAATCGAGAGCCTGACCCTTCAGGTCCACCTGACCCGCGCCGCCTACGACGGCGTCCGGGACATCCTCGAGGAAAGCCGCATGGAGCTGCTCATCCTCGGCTCGACCCACAATTTAAACGAGGCCGAGCGCTTCACCGAGATGCTCTGGGGCATTTTCCACATCATGGACGAGTACCGCCTCCGGGGCGACTGGGATAATTTAAGTCCCACGGATATCGCCCATCTGGAGACCGACTTCGCCCAGGTGCTCAGGCTCATGCTCGCCAACAGCGTCAGCAACAACGTCTACCTCAAGGCCACTTACCCTAATTTCTACGGCGCCGCCGCGGAAAAACTCATGGAGCGCCGCCGCGAGGACTGACCTAAAACCCCCGAATCCAGCCGGACTCGGGGGGTTTTTGGCGTTATAAGCTCTGGGCATAACCGACTCTAGCAAATCGGTATAGCCTATTTAACAAATAGGAATTGACAGGATTCTGGCCCGGCGTTACAATGAGGACATAATCATATTAAACATATTTATGCACTAAGTTTTAACGAAGGAGGCCGAGATGACCACACAGACCAGCACCCAAACCGCCGGGCGAAAGACCCGCCGGGATTTCTTCCTGACCCTGCTCAAAATCGGGATTATCGGCTTCGGCGGCGGCACCGCGCTGATCCCGGTGATCGAGGATGCCGTCACCGGAAAGGACGGCTTCGTCTCCAAAGACGCCTTCGACCGGGACGTGGTCGCCGCGGCCATCACGCCCGGGGCCCTGCCTGTGGAAATCGCCGCGGGGCTGGGGCGCACCGTCGCCGGCCCCTGGGGGATGGTCCTCGCCGCGATCCTCATGGCCGCACCCGGGGCGCTGATGACTTTCGTCATCCTCGCCGTGCTCTCGGGGGTCAACCGGGTGGTGCTCACCCTGACGGACTGCCTGTCCATCGGCATCACCGCCTTCATCTGCACGCTCTTGGTCGCCTACGTGGTCAAGACCGCGCGGGAGGGCGGGGACAGGTGCATGACCGCCGCCGTCATCGCCGCCGTCTTCATCCTGACCTGCGGGAAAAACGTGTACGGGATTCTGGGCCTTTCCGGTTCGCCCTTGGTGAGCCTGTCGACCCTGTCGGTTTTCGCCCTGGCCTTTTTCGTGATCTTCACCACCAAGGGGCGCATCACCCAAAAGAACCTCCCGGTGGTTGCCGCCGTCGGCGCCGTGTACCTCTTCAGCCGCGGGGCGGTGCACACCGCATCGGCCCTGGTCATGGCGGCGCTGAGTGTCCGGGGGATCGCGCAGGATTTAGGGAGCGCCCGCCGCAGCATCTCGGTGAAGGCCTTCGGGCGGCGCTGGGCGAAGGAGATGGCCCTCTGGGCGAGCCTTGTCGCCGTGGCGCTCATCCTCACCGCCGCCGTCACCGGGCGGGCGCCGGTCTTCGTTCTCAGGGGGCTGCTCTCGTCGCTGATGTCCTTCGGCGGGGGCGACGCCTACCTCTCGGTGGCCGAGGGGCTCTTCGTCCAGAGCGGGACGATTTCCGCCGCCCATTTCTACGGCAATTTGATCCCGGTGGCCAACCTCTTGCCCGGGTCCATCCTCTGCAAAGTCCTCTCCGGGGTCGGCTACTACGTCGGGCTCGGCGCCGGCCATTCCCTGGCGGCCGCCGGGGCCCTTTGGCTTGCGGGGCTGCTCGTCGCCGTCGCCGGCAGCGGCATGACCTTCGGCACCGTGCGCCTGGCCTACGCCGCCCTCGCGGAGCTGGACACCTTCGTCTGCCTGTCGAAATGGATCCGGCCCATCGTCGCCGGGATGCTGCTCAACATCGGCCTGACCCTGATCCGCCAGAATCTGGCCACCGGCGTCACCCTCGGGCTGCCCACTGGGGCCGCCGCGGCCATCACCGCCGGGATTCTCGCCGTCAATCTGGCTCTGCTCGGGAAGAAGCGGGTCCAGTCCGGCGCGATGATCGTCTTCTCGGCCCTGGCCAGCGTCGCCGCCGCCGGTTCCCTGGCGCTGCTGTAATGAAAAAATACTTTAAACCTTGAAAATAGAAAGGGAGAATACCATGCCCAAGCCCAATCTGACCTGGAAGCCCCTCAAGACCGACGTCCTCATCGTCGGCGGGGGCACCGCCGGCTGTTTTGCCGCCGCCGCCCTCGGGAAAACCCCTGGGCTTTCCGTCCTCATCGCCGAAAAGGCCAATATCGAAAGAAGCGGCTGTCTGGCCGCCGGAGTCAACGCCCTCAACGCCTACATCACCCCGGGCCACACCCCGGATTTCTACGTCGACTACTGTACGCGCGACGCCGACGGCATCGCCCGGCGGGACTTGCTCACCTCCATGGCCGGCCGCCTCAACGCCGTCACCAAAACCCTCGAGGACTGGGGGCTGGTCATTTTAAAGGACGCCGACGGCCATTACGTCACCCGGGGGCCGCGCAACATCAAGATCAACGGGGAGAACATCAAGCCCCTGCTGGCCCGCGCCGCCACCGAAAACGCGAATGTCAAAGTGCTCAACCACGTCAACATCACCGACCTGATGATCCGGGACGGCCGGGTGGTGGGCGCCTACGGCTTCTCGGTGAACGAGCCGGTGGCCTACGCGATTTCCGCCCGGGCCGTTTTCGTCGCCACTGGCGGGGCCGCCGGGCTCTATCGCCCCAACAACCCGGGCTTTTCCCGCCATAAGATGTGGTACCCGCCCTTTAACACCGGGGCCGGCTACGCCATGGGCATCCGGGCGGGGGCGGAAATGACCACCTTCGAGATGCGCTTCATTGCCCTGCGCCTGAAGGACACCATCGCCCCCACGGGCACCATCGCCCAAGGGGTGGGCGCCGCCCAGGTCAACGGAAAAGGCGCGCCCTACGAAGCCGCCTACGGCCACACCACCTCCGAGCGGCTCTACGGCACCGTCTCTGAAAACCGCGCCGGCCGCGGCCCCTGCGTCCTTGCGACCCAGGGCATCGGGGAGGACGCGGAAAAGGATCTCTACAAGGCCTACCTCAACATGGCGCCGAGCCAGACCCTCAGGTGGCTGGAGAGCGGGCGGGGGCCTGACACCGAAAACGTCGAGATCGAAGGCACCGAGCCCTACATCGTCGGCGGGCACACCGCCTCGGGCTACTGGATCGACGACGGCCGCCGCACGACCCTCCCGGGGCTTTACGCCGGAGGCGACGTCGCCGGGGGCGCGCCCCAGAAATACGTCACCGGGGCCCTAGCCGAAGGGGAAATCGCCGCTGAGACCATCCTTGAGGATTTAGCTCATCTGGATTTCGCCGGGGAAGACGAGACCGCCCGCCCCGATTACGCCGCTTATCTTTCGCGGCCGGCGGGGCTCATCGACACCGAACAGCTCGAGGAAGCCATGCAGAAAGTCATGGACGAGTACGCCGGGGGCATCTCCCGGGGCTACCAGTACAGCGGGGCGGAGCTCGATATCGCGGCCCGGCGCATCGCCGATCTGGCCAAGCTCAGCGAAAGCCTGTCCGCCTCGGATATGGACGATCTGCTTCGCATCTACGAGCTCACCGACCGGCTCACCGTCTGCCCGGTGCTTATCGCCCACCTGAAGGCCCGCAAAGAAACCCGGTGGCACAGCTTCGCCGAAAACGCGGACTATCCAGAGAAGGATCCCGCCTACGCCTGCTACATCAACTCGGTCACCCGGGACGGCAAGACCGCAATCATCAAACGGAAGCTGAGGTAAATCATGAGCATTGCAATTAATTCGAAAAAATGTGTCGGCTGCGGGCGCTGCGTCGAAGCCTGCCCCGGCAATCTCATCAAAATGGACGGACAGGGCCGCGCGGTGCAAAGACACCCCCGGGACTGCTGGGGCTGCACCGCATGCCTGAAGGCCTGCCCGGCCGGCGCCGTGGATTTCTTCCTCGGCGCCGACATCGGCGGCCGGGGGGCCACTCTGCGCCTGAAACGGGACAAGGGGCTGATCCACTGGCAGGTCGCCCGCCCCGACGGCACCACCCGCACCGTCACCATCGACCCCAAAGACGCTAACCGCTACTAACGAATTTACTTATATACTTACAAAGGAGAATGACCATGGCCAACTTATCCCATTTGGACGCCCTCGAGGCGGAAGCCATTTACATCATCCGCGAAGTCGCCGCCGAATGCGACAACCCGGTGATGCTGTATTCCATCGGCAAGGACAGCTCCGTCATGCTGCACCTGGCCCTCAAGGCCTTTTATCCCGAAAAGCCGCCCTTTCCGTTTTTGCACATCGACACCACGTGGAAATTCCGCGAGATGATCGCCTTTAGAGACCGCATGGCCAAGGAAAAGGGCATCACCATGCTCACCTACACCAACATGGACGGCGTGCGCAAGGGCGTCAACCCCTTCGACTACGGCAGCGCCTACACCGACATCATGAAGACCCAGGCTCTCAAGGCCGCCCTCAAGAAATACGGGTTCACCGCGGCCTTCGGCGGCGGGCGCCGGGACGAAGAAAAATCCCGGGCCAAGGAACGCATCTTCTCGTTCAGAAACGAGGCCCAGGCCTGGGATCCGAAAAATCAGCGCCCGGAAATGTGGCAGCTCTACAACACGCGCCTGCACAAGGGCGAATCCATCCGCGTCTTTCCGATCTCCAACTGGACCGAAAAGGACATCTGGGAATACATCCGCCGCGAACACATCGAGATCGTCGATCTCTACTTCGCCAAGGAACGCCCGGTGGTCTACCGCGACGGCAACATCATCATGGTGGACGACGACCGGATGCGCCTCAACCCCGGCGAAAAACCGGAAATGAAGAAGATCCGCTTCAGGACCCTCGGCTGCTACCCGCTGACCGGCGGCATCGAATCCGACGCCGACACCCTGGACAAAATCATCGACGAGACCCTGGCCGCTGTCGAATCCGAACGGACCAGCCGGGTCATCGACCACGAGGAAACGGGCAGCATGGAACGACGGAAGAAAGAAGGCTATTTCTAAAATGAACGATTTACTTAAATTCATCACCTGCGGCAGCGTCGACGACGGGAAATCTACCCTCATCGGCCACATTCTCTACGACTCCAAGCTGCTCTACGCCGACCAGGCGCGCGCCCTGGAGCTGGATTCCAAGGTCGGCTCCCGGGGCGGGGCCATCGATTATTCCCTCCTCCTCGACGGGCTCACCGAAGAGCGGGAGCAGGGGATCACCATCGACGTGGCCTACCGGTATTTCACCACCGACGCTCGCTCCTTCATCGTCGCCGATACCCCGGGCCACGAGGAATACACCCGGAACATGGCTGTCGGCGCCTCCTTCGCCGATCTGGCCGTCATCCTGGTCGACGCCTCCCAGGGGGTGCTGATCCAGACCAAGCGCCACGCCCGCATCTGCGCCCTCATGGGCATCCGGTACTTCGTCTTCGCCATCAACAAAATGGATTTGGTCGACTACGATCAAGCCCGGTTTGACGCCATCGCCGAAGACATTCAGGCCCTGTCAGAAGAACTGGGCCTGTCCCACGTGACCCTCATCCCGGTTTCCGCCACCGAAGGGGACAACGTCACCAAGAAAAGCGCCAATATGCCCTGGTACAAAGGCCCAACGATCTTGGGTGAACTGGAAAACGTCGACGTGGCCGCCGAAAAAGAAACCGGCTTCGTCCTGCCCGTGCAGCGGGTCTGCCGCCCGAATCACGCTTTTCGCGGCTTCCAGGGGCAGATCGCATCGGGGCGGATTCAAGTCGGCGACACCGTCGTGACCCTGCCCTCGAAAGAAAAAGCCCAGGTTAAATCCATCCTCGTCGCCGGGCGGGAGGCGGACGCTGCCGAAACCGGCCAGCCCGTCACCCTCTGCCTGACCAAAGAGGTGGATGTCTCCCGCGGCTGTGTCCTCGTGGATGACGCCGCCGGACTCCAGGTGTCCTCCGGGGTCAGCGCCGAAATCCTCTGGATGGATGACGCCCCTCTGACGCCGGGCACAGGCTTTTTCGTCAAGCTCGGGACCAAGCTCATCCCTGGGGAAGTGACGGCCATCGACTACAAAATCGACATCAACACCGGCGCCCACGAAGACGCCGAGGGCTTAAAGAAAAACGAAATTGCCGCCGTCACCTTGCGCTTCGCCGACAACGTCGTGGTCGACACCTTTGCGCACCACCAAAATCTCGGGGAATTCATCTTAATCGACCGGGTCACCAACGCCACCGCCGCCTGCGGCGTCGTCACCGAAGTGGCCAAAGAAGCCTGGAAAGAAACGACCATCAACCCCGAACTCAGACGCCTGCAGAAGGGGCAGAACGCCATCACCGTGGCCTTCCCGCTGCGGCGCGAAGGCATCACCGAAGGCCTCATCCAGGACGTGGAAAAACGGCTTTACCACGCCGGGCGGCACACCTATCTCTACAAGCCCAATTTCGAGGACGCCCCTAACGTCGTGCGCCACCTCAACCGCGCCGGGATCATCGTGCTTTTGGCTCTGGACACCGACACAGTCCCGACGGAAAAATTCGCCGAAATCCCGGGCTTTCTCGCCGGATGGGAAGACAAGACCGCCCTCACCGCCGGGGCCATCGCCGACTTCATTCTGGAACAATCTGACCTGGACCTTGCCGCCAGTGCCGCCTACCGCGAGCCGGCCATTCTGATTTAAGATGACCCTGCAGCAAATGGCCTACCTCCTCGAGGTGGCCAAAACCGGCTCGATGAACAAAGCCGCGGAGAAGCTTTTCATCTCCCAGCCGACCCTCACCAAGGCCATCAAAGAAGCCGAGGCGGAAATCGGCTTCGCGATCTTCACCCGCAACAACCGCGGCGTGACCCTGACGCCCCGCGGCGACGACTTCATCGCTGACATCCGCCAGGTCTACCACCACTACCAGGCGTTGATGGACAAATACCAAAACGACGAGGACAAGGACAAGAAGAAATTCGGTGTCTCGACCCAACACTACTCCTTTGCGGCCAAGGCCTTCGTCGAGATGGTGCGCCAATTCGGGACCTTGCACTACGATTTTGCCTACCGGGAAACCACCACCGCCGCCGTCATCGACGACGTCGCCACCGGGCGAAGCGAAATCGGCATTCTCTACCGCTCGCCCTACAACGAGCGGGTCATCGACCGGCACCTGCTCGAAAACAACTTGAAATTCACCCCCATCGTCAAAAGCCGCGCCTACGTCTATCTCTGGAAGGGCCACCCCCTGGCCGGGAGAAAGGCCATCCGCTTCGCCGACCTCAAGGACTACCCCTGCCTGTGCTTCGAGCAGGACGGGGAAGAGACCTCTTATATGGCCGAGGAGATTCTAAGCGATCGGCTCTATCCAAGGCGGGTCGTCGTCCGGGACCGCGCCGCCATGCTTAACCTCATGGTCGGCCTCAACGGCTACACCCTGTGCTCCGGCATCATCCACGACGCCTACAACGGGGCGGACTACCGGTGCATCCCCTTCCAGCCCGAGCCGGGCTTTCCCAATCAAGTCATGGAAATCGGGCTCATCACGCGTATCGACACCACCCCCAGCGAATCCGCAGAGGTTTTCATCAACGCCATACGCCAGTTCTTTCACTAAATGACCGATCAATATCTATAATCATCTATAAAGCTGATGGACAGCCATCGGCTTTATTTTTTTTGCTATATTTTTGAAAATGCTTCAGATAGATTATGATAAACTTTCGATAATTGCCACAAAAAGAAAGATAAAAGAAAGAAAATAAGCAAAATAAGAAAGAAAAAGACAAAAAAGATCTTGACAAGCGAAATGAAATGCTTTACGATAGAGTCACAAAACGATTGCAAAAGAAAAACAACAAAAATAAACGAAAGGAAACGAAAGAAAATATGGAAGAACAATTTAAACCTGTCATGGCCATCACCATGGGCGATCCGGCCGGCATCGGGCCGGAAACAGTGGTAGGCACCATGCTCGCAGATGAAATTCACGCGTGCTGCAAGCCCTTTGTCATCGGCAGTATCGCCATTCTCGACAGAGCGGCTAAGGTGTTAAACAAAGCCGTCAAATTCAACAAGATCTCAGATCCTGCGGAAGCGAAATACGAAAAAGGCGTCATCGACGTCATCGAAACTGGCGACTACGACACCGATTCGATCCAATGGGGAAAGGTGCAGAAACTGGCCGGGCAGATGGCCGTCGACTTCATCATGAAATCCATCGAATTGGGCATGGCCGGCAAGGTCGACGCCGTCTCCACCGCGCCGATTAACAAACAGGCGATCAAGCTCATCGGCGTGAAGGAACCGGGCCATACGGAAATCTATCAGCACGAAACCCACTCACCTTATGCGCTGACCATGTTCTCGTGTCACAAGCTGCGCGTCTTCTTCGTCAGCCGCCACATGTCCTTGATCGACGCGGTGCATTACGCCACGAAAGACGTGGTCCTGTCTTACATCGAAAATATCGACAAGGAACTCCGGGGTGTCGGCATCGAAAACCCACTCATTGCGGTGGCCGGCATCAACCCCCACAACGGCGACAACGGGCTATTCGGCCGCGAAGAAATCGACGAAATCGAACCGGCTGTCAAGGCGGCCCAGGCCAAGGGCATCAACGCCGTCGGCCCGATTCCGGCGGACTCGATCTTCAACATCGGCAAGAGCGGAAAATTCGACGCCATTTTATCCGAATACCACGATCAGGGCCACATCGCCTGCAAGACCTTAGACTTTGAAAAATCGGTCACGATCACCTGGGGCCTGCCCTTCATCCGCGGCTCCGTCGACCACGGCACCGCCTTCGACATCGCCGGCAAAGCCATGGCCAACGAAGTGAGCCTGATCGAATCCACCAAAGTCTGCGCGGAATATGCCACTCGCAAACACAATATGGCGAAATAGGGAAAAAAGGGGAGAAAAATGGCAAAAATAGGAGTAGTTGCCGACGATTTGACCGGCGCGACGACCACCGGGGTGCTGCTGGCGCGGTCCAAGGCCAAGACGGCCGTGTTCTTCGATGACGCCGCAGCCGCGAAGTACGAAGGCATCGGGGATTTGGACGCAGTGCTCATCAGCAGCAATTCCCGCCCGCTGCCCAAGGAAGACGCCTATCAGCGGGTGAGCAAAGCGACGGCGGTTTTAAAGAACGCTGGCGTTCAGTATTTTTCCAAACGCATCGATACCACCCTGCGGGGCGGCATTGGCACCGAAATTGACGCCATGCTCGACGCCCTCGGGGAGGACGCCGTCGCCGTCATGGTCCCGGCCATGCCCCAGTCTCGGCGGATTGTGGTCGGCGGGTATTCGGTCATCGACAATGTCGCCCTGATTAAAACGCCGGTGGCTCAGGACGTGCGCACCCCGGTGAAGGAAAATTACGTGCCCAAGCTGATTCAGTCCCAGAGTAAACAGGACGTCGCACTGATCGAGCTGGAAGATGTGCTGGCCGGGGAAGACGCCATCGCGGCGGCCATGACCAAACAGCTTGACGCCGGGGCCAAGATCCTCGTCGTCGACGCCATTTCCATCGACGACGTCGAAACCATCGCCCGCGCGGCTATCACCTTGGATCGTCCGATTCTCGCCGTCGATCCAGGGCCTTTCACCGCGAAGCTGGCCTTTTGCCACGGCATCATCGAAGTGGAACAGCCCAACCTGCCGGACGTCAAGCCGGTGAGCGGCAAAACTGTGCTCATCGCCGCCGGCAGCGCCACCCCGGTTACCAAGCACCAGATGGCCGTCCTCTGTGAAGACAGCCAGGTCCGCCGCATCGAGGTCGATCCCTTGGCGCTGATTCATGGGGCCGATTCGGCTAACGCCGAAATCGCCCGGGTCGTCAAACAGGCCGTGGCCATGTTGGCCGAAGCGCCCCAGCCCAAAGCCATTCTGATGGAAACGGCGCTGCACGGCGATCTGCTCGATCTGGACGCGGAAGACAAGCGTCACGGCTACGCCCAGGGCATGAGCGCCGAAAGCATCAACGGCGGTCTCGGCGCCATCGTCGCCGCCATTCTCGACGAAGTCGGCCGGGACAAAATCGCCGGGCTCTACGCTACCGGCGGGGACACCATGGTCAACGTCTGCTATCATCTCGGCGTCGGATGCCTGGAAATGATCGATTACGTCATCCCCCAGACGGACGTCAGCTTCCTCACCGGGAAATATGGTGGGTTGCCCATCGTCGGCAAGGGCGGTCTTACCGGTGACGACCACATCGCCGAAAAAATCATTGAACGCCTGTGCCTCGAAGCGGCACGGGTTCGTTGACATCACGGTTTATGGCAATTAAAACAAAATACAATCATTTATAGGAGAGTAGGAGAAAATGAACGAAAACGAAGTGAAAACGCCAAACAACCAGCCAGAAAGCGCCCCGGCGCCTGAACAGAAGAGACGGGATTTCCCGATTCTTAAGAAAATGAGCGAGCTGCCCGGGGGCCTCGTCATCATCCCCTTGGTCATCGCCGTGGTCCTGTCCACTCTGGTGCCCCAGTTCTTCCAAATCGGCGGCTACGTCACCGCCTTGTTTTACGAAGGCAACGCCTGCATGATGGGTTTCTTCTTAATCGTCTGCGGGTCCATGATCGACATTAAGCAGGTCGGGATGCCTTTGTACAAAGGGGTCGCCATGACCGGCGTCAAATTTGTCCTCGGCGTTATTGTCGGCCTTGTCGTCGGCAAGCTCTGCGGACCGGCCGGCTTCCTCGGCATCGCGCCCTTTGTCTGGATCGCGGCCATCACCAATTCCAACGGTTCTTTGTACATCTCGCTGTCTTCCCAGTTTGGGAACGCCACCGACACCGGCGCCATTTCCATTCTGTCTTTGAACGACGGCCCGTTCTTCACCCTCGTGGCCCTTGGCGCCACCGGACTGGCCAGCATTCCGTTCATGTCCCTCGTCGCCGTCATCATTCCGATTTTGATCGGCTTCGTCTGGGGCAATTTAGACAGCCACTTCAGAGCCGCCTGCAAGACCGCTCAGCCGATCGTCACCTTCTTCATGACCATTTCCATCGGTGCCAAAACCGATTTGAAGACGATTTTGACCGCCGGCGCTTCCGGGATTGTCCTCGGGCTCTTCTCAGCCGCAACCGCCGTCATCTTCTTCTTCATCATCAATCTGCTTTTGCCGAAGAAAGAACGCAACGCCATGGGCGCCGCTATCGGGACGACCGCGCTGAACTCCGCCATGACCCCGGCCGCTGTTGGCGAAGCCGACCCAACCATGAAGAAATACACCGGCATGGCCACCGCACAGTGTGCGACCGCTTCCATCATCACCTTGTTCCTTTGCCCGTTCATCACCGCGGCCTTCGACCGCTACATGATGAAACACCAGAAGGGCATCTACAGCCCCGAAGGCTGGGCCTATGAAAAAGGCTTGGAAACCATTGCTGATTTGGCCAAATAATCGCAGGTATGATTTAAAATAAAAAAGGAATCCAAATGAAACCCTCTCTCGCTTCGAAAGCAAACCCGCAATCCATCCCCATTCCGGAAACCATTCCGGACGTGACCTTTCAGGTCAAAATGAACACTACCTATTTGTTTGACTTTTTCCTGTATCACGCCTATTCCAAGCTCAGCGGATTCTTAGTTAATCTGCTGGGCCTGGCCGTGGCCTTCATCGGCCTCTTTCAGTACGCGTACCACCAAATCTCCCCCTTAGCGTGCGGCGCGTACGTCGCTGCGGCCGCGGTGTTTCTCGGCTACACACCGCTGATGCTCAAGCTTCGCGCAAAAAAAGTCATGCAAAATCCAGACCAAAATGAAACGACCCAGGTGACACTGTCCGAAAAGTATGGTATGATTAAAAAACAAGGTGAAAAAACGACCCAATACCGTTGGGACGAAATGGAACGGGCAGTGGTGACCCCGAAAACCGTCGGCATTTACTTAAAAAACGATGAAGCCATCATCGTGCCGAAGCCGGATTTCGGCGACCAATTCGTGCCCGCCTTTATGATGATCACCAAACAGTTAGGACTCAAAAACGTCAGAATGAGATAGAGAGGTTTAGAAGCGGCAGAGGTGGATTTGGACGACAAAAAGAGAATCATATTACAAGAACTTGAAGCAAAGGGGCACGTCAGTGTCAACGCCCTCAGCGAGACCCTCGGGTGCTCCAAGGTGACCATCCGGACGAAGATCCGGGAATTGGCCGATGCGGGCAAGCTGGAGCGCGTCCGCGGCGGCGCCGTCCGCAAATCAGAGGCGTCGGAGAGCTACTGTGCCAAATACAACAGCCAGCATCTGGAGCAGAATGCCGGCGAAAAAAAAGCCATCGCCAGGCAAGCCTACCGGCACATCGCCGATCGGGATGTCATTTTGCTCGACGATTCGACCACGAGCTTTTACCTGGCCGTGTACATCAAAAATCATCGGGACAAGCGCATCGTCGTGGTGACCAATTCGCTGCCGGCGGCCAACGAGCTGTCCAGCGCCGACCATGTCGAATTGTACATGATCGGCGGCTACGTCGACGGCTTCCTCGCGGCGTCCATGGGCGACACCGCCGTGGAAAGCATCAAGCGTTTTAAAATCGACAAGGCCTTCATCGGCGTGCACAGCATCAACTTCGACGTCGGCCTGACCTCCATCGCGACCCCGCAGATGCAGATCAAGCAGGCCATCCTCGCGGCCTCCGAGCACGTCGTCGTGCTGGCCGACAGCAGCAAATTTGAAAACGGCTATCTGGCGGTCATCTGTCCGATTAACGCCGTCGATCTGATCATCACCGACGACAAAATCTCAGAGAAAAACCGCCGTCTGGCGGAGGGGGAAAACGTCCCCTTTGAGATCGCCACCACCGACCAGCCTTAAAGCAAGAGAAAGGCGGCTCCCCGTTTCGGGAGGCCGCCTTTTGTGTTATAATAGGGGATAGTCGAGAGATCCCGGCTGAAAAAATTGACGTAAGTCATGCCACAAAGGAGAAATTATGCAGCAAGACCCCAAAGACAGACGGAATTTGTTCATCGTCTGCCTCGTATTGTTTTTTGCACTCATCGGTCTGGCGGCCTTCCGCCACTTCACGTCGACGTCGAAAAAGTCGGCCAAATCGGCGCAGGCGCCGGTGCCAGCCGTCGTGCGTACGGTTCAGATTTAACGGCGCAACAGCCCGTCAGCTGCGGTCAACACCCAGCTGATTTTTTTTGCCGTCACCGCCGACGCCAGCCCAAAGACGAGAAAAACCAGGGTGAGCAGCAGCGAGATGAGCCAGACGACGCCGCAGGCGCGGAAGGTCTTGACCTCCGTTTCGTTTCGGCTCAGGGTGAACAGCCAGAACATGCCCGCCGCCACCACCGCCGCGACGAAGATAAAGCCCAGGATGATCAGCGGGCGGTTCATCGCGCGAATCTGCGCAAAGGTGAAGGCCCCGCCGAGCACTGAGAGCACGCCGAAAAGAATAGAGACAAAAATCGATTTAGATTGCATCATAACCTCGTTGAATAATAAATTTAAAATATGATTTTATTATACACAAAAGGGGAAGAGCCGGCTTAAAAAATTTTGAATCGGCATTTGACAAAGGAAAAATTTCGTGCTATATTGTATACAAATTTAATAAGCGACACCAAACCGTCGAGACGGAGATAACGTCAGTGATGCTCATACAGAGACTCCGGGGGGCTGAGAGCCGGGGAGAAAACAAGCTGAACAAATGGACCGTTGAGGGCGCAGTGAAAGGCGCGAGCCGAGTATTCTGCGACGTGTGGGCATACGTTAGTTGCCGGGAGTATGTTGGTACTTCGCTAAGGGCACAGGGTCATACCTGTGAATCAAGGTGGCAACGCGGATATTTTAGAATGATTCGTCCTTGACAGAAAATACTTCTGTCAGGGACTTTTTTATTACAGAAAAATCCGGGACAGAAAACGTCGCGACACTTATCCAAAGGAGAATGAAAATGGAAGTCTACCCAAAGCTTACGGAAGTGAAAGCCATTGCGGCCTCCGGGAAATACCGGGTCTGTCCGGTGAAAACCGAGATTCTCGCCGATCGGTGCACGCCCATCGAGGCCCTCAAGATTTTGAAAAACGTGTCCGCCCACTGCTACGTCCTCGAGTCAGTGGTCCACCGGGAAAACTGGGGACAATACACCTTCCTCGGGTTTGATCCGAAGCTGGCCATCACCTGTAAGGACGGCCGTATGCAGGTCGGGGACGTCAGCCTGACCACCGACGACCCGAAGGCGGTGCTTAGGGACGTGCTCGCGAAGTACAAAAGCCCGAAGCTCGAGGGCTTTCCGTCCTTCACCGGCGGGCTGGTGGGCTATTTCGCCTTTGAAAGCTTCGGCTACGCTGAGCCGTCCATCCGCACCGCCCAGGCCGACCCGGAATCCTTCAACGACATCGACGTGATGCTCTTCGACAAAGTCATCGCTTTCGACCACATCGCCCAGAAAATCATTTTGATTGCCAACGCCGATTTAAAGGATCCGGAAACCGGCTACAGAAAGGCCGAAATGGACGTGAAGCATTTGGCCGAGCTCATCAAATGCGGCGTCAAGAAGAAAGAACCGGCCGGCCGGCTCAAGGGCGAGCTCACCCCGATGTTCGACAAAGCCAAGTACTGCGACATGGTCGAGACGACCAAGGCCCACATCCGCGAAGGGGACATCTTCCAGGCCGTCATCGGCAATGGCCTCGTCGCCCCGTACGAAGGCAGCCTGCTCAACACCTACCGGGTGCTGCGCACGACCAACCCTTCGCCCTACATGTTTTATTTCTCCGGCACCGACGTCGAAATCGCCGGCGCCTCGCCGGAGACGTTGGTCAAGCTCAAGGACGGCGTCCTGCACACCTTCCCCCTCGCCGGGACCCGTCCGCGGGGCGCGACGGAGGCCGAGGATCAGGCCCTCGAGGCCGACCTGCGCCAGGACGAAAAAGAGCTGGCAGAGCACGACATGCTCGTCGATCTCGGCCGCAACGACCTGGGCCGGATCTCCAAATTCGGCACCGTCAAAGTGGAGAAGCTTCACGTCATCGAGCGCTACTCCCACGTCATGCACATCGGCTCCACCGTCCGCGGGAAAATTCAGGACGATAAGGACGCCCTCGACGCCATCTCGGCGGCCCTGCCCGCCGGCACCCTGTCCGGCGCGCCGAAGATTCGGGCCTGCCAGATCATCGGCGAGCTGGAAGGGCAGAAGCGCGGCATTTACGGCGGCGCCATCGGCTACATCGATTTTACCGGCAACATGGACGTCGGCATCGCGATCCGCCTGGCCTACAAGCGGGGCGGCAAGGTCTTCGTCAGAAGCGGTGCCGGCATCGTCGCCGATTCCGTCCCGGAAAAGGAATATCAGGAATGCTTGAACAAGGCCAAGGCGGTCGTCGAGGCCCTGAAGCTGGCTGAGGAGGTCAACGCATGATTTTACTCATCGATAATTACGACAGCTTTTCCTACAATCTGTACCAGGTGGTCGGGAGTCTCGACCCGTCGATCACCGTCATCCGCAACGACGACAAAACCGTCGCCGAGATCGAAGCGATGGCCCCGGACGCGATCATCCTCTCGCCCGGGCCGGGGCGCCCGAAAGACGCCGGCGTCATCGAGGACGTCGTCCGGGAGCTCGGCGGCAAGATCCCGATCCTCGGCATCTGCCTCGGCCATCAGGCCATCGGCGAAGCCCTTGGCGCCACCGTCACCTACGCAAAACGCCTCATGCACGGCAAGGCTTCGGCGGTTAAAGTCGACCAGGCAAGCCCCCTGTTTGCGGGCTGCCCGAAGGTGATCCAGGCCGGGCGCTACCACTCGCTGGCCGTCGACCGCAGCACGCTGCCGGACAATCTCAAGGTCATCGCCGAAACCGACGACGGCGAGGTCATGGCCATCGCCGACGAGGCGAAAAAAATCTACGGTATTCAATTCCATCCGGAGTCGATCTTGACCCCCAAGGGCAAACAGATTTTGAAGAATTTTTTAGCGATTGCAGAACAGTAAAGGAGACCCCATGATAAAAGAAGCCATTATCAAAATCGTCAGCAAAGAAGATTTAACCTACGACGAAGCCTACGCCGTGATGAACGAAATCATGAGCGGGAAGACCACCCCGACCCAGAACGCGGCCTTCCTCGCGGCGCTGTCCACCAAGAGCACCCGGGCCGAAACCATCGCGGAAATTTCCGGCTGCGCGGCGGCGATGCGCGAACACGCGACACCGGTCCACTTCGACGAACCGGTGCTGGAAATCGTCGGCACCGGCGGCGACAACGCCCAGAGCTTCAACATCTCGACGACGGCGGCCATCATCTCGGCGGCCGGCGGGGTCAAGGTCGCCAAGCACGGCAACCGCGCCGCCTCCTCCAAATGCGGGACGGCCGACTGCCTCGAAGCCCTCGGCGTCAACATCGAACAGGACCCGGACAAGGTGAAGGAAATGATCGCGAAGGCGAACATGTGCTTCTTCTTCGCCCAGAAATACCACACGTCAATGAAATACGTCGGCGCGATCCGCAAGGAGCTGGGCTTCCGCACCGTATTCAATATCTTGGGGCCTTTGACCAACCCGTGCCGGCCGGACATGCAGCTCCTCGGCGTGTACGACGGCTATCTGGTCGAACCCCTGGCCCAAGTCATGACCCAGCTGGGCGTCAAGCGGGGCATGGTCGTCTACGGCACCGACAAGCTCGACGAAATCTCGATTTCAGCGCCGACCAAGCTCTGCGAATTTAAGGACGGCTGGTACCGGACGACGACCATCGCGCCGGAAGACTTCGGCCTGAAGCGCGGCACGAAGGACGACATCCGCGGCGGCAGCCCCGAAGAAAACGCCCAGATCTTAAGAGACATCCTCGCCGGGAAGGAAAGGGGACCGAAGCGCGGCGCGGCGGTGCTCAACGCGGCAGCGGCCTTGACCATCGCCCAGAAGACCGACACGATGGCCGAAGGCGTCAAGCGCGCCGAAGAACTGATCGATTCCGGCGCGGCGGCGGCCCAGCTTCAAACCATCATCGAAACGAGCCAGGCGTAAGATGAAAAACATTCTGGACCAATTGGCGGATCACGCCCGGGCGCGCGTGGCCGAGGCGAAAACACAGGTCAGCGCGGCGGCCATGCGCGAGGCTGCGGACAGCCTGGCCCCCGGCCATTTCGAATTTGAGCAGGCCCTCAAAAAGCCGGGCCTTGCCTTCATCTGCGAGTGCAAGAAGGCCTCCCCCTCGAAGGGACTCATCGCCCCGGATTTCCCGTATCTCGACATCGCCAAGGCTTATGAGACAGCCGGTGCCGACGCGATCTCATGCCTGACCGAGCCCAAATGGTTCTTAGGCCAGGACGCTTATCTCGAAGAGATCGTGAAAAACGTAAAGATTCCGGTCCTTCGAAAAGATTTTACGGTCGATGATTACATGATCGACCAGGCGAAAGTCATGGGGGCCTCGGCGGTGCTCCTCATCGTCGCGATCACGGAACCTGAAGAGCTGCGCCGCTACCTTAAGCGTTGCGACGCCCTCGGGCTTTCGGCGGTGGTGGAGGCTCACGACGCGGCAGAAATCCAGACGGCCCTAGCTGCCGGCGCGCGCATCGTCGGGGTCAACAACCGGAACCTCAAAGATTTTTCGGTCAATACCGACAACAGCCGGGCCCTGCGGGATCTGGTGCCGGAGGACGTGGCCTTTATTTCGGAATCTGGCGTCAAAACGCCGGAAGACGTCGAAAATATCCGGGCCTTTGGCGCTGACGCCGTGCTCGTGGGGGAAGCCCTGATGCGGGCGGCGGACAAGACAGCGGCCCTCAAGGCCCTCAAAGGGGAGGCGTGACATGCACACCCACATCAAGCTCTGCGGCATGATGCGCCCAGCGGACATTGAGACGGCCAACGCGCAAAAGCCCGACATGATCGGCTTCATCTTCGCAGAAAAGAGCCGCCGGTACGTGAGCCGGGAAAAGGCCTTAAGACTTAAAGCGCAGCTGGCGCCGGGCATCCGGACTGTCGGCGTGTTCGTCGACGCGGCGCCTGAAGCCATGGCCGCCTATATTAAAGAAGGCATTGCCGACGGCATTCAGCTCCACGGTCATGAGACGAATCAAACGATTCAAGCACTCAGGGCGCTGATTCCCGAAGGCACACCGGTTCTTCAGGCCGTCGCCGTGAGAAACGCAGAAGATGTGAAGCGGGCCGAAGCCAGCGCCGCAGATCTCATTCTCCTCGACGCCAAGGGCGGCGGCAGCGGCGAAACCTTCAACTGGAAACTCGCGAAAGACGTCAGCCGGCCTTATCTTCTGGCCGGGGGACTCTCGCCTGAAAACATCACAGAAGCCCTTAAGACCCTGTCGCCCTGGGGCGTCGACGTCAGCTCCGGCATCGAAACGAATGGCCAAAAAGACGGGACCAAGATCCGCCGCTTTGTGGATCAGGTCCGGCATTACGATCACATGAAATAGAACAGAAAGGAAAAACATTATGACAAATCCAAGGGGACGCTTTGGCATTCACGGGGGACAGTACATCCCGGAAACATTGATGAATGCCGTCATCGAACTTGAAGCTGCCTACGATCACTACAAAGACAACCCGGCATTTAACCGGGAGCTCAACGATTTAATGGTCAATTACGCGGGGCGGCCATCCCTGCTTTACGAAGCGAAGCACATGACCGAGGACCTCGGCGGCGCGAAGATTTATTTAAAGCGCGAAGACCTCAACCACACCGGCGCCCACAAAATCAACAACGTGCTCGGGCAGGCGCTGCTCGCGAAGAAAATGGGCAAGACCCGGCTCATCGCTGAAACCGGCGCGGGCCAGCACGGCGTCGCGACGGCGACGGTGGCGGCCCTGCTCGGCATGGAATGCGTCGTCTTCATGGGCATTGAAGACACGAAGCGCCAGGCCCTCAACGTCTACCGGATGCGCCTGCTCGGCGCGGACGTGGTGCCCGTCACCTCCGGCACCGGCACCCTCAAAGACGCGGTGTCCGAAGCGATGCGCGAATGGACCAGCCGGATCGCCGACACCCATTACTGCCTCGGCTCGGTCATGGGGCCCCACCCGTTTCCGACCATCGTCCGGGATTTCCAGGCGGTGATTTCCAAGGAAATCAAGGCCCAGATCCTCGACAAGGAAGGCCGGCTGCCTGACGCCGTCATCGCCTGTGTCGGCGGCGGTTCCAACGCCATCGGCTCCTTCTACAACTTCATCGACGACAAGGACGTGGCCCTCATCGGCTGCGAAGCGGCGGGCCGCGGCATCGACACCTTCGAAACGGCGGCGACGATCAACACCGGCCGCCTCGGCATCTTCCACGGCATGAAATCCTATTTCTGCCAGGATAAATACGGCCAGATCGCCCCGGTGTATTCCATCTCGGCCGGGCTGGACTACCCGGGCATTGGGCCGGAACACGCCCACCTGCACGACATCGGCCGCGCCCAATACGTCGCCATCACCGACGAGGAAGCCGTAGAAGCCTTTGAATACCTGTCTCGAATCGAAGGCATCATCCCGGCCATCGAATCGGCCCACGCGGTGGCCTACGCCATGAAAATCGCGCCGAAAATGGACAAAGACCAAATCATTGTCATCACCATTTCCGGGCGCGGGGACAAAGACGTCGCCGCCATCGCACGCTACAGAGGGGAGGATCTCCATGACTGATCACAAAACCAATCGCATTGCCAAGGCCTTTGATCACGGCAAGGCCTTCGTCGCCTTTATCACCTGCGGCGATCCCGATCTTGAAACCACCGGCAAAGTGGTGCGCCAGGCGGCAGCGAACGGCGCCGATCTCATCGAGCTGGGCATTCCGTTCTCTGACCCGACGGCGGAAGGCCCGGTGATTCAGGGCGCCAATATCCGCGCCCTCGCCGGCGGCGTCACGACCGATAAAATTTTTGAATTTGTCGAGGATCTGAGACGCGACGTGGACATTCCGATGGTGTTCATGACCTACGCCAACGTGGTCTACTCCTACGGCACGGAAAAATTCGTCAAAATCTGCAGCAAAATCGGCATCGACGGGCTGATCCTGCCGGACGTGCCCTACGAAGAAAAAGCTGATTTTCAGCCGATCTGCCAGCAATACGGCTTGAGCCTGATCTCGATGATCGCGCCGACCTCACACGATCGCATCGCGATGATCGCCAAGGAAGCGGAAGGCTTTCTCTACATCGTCTCCAGCCTCGGCGTCACCGGCGAGCGCCAGGCAATTACCACCGATATCGGCGCCATTGTGGACGTGGTCCGGCAGAACACGGACATTCCCTGCGCCATCGGCTTCGGCATTTCGACGCCGGAACAGGCCAGAACAATGGCTCAGAAGGCCGACGGCGCCATCGTCGGCTCGGCCATTGTCCGCAGGCTCGAGCAATACGGGCGTGATGCGGCAGAACCGGTGGGCGCCTACGTCAAATCCATGAAAGACGCCATCGCCGATCTTTAACTCGGGAAAACCTTAAGGATTCAAGCGCTTTTGCGGCAGTTCAATGCCCCGAAGGCGCTTTTTTGATATAATGGAAAGCCAAGAATAAGAGGGGAAGGAGGGCCGCTGTGGCCAATCTTTTTGATTATCTGAAATGGCGGGGCGATATCCAGATGGAAATAGACGGATTTAACGCCGTCGACAATTTGATTTTTTCAGAGCTGGTTTACGTCGATTTGGAAGACGCCGTGCCGGAGGCCTGGGAGGTCGGCGTCACCCTCGCAGAAGCGGCAGCGCGCTACAAAGCCGGCGAGGATGAGAAGCAAGCGGCGTCCTTTTCGGTCTACAAACAGAAAGCGGTTTCGCTGCTCCTCGAAGCCGCAAGGACAAGGCGCTTCCGGGATGTGCTGATGCGCGCCTTTGTCAGCCGCGTGAGCGATTCGGCAGAGGGGCAGATGGCGGCAGTCACCTTTGAGATGCCTGACCAACACCATTACGTGGCTTTTCGCGGCACCGACGACTCCTTTGTGGGCTGGAAAGAGGATTTCAATCTCTCCTATCTGCCCGAGACGGAGGGCCAGCGCCAGTCAGCCGCCTATCTGAACCGCCACTTCGCAGGGCGCGGGGATCATCTGATGGTCGGCGGCCATTCCAAGGGCGGCAATTTCGCCGTGTACGCGGCGGCCATGGCCGCGCCGGGGGTGAGGGCCCGGATCGACCGCATCTACAGCAACGACGGCCCCGGCTTTCGGGAGGCCTTCGTCAGCCGGGCAGGCTATCTGGCGGTGCGGGACCGGATTGTACACCTCATTCCGTCGGCATCGGTCATCGGCGTGCTGATGTCCGGCGACACGCCCCACACCGTTGTCGAAAGCGACGCCCAGGGCATCGTCCAGCACGACGGCTTCAGCTGGCAGGTCCTTGGGAAAGACTTCGTTCCCGGCGGGCGCACCGCCTTAAGCCTGTACATCGAGGACACCTTAAGCCGGTGGATTGAGGGCGAGAGCGACGCCGACCGGCGGCATTTCGTCGACAGCCTTTTCAGCATTTTCGGCGAGAGTCTCGATCAGATGGACGATCTGGCGAACAAGCGCTTCGTCTCTCTGGCCAAATGCGTGCGCGCGCTGAAAAATATGCCGGAGGCCGCGCGCCAGCAGTTCATCAAGGTCACCCTCGACCTTTTGAAACAAGGGGGCGCCGTCGCCGGCGAAAAATCTGAGCATTGGCTCAAGGGCATCGAGGACAAACTCCCCGAGATGAAGCTTTCACTGCCTGATAAACTTAAAAAATAATAAAAATCAAGCGGATGATATTGTCTTTTTACGATAAAATTAATATAATATATAACAAGATCATGAATAAAAACGGTTGAGTCATTAGGAAAACGACAAAGGAAGCACAACATGAAAACAAGTGAAACAATAGATTGGACACTGAGTGATGAATGGCCGGGATTGATCGAACAAATCAGCCAGGGCATTATCAACAGCCGGCACGCATTGGGCATGACCCAGAAAGAGCTCTCGAAACTGACTGGCATTTCCCAGAGCGATATCAGCCGGATTGAAAACGGCAACGCGAACCCGTCCGCCAAGACGTTAATGCGGCTCGCCAAGGCGTTGAACCGGGAAATCCGTCTCACCTTTGAACCCAAGGCGGACGACGGCGAGGAAGAATAAAAATTAATCCGACAGCAAAACCCACTTCGCGACAAGCGCGGTCTGCACCCT
The DNA here is from genome assembly GCF_009696145.1 of Pseudoramibacter porci. Lineage (GTDB taxonomy): Bacteria > Bacillota > Clostridia > Eubacteriales > Eubacteriaceae > Pseudoramibacter > Pseudoramibacter porci. The sequence goes on from NZ_VUMO01000001.1 coordinate 96,984, forward strand.
GCCCGGCAGGGCAGCAGATTCACAATCGCAGGAAGTGGGTTTATTTTTTTCTTATTTTAATTTTCGGCGGGTTTATCCTTTGACGATTCCGCCGTGGATTTCCATATTGATTTCAGCGATTTCCTTTTCGCCCGCAAAATAGGGCTCGTACATCGATTCCAGCCGGCCGCTGCCGAGACTGCCGCAGCCATTGCAGAAATTGCAGGAACCGCCGCAGACGCTTAAGGCCCGGGCGACAATGCGTTCCCGTTCTTCACGGGTCGTATCTTTAATTAGAATAGATTGTGGTTGTTTCAATGGGATGACCTCCTTAGAGAATGCTGAATTTATGATACCAATTTTTCAGTAGGTTATAAAGATTTAAGCGGTTTTATTTTACATACCCAACCTTAATTTAGACTGATTTTAAACTAAAGGAAATTTGCTTGTTCATTCGAACAAAATAGCATAAAATACCTTGACAAGAGAAATTAGGGATGCTAAACTCTGTTTGCCGTTAGGACAGACGAACATAGTTTGATAAGACAAAATGTGTTTGATTTGACAAACGACATCAGCATTGAATAAAAGATTGTACAGCAGAAAAAGGAGGCAGATTGATGGCAACGCTCAAAGACGTTGACGTGGGGAGCACGGTAAGAATTAAAAAAATTCACGGGGCAGGCCCGATTAAAAAGCGCATCATGGATATGGGGCTGACGAAGGGTCAGGCGATCGTCGTTCGAAAGGTCGCGCCCCTCGGGGATCCCATTGAAATCACGGTGCGCAACTACGAACTGAGTCTTCGCAAAGAAGACGCGGGCATGGTCGAAGTGGAATAAAAAAGGAAAGAGAAAGGGAGTCATAACATGTCAAAGATTATTGCCTTGGCCGGCAATCCGAACTGCGGGAAGACCACTTTGTTCAACTCGCTGACCGGCGCCAACCAATACGTCGGGAACTGGCCGGGGGTTACCGTTGAAAAGAAGGAAGGCCGGCTGAAAGGCCATAAAGAGGTCACCATCACGGACCTTCCGGGGATTTACTCACTGTCGCCTTACACGCTCGAAGAAGTGGTCGCCCGGGATTACATCATTCAGGAGCGGCCCGATGCCATCATCAACATCATCGACGGCGCCAACCTGGAGCGCAATTTGTATTTAACGACTCAGGTTTTGGAATGCGGCATTCCGACGGTGATCGCCGTCAACATGCTCGACTTGATCGAAAAAGCCGGCGATAAAATAGATTATAAAAAGCTATCCAAAATCACCGGCTGCCCGGTGGTGCCGATTTCGGCGCTGAAGGGCCGCGGAGTGAACGAATTGGTCGAAACGGCGTTGCAGCTCGCGGAATCAAAGAAAAAATACGTGCCGGCCCACCGCTTCTCCGGACCGGTGGAACATTGCCTGGCCCATATCGAAGAGGCTCTGCTCCACGATTTGCCGGAGGAAGAACAGCGCTGGTATTCGGTCAAAGTTTTTGAAAATGACGAAAAAGCGCTGGCGCCCCTTCATCTCGATCCTAAAAAGGTCGCCCACGCGAGAGAAGACGTCATTGCCTGCGAAAAGGAATTGGACGACGACGCCGAATCCATTATCACATGCGAACGCTACGACGTGATCGCCGATTGGGTTAAGGACACGTACGTCAAGAAAAACGCCGGCAAATTGTCCGTTTCGGATAAAATAGACCGGATCGTCACCAACCGCATTTTGGGCCTGCCCATCTTTGTTGGGATCATGTTCCTCGTTTATTACGTTTCGATTACGACCATCGGCACGATGGCCACGGACTGGGTCAACGATGTGCTCGTCGGCGACTGGATCACCAACGCCGCGCGCGGCGCTATGACTGCCGCCCATGTGGCGCCGTGGCTGACAGGCCTCGTCGTCGACGGGATCATCGCCGGGGTCGGCTCGGTGATCGGCTTTCTGCCGCAGATGATGGTTTTCTTCTTCTTTCTAGCTCTGCTGGAAAGTTGCGGCTACATGGCGCGGATTGCCTTTGTCCTCGACCGGGTATTTAGAAAATTCGGCCTGTCGGGCAAATCCTTCATTCCGATTTTGATCGGCAGCGGCTGCGGTGTTCCGGGCGTCATGGGGACGCGGACCATTGAAAACGACCGCGACCGACGGATGACCATCATGACGACGACGTTCATCCCGTGTTCAGCTAAACTGCCCATCATCGCGCTGATTTCAGGCGCGGTCTTCGGCGGCAGCGGCGCGGTGGCGACCTCGGCTTATTTCATGGGAATTGCCGCCATCATCTGCTCGGGGATCATTTTGAAGAAAACCAAATGGTTCGCCGGTGATCCGGCCCCCTTTGTCATGGAACTGCCGGCCTATCACTGGCCGCGTCTGGTGGATGTGCTCCGCTCGGTTTGGGATAGAGCCTCCCACTTCTTGAAGAAGGCCGGCACGATCATCACCCTGGCCACCATTTTGATTTGGTTCCTCCAGGCCTTCGGCGTCGAAGGCGGATCCTTTGGGATGGTCGAAAACATCGATCACTCGATTTTGGCCGCCATTGGCAATGGCCTCGCTTTTATCTTCATCCCGCTGGGATGGGGAACGTGGAAACCGGTTGTGGCCACGGTGACCGGCCTCATCGCCAAGGAAAACGTCGTCGGGACCTTTGGGATTCTCTACCACGCGGCGTCCAGCGCGGAAGCGGGAAGCGCCCATCTGTGGGCGAATGTCGCAAAATCCTATACGCCGATTACCGCCTATTCCTTCCTGGCTTTCAACCTGCTCTGCGCCCCTTGCTTTGCAGCTATCGGCGCCATCCGCACGGAAATGAACTCCGGCAAATGGACCGCAAGAGCGATCGGCTACGAATGCCTGCTCGCTTATCTGGTGGCGTTGGTCATCAATCAGCTCGGCGGACTCATCGCCGGCGCACACGGTTTCGGCTTCGGCCCGGCAGTGGCCATCCTGATTGTGATCGGCTTCGTTTATCTGCTCGTCAGACCGGACCCCAACAAAAAACTTTTAGACGCCGCACACGCAGAAGACGTGTCCATTGGCTGAGCTTCTGAAATAGAAATTTAAATTGAAATAGTTTCTTCATTATAATATAGAAAGGTGGATCAATATGTTAGGTTCAATCATTGTGGGTCTCATCGTCATTTTGATTGTTGTCGCCGCGGTGAGGTCCCTGTATCGATCTGTCAAAAACGGCGGCACCATCCAGTGCGGGAACTGCCCCAGCGCTGGGGCCTGCCACGGCAGCTGCAAGAGCGGTCCGACGCCGGAACAGCGGGAATGGATCAACACCTACAGCAGCCGAAAACACAAAGCATAATCGCTTTCCCTGTGGATTCTCCACATGATATATAAATATGCAGGCGGAAAACCGCCTGTCCTCCTTCTTTGATGATTAAAAAGGGAAAGACCGCTTCAATCAACGTCTGTGCGAAAAGCACACGCATGGCCCAACGCGGGTTTATTTCATCGCCGTGAGCATTCACGCGATTCCTCTTCTTTCAGCTTACCGCAGAGGCCATAAGGATCTGAAAAATTCAAACACCTTATCCATCGATCCGAGATCCCCGCTGATTTTAGCGAAGGAGCCGCCGGTCTTGCCTCGTGGATAATGTGGACGGGAATTAGTGCCTCCCCGAAGTATTTGGGGAAGATCGGCTGTTTTTATTGGATGTGAAAAGAAAATGAAAAGGAGTGAATGGCGATGCCTTTATCACTTGTTGATCTCAATCAGGAGGTCATAATTAAATTTATCCGCGGCAACGACAAAGTCATGAAACACATGAACGACTTGGGCTTTGTCGTCGGTGCGGTGGTTAAGCCCGTTCAAAAACTGGGCGGCAATTTGATCGTTGCGATCAAAGACAGCCGGATTGCCATCGATGAATCGATGGCGAGAAAGATTATCGTCTGAGTACGGTCGCGCGGCAAATCGCTGCGCCGCAAAACATCATGATGAGGCGCCCCGGTTTTGACCGGGTGCGCGATTAAATCAATGCCAGCACGTTGCAATCGTGCCGCCTTGTTTAGAGGCGATAGGAGTGTGGCGTGCTAAAAAAACCACAAAAAGTTAGATAAAACTAATAAGGAGTATCATTATGGCTAAATATGCAATTGTATTTTGGAGCGGTACCGGCAACACAGAAGCGATGGCCGGGCCGATTGCGAAGCGCTGGGCAAGGCGTTAGTCGAAGCCTGAAAACGCGTGAAGCAGCCATGTCCGATTTGCAGTTGATCCGCAATTGTGCGCCGACTCTGGCGGGAATGAAGGTCGGCAGTCTGTTTAATGTCATGGAAAAGGAAGAAGCCCAGGTGAATTTCTGGCTCGAACGATGGAACGCGCTGCTCAACGGGAAAGGGGTGCATGTCCGATGTTTGAAGTACACCGGAAGTGCTGCCTTGATGTACGTCTACAGGATGGAGGCGCTCGATGAACAGCTGAGCCAGCCAGCGGTGCAAGCCTTGATGCGGCAGATGAACTATCCGGCTGGCGGAAGCGTGCGCCAAATCGATCATTTGGCGGCGCACCTTAAAAATCATTCCGAATTTCCCCACGAGATTGGGCTTTTCCTCGGCTATCCGCTGGAGGATGTCTGGGGATTTATGTGCAAAAAAGGGAGAGACTACAAATGCTCGGGATGTTGGAAAGTGTACGGCGACGCTGAAAAGGCAAAGGCGTGCTTTGCAAAATACCGCCGTTGTACAAATCATTTCGTCAAGCATTATAAGAATGGCGTCACGCTGTGCCAGCTGACCGTTTAACATACTGGTCAATGAATAAAAGCGCAAAAAAGACGGCTTATTCTGCAAATAACTGCAGAACAGGCCGTCTTTTGTCATTGCTGCCAGACCGTATCGATGTGCTCGCTGATGTCCTGGGTTCGTGTTGAAGGCGAATAGGTGTGTTCGTAGATGAACCGGTGCAGGGTCTGCACGTTTTCGCTTAACGACATCGGGAAGACGTAGGACTGCCCCTTAAGGTAGCCGAGACTCAGCTGGTTCGCGTCCGGAATCTGCTGCTGCTGAAAGTCGGCATTTCGAATCAGCGCGATGTTAAACAAAAATTTAAAAATTCGGGCGTTGGACATATTGGTTTTTATGTAGGGCTTGATCGTTTTGTAGAGCCGGTACTGCTTCGACAGGCTCATTTTCTTCGCCTTGTTTAAAACCTTTTGCATGACGGTGCGCTGGCGCTGCGTGCGCCCGAAATCCCCGTTGCCGACGTAGCGGATGCGCGAATATGCCAGCGCCTGGACGCCGTTTAAATGCTTGGTGCCGCTGCCGGTGATGTGCTTCGCGCTGGTGTTGTTGGTCCGGTTGATGTTGTCGACATAATCGTTCAGGACTTTGACTTCAGCGGACGAGAGATCGACGTCGACCCCGCCGACTGCATTGACCACCTTAATGGTGCAGTTGAAGTTGATGACGATGTAATCGGTGACTGCCGTGTCGAAATTGGTGTTGATAGTCTTGAGGGCGAGGGTCGGGCCGCCGTACGCGTAGGCGGCATTGAGCTTGCCGTAGTCGTGCCCTGGAATTTGGACGTAGGTGTCGCGCATCAGCGACGTGGCCTTGATTTTCTTGTGCTTGTTGTCGCTGGTCACGATCATGATGGAGTCGGAGCGCGCACCGGCGACGTCAGAACGCGAATCGATCCCAAAGACGGCGACGTTCATAATCCGCTTGCCGCTGGCTTCAGTGGCGGCCTTGAGGCTGATGCCCCGGGAGGGACTGACGGTCACGAAAACCGGCCAGATCAGCACGACGTAAGTGGCGACGAGAAGCGCAGCCAAAAGGGCCGCCAAAGAAAGCCAGAGTTTTTTTCGGCTTCTTTTTTTAGGAAGCGGGGCGGAAGGGCCGCCAGTTCGGTATCGGGGGTGACCCGCTGGCCGGCGGTGTCGGGCGCCGTTGGGCTGGCACCGCAGCTTTTCTGGCGCTGCAGCCGCGCTCGGGCGGCGCTGTGCGTTAGATGCGGTGCGTCTGCGGGGCGGCTGGCCTTGGCGCGCACCCTCAGGGCGCTGAATGCGGCCGGTGGTCCGGCGGACGACCCGCGGCCCTTCGCAGGGCGTCTGCCGTTTCGGCGGTTGAGCACTTGCTCGGCGCAGGGTGCCGGATGATGGGGGTCGCACGGTCCTTTTTCGTGGCGGCTGCCCTGTGCCCTGGGTTGAAGGCCTTCGGTGCATTTGGGGTTGAACAGGCCGTTTCGTCGGGCGGCTCTGCGTCGCATCAGTGCTGTAACGCCGCGGCGGTCTGGCAGCATTGCCCTGGGTACTGCCGCTGGATGGCCGGGACGGGTATGTGCGATGGGTGGTTGAAGATCTTTGAGCAGATCGTTGAGCTCCGGAACGTTCAGCCAGCCGTCTTCGGCGGGCCAGTTCAGCGCGTTCGCTTTCGGTTAAAGGTCTTCGCTGTTTTGATCGATGATTCAAGATACTTCTCCATACGTTAAAATTTAACTGACTTATTATATCACGAAGTGTCAAGTATCGCCTTGAATCGCAAAAAAATGCATAAATTGTGATTTATAAATATAAAAAATACACATTCGAGAAAACATTTGTTATAATAACACTATCTCAAACTGAGGAGTTGAATTTATGACAGATCAAGAGAGCCGAAAATGGCTTTTATATATTTTTGACTGTATCGCGTTGGCGGTCGGGAATTTCGGCATGCTGGGCGTATCCAAATTTGCCTTTCACGCGGAGATCAGGACCGACTTAATCGTCGTTGTGCTGTTTATGCTCTGCATCCGCCTGCTGATCGTAGCGGTGGGCGATTTTACGGGCTTTTGCGATAAGCTTTGGCACACCGTGGTGATTGTCGCCGTCGCAGAAATGGCGGTGGTCATCGTCGAATACGTGATGGTTTACGGCTTGTCCCAGCGTTTTTTAGGCATGACAGCTGCGGCCGACTTGATTCTCATCATGCTCGTTCACATTTTCTGGCGGCGCAGACAGCGCCGAGCCCTTTTAACGGACGGCGCCGATCAGGCTGAAACGGCGAGCGCCGCTGCGGCACAGCAGGGAACGGTTGCCGATGCAGCAAATGAAGCGCCAGAGGGCGAATCGGAAGATGATCGGGACAGCAAAGTCAGCTGGCTGCTTCGCGGCAGCGTGTTGGACGAACCCGAAGCGTCTGAAGATATCGAAGAAGATGACGAAGGGGCTGAAGCGTCTGCGGCGTCAGAAACGCCAGAGGACGAAGAAGAAACGGACAGCGGCACGGCCCTCGATTGGCTGTCCGACGATGACGATTTCGAGACGGAAGGATCGGCGCTGTTCACCTCAGAGGATGATGAACCAGACGAAGCTGAACCTGAAACAACGTTAGATGAAGTATCGCCCGAACCGGAAGACACGCCGGCATTCGGCGAGACAGAAGTGCCGAATAAGGCAGTTTTTGAAGAAAATGACGAAACTGAAATAGGCGAAGCCGAGCCGGACGAAAGCGTCCTTGAATCCGACGAAGCTGAAACGGCTGAACCTGAAGCGGAAGAAAGCGAAATTCAGGAAGCGGAACCGGAAGAGGCGGAAGGCGAAAGCCAAGAAGCCGTTTTTGAACCTGAATCAACAGCCGCTGAGACTGCAGCAGATGACCAGATAAATCGACAAGAAGCCGCTTATATCAATGTCGAAGATGATTTGAACGATTTTATCGACGGCTTAAGCGCGGATGTCTCCGACGATATCTACAAAGAAACGGCCACCCGGCTTAGGACTTCCCTCGAGCAGCTGCTTGCGTTTAGAACCGATGAGCCATTCGTCTCGACGAGCCGCGAGCTTATGGAACAGCTGAAAGCCACCAAGACCCGTGAAGATTTAAGCGCTGCCGCCATCGACAACGTCATTGCCGTGGCCCAGCAGATCGATTCCATCGAACAGGTTGAAGATGTCATCGAAGCGCCGGAAGCGACAACTGAAAAACCAGTTGAAGCGCATCGCGTCCAACAGCCGGATTACAAGATTCAGGATGACGAAATCCTCCTTGACAGCGGCGATTCAGAAATCATCATCTCAAAAGAAGACCTGGAACACATTCGCCGTTACATGAAAAATCGTCGAAAATAATAAAATAAAACGCGAACCTTTATCTCTAAAAAGCGGGATAAAGGTTCTTTTTTTGCCATGAAAAAAGCACAGCCGATTCCATTCAGCTGTGCTTTGATCTATTTTGGATTGATGATCAATTAGAAGAATTTTCGATCTGCAGATTCGATTTAAGCTGCGACAGGGTGAAACTTTCCGTGTGGGCGATGGGTTCCCAAGTGGTCAGCGGCTTGAGGATGCAGGCGAAATTGATGACCGTCCAGGACACGATGAAGAACCAGAACGAGAAATAAGAAGCCGTTCTAACCGAACTGTTCTTGTGGTGCTCGTGGCGGACCAGCCAGTGGGTGAACTGAATCGTCAGCAGAATGCCGATGACACTTGACGCAATGGTGAAGTAATTCTGCGTCTGCGGGATCTGCAGGTTGATCGAAATCATCATCGTGATGATGAACGATACGAAGCCGTAAATCGTAGAGATGACTTGAAGCAGCGGCGCCGACAGGTAAAGGATCATGTCAAGGCAGGCGAAGCGGCGGGTTTCCTTAAAGCTCTGCCAGAGCTTCGGCGCGTAGTGGGAGAAGCACTGAATGGTGCCGGTGGACCAGCGCTTGCGCTGTTTCCAGGACGTTTTAAAGTCGATGGGATGTTCGTCGTAAGTCCGGGCGTCGGGAATCCAAGCGATGTCCTGCCCTTTAATGATGTTCTGTGTCGTGAATTCAATGTCTTCGGTCAGACTGAAGGTTCGAAAGCCGGAATTGTCCTTCTTTAAAACTTTGGCCGAAACCATAAATCCGGTGCCGTTCAGCGCGGCGGATAAGCCGACGTTTTGCCGGGCCTGGTTGATAAAGCGGTTGACCATGTAGTAGAAAATCGTCTGACAGCCCGAAACCCACGAGGTTTTGGGATTTTTGCTTTCGCGGTAGCCCTGACCGATTTCCACACCGGCGCACATGGCGTTGTTCATGGCCTGAAAAAAATCCTGCTGAACCAAATTGTCGGCATCGAAAATGCAGAACGCGTCGTAAACGTCGTTGTGGGCAAAGGTGTGATCGAAGAATTCTTCGAGGGCGCCGCCCTTTGAGTGCACCGCAGCAGAGCAGTGGAAGGTTTTGGCGCCGTGGGCCAATGTCACCTCTTCGGTATTGTCGGTGCAGTTGTTGGGCAGAACGTAAATGTCGTAGAGCGCTTTGGGATAATGCTGCTCTTTGAGCGAGTCGATGAGATTGCCGACCACGCCGGCTTCGTTTCGCGCGGCGATTACCGCGGCAAATTTTTTCTGCGGCGGCGCCTGAGGGTAAGCCTTCGATTTGAATAATCCCATGACACCAATGATGATGTAATAGGCGCCGTAAATTGTAAAGGGCAGACCCAGAATGATTAACGCAGTCTGGATCGCATCTTGTACCATCATAGATAACCTTCCTTTTATATCCTTATTTTATTGAGTGAATTCATTTTCTGAGGAGGATGAGAAATATTGTATTTTCCCCAAATTCCGGTGTTATTTTATCATCATTTCGGGATTTTGACAAGAAAGCCGGGAAAATATAGGGAAATATTAAGATTGACAGAAGGGCTTCGATATAATACAATACCCTTGTTTTAAAAATACACACTTTATTCGGAAAGACCGAAAAGGTAGTGAGGAGTAAAAATGAAACAACAAAATAATTCAAAGCAGAAGACCCGTTGGCTGGTCACGTTGGCTATGTTTGCCGCAATCATCGTATTGCTGGCTTTCACACCGTTGGGATTGATCCCGCTTCCCTTTATTAAGGCGACGACGATTCAAATACCGGTCGTTATCGGAGCCGTTCTGCTGGGGCCCTTGGCTGGCGGCATCTTAGGTGGCGTCTTTGGCATTTGCTCGATGGTCAACGCAACGGTTGCGCCGACACCGATGAGCTTTGCCTTTTCTCCGGCACTTGCGATGAACGCAAGCGGTGCAGTCAAGGCGGTTTGGATCGCCCTCGGATGCCGAATCTGCATCGGAATCGTCGCCGGATGGATCTGGCGCGGACTGAAAAAGGTCAAGATGAACGACATCCCGGCTCTCGCCATTACAGGTGCGGCCGGCGCGATGACCAACACAGCCCTTGTCATGGGCAGCATTTATCTGCTGTTGGCTCAGGAATATGCCAAAAGTATCGGCAGTTCCATGAGTGCAGTGTTTAAGGTGATCATGGGCGTAGTGGCTGGCAACGGCATTCCGGAAGCCATCGTCACAGCAATTCTCGTGACCGTTATCGGCAAAGCGCTTCTGGCGCTGATCAAGCGGTCGACAAAATAACAACATAATATTTGGCAAGGCGTCAGGCGTTTGTCTGACGTCTGTTTTTTTATTCAAAGGAGATTTATGAAATTCAATACATTGGCCATTGGGGAAACGACACGGCAGGCGATCGATCAAATGGGATTTTCGGAAATGACGCCCATTCAGGAGCGCGCGATTCCTGTGCTTTTAGACGGCAAAGACGTCATCGGCCGTTCACAGACCGGGACAGGGAAGACCCTTGCCTTTGCCATTCCATCGGTCACAACCATTGATGCCGCACGCCGACAGCCTCAGGTGCTCGTGCTGCTGCCGACACGGGAGCTGGCCATTCAAGTCGCCGGGGAATTTGACAAGCTCACGGCCTTTGATGACGCCCTTTCTGTGGCGCTGCTTTACGGCGGCGAGCGGTTTGACCATCAGCTGCGGGCGCTGCGCGGTGGCGCGCAGATTGTTGTCGGCACGCCAGGCCGCACCTTGGACCATCTGCGGCGCGGCACCCTGCGCCTCGACCAGTTGCGCATCGCCGTTCTCGACGAAGCCGATGAAATGCTCGACATGGGCTTCCGGGAAGACATCGAAGGGATTTTGTCTCAGATCGGCCATCCAGTTCAGACGGCGCTGTTCTCGGCGACCATGCCAAAGCCCATTCTCGAACTGGCCGGCCGCTTTCAGCGCAACCCCGAAAAAATCGAAGTGGCGCCAAAACGCATCGTCGCTTCGGGGATCGATCAGAAAGTTTTCGTCGTCAAGAAAGGCATGAAGCTTGAAGCCCTGATGCGCCTGCTTGAGGTGTTTGAAATGCAGAAAGCGCTCATTTTCTGCAACACGAAGCGCGCCGTGGATACCGTCGCAATGCAGCTGATCGATCAGGGGTATCCGGTGAGCAAGCTCCACGGCGACATCGATCAATCCGCCAGACAGGCGGTGCTCACGCGCTTTACCCGATCGAAGCACGGGGCCCTTGTCGCGACGGATGTTGCGGCCCGCGGCATCGACATCGACGATATCGATCTCGTGATCAATTACGACGTGCCGGAAAATGTCGAAGACTACGTCCACCGGATCGGGCGCACCGGCCGCGCCGGGCGAAAAGGAACGGCTCTGACCTTAGCGCAGAACCGCGATCGCTTCCACCTTGAAAAGATCGAAGCCTACACGAAAAAGAAAATGACCCGGGAGATGATCCCGACGGGATCCGACATTCAAGTCCTCAAGCGTCAGCAGATGACAGAAAAGCTCGCTTCGGATTGCAAGGCGGCCCGCGGTCAGGCTGAAAACGGCGAGTCGGACGGCATTTACAGTGAGATTTTAAATACGCTTAAGGAGACTGGGTTTTCAAGCGACGAGATCGCCTGGGCGCTGCTCAAGCAGTGCATGCCGCTGACCGCTTACGATGAGACGGATCTCAACGATCAGATTCAGACCGTCGGCATGGGAAAGAAAGGCACCAGCAGCCGGAAACGCCGGAAGGGCCGCGGACATCAAGATCCAAAATCGGGTGTGCGGATCATGATCAGCGCGGGGAAAAAGGACGGCGCGAAAAAAGGCGATATTCTCGGCGCGATTTGCGGCGAGTCGGGGATTTCCAGCGATGAAGTTGGAGATATCGCCGTGTTCGGGCATTTTTCAACGGCGGTTGTGGCTGACGACCAAGTGGCGAAAGTCATTGCGAGCTTGGAAGGGGCGCGGATTAAGCGCAGCGTCGTTTCAGCCTCCATCGCAGGGAAAAAGAAAGATAAAAAGAAAAAAGGGCACCGCCCGGGCAAGCATCACGGCAAAAAGAAAAAGTCGAAGTGAGTTTCACTTCGACTTTTTTTATACGCTTTTGATGATTACGCTTCAGCCTTCCATAATCCGTGGAGATTGCAGAATTCGTAAGCCGCGATCAGTTTATCATCAGCGGTTAATTCAAAAGAAGCCTTTGGCGCTTCGCCCGGTTTTAAGTATTTGACCTGAACGCCCTGAGCGGTTTCGATCGCGATAAACTGGATATAATGTTTTTCGATCATGGGGTGTTCCACTGAACCGACAACGACGTCAACGTGGGTGCCGTCCTGTGTAATGACCGGAACGTGTTTTTCTGTTGCTGCATCTGTTGTGTTGGCGGTTAATTCGTTCATATCAACGCCGCAGCAAACTGGGGTGCACGGTGAATCCTGGAGTACATAAACCATCTGTCCGCATTTCGAGCATTTGTAAATTTTCATATTGGCCTCCTTCTATGTGCAATACGATTTCATAGTTTTATTATAGAGCTTAACTTTGTTTTTGTAAAGGAAGGGGCGCGAAAATAAGCCCGTCTTAAGATAAGATTTGTCGCATCACATATTAGAATCAATCAACAAAAGATCAATCGTAATAATCCTTCGCCTTTTTCCGCCGCTTGAGCTCAGCCTTTAACCAGGCAAAGGTCGCGTCTTCGCCTTCGTCCCTGAGCTTTTTGAGCAGAAATTCCAGCTCTTGGTGGGTCGTGGGGTGCATGTAGGGGGAATCCTTCATGTGCTGGTAATAGTCCCAGGGGTGATGCTCAGTGTATTTGTCTTTCAAATAGATTTTGCTGGCAGCGACCCGGTCGCAGAACATTTCGGCCACGTATTTGTAAGGCATTCGGAAGCCAACCATTTTGGTGTGATCTTTGAGATCTAAATCGATCCAGTATTCAAAATGGTGTTTGTTGCGCCCCTTGTGGTGCAGCCAGGCCCGGGAGATGCCGGTTTGGCGGCGCGCTTCCGCGTTGGGGCTGTGGGTGCCGGTAAAAAAGCGCACCCCTGTCGAAAATTCAGACCAGCTGTATTTACTCATGTCGTGGAGCAGCCCCTGTTTGTAGAGGCCGACTTTAAAACAATGCTGCATGACGAGCCATTTGTGATGGGTGATGGTCTTGAAATGGCCCCACCCCATAGAAAATGCGTTTTTCATAACAAACCTTCTTTTAAATATAATGGAGATCATTGGATTTTTTGGCGATGTCGCGGTACATCCAGACGAAAATCAAAATGGACATGACCCCGGCGAGCAGCCACGCGGCCGGATCGCACGCGCAGGACACGGCGTAGGAATGGAGGTGAATGCCGAGAGCGGCTGTGCCGCCCCGCGCAGCCAGCTCTGTGAGGCCGCAAATCAGCGGCAGCATTGCGTAGCCGCAGCCTTCCATGCTGCTGCGGAAGATGAAAATCATCGCCAGCGGAATGTAGCAGGGAATGGATATTCTCGCGTAGGTCAGCGCCCAGGGCATCATCCGGGATAAGTCGGCGCCAGAGGGGAAGAACAGGCGCATAAAAATGTGCAGCGGCAGGAGCATCAGCATCATGGCCGCTGCCGAGTAAATGACTTCAACGATGACGGAGATTTTGATGCCTTCGCGTATACGGCCGAGGTCCTTCGCGCCGGCGTTTTGACCGCAGAACGTTGCCATCGTCTGGCCCATGGCGATCATGCCCTGCATGAGGATATTTTGAATTTTTGAGGCCGCGGTAAAGGAAGCGACGGCGTCCGCGCCGAACAGATTGATCGCCGCCTGCATGATCATGATGCCCGAATCGGTAATGGCGTACTGCAGCGCCATGGGAAGGCCCATTTTAATTTCGAAGAGAATAGGTTTTCGCCGGGGGCGCCAATGGGTGCGCCTCGGGATCAACACCGGGACGCGCATCGCTGAATATATGGCGCAGAGCACAGCTGATATCCCCTGTGAAAGAATCGTCGCGGCGGCGGCGCCGTTGACGCCGGCGTGAAACTTGATGATAAACAGCAAGTCGAGCCCGACATTGAGACAGGCGGAAAACACGAGAAAGTAGAGCGGTGCCCGGCTGTTGCCGACGGCGCGCAGAAAAGCGGAGAACAGGTTGTAAAAAACCGTGCACAGCGTGCCAAGGCAGATGATTCGAATATAATCAAGGGCCATGGGAAAGACGGAAGCCGGCGTATTCATCAGCCGTAAAATCTGCGGCGCGAAAGCCCAAAATAAAAAGGTTAGAATCACAGACAAAGCAAAACCGAGCTCAATCCCTGCAGCGACGGAAACCTTTACGCCGTCGCGGTCGCCGGCGCCGTAGCGCTGGGAGGTCAGAACCGTGAAGCCGGCGGTAATGCCGATTGCGAAACCGCCGATCAAATACATCAGGCCGCCTGTTGAGCCGACAGCCGCCAGCGCATCTGCGCCGACGAACCGCCCGACAATGATCGTGTCGACCATGTTGTAGAGCATTTGAAAGACATCGCCGATCAAAAGGGGAATCGTGAATTTAATGATGAGCGGGAAAATATTCCCTTTGGTCATATCCTGTTCCATTGGGTCCTCCTTTGATTTGTAATTTTTGACAATGTTCATTATTATATCACAAGCAGAAAAAATGCCAATGCTAAAAGGTGTGGCCGGCCAGATTGACAGGCGTCTTCGAGGTTATTATAATAATTGTAAAAATTACAATAGATATTAAACAGAGATATAAAATTAATGGCGAAAAAATGCAACATACAAATAATAAAACTGACAAAACAATCATAACACACAAAACTCAAGGAACACACCTTTATGGTTTGGATGGGCTGCGGGCCCTTGCCATTTTTGGCGTCACTTTTTTTCACTTAATGCCCAATGTGTTTGCGGGCGGCTATTTGGGCGTCCTTTTATTTTTTATCATCACGGGTTTCCTTCTGGCCTATACGACGGCTGAGCGCGACCGCTGCGGCACGTACACGGTGAGACGTTTTTACGGGAAACGAGCGAAACGGCTGTATCCGGAGCTCATTTTTGTCGTTCTCTTTTCCGTTGGCTGCATTCGCTTTCTTGTCCCTTGGGCGGTTCAGGGCATTCGGATGGAGGTGGCGAGTGTTTTTCTGGGGGTAAACAACTGGTGGCAGATCGCGCAAAACGCTGATTACTTTACGAGGATTGCCAGTGCCTCGCCCTTTACCCATTTGTGGTTTCTCGGAATTGAAATTCAATACATTTTGATTTGGCCACTCCTTTTTACGGGTTACAAAAAAATAAAAAATCAGCGCAGCTTTTTCGCGGCGTGGTCTTTTGTGTTTGGCATGTCCCTTGTCAGTGCGGTGTGGATGCCGTTGTGCTACAACGTGACGCACAACGTAACACGCGTCTATTATGGCACCGACACCCGCGCTTTTGCATTACTCTTTGGCGCCTGCCTCGGGCTTTTTAAATACGAAAAGGATGCCGCGCGAAAGCGTCGGCCGAAACCTCACAAAGCAGGAAAGACGACATGGACGGTGTTTTTGGGCATCCTCGTCGTTGTGCTGGCCAGCTACGTTTTGGTCAAGGGGCAGCTCGCCTTTGTTTACGACGGCGGCATGGCGCTGTATACGCTGGTTTTTGGCGTTTTGCTTGTGCTCGTTGTGGACGAGCATCTGCTTTTTGGCAGGGGCCTCGACCGCAGCGCCGTCCTCAGCTGGATTGGGCGCCACAGTTACGGGCTGTTTCTCTGGCAATATCCAGTCATTTTTGTTTTCAACAACAAAACCTGGGGCCATCATGTATGGGGGAATATCGCAGCGCTGGTTTTAATTGTGCTGCTTTCAGCTTGGTCGGGATGGCTCGTTGACTTTGTACTGAAAAGGAAATGGCACAGTGGTTTCAAAACCCACAGCTTAAAAATAGCGGCGATTGTGGTGACTTGTGTTGCGGCAGCGGTCTGTGTACTGGGGGTTTGCACAACGGTAACTTCAAAGAACAGCCGTGCGGCGGCGCAGCAAGCGTTGAAATCCCGCCTTGAAAAAAATCAGAAGCAAAACACACAAAAAAAGGGAGAAGCGCCCACTTATCCCTGGATGGATCCGCCGAAAGCCAAGCAGAATTACCGCAGAACAGGCAATGCGGCGAAGGTTTCATTTCAGAATGTAACAATTATCGGGGATTCAGTGACGCTCGATGCGACGCCAGAATTAAAATCAACATTCGGTGAGGTGACCATCAATGCGAAACAATCCCGTCATATCGGCGACGAATTGAATTGGGTAAAGAAACGGCGCAAAGGCCATCACCTTGGCCGCACCGTCGTGATCGCGTTAGGGACCAACGGCGAGCTTTACGAAAAACGCGTCGAGGCACTTTTAAAAGTGCTGGGTCCCAACCGGTCTGTATTCTGGGTGAACGTATACGGCCCGAACTTAGAATGGACAGAAGCGAACAACCGCTACTTAAATCAGCTGGCCGCGAAGCACCCTAATGTCACAGTAATTGATTGGCAGAGCGAATTATCTGCGCATCCTGAATGGCTGTGGGAGGATGGCATTCACCCGAACCCAGATGGTTCAAAGGCATACGCCGAAACGATTTATCAGAAAATCCATCAAATTCAAAATAAGCAAGACCACATGAATAAATAAAATTATGAAAAGCAATGAGATGAAAATAAGTTGAAAATAATATAGAAATCTTTTCGACATTTTAGATGTTTTTCAGTAAATTTTCAAAAAAAGCTTGCAAAAAAAATAAATAGGCTTATAATAAGCACAGTTCAATTTTAAAGGGTTGAACGCACAAGGTAAGAATGATTTAACCGAAGGCCAACGAGGGCACGCAGGCGTAAGTCGGTGTGCCTTTTTTTGTAAAAAAATTTTGAAAGGAAGTGGTAATTTGGCAAATCTTTCGAAGGATCTGGGTGAGTCACTGGCCGTCAAAACGGCATTCAGCTTCAAACTCGGCGCTCACACAATCGGTGTGTCAGAATCCGTTGTGGTGACGTGGATCATCATGGCGATGCTCGTTTTTTTAGCGATTTATTTGACTCACGGCCTAAGGGCTCAAAATCCAGGAAAAAAACAGATCTTTCTCGAATCAGTCATGTCCGCCGGATACAATTTATTTCACGATATCCTTGGGGACAATGGTACAGCCTACATTCCATATTTGCTGACGGTGATGTTTTATCTCGGTTTTGCCAATCTGATTGGGATTATCGGTTTTACACCGCCAACAAAAGATATTAATGTCACAGCGGCGCTGGCGCTGATGTCCATTGTACTCATTGAGTATTCCAATGCGCATCACAACGGCGGCAAAAAATTTTTCAAGAGCTTTGCTGAGCCGCTTCCGCTGATGACACCGATTAATATTATGGAAGTCGGCATTCGGCCATTGTCGCTGTGTATGCGGCTGTTCGGAAACGTTCTCGGCTCATTCGTCGTGATGAAGTTATTGGAGATCATCTGTCCGTTACTTCTTCCGATTCCGTTCAGCATGTATTTCGATATTTTCGACGGATTGATTCAAATGATCGTGTTCGTCTTCCTGACGGCGCTGTTCATGCAGGAAGGTTTGACGGACGAATAATTCAAAAAATGAGTATGAATGCATATCATTCATGAATTGGTAGAAAAATATATTTATAAAGGAGAATTTTATTATGGCTACACTTATTGCAATTGGCGCAGGTATTGCGGTTTTAACAGGGATTGGCGCAGGGATTGGTATTGGGATTGCGACAGGCAAAGCAACAGAAGCGATCGCACGTCAGCCGGAAGCAGAAGGGAAAATCCAGAGAAACTTGCTTTTGGGTTGTGCATTGGCTGAAGCAACGGCTATCTACGGGTTCGTTATCGGGCTTTTGATCATCATCATGTTAAAATAATGGAAGTGCGGTGATACACTGTGCTGAAAATAGACATTAATTTGGTCTTCACCGTGATTAATGTCATTGTTCTGTATCTTTTACTTCGAAAATTTCTTTTTAAGCCGTTCAGCAAGATGCTGGCGAATCGTAAAAAAATGATACAGGATGATTTCGACACGGCCGCGGCAGCTAAAACCTCTGCCGAGGATATGAAGGCACAATACGAAAAGCAAATTCAACAGATTCAAATTGAACGCGATCAGATTTTAACTGAAGCGAAAAAACAAGCGGACCAGGTTTATAAGAAGCGCATGGCGGATGCGGAAGCAGACGCAAAGGCGTTGGCTGAAAAAACACGGCGCCAGCTTGAGGAAGAACGCAGACAAACGGAAAGAGAACTGCAGGATGCCGTTGCAGATCTGGCCATGAAGGCGACAAAGAAAGCGCTGGAAAGCGGTGCACCTTTATCGGAGGGGCGTTATGGAACGCTTCGTTAATCAGACGATTATCGATGATGCCCGTGTGATTCGAGATCAGCATTTCCCGGACGAGACCCTTAAGGAATGTCAGGCGATTCTCAATCAGAATCCGAAACTCATACAGGTTCTGTCGGATCCGACAAAACGCACGAAAGCGAAGACCAACGTGATCGAACAGATCTTTCCAAAAGAAATCGTGCCGACATTTTCTGTACTCTGCCGTCACGGACGATTCAAGGATATTCAAAAGATTCTTGAAACCTGTGACAATCTGGCTGAAATTGAAGCTGGTACTGGGCACGGAACTTTGTGGTATGCTGGCGAAAAGCCGGCAGAAAAACCGCTGGAACAGCTGGTGTTCGATAAATTCGGCGTTCGAAATATTAAATGGAAAGTGGTCCAGGACTCATCGTTGATCGGCGGATTCCGCATCCGGATCCGCGATTTCGTGTACGATCATTCGGTAGCGGGCAGCTTTAAGGAATTGAATGCATTGATAAAAACACATAAACGGAGGTGAGAACATGAACTCAGAACATATCGTCCGCGTTTTAGAGGACGAAATTAGAAACTTTAAAAAAGATGACAGCGTTCAGGAAGTCGGGACAGTTCTCACCGTTGGCGACGGCATTGTCTCTGTATACGGCATGCGCCGCGCCTTTTACGGCGAAATTGTTACCTTCGAATCCGGCGATCGTGGCATGGTCCAGGATATCGGGGAAGATTTGACCCGCTGTATTTTATTCGGCCGGGATGCCGATATCTCCGAAGGCATGGAAGTGCACCGGACGGGTCAGGAAATGTCGGTGCCGGTTGGCGATGACTTCTTAGGTCGTGTTGTCAACGCTTTGGGTGACCCCATTGACGGCAAAGGGCCGATCGAATCGAGTGAACGGCGCCCGATTGAATCGCCGGCGCCGGGAATTCTTGATCGTCAGGCTGTTGATACACCAATGGAAACGGGGATTCTGTCCATTGATACGATGTTCCCGATTGGTCGTGGCCAGCGAGAGCTGATAATCGGCGACCGCCAGACCGGGAAAACGTCAATTGCCGTTGACACAATGCTTAATCAAAAGGGCAAGGATACTATCTGCATCTACGTGGCCATCGGCCAAAAAGCTTCGTCCGTTGCGCAGCTGGCCAGGACCCTTGAAGATTACGGGGCGATGGATTACTCGATCATCGTCAACGCTTCAGCAGCCAACACTGCGTCAGAACAGTACATTGCCCCATATTCAGGAACGGCAATTGCAGAATACTTCATGCATAAGGGTAAGGACGTGTTGATTGTTTACGACGATTTATCCAAGCACGCCGTGGCTTACCGTGCACTTTCTCTGCTGCTCGGGCGCTCCCCGGGGCGTGAAGCTTATCCAGGGGACGTTTTTTACTTGCATTCGCGGCTGCTCGAACGTTCGAGCCATTTGAACGATGCTCTCGGCGGCGGCTCCATCACAGCACTGCCAATTGTCGAAACCCAGGCCGGAGACGTTTCTGCTTACATTCCAACGAATATCATTTCTATTACGGACGGGCAGATTTTCCTTGAATCGTCACTGTTTCACTCGGGTATGCGCCCAGCTGTCAACGTTGGGCTGTCAGTATCCCGTGTCGGCGGGGACGCACAGACCAAGGCGACAAAAAAAGCGACCGGGACGATTCGTATTGACTTGTCCCAGTACCGTGAACTTGAAACCTTCACGCAGTTCTCGTCAGATTTGGACGATGAAACCCAGGCACAGCTGGCGTATGGCGAACGGCTGATGGAAATGCTCAAGCAGCCGGTGCACCAGCCCATGTCCATGGCAGATCAGGTCATTTCATTGGTCAGCGCGGAAAGCGGCACATTCAATAAGATTCCGGTCGCCGATCTGAAAAGCGTCCAGCGTGCGCTGCTCGACGACTTTAAGGTCAAGCACCCGGAAGTCATCGACCAACTCAATGAAACCAAAGATTTGGACGACGCCTTGAAGCAGCAGATTGTCGATGCTTCTAAACAAATCATCGCGGGATTGGATCAGAGAGCAGCGAGGTAGGAATCATGGCTTCACTCAATGAATTGAAAACCCGGATCGCCTCGGTCCAGGACACGATGAAGATCACCAACGCCATGTACATGATCTCCAACAACAAAATGCGCAAGGCGAGAAAAGCCTGGCAGGATACGCTGCCGTATTTCGACACACTGGAATCCGTCCTGGCCTTGGCTTTGCGTCATTTACCAGATGACGATGCGGAACATCCGTTTTTCGACAGCCGTCCGGAAATTCCGGTCGAAGAGCGAAAGACAGGGTACATTGTCATCACAGGGGATAAAGGGCTGGCCGGCGCCTACCATCAAAATATTTTCAAAGTTTTGGAACAATCGCTGAAGGAAACGGCGAATAACCAGATCTTTGTCGTCGGGCAGGTTGGCGTGCATTATCTGCGCCAGCGGCGGATCCCTTACGATGTCAACTTCATGTACACCGCGCAGGATCCGACTTTGGGCCGTGCCCGAGATATGGCTTATCGCGTTTTTCAGGCTTTCCATCATCACATGCTTGACGATGTATATATCATTTACACAAAAATGATTAATTCCGTCACCATGGAGACGACGAAGACCAAAGTTCTGCCGTTGGAACCAAAAGATGTCCTTGAAACGGCTGATCCGATTCATACGGAATTTGAACTGTATCCGACGCCGAGATCGGTCGTTAACACGGTTATCCCGGATTATACAGTTGGTGAAATCTACAGTGCGTTGGTTGAGGCCTATTGTTCCGAACAAAATTCCAGAGTAATGGCCATGGAAAACGCGACGGATTCGGCGAAAGATATCTTGTCGAATCTCAAACTTGAGTACAATCGTGTCCGTCAAGCCAGCATCACTCAGGAAATAACGGAAATCGCCGCAGGCGCAAGGGCACAGCAGAAAGGAAAGAGCTAAAGAATAGATGAAAGGGAAAATTACGCAGGTTATGGGTGCCGTCATCGACGTGGCCTTTGAAGGTGGAAAACTGCCGAAGGTCAAGAACGCGCTGAAGGCCTCCCATGGCGGTAAGCAATATACAATGGAAGTTTCCCAGCATATTGGCGACGACACGGTACGATGCATTTTGCTCAACGCCGCAGAAGGTTTGTGCAGAGGCATCGAAGTGGAAGACACCGGCGCCAGTATTGCCGTTCCCGTCGGGGAACAGGTTCTGGGCAGACTCTTCAACGTCACAGGGGACGCGCTGGATGATGGTGAAGACATCAGCGACGCACCACATTGGGAAATTCACAGAGAACCACCGGCATTCGAAGACCAGAGCCCGGCTGTCGAAATGTTTGAAACGGGCATTAAAGTCGTCGACTTGCTCGCTCCGTACGCCAAGGGCGGGAAAATCGGCCTGTTTGGCGGTGCCGGTGTCGGCAAAACCGTATTGATTCAGGAATTGATCCACAACATTGCGACTGAACACGGCGGATACTCTATTTTCACAGGGGTCGGCGAACGCTCCCGTGAAGGGAATGAACTTTACACAGAAATGAAAGCTTCCGGCGTTCTGGACAAGACTGCCCTGGTTTTTGGTCAGATGAACGAACCGCCAGGATCCCGTATGCTGGTTCCGGAAACGGGGCTGACCATGGCTGAATATTTCAGAGATCAGATGAATCAGAACGTGCTGCTTTTCATCGATAATATCTATCGATTCACGCAGGCCGGTTCAGAAGTTTCAGCGCTGCTCGGCCGAATGCCGTCAGCCGTTGGCTATCAGCCGACGCTGGCCAACGAAATGGGCGCGCTGCAGGAACGGATCGCCTCGACAAAGAAGGGCTCCATCACATCCGTTCAGGCCGTTTACGTGCCGGCCGATGACATCACGGACCCGGCGCCGGCGACAACGTTTACCCACCTCGACGCGACGACGGTGTTGTCTCGTAAAATCGTTGAACAGGGGATTTATCCGGCTGTCGATCCGCTGGAATCCTCCTCTCGAATTCTCGAACCTGACGTCGTCGGAGAAGAACACTACAATGTAGCCAGAAGGGTTCAGTCGGTGCTGCAGAAGTACAAGGAACTCCAGGACATCATCGCCATCCTCGGGATGGAAGAATTGTCTGATGAAGACAAAGTGACAGTCATGCGTGCCCGTAAGATTCAGCGTTTCCTGTCCCAGCCGTTCCACGTCGCCGAAAAATTCACAGGCGTTGCCGGTGCGTACGTTCCGGTTAAGGAAACGGTCAAGGGCTTTAAAATGATCCTTGACGGCGAGCTGGACGATCTGTCTGAAGCCGCTTTCTTCAACGTCGGGACGATCGAAGACGCCATTGAAAAAGACAAGCAGATCAAAGCAGAAGCGAAGTAAGCGGGTGATCCTATGGCGTTATTTGATTTGAAAATTGTAGCCAGCAACCGTTTGTTTTACGAAGGCAAGTGCCAGTCCCTCACGATTCCGTGTACCGACGGCGAAAAACAGGTGTTGGCCCATCACTCGGCAATGCTCATGGCGATGACCAACGGCACGCTGCGTTTTACCGACGAAGCCGGCAGTGAAACGATTGCCGTTTCCGGAACGGGGTTTGCCGAAGTCGCCGACAATCAGGTGACCGTGATCGTCGATACGGTCGAACGGCCGGAAGAAATCGATGCAAACCGCGCCAAGGCAGCAGCAGAACGCGCACAAGAACGTCTGCGTCAGCGCAAGAGCCTGCAGGAATATTACAAAGGTCAGGCGGCCTTATCCCGTGCGATGGCGCGTCTGAAGGTCAAGCGGTAAACGCAGATACAAAAAAATTGAGTCTCCGAATTCAGAATTTTTTCTGGTTCGGAGGCTTTTTTGTTTACGCGCAGCTGTGAGAAGCGCATAAATATGATGTTATCCGTTTATTTTTTCGTGATGATTCGTTATAATAAAACCATGAAACTGACAATGATCCGGCATGCCCAGACCCGCGGCAATGCCGAAAAACGCTATTTAGGCACAACAGAATCCGAACTGACTGAAGTGGGCGCGGCACAGCAGGCCAAGGCCTTGGCGCACTTCGAAGGCACACCGATTGACGCCGTGTATGCCAGCCCCACAGGGCGGACGATGGCCATGGCTGAAGAACTGGCACAGGCCAAGCAATTGCCAGTCCACCAGGACGACAGGCTCAGGGAGATGGATTTCGGCATTTTTGACGGCTTGACTGCGGCGGAAGCCGAAAAAAAAGATCGCGGGGTTTGGAAAGCCTGGCTTGCCGATTTTGATCGTTACCGTCTGCCGGAGGGCGAAAGCTTTCAGGATCTTAAGACCCGATTCGCCGCATTCTGGCAGGCGATTAACAGACAATACGGCGACAGCGCCCACGTTGTCCTGGTCACCCACGGCGGTGTTTGCCGTGCGGCGCTTGCGGTGCTCTGCAGCCTGCCTGACGCGGTGAGCTGGCATGTCGAAACTCAGCCTGCGTCCATTATGCAAATTCATATGATCGGCGATTACGGCGTACTCTGCGGGCTCATTCCGCCCGATCAATTACAAGTGTTTTAGGAGAGTTATTTGGAAAAAGTTAAACGTGAAATTTTAATCGATTCGGCAGACGTACTGACACCGCTTTTCGGGAAATACGACAGCAACGTCAAGCAGATTGAAAAGAGTTTCGGCGTTCATATCAACGTTCGGGATTCAAAATTAACGGTGACCGGCGAAGCGCCCGGCGTTGAAGGCGCATTGGCCGTCATCGGCGACATGGTCGGTGTGATCAAGAAAGACAAAGACATCAGCGCGGACACCACCCATTATCTGATCGAAATGCGCATGAAGGGCATCAATAGCCAATATGCAGAAATGATGGATGATATCATCTGTTTCACCACCCGAGGCAAGCCGATAAAAGCGAAAACCCTCGGCCAGCACCGATACATCGACGCCATTCGCCACAAAGACATCGTCTTCGGCATCGGCCCGGCCGGCACCGGCAAGACCTATCTCGCGATGGCGATGGCCATCACTGCCTTTAAAAACGGAGACGTGAGCCGTTTGATTTTGACGCGCCCGGCCGTTGAGGCCGGTGAAAAACTGGGCTTTCTGCCTGGCGATCTGCAGGATAAAGTCGACCCGTACCTGCGTCCGCTTTACGACGCCCTTTTTGAAATCATGGGGCCGGAGGCTTTCGAGCGCAATATGGAAAAGGGGCTCATCGAAGTGGCGCCGTTGGCTTATATGCGCGGCCGTACCTTGGAAAATGCGTACATCATTTTGGATGAAGCCCAGAATACCACGCCGGCTCAGATGAAAATGTTTTTGACCCGTTTTGGCGCAGGCTCAAAAGTCATTGTGACTGGGGACGTCACCCAAATCGACCTGCCGTCCGGGAAGCATTCGGGCTTAATTGAGGCGCAGCGCGTCTTGAAGGGTATCAAAGGTATCGACTTCATCGAATTTGATTATTCCGATGTGGTGCGCCACCGTCTGGTGCAGCGCATCATCGAGGCCTACGAAAAATACGATCAGATCCATGGCGCCCATCAGGAAGCGGATACAGATGAAACGGAGCGCGAATCGCCCCGCCGGAGAAACAAACATGATCACCATTGATTTTGAAAACCAAACCGCATACAAGGCTGAGGAAAAGTGGCTGCCGGAAATTGAAGCCTACATCAAAAAGACCCTTGTCACAGAGGGGATTGATCTTACCCTCAATACCTATGAAATTTCGCTGACTTGGGTGGAGCCGGACACGATTCACCGCTTAAATGCCGAGTATCGCGGCATCGACCGGGAAACTGACGTGCTCTCCTTTCCGATGTATAATTTTCCGGAAGATCAGGACGTGCTGTCGACGCCGGCGGACGTGCCGGTGCTCCTCGGCGATATCGTACTCAATCCTGCCCGAGCAAAGGCGCAGGGAGAAGAATACGGCACCGGGATGGAGCGGGAAATGTGCTATTTATCGGTCCATTCGACCCTGCATCTGCTGGGCTACGATCACATGGCGCCGGAAGACAAAAAGAAAATGCGCGCTCGGGAAAAAGCCGTCATCGGCGACGTGGGCACACCGCTGGCATCACAGAACATTCAAGAAGGAGAAAACCAGTGAAACGGCTGCGGAAAAGTTTTCATTACGCCTTTGAAGGCCTTGGCTACGTTATTAAAACCCAGCCGAATATGCGCATTCACTCGGTGATGGCGCTGATCGCCATCGCGCTGGGGTTCATCTTTCACGTCAGCCACGCCGAATGGCTCGCGCTGGTTTTGGTCATCGGATTCGTGATGATCCTCGAAGTTATCAATACGGCCGTTGAAACGCTGGTCGATCTTTACACCGAGGAGTTTAACCATCTGGCCAAGATTGCAAAAGACACGGCCGCCGCAGCTGTTTTGTGTATGGCGATCGTCTCGGTCATCGTCGGCATTATCATTTTTGCACCGAAGGTGCTGGCGCTATTTTAATGAATACAAAAGTGAGGTCAATGTGAATCAATTTAAATCGGGATTTGTGGCGCTGATCGGCCGCCCTAACGTGGGCAAGTCGACACTGCTCAACGCGCTGATCGGAGAAAAGCTGGTGATCACCTCGCCGCGGCCCCAGACCACGCGCAACGCCATCCGCTGCATCCGGACGGACGACACCAGCCAAATGGTCTTTGTGGATACACCGGGGATTCATCAACCCCAGAACAAACTCGACGAGGCGATGAAACAGGCAATCAAGGACACCCTTGAGGATGTGGACGTGGTTCTTTACTTGATGGACGGCGCCGCAAAGAAAAGCTATCCGGAGGATCAATACATCCAGCGCATCGTACGGAAGATGAAAACACCGGTGATCCTCGTGATCAATAAAATTGACCAATTTTCGAAGCCAATGCTGCTCGAAAAGATCGACCGGGCCAAATCCCAGGGCATATACCGGGAAATCATTCCGATCTCCGCGGTTAAACGCGACGGGGTCGCGTCGCTGATCGAGCGGATCAAGGTGCTCTTGCCTGAAGGGCCGATGTACTTCCCCGATGATATGGTCATCGATCAGAGCGAGCGCTTCATCGTCTCCGAAATCATCCGGGAGAAGGCGCTCAAGCATCTGAGAGATGAGGTGCCCCACGGCATCGCAGTCGAGGTGACGAAAATGCATCCGCGCAAGGGCAAACACGGCAAGACCGTCGTGGATATCGAGGCGGACATTCAATGCGAAAAGAAGAGCCACAAGGGCATCGTCATCGGCAAGGGGGGCAGTATGCTCAAGGCTATTGGCAGCGACGCGCGCCAGGACATTGAAGCGTTTTTGTCGCAGAAGATCAACCTGCAGCTGTGGGTCAAGGTGCGCCAAAAGTGGCGCGAGGACGACATGGCCCTTAAAGATCTGGGATACCGATATTAAATGGCTTCGGTTAAAACGAAAGCCCTCGTCATTCGGGAATCGCCTTACCAGGATAACGATAAGCTATTGACGCTGTTTACTGAGAAATACGGCAAGCAGCGGGCAATCGCCCGCGGCGCAAGGCGGCGCAAGGGCACGCTGCGGAGCGTCACGCAGCTTTTTACCTACGGTGACTTTATGTATTTTGAAGGTAAGAATTTTGCGAACATTTCCGACGCGACGCTGATTGAATCCTTTTACCCCCTGCGGGGCGATATCGTCAAGGTGACGCTGGCGTCCTACGTCGCTGAGCTTTTGGACGCGTTCTACGATTTTTATCAGGGCGATCCGGAAATGCTGAAGGCCGTGACGCACATTTTTTATTACTGGTCGGAACATCAGGCCGAAAATGACGAGGCCCTGGCCGTCTGCTTTCAGCTGAAGCTCACGCGCATTCAAGGCCTCGGGCCAGAGCTTACGCATTGTGTACGCTGCGGCAAAAGGGAGGCGCTTTCAGGTTTTTCCATTCAAGACGGCGGGGCCGTCTGCAAGGACTGCTTAAAACCAGGAGATGTACCGATTGAAGGCGCCTTGATCACAGAAATGCATCGGTGGATGTGCGAGCCGATCAAAACGGTGTGCCACACGAAATGGGATGACAGACGGGTGCGTCAGGGGCTCGATCTGATGGACCGCTACATTACGGCACAGCTTGGTCGGCGGACCAAGAGCTATCAATTTTACAAAGAATTATCGGCCCAAAGCAGCAGGCAATGAAATCCAAATAAAGGAGGACAACCATGATAGAGAATCTTTCAGCACCCGGCGAATTGGAACAATGGTCCGAAGGCTGTATAGAAGCGCTGCAGAAGGGTGATTTCACCCGAATCCGCGTGCGCAATCACCGCCATCTGATCCTGGCGGAGTACGGGGCAGACGATATTTTGATTGATTTGTCGAAAAAGGGGGCTGGCCGGGTGTATTTGCACATCGAGTCGACCTCCAAAGAAGTGCTTCGCTGGTTTAAATCCTGTGTGACGGATGCGATGATGAATGTTCGGCCCAACCTCAATCCAAACGCCGAGCGCAGTCAGAGCAGCTACGCACAGCATCCCCAAAACGGCAGCCCGAGATCCTCGGCGCAGCCCAGCGGTCAGAGCGCTTTCGATCAGGCTTACCGCAAGGCGCAGGCGGCTCGGCGCCAGGCCTCTCAGGAGGAACAGACGGCGAAGGCGCCTGATCTGGACGCAACGCGTATTGCGCCGGGGGTGTACCGGGAAGATCCTCTCGATTTAGACGCAACGCGTATTGCACAAAGTCCTTTTGAGCGGGCCAGAGACCGGCAGACGCTAACCCAACAGGCCGCGCAGGATGTCGAAATAGCAGCGGATGCTGCATATGATACGGACCCTTATGCCGACGAGGTCTTCTATGACGACAGCCCTTACGACGATTACGAAGATCAAACTGCGGACTTTGCGCCGGTCGATTACGGCGATGAGACGCCGGAAAGCGCAACCCAGTATCTCGATTACCCTGAGGAGGATCCCTACACAGCGGATGACGACTACGCTGACGATTTTGACGATGGCTACGCAGCAGATGATGGCGGTGTCTACGATGACGGGTACGCAGACGATGCAGGGTACGATCCAGATGGCGCTGTGTACGACGACCCATACGGCGACCCGGTCTATGAAAACGAGGCAGACGGCTACGATGAAGGGTATGAACCCGAGGCGCCTCAAACCCTTAGAGAAAAATGGGAGGCATTGACAGAAAAGACCTGGTTCTTAATTTTAATGCTCGCGGTTTTTCCGCCCTTGGGTTTGTATTTGATCTGGCATTACAGGCGATGGACCGGCGGCAGGCGCGTGCTGGCGACGGCGATCGGCGTTGCGTATTTTCTGTTCGTTTGGCTCGGTTTTCTCGGCGTGAATACCGGAATCAACCGCGACACCTTTACCAATCTGCGAAGCCAGACGAGCCAGTCCACCGGCAGCAATGTTCAGGACACGCCGGACACCGGTTCGGATTCGACGGACGCGTCAGATAGTGCCGATACGGCGGCTTCTGATACGACAAATTCGTCAGATACCACCGCCAACGATAACAATACGGTATTGGAACAGGCCGTCACCCAGTTCAATAACTGGGTTTCAAATCTCGTTCCGTAAAAAATCTCCAATCTCTGAAAAAATCAGGGATTGGAGATTTTTTTGATAATTTTAGGCCAGCGCCTCGACAGCAGCCTTTAAAAATCCGTAAGTCCGTTGGAACGACGAAATGAACATGTGTTCGTTGGCCGTGTGGATGTCGATATTGTCCGGGCCGATGGATACGATGTCGAGATCCGGCAGCGCGTTAGCGAAAAGGGAACATTCGAGACCGCCGTGGATGACCAGCGGTACGAGGGTTTCGCCCGTCTGCGCCTTCCAGATGGCGGACAAGGTGTCAAGCAGGGGAGAGGTTTCCCTGCAGTCCACGCGGGGTAAGAACCGGATGCTTCGGTTGTGCCGCCGAGCAGATCGATGAGACGGGTTACCCGTTCGCAGATGATATCTCGGGCGGTGTCGCGGTCGCTTCTGACGAGAAAGATCAGAGACAAAATCTTGTCCTCTGTTGCGGCGACGCCAAGGTTGAGGGAAGTATTGACCGCGCCGGCGACCGAACGGTTCATCGCGACGACGCCGCAGGGTGCTGCGGCAAGGGCACCGAGCACACGATTTTCAGAATCCGGGTCAAGGACAGCCGCTTCAACCGATTCGGGCTCTGGAAAGTCGAGGGTGAACGTCAGATTTTGATCCCGTTCTCCGGCGATGGCGCGAAAAGTCTGCTGCAGGGTATTGACCATTTGGTCGAGGGTCACCCGTTCGCCCGGCGCGATGAGCAGGCGCGCTTCTGCCGAGGTCGGGATCGCGTTATCGCGTTCGCCGCCCTTAAAATCGACGATGGAGAAATCGATATCCTTCGCGATGGTACAGAGCGCGTCGGCAAGCACCTTGACGGCGTTTAAGCCGAAGCAGTCGACTTCGTCGCCGGAGTGGCCGCCGGCCAGACCCGAAACAGACAGCACTGCCGCGAGGCCCTTGGCTTTAACGCGGCGGATCGGCAGTGTGCTGGTCATGTGGGTGCCGCCGGCACAGCCGATCGTCGCCGTGCCTTCGTCTTCGGAGTCGAGGTTGATCATAGAGCGGGCGTCGGCAAATTGCTTGTAATTCAACGCGTAAGCGCCGTCCATGCCGACTTCTTCTTCCGTCGTGAAAACGAGGTACAGTTTTGGATGAACGAGGTCCGGCTCGTCGAGCAGGGCCAGCGCCATGGCAACACCTGCACCGTCGTCGGCGCCGAGTGTGGTGCCGTCGGCGTAAAGGTCGTCGCCTTTGACGACAAGGGTGATCGGATCGCTGTTGAAATCGTGAATGACGCCGGGTTTTGCGACGGTCACCATGTCCAGATGCCCTTGAAGAATGACCGGCGCGGCGCCCTCGTGGCCAGGGCTGGCCGGAACGGTAATGACGACGTTGCCGGCGCCATCTCGCGTGGCGTCCAGGTGCTTTTCTTCAGCGAAGGCCAGGATGGCGTCCGAAAGCTTTTCTGTATGGTAAGAGCCGTGAGGAATGTCCGCGATGGCTTTAAAATGCTTGAATAAATGTTCAGGTTTTAAATTTTTAAGTGGATCAGACATCTTGATCCCTCCCTTCAATTCATTTCGGCTATTATATCAAATGCGCGCCGCGCCTGCTTGCTTTTACCCCCTATTTTTCATATAATAAAGGAAATTTAAATTATGGGAGAAATTCAATGTTTTCAACAAATAAAGATCAAAAGCAGAGTTTGAGCTTTTTCGATCGCTTATTCGGCCACTGGTGGATGATGTTTATCGAAGGGATTTTGATGATCGCGGTGGGCATTGTGATTGCGGCTGTGCCCGGTTTTCGGACCTTGACGATTTTGATCCGCCTGGTCGGGATCGAACGGCTGATTGTCGGCTTTTTCTACTTGATTTTGAGCCTGCGCGATCCGATCGCGGGGATATTAATTTCCGGACAGGCCTTGGCGAATTTGATTCTCGGCTTTTTCCTAGCACTGATGCCGGGCTTTTTCTTAAGCATTTTCATTTTCTTAGTTGCGATTTGGGCGTTTATTTCCGGAATCGGTATGCTCGTTCAAAACCGCGGCCCGCAGCGGTTGACGAGCCGGACGGTTGTCGGCATCCTTTTGATCGCCTTTGGACTTTTTGCCGGCATCAGTCCGGGCCATACGGCCAACGTGCTCGTGCTGGTATTCGCTGTGATGATTATCGTTTTTGGCGGCTACCTGTTGAATCGTTCTACGGACATGCGTAAAACCGAAAAGAAAATCGCAGAAGATGAAAAAGGCTACGACGATTACACGATTGAATAAGACGGGAGCAAGTGTATTATGAAAATTGTAGTAGGGATGTCCGGCGGTGTCGATTCCTCTGTGGCGGCGCTGCTCTTGAAGCAGGCCGGGCACGAAGTGATCGGCATTTTTATGAAAAACTGGGATGAAACCGACGAAAACGGGGTCTGCACCGCAACGGAGGATTACGAAGATGTGCGGCGCGTCTGCGAAAAAATCGGCATTCCGTATTATACAGTCAACTTTGAAAAAGAATATCAGGACCGTGTCTTTCAGGATTTTTTAGATGAATACAAGCGCGGACGGACGCCGAACCCGGACGTTTTGTGCAACAAAGAAATTAAATTCAAGGCTTTCCTCGACTACGCGATGAAAGTGGCCGGGGCCGATAAACTGGCAACGGGGCATTACGCCCAGATTCGGAAAAATGAAACCACCGGCCGTTACGAAATGCTTAAGGGGGCAGACGGCAACAAAGATCAAACGTATTTCCTCTGCCAGCTGGGGCAGGCGCAATTGTCGAAGACACTCTTTCCGATCGGCCATCTCGACAAGCGCGAAGTGCGCCGTCTCGCCGAGGCGTACGATTTATCTACAGCCGGTAAAAAGGATTCCACGGGGATTTGCTTCATCGGCGAGCGCAATTTTGGACAGTTTTTACATCAGTACATGGCCAACGCGCCCGGGCTAATCAAGGATTTGGACGGCAACGTCAAAGGCCGTCACAATGGCCTGATGTACTACACATTGGGGCAGCGGCGCGGCCTCGGCATTGGCGGACAGGGGACGGGCGAGCCTTGGTTTGTCGTCGAAAAGGATTTATCCACCAACACCCTTTACGTCGTGCAGGGCGACAGCCATCCGGCACTTTACTCGAAGGCATTGACCGCGTCGAAGATGAGTTGGGTTGCGGATGTTCCGCCGTCAGACAAACAATTCAAATGTCAGGCGAAGTTTCGGTACCGCCAGCCTGATCAGGGCGTTGCGGTTACCGTTAACGACGCGGAACACATTGAAGTCCGCTTTGATCAGCCGCAGCGCGCTGTGACACCGGGCCAGGAGGTGGTGCTGTACGACGGCGAGGTCTGTCTCGGCGGCGGCACCATCGACGCGATCACCAAGCTTGACGGCCGTATCCAAACCCATTGATTGGAGGCGGCTATGGCAAAAGACATGCACGCAAATCTGTCGACCCTTGTCTACATCGAGGACCCGGCGACACACAAGATTTTGATGCTCCACCGCGTGAAAAAAGATCACGACGTGAATCACGGCAAGTGGATCGGCGTCGGCGGCCATTTTGAAGCCGATGAAAGCCCTGAAGAATGTCTGCTGCGCGAGGTGTGGGAAGAAACGGGACTGACGTTAAAGCGCTGGCAGTTTCAGGGAATCGTGACCTTTGTTTCAGGCGACGGCGTGACAGAATACATGCACCTGTTTACAGCGGATGATTTTTCGGGAACCCCTCATCCCTGCAACGAAGGGGTGCTCAAATGGGTCGACAAGGATCAGATCTTAAATCTCAATCTCTGGGAAGGCGACCGAATCTTTTTTCGATTGATCCTTGAAGATCCGGCATTTTTTTCACTCAAGCTGGTGTACGATGGGAAGGGCGGACTCGTCGAAGCCGTTCAGGACGGTCATCCCCTTGAGTTGTTTGATGTGTTAGACGAAGACGGTCAACCGACTGGCATTGTCCGGGAACGGGGCGTCTGTCATCGAGACGGGAGCCTTCACGGCACAGTCCACATTTGGATTCTGCGCCGACAT
The DNA here is from genome assembly GCF_009696145.1 of Pseudoramibacter porci. Lineage (GTDB taxonomy): Bacteria > Bacillota > Clostridia > Eubacteriales > Eubacteriaceae > Pseudoramibacter > Pseudoramibacter porci. The sequence continues at coordinate 129,801 of NZ_VUMO01000001.1, forward strand.
CACGGAAAATGGCAGGTGCTTCTCCAGAAGCGGGCGGCTTGCAAGGACTCTAACCCGGGATGCTATGATATTTCTTCGGCAGGTCACATCTCAGCCGGCGATACGCCGCTGCCTTCGGCGGTGCGCGAGGTGGGAGAAGAGCTCGGACTGAAGCTCACAGCTTCCGATCTTGTCGAAATCGGCCGGCACCGCGCCGGTTTTTCGTCCCATTTTCACGGTAAGCCCTTCGTTGATCAGGAGCTGAGCACGGTGTACCTGTGCACCAAAGCTTTTGACGCCGCTGACTTCAACCTCCAGGCCTCCGAGGTTGAGTCGGTCAAATGGTTCGATTTCGATGAAGCGGCGTCCGGTATCCGGGATGGCCGTATTCCCAATTGTATTTATGCCGATGAGTTCGATATGGTGGCAGATGCACTGTCTGCCCGTGATTTTCTGAAATAATACGGGAAATGGCAAAGACTTTAGCAGAAGATACAGTCGGGATTCGCTATAATGAATAGAAAATGGAAAGGTGGCGGTAGAAATGAAGAAGAATCCAATCGGTAGAATCGTCGTCCGCCGAGGCAGTGTGGCGGAATTGGCGGTGCCCTGCATCGTCTCGCCCACGGATCCGCAGCTTTCAGGAAAGGGCTTGACCGATCAGGCTGTACAGAAAGCCGGTGGACGAAAACTCGTCGAGGCTTGCCGCGAAATCGGTCATTTAAACGTCGGTGAAGTCGCCATGACAGATGGTTTTCAAAGTGATGCCGACCATATCATCTTTACAGTCGGTCCGCAGTATACTGGAAAGCCTGAAGATATCAAGGATTTGGCGGCGTGTTATCTGAATATTCTCGAGATGGTCAAAGAAAAGGACATCCACCAAGTCGTCATTCCGGCTATCAGCTGCGGCGGAGGAGGCTTTCCCATTGAGAAAGCGGCACCGCTGGCCATCGAAACCATCCGGAGCTGGCTGCGCCTCAACCCGGATTATTCCATTATCGTATTTGTCATCGGCATTATCCCGGTGGTTTACGAAGCTTATTGGCAGTATTTAATGGATCATCCGTATTAATAAGATTTATCAAGGAACAAAGCAATGACGAAAATCATTTGTTATGGGGATTCCAATACCTATGGCTACGATCCGCGGATGGGGGGCAGCGGTCGCTACGACGCGGCGCATCGATGGCCAGAAGTCATGGCGGAGCGGCTCAGCGCTGCGGGAAAGACGGTCGACGTCGTCAACGCCGGTTTTCCAGGGCGGACGCTGTCGACGATTCTTTACCCGGATTATTACGGCCACGGAGTGGATTTATTTACGACGTCAATGCGCGGATACGCGCTTTTCGACTGGCTGTTTGTTATGCTGGGCAGCAACGATGTTTTAAGGCCGGACTCAGTCGAATGTGTGACCGGCCGAATGGCCGATCTCATCGACGAAGCGGCCGCCTCCAATTGGTGGACGGACGGGTCACAGATTCTTTTGATGGCGCCGCCGCAGATCGGCAGAGAGGTGGACGCGCCGGCGGACGCTTTTTTGGGCGGCTATTGTTCGGCCCTAGGCGAGACGACGCTTGACGGTTTTGCAAAGAAAAGCCGAAAGCTCAGAGCGGCGTACCGCAGACTGGCTGAAGCGAAAAACGTTCACTTCTTTGACGCAGGCGAAGTTGCTGAAACGGGTCAGGTCGATTATATTCATTTGACTGAGAAAAGCCAGCAGCAGCTTGGCCAGGCGATGGGGCAAGTGGCTCTAAATTTGATTTAAACAAACGCCTTCAAGGGAGCGGACGGCTGCATCTGTAATACACACGATTTGCGGCCAGTCGCTTTGATTGGCCGGATCGTAGACTGCAAGCGTTGGAAAGCCCGCGGTGTGCGCGGTTGTGAGGGCGGTCAGGTTATCTTCGACGACAAGGGTTGACGAGGGTTTTGAATGAATGGCCTCAGCGGCAGCAAGAAAAATTTTCGGAGAAGATTTGCCGGCGCGGATTGCCGGATCCTGATCGGTGAGAATGGCAGCGAAGCAATCTAGGATATTCAAGCGCGAAAAGGCTGCGCGGATCAGCGCCCGATCGCCGACAGAAGCCACAGCAAGGGGCATCTGCGCCGCAAGGGTCTGCACAAAGTTCAGGGCGCCGGGCTTGAGCGGCGCTTCCTTTCGGTAGAAGGCGGCGATTTCGTTCAAGATCGCCTGCTGAATGGCATCGATGGACAAACTTAAGCGGTAGTGTTCTTTGAGATAAGCGCTGCTTTGATCGAGGGTCATGTCAAACAGCAGCTCCCCGAGTCCAGGCTCTGGTGTGATGCCGAGTGTACTCAAAACGCGGGCACCGACGTCGTGCCAGATAGGCATGGTGTCGAGCAATGTGCCGTCCACATCTAGAACCGCGCCGGTGAGACCATTTAAATTTATTTTCTTTTTCATGATTTTCTTTTCTTTCTTAATCTTTTGCGGTATGGTAGATACAAATAGTTTATCAAAAAAACTGAATAAAGTAGGGCTTATTATGAAAACTTCAAAAGAAAATCAAGTCGATATCCAGGAACTCAAAAAAATTCTTGAGATCCGGAACCAGGAAAATGCGTTTTCCAACGAAATGGGCATTCGGGGAACGGTTATCAAAAAAGGTTACGCGGAAACGGAACTGGTCCTTGCGCCCAAGCACTTTAATTTAAATCATTCTGTGCACGGCGGCTGCCTTTATACCTTGGCAGATAATGCCGGCGGCGCCTGTGCCTCCTCCCATGGGCAGCGGGTGGCGACGCTGTGCGGCGATCTTCAATTCATGCGTCCGGCCATCGACTGCAAAAAATTGACGGCTGTCGCGCGGGAAAAGAAAGCGGGCAAGCGTGTCATTGTTGTGGACATCAGCATTTATGACGAAGAAGGTACTGAAATTGCCTGCGGCTTGTTTGATTACGCGAAAATGAAGATGAAATACTGAAAGGAGAGGAAAATATGCTCTATCAAAATTTCCAAAACGTTTCCTTATCGGCGTTGGGATTCGGCGGGATGCGGCTGCCGGTCATTGACGGCGACGACGCCAGAATCGATGGCTTAAAGGGCGCTGAGATGGTCGATTCCGCGATTCGCGCGGGGATCAATTATTTCGACACGGCCTGGGGTTATCACCACGGAAAATCCGAAAAGTTTTTTGGAAATGTGTTGATCAATTATCCCCGGGACAGTTATTTCTTAGCGTCCAAATTTCCGGGATACGACACGACGAATTTCCCGAAGGTCCGCGAAATTTTTGAGGAACAGCTCAAAAAATGTCGGACGAAATATTTTGATTTTTATTTATTCCACAACGTCAACGAAAGTAACATTGATTTTTACTTAGATCCAAAATACGGCGTACGGGATTATTTGGTCGAACAGCGGCGCAGCGGCCGTATCCGGCATCTGGGATTTTCTGCGCACGGCGAACTGCCAACGATTAAACGCTTCCTCGAAGCTTACGGCGACGATTTAGAATTCATGCAGATTCAGTTAAACTGGATCGACTGGACGTTCCAAGACGCCAAGGACAAGGTGGCACTGGCACGGGAATTCGATCTGCCCATCTGGGTCATGGAGCCCCTGCGCGGCGGCAAGCTGGCTCAGCTGTCAGACGAGGCCATGGCCAAGCTCGAGGCGCTTCGTCCGGAAGTCTCGGCAGCAGAATGGGGATTCCGCTTCTTGCAGACCATTCCGGAGGTCAAACTCATCCTCTCTGGAATGAGCACCCTCGGCCAGCTGGAACGCAACTGCGCGATGTTCTCCGATGAAAAACCGCTGAATGAAGAAGAATGGAACGCGCTTCAGCAGATTGCACGTGAAATGATTGAAAAAGAAGAAGTACCGTGCACAGCCTGTCATTATTGTGTTGAGCATTGTCCGAAGGGTCTCGATATTCCAAAATTGATCGCGCTTTACAACGAACAGCATTTCACTGGAGGCGGGTTTATCGCACCGATGCGCTTGTCGACGATGGGGGAAGGGCATCTTCCCTGTGACTGTATTGCCTGCCACAGCTGTGAAAAGGTCTGTCCGCAGAATATCAAGATTTCCGAAGTGATGAAAAAGTTCACCGATGAGCTGCTTCAAAACGACAGATTTCAGGCCGCGAAAGAAACTGTGTAAAAATTAGGACAAGCTCCAAATTTCGGGGCTTGTTTTTTTAAAATAAAAATGACTGCAATAATCTGAATAATTTGAAAGAATTTTAAATGAATGGTTAAACATTTAAAATAAATTATGTTAAACTAGATAAAGTAAAAGAATGGAGGAAAAAAATGCCGACGAGGAAGAGAAAACCGAAATTGGTGGCGACCAAAGGACGCTATCAAAGAAAGCTGATCCTGAAAAGTACAGCGGGTGGCTTGCTTGTCGGTTTGATCGCCGGCGGCGTTTCTGTTGTTTACCGTTCTGCGAGTACACTATTCCAGGGGAGTCAGGCCTTTATGCTGGCCCATGCGACCAATATCCCGCTTATTGTCGTCTATTTTTTCGCGCTCCTGGTCTTGGCCTTTCTGGTCCGCAAAATCATCACCTGGGAGCCGTTTACTGCAGGCTCGGGTATCTCAGAAGTTCGCGGCGAAGTGCAAGGCTATTTCGACATGGATTGGATTAAGGTGCTCATCGGCAAATTTATTGGCTGCCTGCTTACAATGGCCGGCGGATTGTCCCTTGGGCGGGAAGGTCCGTCGGTTCAGCTGGGGGCGATGGCCGGCAAGGGACTGTCCAGAGTGACTCACCGCGGCAAAAAAGCTGAGCATTATTTGATCACCTGCGGCGCCAGTGCCGGGCTGTCCGCCGCATTTAACTGTCCACTGACCGGCGTAATGTTTGCCCTTGAAACCTTTAACGCGGAGTATTCGGTGAATCTTCTGTTCACCGCGTTGATCGCTTCGGTCACAGCGGATTTTGTCTCAAAAGTATTTTTTGGAATGAGTCCGGTGTTTGCCGTTCCCCTCGATCTGTTTCTACCGCTTTCAACGGTGGGCTTCGTGATCGCGCTCGGGGTGATCTGCGGGGTGACAGGGCAGATCTTTTACCGGTCCATACACATCGCAAAGAAGTTCTACGACAAATTATCCCTTCCTGAAAATACTGAACCGGTCATTCCCTTTTTGCTGGCTGGCGTTTTGGGATTGACACTTCCGGGCGTGCTCGGGGACGGACATCTGATCTTGGAGCAGCTGGTTCAGGGAGAAATCGCAGTGCGGATGATTGCATTGCTTTTGGCGGTGAAATTTGCATATTCGATGCTGTGCTTCACTTCAAAATCGCCAGGCGGGTCACTGGCGCCGATGATCGTGTTAGGCGCTTTCGTCGGTGGGCTGTACGGCCATTTGGCTGTGCGCGTTCTCGGCCTGGACGCCATGTTGATTAATAACTTTGTCATCCTCGCCATGGCCGGATACTTTGCGGCGATTGTGAGAACGCCGCTGACGGCTGTTGCACTGGCGTGTGAATTGACCGGCAGTTTCAGTCATTTAATTTATTTCGGTATTGTTGTCACCGTAGCCGAGGTCGTCTCGTCGATGATGAAAACAGAACCCATGTACGAAGCTGGGATGCAGAATTTGCTGATTCAGCATCACATCATCAGCGAATAAAGACAATTCAAGAAAGGCAAATGGAGGTAATCGATGCAAGGCTATAAGTTTCTCTTAGATTTGGCACTCATACTATTGTCGACAAAGGTATTGGGCCTTTTAACTAAGCGGGTCCAAATGCCGCAGGTGGTTGGCGCGCTTTTGGCTGGACTGATTTTAGGACCGGCAATGCTCAATGTCATTTCCGAAACGCAGTTTATTAAAGATTCAGCGGAAATCGGTGTGATTGTACTGATGTTCACCGCAGGGCTTGAAACGGATGTTCAAGAATTGAAGCGAACGGGGAAAGCATCTTTTGTCATTGCGCTGATCGGTGTCATTGTGCCGTTGATCGGGGGCTACTTTGTCGCTCAGTATTTCAATCGCCCCGGCATGATGAGCTCTGGGCTGTCGACACCGGTGTATCTGCAGAACCTGTTCATCGGGGTCATTCTGACGGCGACTTCGGTTTCCATCACCGTCGAAACCCTTAAGGAAATCGGCAAACTCAACACCCATTCGGGCAATGCAATTCTCGGCGCTGCGATCATCGACGACGTGCTCGGCATTATTGCATTGACGATTGTGACGTCTATGGCGGATACGTCGGTGTCGATTGTGATGGTGCTGCTCAAGATCGTCGGCTTTTTCGTCTTTGCCGGTGTAGCGGGTTTCTTCTTCCTGAAATTTTTCCGCTGGTGGACGCAGAAATCGGAAAAGGGCCTGAGACGTCACACGATCATCGCTTTCGTTTTTTGCCTGCTGATTTCCTACTGCGCTGAAAAATTCTTTGGCGTAGCCGATATTACAGGGGCTTTTATTGCGGGGTTAGTCATCTCAATGACGCCCAAACGCGAATACGTGGCCAATCGATTCAGCACGCTCTCTTATCTCTACCTCTCACCGATTTTCTTCGCGAGTATCGGTTTGGAAGTGGATCTGCCGTCAATGAACGCAACGGTGGTTATGTTCTCGGTCATTCTTGTGGTGGTCGCCATTGTGACGAAAATCATCGGCTGCGGCGCTGGCGCGCTGGTTTGCCATTACAAAAAATATCAAAGTCTGCGCATCGGCGTCGGGATGATTTCCAGAGGAGAAGTGGCTTTGATCGTTGCAAGCAAGGGCCAGTCCCTTGGACTGATTTCTAATGCCTTTATCGGACCGGTTATTCTGGTTGTCATCATTACGACAATCGTCACGCCGATCATGCTTAAATCTGTATTTGCCCGAACGATGAAATACACGCCCCAGGGACTGGCTGCGCAGGCTGCAGCAGTCGATGTAGATCATATAGATGTGGAAAACAATCTGGCGCGAACCTACGAAAACATCAATGCGATGCAGGAAAGCGGAAATGGTCTTCCAGACGATGCCAAGGATTCGAAGCACACGCGATAATCACACAGACATTCAAAACTCCGGCCTTTCGGTCGGAGTTTTTTGACGCAGTTTTTAAAAAAGCACTTGCTTTTTTTGCGTGTCTTTGTTATTATAATCGAGTCAGCAATGCCGAAGTGATGGAATTGGCAGACTTGGCGGACTCAAAATCCGTTGGTAGCGATACCGTGTGGGTTCGAATCCCACCTTCGGCACCAGATAAAAAATAAAAGTGTTTCTGATTTTTCAGAAACACTTTTTTATTTTGTATAAAATTTACAACTGTGCGATACGTTCCTGGCGGTCCTGCCACATTTCAGCGAACAGCGCAATGGAATCGAGCACATCTTCTAGAGATAGCACATCGGTTTCGGTTTTGATATCCGATGCGGCGTCGTAATAGGCTTTGCGTTTGGCTTTCATTTCGCCGATTTTCTTGACGAGATCGTCGTGAGAGGGTGCGTCGGCGAGAAGCGGACGGATATCGGCACCGTCTTTTTCGATGCGGTCAGCGAGGATGTCGTCGGCGCAGATCAGCTCAACGGTGAAACAATTATCTTTTAACAGCTGACGGTTTTCTTCGGAGAGGGGCAGGCCGCCGCCGCAGGCGATGACACAGCCAGCCGGATGAGACGCATTTAATACATCCTTCAAAGTCTGGGTTTCCATTTCACGGAATGCTGGTTCGCCGTCTTCTTCAAAAATCTTTTCAATGGTTTTGCCTGTGCTCTGAGCAATTATGGCATCGGTATCGTAGAATCCGTAATGGAGTTCATGGGATAATGCCCGTCCGACGGTCGTTTTGCCGACGCCCATGTAGCCGATCAAGGCAATATTTTTTGGCATAGTCATATGAATAATGGCCTCCTGTTTGTGTAGGTTTTCTATGATGATAACGGAGAAGGCTTAAAGGTGCAAGTCTTTTCTGAAACGGCGGATCGTGTCGGGGGTGAGTTGTCCAGGCGCCGTCGCGTCAGCATCAGAAAGAGCTGCGTAAGTCAGGCTGCCGCCAAAATATTCCGGCGCGACGCGCAGCAGTTTTCCAGGTTCGCCCATCATGATGAAAATAATCGGCTTTTTCCAATGCCCCTTCTGAAGGAAACGGAGCATCACGGAAGCAGACTGCAGAATATCGCCTTTATTTTCAGCCCACATGGCGACTTTAATGACATCCGGGCCAAGTTCGGCGATGTCGTAGAGTTTTTGCTTGAAGGCTTTGGGCTTCAATGTCTTTTTAAAATTGTGATAGGATAAAATTAAACGCTTGCCCTGGCTGTGCGCTGCCTTCCGAAGAGGTTTGATCATTTTTTCTGAGCTGCCGGCCTCGATGTCGATGTAAGCGACAGCAGGATGGGCAAGGGCTTGCATCGTGGCTTGACAGCGGACATTTTCACCTGCTTCGGCGCAAGCGCCGCCTTCTTCAAAACTTCGGAAAGTGTAGAGGAGTGGTACCTGTTTTTCAGCCAATGCATTGAGACATACAGTTTGCTCGTCGTCGCTCATCAAGCCGAGGGCATCCCGGCGCCATTCGATTAAATCAGGTTTCAATGCTGCGGCCTGTTCGGCGTAAGCGGGCAGGACGTCTTTCTGATTGGGACCAATGGGAATACAAAGCGCAAAAGTATTGGGCGCTAAAATAAAAGATTGACTTAAAGATTTCATAATTTAAGTTTACGCCTCATCCGATAAATTTTCAAGTTGTGTTATAATAAAAATCAATTCAAACACGCTGCGCAAAAGGAGGAAAGTCAGATGACAGGTTTATCATCAAAGCAAGCCGCAAAATTAATGGCTGACGGCAAGGGCAACACCCAGGTTTCAAAGTCAGCGAAGACGGTCAAGCAGATCATCAAAGAAAATACGCTGACGTACTTCAACTTGATTTTCGTCGTCCTGGCGCTGCTTTTGGTGGTGAGCGGCGCATGGAATTCGCTGACCTTTCTCCCGGTGATTATCGCGAATACGTTCATTGGAATTATCCAAGAGGTTCAAGCAAAAAGGGTACTGGACAAGCTGACCATCATGAATGCACCGGTATCGGTCGTGTACCGCGACGGAAGGCCCAAAAAAATGCGGACAGAGGAACTGGTCTTAGGGGATGTGATCGTGCTGGAAGGTGGCGTGCAGATCCCCGCGGACGCTGAAGTGATCTCCGGCGAGATCGCAGTGAATGAGGCACTGCTGACAGGCGAGGCTGACGAAATTACGAAACAGCCTGGGGACGAACTCATGTCTGGCGCTTTTGTGGTGTCGGGGAAATGCGTGGCGCGGCTGACCCACGTCGGCGCTGACGCCTACATCAACAAGCTGACGCTGAAGGCCAAGGCCGTCGAAACCGACGACCGTTCCGAAATGGTGCGCGCCATTGACGGGATCGTCAAACTTGCCGGAATCGTAATCATCCCGATTGGCATTCTGCTCCTTTACCAAAGTATTGGGGTGGCGGGCAACTCGTTTACCAGTGCGGTGCCGTCGATGGTTGCCGCCGTGATCGGCATGATTCCAGAAGGGCTGTATCTGTTGCTTTCCGTGACACTGGCGGTTTCTGCAATGCGTTTGGCGCGAAAACAAGTCATGCTTCACGATATGAAGAGCATTGAGTCGCTGGCGCGCGTCGATGTGGTCTGCGTCGACAAGACCGGGACCATTACAGACAACGCGATGCTCGTGGCCGACGCAGTGCCGGTGCGGCAGATGAACCGCGCGCAGATGACACGTGCGGGGGATTTGGTCAGCCGCTATTTGGGCGCTTTAGACGATAGCAACGCGACGTCTGAAGCGATGATTGATTATTTCGGCGAGACGAAAGCCGCAGATGCGGTCGAGACCCTGCCCTTTTCGTCGCGCTACAAGTACTCGGCCGTACGTTTCAGAGAAGGTGTTTTCGTGCTTGGCGCGCCAGAAATCGTCCTTAAGCGTCATTTTCATCTTTATCAGGACGAAGTCAATGGTTACGCGTCCAAAGGGTATCGCGTGGTGGTCTTCGGGCAGGTGATGGACAGGGATGCTATTCCGGAAAACGGGCTGGATCAATGCGATGTCGATCCGATTTTCTTCGTCATGCTTCAGAACCCGATTCGGGAAAACGCAGCCCAGACCTTTGAGTATTTTGCGAGTCAGGGCGTGACGGTGAAAGTGATTTCCGGCGACAACCCGGTCACCGTTTCGGAGGTGGCCAAACGGGCGGGGATTGCCGGTGCAGCGCATTACGTCAACGCCCAAACGTTGGATTCTCCCCAAGCGATCGACGAGGCAGTTAAAAACATGACGGTGTTTGGCCGGGTCACCCCGGAGCAGAAACGCGAAATTGTTCACGCCTTGCAGGCTCAGGGGCACACGGTTGCGATGACCGGCGACGGCGTCAACGATATTCTGGCGATGAAGGATTCGGACTGCTCGATTGCGATGGCTTCGGGATCCGAGGCAGCCGTTCAGGCGGCGCAGGTTGCTCTGCTCGATTCCGATTTTTCCCACATGCCTCAAATCGTTTCTGAAGGCCGCCGGGTGATTAATAACATCGAACGTTCAGCGACGCTGTTTTTGGTGAAGAATATCTTTTCGTTTCTGCTCTCGATCTTTACGATCGTCAGCATCATGAAATACCCGCTGACGCCGTCGCAGATTTCCCTTGTGTCGATGTTCAACATCGGGATTCCGGCATTCTTCCTCGCGATGGAATCAAACAACCGGCGCATTGAAGGCCATTTTATCCAGCGGGTCATGCTCAGGGCCATGCCGGCCGCATTGACGGACTTCTTTATGATTGCGGCACTGGTCATATTTGGACAGACCTTTGGCGTCGGCAACGAGGACATTTCCGTAGCCGCGACGTTTTTGCTGGCCATTGTCGGTTTCATTATTCTGTACAATATTTCCAGGCCGCTCAATCCGTTCCGCGCCATTGTGATCAGCGGTTGTATTGCCGGATTGGTTGTTTTGGCGGTGACGATGAATTCGCTGTTTGATATTCAGTTCGTTTCGGTAAAATGTGTGATGCTGTTCGTGCTCTTTGCGATTGCAACCGTGCCGTGCATGCAAGTGCTGACGAAATTTTTTATCTTGATCGATCATTTGATCGCGAAGCGTACGGGCAGAAAAACCATCGCTTATGAAAATATCACCTAAAAACAAGAAAAAGGGAGGAATTTACAATGAAAATGATTGGACCATCAGCAGACGCACTTTTAAAAATGTGCGTGATTGCAAAATCTGACGAAGAAAAAAAGGAATTGGAAACAAAGGGACAGGTCGATCCCAAAGTTCTGGAAGCGTCGCCTCTAAACGAACATGATAGCAGCATGAACCAAAACCGCTATACCCTTGAGGTAGGCGTCAACCCGAACCTGGAGTACGATATCACCGGCGTGATGCAGACCTTGGAAAATCTTGGAGATGCACCGGATTATCACGTGGTGGACTGGAACAGCGCACAGGTATTCATGGCTACGGTCATGCGGATCGCGACGCAGAACGCCTTGGCAGATTTTGCCCAAGGCGATTCGAGCAAATTGATGCTGACGGAAAAGGAAGATCTTTCCGATGTGGTTCAAAAGGTGCCGGAAATCTGGGTGATGAAGCAGTTTTACGACGCGTGTTTCGATGATTTAGACCGCGATTTTACAGACAATACCTTTGCTGTCTCGTTAAAGACAATTGAAGAAGCGTAAAGAGAAAAAATAAAAAGGCCTTCCAGAGCGATCCTTGCGATCGCTTGTGGAAAGCCTTTTTGTTTAACGTTACATTTTCGATAAGAACCAATCCCGCTTCCAAAGCATGAAAAGAATGAGCGCGATTTGTGCCGCAAAAGAAAGCACGACAAATCCGTATTTGCCGCGAATCAAGAAAGAACCGGCCAGGCAGTTCAGAACGATTTGAATCCAGCTGGAGGCAGCCACAGCCGCGCCAAAACCGACGGCAGAAATGGATGTCGACGAAGCGATATAGGGAATGATGCCGTTGGGAATGCCGGGAATGAGGCAAGCCATGCCGAAAACAAATTCGGGATTGGCCGAATTGATTTTACTCATGATCCAGCTGCTTTCGGTTTTCTTCTGGAGGGAGCCGGATAATTTACGTCCCAGCGCTGTTTTTTCCGCAAAGCGATTGCCGATTCTGCGAGCGAAGACGAAAACCATGCAGTTGCCGGCGACAAAGCCGACGTAGCACAAAATAAAAGCAACCCACCATTTGTAAATCAGCCCGGCGGCGACCTGAATAGCCATCCCTGGGAAAACAATGCTGATCACCTGAATGATTGAAAAGAGAATAATCGTGAGAAAGCCGCGCCACCGTCCCTGTTTTGCCAAATAGGCGGCAATTTCCTCTTCATCGCCCTTTTGCAGCAATTTGACGAGCATGGGGAAGGACTTTGCGGCGTTACCGAACGCGATATAAATCATCCAGATAAAAACGGCTACGGTTGCGATCACGACAAGATTTTTCCAATGCTTTTGTAAAAAAGACTTGAACGAATGATTCATACGCGCATCCTTTATATATGATGTTTTTATCTTATTTGTAAAGTCGAAATAAATCGAATATAAGTAACCATTATAATATCTCAATCCTTTAAGGATTGTCAAGACAACCGGTGAAATAAACACCATAAGATTGACGGTATGCCCCATTCCATTTATAATGATAGCAGACTGACGTGGAAAGAATAGGATCTTAACAGGGAAGTCAGAACAATGGTGATTTGAACTGACTTTTATTTTAATTGAATGAAATTAAGGTAAAAGTCTTTTTTATTTAATGAAGGAGAAAAGATGTTAAAGATTGCCGTTTACGGAAAGGGAGGCATCGGCAAATCGACGGTGACCAGCAATTTGGCTGCCGCTTTTGCCAGTCGAGGGAAAAAAGTCATACAGATCGGCTGCGATCCGAAAGCAGACTCGACCATCAATTTACTGCACAATCAGCCGGTGACGCCAGTGATGACGCTGCTGCGTGAAGGGAAAGAGCCGGAACATCTTGAAGATTTGTCAGCGGTCGGCTACGGTGGCGTCGTTTGTATCGAAACCGGCGGGCCGACACCTGGGCTGGGCTGCGCAGGGAGAGGCATTATCGCGACCTTTCAGCTCCTCGAAGAACTTGAACTCATTGAAACGGTAAAGCCCGATGTGATTCTGTACGATGTGCTCGGTGACGTCGTCTGCGGGGGATTCGCTGCGCCGATTCGAGAAGGCTATGCTGAAAAGGTGCTGATCGTGACTTCTGGCGAGAAGATGGCGCTGTACGCGGCGAACAACATCAACACGGCAGTTAAAAATTTTGAGGACCGCGGCTACGCGTCGGTAGAGGGATTGATTCTCAATCGGCGCAACGTGCCGGATGAAAGGTCAAAAGTCGAAGCCTTTGCGGCGCGCTGCGGCCTGCCGATTGTTGCAGACCTGCCACGAAGTGACGCGATCAATCGCTTCGAGGACTGCGGCATGACCGTTGTCGAGGGGGACCAGACCCTCGATATCGCTCAAAAATTTATCGCCCTGTCTGAGCGGCTGGAGGGTGAAAGATGAGCGTGGGGCGGACGGTTCAATCGATTGTCAGCGCGGGAAAAGCGGCGCTTCAGTCGCAAATTGCCGATACGCGGCAGTTGATTTACTCTTCACCTGCAACGCTGGCTTACAATTCACCGGGTGCAGAAGGCTACGGCGTCAAGCGGGCCGGGCTCGCCATTCCAGGTTCGATCATGCTCATCGTTTCTCCTGGATGCTGCGGGCGAAATACCTCAGCGCTTTCGGAACGGCCGGAATATCGCGGTCGTTTCTATTATTTGACAATGGACGAGACCGATTTGATCACAGGCCGTCACCTGACGAAAATTCCAGAGGCGGTAGAAGAAGTGGTGGCCTTTCTCTCAGAAAAGCCGTCTGTGGTGATGATTTGCATTACCTGTGTGGACGCGCTGCTCGGGACGGATATGGAACGGGTTTGCCGAAAGGCGGAGGAGGCCGTCGGCATTCCCGTCCGGCCCTGCTACATGTACGCGTTGACCCGTGAAGGCAGGCGGCCGCCAATGGTGCACGTCAGACAATCGCTGTATTCGCTGCTTGAAGAAAAACAGCGGCAAGTCGATGGCGTCAACTTACTCGGTTATTTTGGCGGCGTCGACCGCAGCAGCGAAATTTTCGAGTTGTTGAATGCTGTCGGCGTCCGACAGATTCGACAAATTGCCGAGTGTCAAAATATGGAAGCATTTCAAGAAATGGCGGCAGCCAATTTCAATTTGGTGCTAAATCCAGAGGCATTGCCGGCAGCGGAAGACTTGCACAAACGCTTAGGCATACCGTTCATCCAGATGAACCGCTTGTATCAAATCGATAAAATCGCGTCGCAGTATCAGGCCCTCGGGCAGGCGCTTGGCGTGACATTTAAGATAGCGTCATCCCAGGAAAAGGCCAAGGCGGCGATGAATAAGCTCGTGAAACGAACGGCGGGATGGACCTACGCCGTTGGGGAAGTGGCCGACGCCAATCCCTTTGAATTATCGCTGGCCCTGATCAGGGCAGGCTGTGAGGTCCAAGCGGTTTACGGTACGGCTGCCGCTGAATATTGGCCGTGGCTCGAGAAGCTCTCGGCGCTTAAGCCGGCGCTCAAGATTTACGATAACGCCGATCCGCAGATGGTGCGCTACGTGCCGGAGGATGGCGGACCGGTCATCGCCATTGGCGAGGATACCGCGTATTATTATCGTGGACGCGTCAATACGGCTGTGGTGCCGTGGCGTGGTAAAACGCAGCCCTTTGGATTTGAAGGCGTGATCAAGCTTACCCAGGCGGTTTGCGAAGCAGTCGATCGGGTCGAAAAGAAAGGAGTCGTGGCATGAAGGGGCTCAGAAAGGTATTGACGCCATTTGCGCCGGATCAGTCCGGGGCGGTTTCCATCCTCTACGCGCTGGGCGGCGCCGTGATTATCGTTGACGCCGGCGGCTGCACAGGCAATATCTGTGGATTTGATGAACCCCGATTCGAAAGCGAGCCTGCTGCAGTTTTCAGTGCAGGGCTGAGAGATATGGATGCGATTCTCGGGCGCGATCAGCTTTTAGTCGATAAGGCGGTTGGTATTGCCGAGACCCTGCGTCCGAAATTCGTTGCCCTCGTTGGCACGCCAGTTCCGGCCGTAATCGGAACGGATTTAAAATCGCTGTGCCGTCTGATCGAAAAACAAAGCGGCGTGCCGGCTTTTGCTGTAGAGACCAACGGTTTCAAACTTTACGATGTGGGCTGTGAACAAGCGTATCTCGCGCTGTTTAAAAAATTCTGCACGAACCGGCCGCATGCAGCGCCAAAGGGCATCGGTATCTTAGGGGCGACGCCCTTTGACTGTGACACGGATGCGCTGGGTGCCTTTTTGAAAGCGCACCCGGCATATACGGCGGTGGGCTGGACTTCGGGATTGGAGACACTTGTCAAAGCGGCCGCCGCTGAGCGCAACATCGTTGTGGCGCCAGATGGGCTTAAAGCCGCAAAATGGCTGAACGCGCATTTCGATGTGCCGTACACTTTAAGGGATCCGATGGCGGCGCAGTTTGCCGAATTGGTTCCTGACGTATCGGGCAAGCGCATTTTAGCGGTACATCAACAGGTAGCATTGGATTCGGCGCGGAAGGTTTGGCTCGACCGCGGGGCGTCTTCGGTGACAGGGGCGACGTGGTTTATGCGGCTTAAGGCATTAGAGCAGCCCGGAGACCTCAGACTGACAGAAGAAGACGATTTTGAGCGGGCTGTCGATGCGGGCGGTTACGACATCATTGCGGCAGATCCGATGCTGAAGCCGTTGGCGAAGCATTTCACAGGGCAATGGATTGATTGGCCCCATTTTGCGGTTTCCGGAAAGCGGTTGAATCCCCATGAATGATGTTAATATTACACACCGGATCCGATTGTACGGCATCGTGCAGGGCGTCGGATTCAGACCGACGGTTAGCCGATATGCAAAAGCCCTTGGCATTTGCGGTCAAGTGAGCAATCGTGGGGCCTGGGTGGAAGTTCTCGCGCAAGGCACGCCTGAGCAGGTCACGGCGTTTGAAAAGCAAATCGAGAATGCGCCGCCGGAGCGGGCCACCGTGATGAAGACGGAAATTAAAGCAGTCGATCGACCGATTTATTTTGATGATTTTCAAATTGTCGACAGTGAAAAAGTGAAAGGGGCAATTTTCGTCTCACCGGATATTGCGATTTGCGATCAATGCAAAACAGAGCTTTTTGATCCGGACAATCGGCGATATCTTCATCCTTTTATCAACTGCACAAACTGCGGGCCGCGTCTGACGATTCTCGACGAGCTGCCCTATGACAGAGAGCGGACGAGCATGAAGGATTTTCCGATGTGTTCGGACTGCGCCGAAGAGTACACCGATCCGGCCTCCCGCCGCTACGATGCGCAGCCGGTCTGCTGTCCGAGCTGTGGCCCGGAGCTCTATCTGCTCGGCCGTGCGGAGCGAGGACACGAAGCGATGACAAAGACGCGCAGGATCATTGCCGACGGCGGCATCGCGGCAGTTAAGGGCATCGGCGGTTTTCACCTCTGCTGCGACGCGGAGAATGCGGCGGTCGTCGCCAGACTGCGTCACCTCAAACATCGGCCCCACAAGCCTTTAGCGGTCATGATGCGGGACGAAGCGGCGGTGCGGCGGGAATGCGTCATCGACGCTGGGCAGGCGCGCATCTTAACCGGGCATCAAAAACCCATTTTACTTCTCGAGAAAAAAAAGGGCGGACGATTGTGCGAGGGCATCGCGCCGGGACAGTTAACCGTCGGCGTCATGCTGCCTTATGCGCCGGTCCAGTGCTTATTATTTGATTACGATGACGGGATTGACATGCCGGACAGTTTGGTAATGACCAGCGGTAATGCGGCGGGGGCCGCCATCTGCCACAACGACGCGGAAGCACAAAGGGAGCTGTCGCATTTTGCCGATGTGATCCTTTCCAACGACCGGCCCATTGTCACCCGCGCTGACGATTCGGTAATGGATTTTGTCACGGTTGACGGCAGGCGTCAGCCTTACATGATCAGACGTTCCCGAGGATACGCGCCGCTGCCGTACCGGGTGTCGCTGCCGATGCACGGGCAGATTCTAGCCGTCGGCGGTGAACTGAAAAACACGTTCTGTATTGGGCACGATCAGCTTTTTTATCCCTCGGCTTACGTTGGGGATTTGGCCGATGTGCGGACACTCAACGCCCTTAAGGAGAGCACGGCACGGATGCTGACCCTTTTGAAGGTGAAGCCCCAGGCTGTCGCCTGCGACCTGCATCCGCGGTACCAGTCGACGCGGTTTGCCGGGACCCTTGGCTTGCCGGTCATGCCGATTCAGCACCACTACGCGCATATCGTGGCCTGCACCGCGGAAAATGATGTGGACCGCCCGGTGATCGGCTTGGCCTTCGACGGAACGGGATACGGCGATGACGGCACAATTTGGGGCGGTGAGCTATTCATCGCGGACTGGCAGCATTACAAACGCGTCGGCCATATCGAATCCTTTTGGCAGTTGGGCGGCGACGCCGCTTCAAAAGAAGGATGGCGGATTGCCGCGGCGCTCTTGATGGCAGAACATCCAGATCCCGAGGAATGGGAGGCGCTCGTCTTATCACTCGGGCTGTGCGACGTTAAACAGGCCAGGGTGCTCAAAATGATGGCCGAGAGAAAAATCAACGCGGTGCGCTCGACGAGCGCCGGACGGCTATTCGACGGCGCAGCGGCGGGGCTTGGCATTTGCCGCGAATCGACCTTTGAAGGGGAAGCGGCGATGGCGCTGGAGACGGCTGCCGAAATGTACGAAGCCGTCCATCCCGATGAAGCGGCTCATTTATCTCCGGCAGTGACAGAAAATGCCAGCGGGCAGGTGGTTCTGCCGACGACAGCGTGGTTTAATGATTTGATTGCCCGAAAGGCCACGGGGGAAGAGACGGGCCGTTTGGCCTATGCCTTCCATATTGAATTGTCGGAAATGATGATTTCGGCCTGCTGCCGGATTCGAGAACGGTGTTCAATCGACACCGTGGCACTCAGCGGCGGCGTGTTTCAAAATAAAATGTTGACGCGGCTGACAGCCGAAGGCTTAAAGGCGCGCGGCTTTGAGGTGCTGCTTCACAAGCTGGTGCCGCCCAATGACGGCGGCATTGCCTTGGGGCAGGCGGTAGCGGCGATGAGCCGTCTGCAAAATACGACGGATCAACAGAAGTAAAGAAGAGAAAGGAATTTGTTATGTGTGTAGGATTATCAGCAAGAGTGGTCAAATTGACCGATAAAGGGACGGCTGTTGTCGACGCATCAGGCGCGAAGCGGGAAATTTCGGCAAAGCTCCTTGATGGCTTAGAACCGGGCGATTACGTCATGGTGCATGCGGGGACAGCCATTGCCAAAATCACCGACGACGACAGCCACGAAACAGAAAATCTACTGGACCATCTACTATGACGAATCATCAACACGGACTCTCGGATTCGCTGAAAAAAGCGATCCAATATCTTAAGACTTACGACGGGCCGCCGGTGCGGATCATGGAGGTCTGCGGCACCCATACCCACGAAATATTCAGACAGGGGATCCGGCAGATTTTATCGCCGAAGATTACACTGATATCCGGCCCGGGCTGTCCAGTCTGCGTCACACCGGGCGGGTACATCGATCGGGCTGTCGCGTTGGCGGAGGACTGCGGCGCAACGGTCTGCACCTTTGGTGACTTGATGCGAGTGCCGGGAACGGACAAAAGCTTAAGCCAGGCCAGGGCAGACGGCGCTGACGTCCGGATTGTGTACGCGCCGGAGGATGCGGAAAAAATTGCAGTCGAAAATCCAGATCGGTCGGTAGTTTTTCTCGCGGTGGGGTTTGAAACGACAACACCGTCGGCCTGTCTTGCCGTCGATCATGCGATCGCAGACGGTGCGGACAATTTTTCGATCTTGACGGCCAACAAAACGATGCCCGCGGCGTACGAAGCGATGAAAGACAGCACGGATATCTTTTTGTATCCGGGCCACGTGCACGCCATTACAGGGATGGCGGACTGCCGGAAAATGGAAAAAGAAGGCGTCAGCGGCGTGGTGGCCGGCTTTACGGCCGGCGAATTGATCAGCGCTTTGACCATCGCCGTCAAAAAGTTTGAAGCCGGCGAGACGTTCTGCGTCAATGCCTATCCGCGGGTTGTCACGGAGACGGGAAGTCTGGAAGCGCAGAAGCTGGTCAAAAAGGTTATGGAACCCTGTGACGCCTGGTGGCGGGGCATCGGTAAAATTGCGAACTCCGGTATGAAGCTGCGCGAGACTTTTTCAGATTACGATGCGGCTGTACGTTTTGACTTGCCTGAGACGATCGGAAAGGACAATCCGGGCTGCCGCTGCGGCGATGTGCTTCAGGGGAATTGCCGTCCGGTGGACTGCCCGCTATTTGGGAAAGTCTGCACGCCGGAACACCCGACAGGTGCGTGTATGGTGTCAAGCGAAGGCACGTGCTCGGCTTATTATTTGTATGGAGGTGTAAAATGACAGAAAAGCTGCCGAATCAGATCACGCTGGCTCACGGAGCGGGCGGCAAACAAACCTCAGCGCTGATTCACGAAATTTTTGCAAAATATTTTGACAATCCATTTCTGACAGCAGATGACGCGGCGGTACTGCCGCGTCCCGGTCGCAAGATAGCCATGTCAACCGATGGATTTGTGGTTTCACCGGCTTTTTTCCCGGGAGGCAATATCGGCGAACTGTCGATCTGCGGAACGGTCAACGATTTGACTTGTATGGGTGCAAAGCCGTTGTATTTGACTTGCGCGTTTATCATCGAAGAAGGCTTGGAAACGGCGAAGCTCGATCAAATTGCGAAGGCGATGGCCGAAACAGCCCAGAAAGTCGGTGTCGTCCTCGTGGCCGGGGATACGAAAGTCGTCGGCAAGGGCCAGGCGGATCAGGTTTTCATCACGACGACCGGTGTGGGCGAATTGCTGTCGGGCGTCCAACTGGCTGGCGCAGAGGCGAAACCAGGCGACGCCGTTTTGGTTACAGGCGATGTGGGCCGACACGGCTGTGCCGTCCTGCTCGCCCGGGACACGTACGGGATCGACGCCCATGTGACGAGCGACTGTGCGCCGCTTTGGCACCCGGTTTCGGCAGCGCTGGAGGCTGCGCCAGATATTCACGTGATCCGGGATGCGACCCGAGGCGGCGTCGGAACGGTTTTGTACGAAATTGCCCATCAGAGCCATGTGGGGATTCGGCTGAACGCTGAAGACATTCCTGTTGATCCGGCGGTTGCCGGTGTCTGCGGCATGCTCGGTCTTGAACCGCTCTATCTGGCCTGTGAAGGGCGCATGGTGATGATCATGCCGCAGGAAAGGGCCAATAGGGTGATCGACGCGATGTCGGCCTATCCCGACACGCAAGGGGTCTGTCAAATCGGTGTGATCACCGAGGACAATCCAGAACGGGTCGTGATGGAAACCGCGATCGGCGCGCAGACTTTTCTGCCGGAGCCGGGGACGGAGCTTTTGCCAAGAATTTGCTGAGGAGAGAAGGAATGAAAACAAGAGTTGCGGTCATTTCAATTATTGTGAGAGACAAAAATGAAGTAGAAAAAATCAACGAGCTGCTTCATGAAGCGTCAGATTATATCATCGGGCGTATGGGAATCCCCTACCGTCAAAAAGATATTAACTTGATCAGCGTTGCAGTCGATGCCCCGCAAAACGTGATTGCGACACTGTCCGGCGGCATTGGTCAGCTTCCCGGCGTGACGGTGAAAACTGCGTATTCGGATGTTATCACGGAAGCGCCATGATTCAGCTGGCGTTTTACGGAAAAGGGGGCATCGGCAAGTCGACGACAGTGTCCAATCTTGCGGCAGCGCTGGCTGAGCGAGGGCAGCGCGTCGTTCAGATCGGCTGCGACCCCAAGGCGGATTCGACAATGAATCTCTGCCATGGTCAGAAAATGGTGACGGTGATGGACATGTGCCGGCAGGTCAACGATGCCTTCGATCTAGAGGACGTTGTCGTCCGGAGCGAAAGCGGCGTGTATTGTGCCGAGACCGGCGGCCCGCTGCCGGGCGTCGGCTGTGCCGGGCGCGGTGTCATTACGGCGCTGGAAAAGCTGACGGAAAAGGGGCTTTACGAAAAGCTTGCGCCGGACGTCGTGCTTTACGATGTGCTCGGCGATGTGGTCTGCGGCGGCTTCGCGATGCCCATGCGAAAAAAATACGCGCAGTCGGTGTACATCTTAACTTCCAGTGAAGCGATGTCGATTTATGCGGCGGCCAATATTGCAATGGCGGTCGATCATTTTAAAGCACGGCACTACGCAAAACTCGGCGGTTTCATCTTTAACCGCAAACAGGAGGGAGAAAAAGCGTCCGCAGTTCAAAAGCTGGCAGCCGATTTTCACAGTACCGTCGTCGGCACGCTGGCCGATTCTGAAAGGGTCAGAGCTGCGGACGACGTGCACCGCATTGTGATGGAGACGGAACCAGATTCAGAGACGGCCGCGGCCTACCGGCAGCTGGCCGAGACGATATACCTTCGCGAAACCGGGGGTGAATCATGTTAAAGCGTGTGGGCGCCGGCGCTGATTTTTCCAAGGCGTCGATGCCGATATCCAAAGCGCAATTCCCCAACCCCTTTGATGCCGGATTGGAGTTCAACACACCGGAGCACAGTCACTGGAATATTGTGCACATTGGGATGCAATTACCAGAAAGCCGCCAGATTTACATCTGCGCGGATAATTGCATGCGCGGCGTGGTGATGACGGCTGATGAAATGGACGCGGGCGACCGCTTTGGCATGGTGCTTCTCGAAGAAAAGGATCTTTTGGACAGCGACTTGACGGACGTCACCCTTCAGGGGATTATCGGCTGTATCGAGAAATGGAAGACCCGCCCCAAAGCAGTGCTGGTCTTTCCCGTCTGTCTGCACCATTTCGTGGGGACGGACATAGATCAGGTTTACGAGGTGCTCGAAGCCAAATACCCCGATATTTTTTGGCTGAGGTGCTGGATGGATCCGATCATGCAAAAGCGCGGCACCACGCCGGACGAACGGGAGCGTCTGGAAATGACGCGGCCGCTGTACGACTTGCCGCCAGATTGCACACAGGTGAACCTGATTGGCCCGGACACACCGGCCGGTTCAGTACAGACAAACGATTTTGCCAATCTATTGGAACGCGGCGGCATTCGCCTCAATACCATGAGTGCCTGCCCGGATTTTGAAACTTACCGAAAAACCGGCGCAGCGGCTGCAGAAATTTTCGTCTCACCTTTTGCAAAGCTGGCCGCGGAAGGGCTCGGCAAGCGGTTGAATCGGCCAGTCTTCAATTTAAACGTTGGCTGGCGAGACGCAGAGATCGACGCGTCCCTCGACGCGCTTGCGAAAGATTACAGCTGGCAGTTATCTGAGTGGCGCGCCTCCAAAAGGAAAGCGGCCGGAGAAGCGGTCCAATTTGCAAAAGCGCGCATTGGACAGATGCCCATTGCGATTGACGCGGTTGGGGTCTTTAGGCCCTTGAGCTTGGCACGGTTTTTAATCGAATCAGATTTCAATGTGGTGCGCATCTACGCGGATGGATTTTTGCCTGAGGAGCAGGCAGATTTTGAATGGCTGCAAACCCACGCGCCGTCTCTTGTCCTTTGTTCGACGCTGCGCCCAGAAATGCGGCGCTGGCCGAATCCTAAGGAAAAAGTACTGGCCATCGGACCGAGAGCCGCCTGGTTTGAAAAGAGCACATACTTTGTGCAAATGGTCGCAAACGGCGGCCTATGGGGATACAGCGGACAGCGAACCCTCATGCAGAGAATGTGTGACGCGCTGGATCATCCTAAAGAGGCGAAGCCGGTGATCGCGCAAAAAGGATGGGGGTGTACCTGCGTCTTATGAGACAAGTTTTTACGCAAATTCCCTGCTACGCTGGGGACGTGTCAGGTGCGGCCTCTGCACTTTATGAATTGGGCGGCATGGTCGTGATCCACGATCCCTCCGGCTGCAATTCGACGTTCAACACCCACGACGAAACGCGGTGGGCCGATCGGGAAAGCTTGATTTTCATTTCAGGCCTTAACGATATGGACGCGATTGTCGGCAACGACGAAAAATTTGTCGACGACGTGGTTGAGGCGGCTCAAAATCTCCAGCCCCGGTTTATTGCCCTGTGCAATTCGCCGATCCCGTACATTATTGGGACCGATTTCGAGGGGCTTTCCGAAATGATCGAGGATCAAACTGGCGTGCCGGTGTTCTACATTCCGACCAATGGTCTTCACGATTACGTCGACGGTGCAAGCCGGGCTTTTGAAGCTGTGGCCAAAGTTTTAGTTGCGGATTCAGACGCCGTAAAACGGCCCCGCAGCGTAAATATTCTCGGTCTGACACCTTTGGATTTTGATGTGTCGGGCAGTGCCGCCTCTCTGGAGCGCAAGCTGATTGAGGTCGGATGGCAGATTCAGTCGAACTGGGCCCTCGATTGCGATCCCGATCAGATCCGGCGGGCAGGCGGTGCAGCCGTTAACCTCGTGGTTTCTTCGACCGGGTGGCGCGCGGCAAAGGTGCTGCAGGATCGGTTTGGAACGCCGGCAGTGGCGGGATGTCCGGTCGGGGCTTTTTCAGAATCGGTGTTTGAGGCCCTCGAATGCAGCGCGCGAGACGCTCAGATCCGATTGCCTTACCGCGATCAGATTCAGAGCTCAAAAGCCACAGAAGGGCAGATTGCAGTCATCGGTGAAGCAGTCCAAGCCGGTTCGATCGCGGCGGCGCTAACGGCCACACAAGAGAAGCCGGTTCGTGTGATCGTCCCGACGGAAGGTGCAGACGCGCTGGTACCCAATGCGTCGATGCGCATCAAAGGCGAAGCGGAAATCAAGGCATCCCTTGACGGCGCGCGGATCGTTGTCGCAGATCCGCTTTACGCCCCTTTGGCGCCCAAGGGGGCGCAGCAGATTCCGCTGCATCATTTTGCTTTTTCCGGGAGAATTGGGTTCAATCAAGCGGTTAATCTTTTTGACGATCAGGCATTCAGCAATTTAGAAAAGGAGATAGAAGATGGCAACACTTAACGAAACGCCGGCAGGCGAACGGCTCCACATTACATTTTTCGGGAAACGCAACGCCGGCAAATCCAGCGTTGTCAACGCGGTAACCGGTCAGGATCTGGCCGTGGTCTCAGAAAAAGCGGGCACGACAACGGATCCGGTGGAAAAAACCATGGAAATACTGCCTTTGGGGCCGGTGTTGATTGTCGATACGCCCGGGACAGACGATGTCGGTGAATTGGGCGCCAAGCGCGTTGCACGAAGTTATCGAGAGATGGAACGCACCGATATCGCGGTGTTAGTCGTAGACGGCGAACGCGGGCTTTCCCGAGAAGACCGGTCATTGATCGAGCGTTTTAAAGAAAAAAATCTGCCCTATCTCGTGGTGTACAACAAGGCGGACCTGAACACAGTGCGGCCGGAACGCGGCGAAAACGAAATTGACGTATCGGCCAAAACCGGCTGGCATATCGATGCCCTCAAGGAAAAAATCGCAGCGCTGCAGCCGAAAACTCAGGATCAGCCGATTATCCGCGATTTAGTCGCCATGGGCGACGTAGTGGTACTGGTGATTCCAATCGATGAATCGGCGCCAAAGGGACGACTGATCCTGCCGCAGCAGCAGGTGCTCCGCGAACTGCTTGACATTGGCGCGATAGGCATCTGCTGCCGGGAAACGGAACTGCCTGAAACCTTGAACGCGCTTCAAAAGCCGCCGGCACTCGTCGTAACCGATTCCCAAGCCTTCAAGAAGGTGGCGTCGGTGGTGCCGCGCTCGGTTCTGCTGACATCCTTTTCGATTTTAATGGCGCGGCACAAGGGATTTTTAAAGACGGCGGTCGACGGTGTCCGACAGCTGGATCGATTAAAAGACGGGGACAAGATTTTAATGGCCGAAGGCTGTACCCACCACAGACAATGCTACGATATCGGAACGGTTAAACTGCCCCATTGGATTCAGAAGAAAACGGGGATGCATCTCGTCTTCGAAACGTCGTCGGGCAAAAGCTTTCCGGATGATCTGAGTCCGTACGCGATGGTGGTGCATTGCGGCGGCTGCATGCAAAGCGGTACAGAGATCAAATCCAGAATGAAAAAGGCCGTCGAACAGCACGTGCCCTTTACGAATTACGGTACCATCATCGCTGAAATCAACGGTATACTGGACCGCAGTCTCGAGGTGTTGGATGGCCACGAAAAATGAGGCGCGGATCAAGCAGCTGGCTGAGACCCGGGATCTTTCGAGGGCGGATTTAAAGCTTCTTCTGCGCACGATTACCGACGCAGAGTCTGAAGAACTTTACGCCCAGGCGCGCCGTGTCCGGGAAGCGGTATACGGCAAGGCGGTCTATCTTCGCGGCCTCATCGAATTTACCAATGTCTGCAAAAATAATTGCTATTACTGTGGTATTCGGCGGGACAATGCGCACGTTGAACGTTACCGTCTGGACGATGCGACGATTCTGGAATGCTGTGACCGGGGCTACGATTTGGATTTCAGAACCTTTGTACTGCAGGGCGGGGAGGACCCGACGTATTCCGATGCGCGAATCTGCAATCTGGTACGGGAAATTAAAAGACGCCATCCGGACTGTGCGGTGACCCTCTCCATCGGAGAAAAATCGGAAGCCAGCTACCGCGCTTATTTTGAGGCCGGAGCGGACCGGTATCTGCTGCGTCATGAGACGGCCAACCCCGAACATTACCGCACACTGCATCCGCCGGAGCTGTCCGGTGAAAATCGAAAGCGCTGTCTCAAAACGTTAAAGGCCATCGGCTATCAGGTCGGCGCTGGGATGATGGTGGGCGCACCGGGACAGACCCTCGATTATTTGGTCGACGATCTTGTATTCATGCGGGCCCTTCAGCCGGAGATGATCGGCATTGGCCCGTTCATTCCTCAAAAGGATACGCCCTTTGGCGGTCAACCGTCCGGAACCTTGAAGATGACACTTCACCTTTTGGCGATCATCAGGCTGATGCAGCCGGACGTCCTGCTGCCGGCGACGACGGCGCTCGGCACGATCGACCCGCTGGGACGGGAGAAGGGCATTTTAGCCGGAGCCAATGTTGTCATGCCCAATCTTTCGCCGACGAGTGTCCGCGGCAAATATCTGCTTTACGATGGAAAGATTTGTACCGGAGATGAGGCGGCCGAATGCAGACGGTGTATGGCGATGCGGATCGAAAAAACAGGCTACCACGTCGCAGTCGACCGCGGCGATCACATCGCGCTATCTAACGGGATAAAATAATGAGAGAAGGGGGAAATCAAAATGTCTGTACCTGAAATGACCCATTGTATGCACTGCGGTGCAACGCTGCTGCATCGTTATTTAAAGGATGAGGGCATTGTGCCCTATTGTCCAGTTTGCGAGGCGTATCGCTTTCCGGTATTTAATACGGCGATCAGCACCATTGTCATGAATGAGGGTCAGGACCACATTCTGCTGATTCAGCAGTACGGCAGACCAAGCTATATTTTAGTAGCGGGCTACGTGAACCGCGGAGAGGATGCCGAACACGCGGTTTGCCGAGAGGTGAATGAAGAGATGCAGCTGGAAGTTCAGAAGCTGAAATTCAATCGTTCTCATTATTTTAAGCCCACGAATACGTTGATGCTCAATTTTACAGCGATTGTGAAGGGAAAACCGGAACCGAACTGGGAAATAGACAGTTGGAAATGGTTCACGATCGAAGAGGCGCGGCAAGTGATTCGGCCAAACAGTCTAGCCAGAGATTTTCTGTTGGGTTATTTAGACGGCACGTATCCCTTTTAAATTCGACGGAGGCAGCTATGCGGTTGTTTATTGGTATCCATCTGTCAAAAATGCAGTGCCAGGCCATTGCCCGGGCTCAGGCCGATCTGAAACGCCAAGGCGTCAGTGGGCGTTTCGTCCCAGCGTCTCATCTGCATTTGACATTGGCCTTTCTTGGTGAATGTGATGCAAATGAAGTGGACGCTGTCGAACGGGTCCTAAAAAAGATACGGTTTACGCCATTTCACCTCAAGCTCAAAACCAATGGACGGTTTGGAGATTTGGTTTGGGTGGCGCCGGCGCCGCAGCCAGCCCTCGATGATTTGGACAGCCGGCTCAGAACCGCGCTGAAGCGCATCGGCGTAGCGTTTGACGAGAAACCCTTTAAACCGCACATCACGATTTTGAGAAAGGCCAAGAGCGCGAATGCTTTCGCTGTGCATTTAGACTCGGCAGACGGTGTCGTCTCCCGCATCGCCTTGATTCAGTCTGAACGGGGGGCGCAGGGCGCGCGCTACACGGATTTATTCACGGTGGATGGCCGTGGGCGCACGCACAAAAGCAAGCCGCTGACGCCGGAAAAGCGGATGACCCGAGACAGCAAATTTTTAAGCCTTGTGCTTCGGCATCATCCGGAGAAAATCGGCGTGGCTCTAGACCATCACGGATGGGCAGATGTAGACGAGCTCATCGCCGGCATGGCGAAGACCCGCGCCTTTGACCGACCTTACCTTGAAAAAATTGTCCGATGCGATGCGAAACAGCGTTACGCATTCAACGCCGACGGGACAAAAATCCGAGCGAACCAAGGTCATTCGATTTCAGTGGATGTGGAGCCCGAGCAGCGTGTCCCGCCCGATATTTTGTGGCACGGGACCGGGGAAAAATCAGTGGCGCGCATATTGGAAGAGGGCCTTCAACCGATGGGACGCCTCTACGTACACCTGTCAACAGATCCTCAGACGGCGGAAAAAGTCGGCAGCCGCCACGGCAGACCGGTTGTCTTTAAGATTGATGCCGGCCAAATGGCAAGAGATGGTTGTCACTTCTATCTGTCGGCCAACGGCGTCTGGATGACGAAAAAGGTGCCGCCAGTGTACCTCAAAATATTTTTGTGATCGTCTTGACAGACGTTTACTTATTATCTATACTAATGTTGTCAATTAAATAATTCATTATTTCAATCTTCAGGGTTGGGTGAAATTCCCTATCGGCGGTAAAGTCCGCGAGCCTTTTTGGCATGATCCGGTGAAATTCCGGGACCGACGGTTATAGTCCGGATGGAAGAAGATCGAACTGCTTTGTTATAGCTCGACGCCCTGATTTTTCAGGGCGTTTTTTTATTGGCGTCCTGGTAGAAAGGAATCCAATATGGAAGAACCAGAATTGTCATTTGAAGAGGCCATGATGGCCAAAGCTTTAGCCCTCGCTCAAAAAGGCGACGGACGCACTTCGCCCAATCCGATGGTAGGCTGTGTAATTGTTAAAAATGGACAGATCATCTCCGAGGGCTACCACGAACATGTCGGCGGCTATCACGCGGAGCGCAACGCGCTGCTGCATTGCGCCGAAGATCCGGCGGGCGCCGATTTATACGTGACCCTCGAGCCTTGCTGCCACACAGGCCGCACACCGCCGTGTACGGATATTATTATTGAAAAGAATATTGCCCGGGTCTTTGTCGGGGCACTGGATGTCAATCCAAAGGTCGCCGGTAAAGGCGTGAAGCAACTGCGCGACGCCGGCATTGAAGTCATCACTGGCATACTTGAGGACCAATGCCGCAAGTGCAATGAAGTCTTCGAATATTACATGACGACCCATTTGCCCTTTGTCGATGCAAAATACGCGATGACACTGGACGGCAAGATTGCAACGGTGTCGGGCGACTCACAATGGGTCAGCGGCGAAGCGTCTCGGCAGGCGGTTCACCGTCTGCGCCGACATTACAAAGGGATCATGTGCGGTATTGGTACCGTACTCAGCGACGATCCGATGCTTAACTGCCGCATCGCAAACAGCATTGATCCTGTCCGAATCGTTTGTGATACGCATTTGCGCCTGCCGATAGACGCTGCGCTCGTTCAGACGGCGAGTGACATCCCGATGTGGGTCATCGCCGGCCCAGAAGCTGATCCTGACAAAAAAAGCGTCTTGGAAGATTGCGGTGTTCAAGTCATCACGTGCGGGTTGGATAAAAATGGCCAGATCGATTTGAAGCAAGCCTTGAGGATTTTGGCAGATCGGGAAATCGACGGCATACTTCTTGAAGGCGGCAGTACGCTGATGGGCGCAGCTTTCAAAGCTCACCTTGTGAATAAGGTGCACGCTTTTATCGCGCCGAAAGTGATCGGCGGAAGTGGTGCACCGTCGCCGGTCGGCGGTACTGGTGTCGAAAAGATGAGCCAAGCGGTGCAGTTAAGGAAGATGACGCTTACGTCTTATGACCGTGATTTTTGTATCACGGGTTGCCCGCAATATGTGTAAGAAAAATAGGAAGGCGTATGTATGTTTACAGGGATTGTAGAAGAAATCGGTACGATTCAGAGTATCAAAAAAGGGGCAAGGTCGTGTATTTTGACGGTCGGTTGCAAGACTGTGCTAGCGGGAACGAAAATCGGAGACAGCATCATGACCGATGGCGTTTGTTTGACGGCAACGGCAGTCGGCAGCCGGTATTTCACGGCGGATGTCATGTCCGAAACCCTGAACCGCAGTGCACTGGCGAAACTGAAAGTCGGCGACGGCGTCAATCTCGAACGGGCAATGCCGGCAAACGGCCGGTTCAACGGCCATATGGTGGCCGGGCACATTGACGGCATCGGCATCATCGTCGACAGGCGGCGTGACGACAACGCGGTGTGGTTCACTGTAAGGACATCTAAAGACATATTAAATTACATCGTTGAAAAGGGGTCGATCGCGATGTCTGGCATTAGTTTAACCGTGGCCAATGTTGACGACACAGCTTTTGAAGTTTCGATCATCCCGCACACCCTCGAGGTGACCGCGCTGGGAGAAAAAGATGTTGGCGATGCGCTCAATCTCGAATGTGACATGGTGGGAAAATACATCGAAAAATGGTGCGAGCGAATGTTTCGGGACGAAAAACAAAAGGACAGCGGCTTAAGCCTTGAATTTTTAAAAAAATACGGCTTTTAATCAATAAATAGAAAAGAGACAATAAAATGGCAAAATCAATCGGAACCATTGAACAAGCAGCGCAGGATTTAAGAGATGGCAAAATCATCCTGTGCATTGACGATCCGGACCGCGAAAACGAAGGGGACATGATCTGTGCGGCGGAATTTGCAACACCGGAAAATGTGAATCTGATGGCGAGCGAAGCCAAAGGGCTAATTTGTATGCCGATGAGTGAAGCGTGGTGCCGGAAGCTGGATCTACCGCAGATGGTTGATGAAAATTCAGACAACCACAGCACCGCCTTTACCGTTTCCATCGATCACGTGGACACGACAACAGGCATCTCCGCTTATGAACGATCATTGACGGCGATCAAAACGGTTGCGGACGATGTGAAACCTGAAGATTTCAGACGGCCGGGACATATGTTCCCGCTTCAAGCCCGACGCGGCGGCGTTCTGACCCGCGGCGGCCACACCGAAGCGACGGTCGACTTGATGCACATTGCCGGCTTGAAACCTGTCGGACTCTGCTGCGAGGTCATGCGCGATGACGGCACAATGATGCGCACCTCTGAACTGTTGGATTTAGCGGAAAAGCACGATTTCACAGTGGTGACCATCGACGATTTGATCAAATACCGCGTCAAAAACGACACGATTATGGTCAGAGAAGCGGAAGCGGATCTGCCGACAGCTTATGGCAATTTTAAAATTTTTGGTTACCGCAACAAAATCAACGGCGAGCATCACGTTGCCTTGACGATGGGCGACGTCGCTGACGGCGAGCCGGTGCTCTGCCGCATGCATTCCGAATGTCTGACCGGAGATGTCTTTGGCTCTTCGCGCTGCGACTGTGGGGATCAGCTGCATCAGGCCATGCGCCAGATTGCAAGAGAAGGCCGGGGCGTCTTGGTCTATTTGAGACAGGAAGGGCGAGGCATCGGACTCATCAATAAAATCAAGGCCTACGCCCTCCAGGAACAGGGCTACGATACGGTCGAAGCCAATATTAAACTGGGCTTTCCGCCGGATTTGAGAGATTACGGCGTCGGCGCGCAGATTCTTCGGGATATCGGCGCGAAACGCCTGCGCCTTCTGACCAATAATCCGCAGAAAATTACAGGGCTTTCCGGATACGGCATCACCATTGAGGAACGGGTGCCGATTGAAATCGAGGCTCAGCCCTACGATTACAATTACCTCATGACGAAGCAGAAGCGGATGAACCACATGACCCATTACGAACACGACCGCCATGTACACGCTTACCCGATCAGCTACAGCAAGGTGGAAGAAGCTAAAAAGAACGAAGAATAAGAATTATTAAGAAAGTAAGAAAGAAGGAAAAATCATGAATAAATTAGAAGGTAAGGTCGTTGCACAACAGATGAAAGTCGCCGTGGTTGCGGCGCGTTTCAATGAGTTTATCGTGTCAAAGCTGGTTTCCGGTGCCCAGGACGCGTTGATTCGCCACGGGGTCGATGATGACAACATTGACATCGCCTGGGTGCCCGGCGCTTTTGAAATTCCGTTGATCGCCCAAAAATTTGCACAGTCCGGCCAATACGACGCGGTAATTTGTCTGGGAGCGGTCATCCGCGGCGCAACCAGTCATTACGATTACGTCTGCAACGAAGCGAGCAAGGGCATTGCACAGGTCAGCTTGAACACGGGCATTCCAGTGTTGTTTGGCGTGTTGACGACGGAAAACATCGAACAGGCCGTCGAACGCGCGGGGACAAAAGCCGGCAACAAAGGCTACGACGTGGCCTGCTCGGCGATCGAAATGGTTAATTTGATCAAGACGATCGAAAAATAATTGAAGCAAATAAAAAACAGAGAGGTTTGAATCCTTCAAATCTCTCTGTTTTTTTGATCCCGTTAGTCGATGGTTTTATCCGTCAACAGATGATAAGCTTCTTTGTATTTGTCGATGGTCTTGTCGATGACATCCTGGGGCAGATTGTAGTCGGAATCTGGATTGGCCTTGAGCCAATCGCGGACGAACTGCTTGTCGAAAGACGGCTGTCCTTGACCTGGCTTGTAGCCTTCGAGCGGCCAGAAACGGCTGCTGTCCGGTGTGAGCATTTCATCGCCGATGACGAGGGTGCCGTTTTCGTCGAGGCCGAATTCAAATTTGGTGTCGGCGATGATGATGCCTTTGGAGAGGGCGTAATCGGCACATTTTTTGTACAATGCGATGGTGTTGTCGCGCAGCGCCTTTGCGTACGCTTCGCCGTGGCCCGGGAAGTGTTTTTCTAAAACGTCAATGCTCTGTTCAAAGCTGATGTTTTCATCGTGATCGCCGAGATCGGCTTTGGTGCTCGGGGTGTAAATGGGTTCCGGAAGCTTGTCGCATTCGATCAGGCCGTCTGGCAGTTTAATGCCGCAGACGGTACCGTTTTCTTGATAGCTTTTCCAGCCGCTGCCGGTGATATAGCCGCGGACAATGCATTCGATCGGCAGCATGGTCAGTTTTTTGCAGAGCATACTGTTGCCGCCGTATTTTTCATTTTGGAAGAATTCCGGCATGTCGGCCGTGTCGACGGAAATCATGTGATTGGGGATGATGTCTTCGGTGTAATCAAACCAGAATTTCGACATCTGAGTCAGAACGGTGCCCTTTTTCACAATTTGATTTTTTAAAATAACATCGAACGCGGAAATACGGTCGGTGGCGACCATGACCAAGGCATCGCCAATATCGTAAATTTCTCGAACTTTGCCTTCTTTGACCGGTTGATAGGTTTTCATGAAAAGCCTCCTGTAAATTTTCAAGAATACGTTGATTATATCAGAAAGAATGGGGAAGCACTATCCCCGAATTCGTAAATTTATTCCCTCATTTGTACAAAATTCAGATCATAAATCGACTTCAACGTTGAAATCGATGGTGGTGCCTTCGTTATCGGGCGATAAATCGTAGTACAGCCAATTGGGTTCTTTTTTACTCAAGTAATCCCGCATGTGTTCAGAAAATGCAGACAGATTGTTTTTCTGGGTGATGGCCAGCATGGTCGGTCCGGCACCGGAAATGCAGACACCCAGTGCGCCGTAGCGTAGAGCAGTGCGTTTGACGGCGTCAAAGGAACGGATCAAATGTTTGCGGTAGGGTTCGTGCAGTTTGTCGTTCATGCTGTTTTTCAAAATATCTGGGCGTCCCTCCGAAAGGGCGAGATAAGTCATTGTCGCGTGGGCGACATTGAAGACGCCGTCCTTTCTTGGAATATTGTTGGGCAGTGCCGCGCGGGCGGCCTTGGT
Source organism: Pseudoramibacter porci (assembly GCF_009696145.1). Lineage (GTDB taxonomy): Bacteria > Bacillota > Clostridia > Eubacteriales > Eubacteriaceae > Pseudoramibacter > Pseudoramibacter porci. The sequence continues at coordinate 162,928 of NZ_VUMO01000001.1, forward strand.
CGAGAGTTCAAAATCAGGAACGATCAAATGGAAAGCGAATGAATCGGCCACTTCTTTCTTGATGTATTGATAATGCTGATGGCTGCCAATTGAGCAGACGAGACCTCCGAACATCGCCGGTGCGATATTGTCGGGGTGGCCTTCCATATCGACCGCAATGTCGAAGAGTTCGTCCTGTGAAAGAGGGCTGCCGCAAAGGGCGTTGGCCCCAACGAGACCGCCGACGATGCATGTGGCGGAGGAGCCAAGCCCTCGGCTGACCGGCACACCGGTTTCAGTATAAATGTAGAGCCCTTTCGGGTAGTGATGAACGCGGTTGAAGACACGCTGCATGGCACAGTAAACCAGATTGTTGGTGCCCTGGTATTTGCGTGAAACGCCGCGGATGGTCAGTTTGCCGTCGTCTTTTTCCATAAAAGTAAAAGAATTGTAGAGGTTGAACGCGAGACCAAAAGCATCAAAGCCCGGCCCGATGTTGGCGGAAGTACCGGGAACCTTGACTTGAATCCCGCGGTTGTGAAGCAATGGATGATCAGTCATTTTCGATTCCTTTTATTTCTTTTCTATTTCGATAAAATTATTTCAATCGGCTTAAAAAGTCCTGTAAGCTGCCGCTCATTTCGTCGACATCGCAGACGTGGTTGTGGCGGTTCGGGCGGTCAGCAAGACCTGCCAGCGGCTTTGGAATGGCGGTCGATGTAGCGTCAGACAAGGCGCTTAACACGCCAAAATCGTCGAGATGTTCAGGAATATCGCCGTAAATGCTTTTGTAAACATTTGTCGCGAATTTATACGGGCTGGCCGTGGACAGCACAATGGTCGGCGTTTCGTCGCCGGTGGCTTTTTGGTACTGGTCGTACACACAGCTTGCGACGGCGGTGTGCGGGTCGATCAGATAGCCGTGGCTTTTGAACATATCGGCGATGGCCGCTGAGGTTTGATCTTCATCGGCGAAGCCGCCCCAGAATGCTTTCTGTGTCTGAGCCTTGATGGCATCCGGAACAGTGTAGCTGCCGTCAGATTGGAGAGTGCCCATCCATTGGGCGACAGTCTCTGGATCTTTGGAGACGTCGTAGAGCAGACGTTCGAGGTTGCTGGAAATGAGAATGTCCATGGAGGGGGACATCGTCTTGTAGAACGGACGCTTGCGGTCGTATTCGCCGGTTTCAAAGAAATCTGTCAGGACGCGGTTAGCGTTGGACGCGCAGACAAACCGATTCACCGGCAAACCGGTGAGCGCCGCGTAATAGCCAGCCAGAATATCGCCGAAGTTGCCAGTCGGGACGACAAAATTGACCGGATCGCCGCAGGCGATGGCGCCCTGGCGGACCAGTTCACAATAACTGTAAAAATAATAAACAACTTGCGGCAGCAGACGGCCGATGTTGATGGAATTGGCTGAAGAAAGCTGGAAGCCCTTGGCGTTGATTTCAGCGTTGAGCGCCTGATCAGAGAAGATGGCTTTGACGCCGTTTTGAGTGTCGTCAAAATTGCCGCGGACGCCGACGACACAGGTGTTCTGTCCGGGCTGGGTCAGCATCTGCTTTTCCTGAACCAGAGAAACACCGTCTTTTGGATAATAGACAATGATGTCGATGCCCGGCACATCGCAGAATCCAGAAAGGGCCGCTTTGCCGGTGTCGCCGGAGGTGGCCGTCAGGATAACGATTTCCCGGCCAATGTTTTGAATGTTAACGGCATTGGTCATGAAATGGGGCAGAATGGTCAGCGCCATGTCTTTAAAAGCGCAGGTCGGTCCGTGGTAAAGTTCTAGGAAATAACGGTCTTTAGCTTTTTGAACGCGGACTGGATAGGTGTTGTCTTCAAACAGCCCCGTTTGGTAGGCGTCGTGGACGCACTGGGCTATCTGTTCGGGACTGAAATCGTCGAGAAACGCATTAAACACGGTCTGTGCGACCTGGCTGTAGGATTGGGGCAGCATGTTTTTAATATCAAAATGACAGTCCCGTATAAAGGAAGGCACGTACAGTCCGCCGTCTTTTGCCAGGCCGGCGATAATGGCCTGAGAGGCAGTGATATTCTGCTCGCTTCCGCGGGTGCTGACATAGTGGTCTCGGTAGTCGATTGGCATAAAGCTCCTCCAAGGTTTAAAAAATCATAGAATGCACAATAAAAAATTGCGGCGCAATCTATTTCTATGATAGAATGATTTAAATTGAATTACAAGAAAAAATTGTATTTAAAATCAAGAAATGAGGTCATATCGTGAATATTGCACTACTTGGATTCGGAACGATCGGTACAGGGGTTTACGAATTAATCAACCTGCACAAGGGCCGTTTTGCTGACAATTTAGATGAACCTATTTATATCACTAAGATTTTGGATAGAGACCCGAATAAAAAGGTCGATCCGTCGGATCATCATTGCGAAATTGTGACCGATCCCGATCTGATTATGAACGATCCGGAAATCAAAATTGTCATTTCGCTTCTGGGCGGGATGGAATTTGAATACAAGATGATTAAAACCGCCCTCGAACACGACAAAAACGTGGTCACGGCGAGCAAGGCTGTTTTGTCCGAATACTTTGCAGAACTCAACGCCATTGCCGACGAACATCACGTGTTCTTAAGATACGAAGCGGCAGTCGGCGGCGGTATTCCGATTATCGGTTCTTTGAACGAGGAACTGAAAATCAATCATATCGATGAAATTATGGGGATCCTCAACGGGACGACCAACTTCATTTTGTCGAATATGACGGAAAATAACGCCGATTTTGATGAAACTCTCAAATTAGCTCAGAAAATCGGTTTTGCTGAAGCGGACCCGACGGCCGATATCGAAGGCTACGACGTTTCCCGGAAACTGGCCATCTTGTCGACTTTGGCGTACGGCGGTATCATTCGCGACGAAGACATTAAGAAGCGCGGCTTGTCAGACGTTGAAGCCGTTGACGTGGAAATGGTTAAATCCATCGGCTATGTCATCAAATATTTGGGGCATTCGAAGCTGCTGAACAAAAATCAGGTTTATACAACGGTTGAACCGGTGCTCTTCCCGAACGAATCGATGATGGGCCATGTGGATTCTGAATTTAATATCATTTCCATTAAAGGGGATGTCATCGGGGAACTTCAGTTTTATGGAAAAGGAGCCGGTAAAGATGCGACAGCTAACGCAGTTGTCGGCGACGTGCTTTACGTGATCAACAGTCTGAAGGAAGAACGCAACCCGCATTACAAAACGCTGGATAAGGATTTGCACAAAATGGGTAATTCCGGTTTTTCCGGCCGCTACTATCTGCGCGTTCACGTGACAAACAATGACGAATTGGCTTATGTTATGTCTGTGATGAATGCGGACAAGGGCAGAGGACAGATCGTGGTGAGCGGCGACGACGTGTTTTTCACAACATCCGAAATCCAGGCGGACGTCTTCGATTCGCTGGTTGAACGCCTTAAGGAACGGACGCCGAAATTGTTCTACGCGCGTATTTACGAATAAGCAGGCCTGAAATGGAAAATTTAATCGTACAAAAATACGGCGGTACTTCGGTCGGATCAGTCGAACGCATCAAAAAAGTCGCAAAGCGCATCGTTGAACGAGCAGATGAAGGTAAAAAAATGGTTGTCGTCGTTTCGGCGATGGGCAAACAGACGGATCATTTAGTAGAAATGGCGAAGTCGATTAACCCCAATCCGCCCAGCCGCGAATTGGATGTGCTGATGGCGACAGGGGAACAGGAGAGCATCGCGCTTTTGGCCATGGCCATTCAGGCACTTGGGCATTCCGTCATTTCACTGACCGGCGCACAATGCGGGATTAAAACGTCAGAAGTGCACAAAAAAGCGCGAATCGAAGGCATTGACACGAGCCGTCTGCAGCGGGAAATTGCCACCCATCAGGTGGTCATTGTCGCGGGGTTCCAGGGCGTTGATGACCGAGAAGAAGTGACGACCCTTGGTCGAGGCGGTTCGGATACATCGGCTGTGGCATTGGCAGCTGCCCTTAAAGCGGAAAGCTGTGAAATCTATACCGATGTGGACGGGGTGTACGATGCCGACCCGCGAATCGTGCCGGACGCGAAAAAAATCGACGAAATTTCATATCAGGAAGTATTGGAAATGGCGAGCCTCGGAGCAGGCGTGCTGCACACCCGCTCTGTTGAACTGGCTGAAAAATATAAATTACCCTTGGTTGTCAGATCATCTTTTAATGACAATCCGGGTACATTGATTAAGGAGGAAGTTAATCGCATGGAAAAGGTATTAATTCGCGGCATTGCGCTCGATGAAGATATTGCAAAAATTTCAATTTTAGAGGTTCCAGACAAACCCGGGATTGCCTTCCGGCTCTTTTCTTCCCTGGCGTCCCAAAACATTCACGTCGATATGATCGTTCAGAATGTCAACCGGACAGCGGTCAACGATATTTCATTCACGGTCAATGTTGACGAACTTCAAAAGGCAGTGGAAGTTTCCCAGAAATTTGCTTTCGACGTCGGCGCTCAGAAGGTCGAATTCGATCAGGGTGTGGCGAAGCTCTCTATCGTCGGCACGGGTATTGTCGCCAATGCAGATATTGCGAGCCAATTTTTTGAAGCCCTCTACGAATTGGGGATTAACATTTTGACCATTTCAACTTCGGAAATTAAAATCAGCTGCTTGATTGACAAAGAAAGAGCCAAGGAAGCGATGGTCCACATTCACAAAAAATTCGAAATGTAAAACTTTGTTTTAAACAAAAGAGCTCCTTTTTGCGGGAGCTCTTTTTAGTATTCTGATTTTACAGTTTTTTAAAGGTTTCGCGTACACCTTTGATATCACCGCAGTACATGGCGCCTTCAGGGCAAGGACCCTCGAGGCAGGAAGGGCCGGCTGAGGCGAAAAGCGTCGGCGCGACGGGCTTGACGAGTTTTAACATTTGTGTGGCGCACGCTCTGATTTCCCACTGCGCGCGGTTGCAGCAGCGCAGATTGAAGAAATGCAACAATTCCCGCGCATTCATGGTGACGATGATTTTGGTTTCACAGGCGTTAGGCAGGACATAACGTGCATCCTCAAAGGCCCTTTTCTGGGCTGCAGCCAGGGCATCCTTTTCAGATTTGCCCTGTTTCATTAATTTGGATTTGTGACTTTCGGTTAGGCGTTCAACCAGCTTGTCGTAGGCCTTTTGTTCCGCTTCCATGGTCTGAATGTAAAGGGCTTTGGCTTCGGGGATGTCGGCGATGGCCGGCGGGACGATGTAGTCGAACTGCCCTTCGGCAACGTAGCGCTGGGATTTTTGGCTGTAACTGGCCAGACGGTGACGTACCAGCTGATGAGTGAGGGAGCGGCTGATCCCTTCGATGCCAAAAGTAAAGCTGATGTGCTCCACCGGCGACATGTGGCCGTAGTTGGAGAGCCGTTCCAAAAATGATTGAACTTTTTCAGGCGTCTGCTTTTCGGTCAGCGACTGAATGTCCGATGCCGAATAGCAGAGCTTTGCGGCAGAAGCGACGACCTTTTCGGGATCAGGGGTGTGGGATAATAAAATAACATTTAATTTTGATTCCATATGTTTTCCTTTTCTTATCTTCGTACAATAATTTATCGGCATCAGCCAATTAATTGAGTTCGTTTTGGTTTATAATTATAACATGAAACTCGAACAAACAAAATTTCCGTATAAAATTATTCCGGAACACGAAAAAAAATATCGCTTCACCACAGGTGAGCTGCATAAATACCGCGGTCATTATTATCCGCTGCTTGTCAAACCGTCGGCGGATCCCTCACAAGATACAGCAGAAGTCCGCCAAGGCCATTTGGTGTTGCATTCCTCAAATCCCAATAATCCTGTGAGCAATGCCGCGGTTCTCGATGAATGGTATTACAATCAGGCGAAGGCGCTTTTCGCGGGAATGGTCGCCAAAGCGATGCTTAACGCCGCACCTTACGTTAAAGGCAAAATGCCGCGGCTGAGAATTAAGCGCATGCTCGATCAATGGGGGGCCTGCAACCCGAGAACGGGCCTACTCATTTTAAACCTTGAATTGATTAAGGTGCCCGACGAATGCACGGCCTTCGTGGCCCAGCATGAGGTGATGCACTTGAAATATCCAAGCCATAACAACGCGTTTTTCGCGGCGATGAAAAGCGTGATGCCCGATTGGGTCGAGCGGGAAAAAATTCTTAAGACTTATTATCCAGTTTAATCATTATCAGATTTGATTATAAGAAAGCGTGCCTTCAAGTCAATGAGATTTGAGGCACGCTTTTATTATATATAAATTGTATATAAAAGGATTAATTCGGATAAATCAGCCGGCTGTCATCGATGTTGTCGAGCACTTCGTGTAAAAACTTCTTCGATTCGTATTTGGCCATGTTGAGGTTTTGATCGAGGTAATTGCCGCAGTCTCTGGCAGCAGCACCTGGAATGTCTCCTTCGAAACCGGCCATGAACGCGTAAAGCTCTTTCACCAGTGGCACGATGTCCTTCGATTCCAGGTCGCCTTTCATGACCAGGTAGTACCCGGTGCGGCAGCCCATTGGCCCGAAGTAGATGATCTGGTCGGATATTTTCGGGTCGTTGCGCAGATATGTCGCCCCGAGATGTTCGATGGTGTGGCATTCTGCGGTGTTGAGAACGGGTTCTCTGTTCGGCGCCTTCATACGGATGTCAAAAGTAGTGACGATTTGGTCGCCAACCTGATCTTTTCGGGACACGTAAATGCCGCGTTTTAATTTCAGGTGGTTGACGGTAAAGCTTGGAATTTTTTTCATTTCTGCCATTTATTGGCCTCCTTTGTTCAAATTAACTAAATAGCGGTTAAGGGCTTCGAGGTAGTGAAGCTGGATGCTGCCTTCCGAATGAATTAAATACTGAGGGTCAAAAGCGGAGAGCGGAATCGATTTGCGCCCGCCTTTTTTTGCCCCATTCCAATAGTGCATGAGCACCTCGAAGGGCAGCAGAAAATACTGATCGGTCTGCTTGAAATAGACGATTAAAAACGTTAAGCCGTCCTGCTTTTGGAAAGCGTCCATAAACGCAACTTGATGTTCGTGGATGTTGTAGAGCGGCAGATTTTTCAGATTTGTTTCTTTGGCGTCGAAGCAGACGGGAATGCCCTGCACGTTGCCGACGTAATCGACCGTGCTTTTGGCATCGAAATACGCGAGCTTGATCACGCCTTTCTGCTGGTCGAGCTCGACCGGTGTGATGGCCGTCGGGATCTTTTGCATCACGGCCAGGCCGTGGGCCATGTAATAATGATTGCTTTGGTTGATTAAGTCTTCAAGAACAGACCCGCGAAGTCCCCGGGTATGCCAGTAACCCATACCATTCTCTCTTTCTACAGTTTATACATTAAAATTCAATGCGTCTAAAATTACTCGAAACGCGGGATCGTCAATGGGGGCGCGAATATCGAAGCTTAAGGTCGGCGTGTTCAGCGTGTAGTGTGCCGCGTGCAGCAGAGGATGCCCTAAGTGGTAACGCGTCTTCAATGTTTGGTTTGATTTTTCTGAACCGTATTTGACATCGCCGACAATCGGGTGACCGATGTGTGCAAGCTGCGCGCGGATTTGATGGGTTTTTCCGGTAAACAGATCGACTTCCAGCATGGTAAAGCCGTTGACGGACTGAACCGGCCGGTAGCGCAGCGCGGCGTCAGTGCCTTTTTCAGTGTCGGAAATACGGGTCTTGTTCTGTTCGCGAATCAGGCGGTTGTCGCAGCGCCCGGAATGTGTAACCGTGCCGAAAACCAAAGCGAGATAGGTTTTGTGTGCCTTTCGTTCCCGAATCGATTGGAGTAGTTTTTTCTGCACTTCGTAATTCTTCGGGATTAACACGATGCCGGAGGTGCCGCGGTCCAATCGATTGGCCGGCGCAGCGTGGAAAGTCCCGTCGGAAAAAAGGGCAGCGAGATCAGAGACGGAGGGGTCACCGGTATGGTCTGGCTGGGTTAGCAGCCCTGCGGGTTTATTGACGGCGAGAATTTGCGCGTCTTCGTACAGCGGGGGATGAATCAGTGTGCTGAGCGTTTCGGGAAGGGGATTTTGGGTCGGTGTGTGCCCGGCCGTCTCGCCTTTGAATTTGGCGTAAGTTTCGTCCGAAAAATAGAAAGTCAAGGTATCGCCTTCTTGAATGGTGTCCTTGGGCGCAGCGCGTCGGCCGTTGAGCTTAATGCGTTTTTTTCGTGTCATTTTCATCAAAAGCCCTTTGCCGGCTTTGGGCATAAACTTGACAAGAAATCGATCGAGGCGCTGGCCGGCGGCATTGGCTGGAACGCGGTAGGTGATCATCGATTAAATCCTTTTGCTGCAGCCGAGAACATGGCGCATCTTGTGAATGACCATGGAACGAATCGCTCGTCGGCCCGGTCCAAGGTATTCGTGGGGGTCGTAGGATTCGGGATGTTCCACAAAAAATTGTCGGATACAGGCCGTCATAACGAGATTTAAATCTGTCTCGATATTGATTTTGCAGATCCCCATGCGCGACGCATCGCGAAGTAAATCTTCCGGAACCCCCTGCGCGCGTTCAATGGCAGCACCGTACTGGTTGTTGAGATCGACAAATTCCTTTGGAACGGATGAGGCGCCGTGCAGCACCAGCGGCAGGTAATTTAAATAAGTTGTCAAATCTTTCAGACGTTCAAAAGCCAGCGTGGGTTCTGTCTTAAATTTATAAGGACCGTAGCAAGTGCCGATGGCGACGGCGAGGGAGTCGACGCCTGTTGCTTGCACGAAGTCCGCCGCTTGTTCTGGATTGGTCAGGGAGAAAGGGATATCGGAATCGGTATCGCCGTGAATATCGCCAAGGCCCCCTTCGACGACGACACCGTGATCGTGGGCGTAGGTGACGACTTGTTTTGTCAGCTTAACGTTATCTGCGTAGGGCAGGCGCGAGCCGTCAATCATTACGGACGTAAAGCCTGAGTCGATACAGGCGACGCAAGTGTCGTAATCCGGTCCGTCATCGAGGTGAAGGCAGATGTCGATGTTAGAGGTCTCGACCGCCGCTTCGACCAATTTTAAAACATAAACAGGATTGGTATAAATTCGTGATTTTTCAGAGACCTGTAAAATGACGGGACAGCGCTCGTGTTCTGCGGCCGCGACGATGCCCTGGATGATTTCCATGTTGTTGGCGTTAAATGCCCCGATGGCGTAATGCCCTTCCAAGGCGTCTTTAAACATTTGAGTGGATGTCACTAAAGGCATGAGTCTCCTCCTTTTTCTTTTATATGCTGTATTATAGAACTAATTTATTATTATAAGATTAAGATTTAAGGATTTCAATAAAAAAGAATCGGAAAAGGTCTTGCAAATGAAACGGTCTTTCGGTATAATAGCAAAGTATTCAAGCTGGGATGGCACAGTTGGTAGCGCAACTGATTCGTAATCAGTAGGTCGCCGGTTCAAATCCGGCTCTCAGCTCCATTAAAAAATCAAGCAGGCTCTAATGCCTGCTCTTTTTATATACATAAATAGCATAAATAACGAAGGAGAGCGGTATGCAGATCAAAAAAATAAGACCAGGGGCGAAAACACCCCTTCGCGGTTCAGAATACGCGGCGGGTTCGGATTTATTTGCCTGCCTAGACGCACCGATGACCATTGCACCTCACGACACAGCCATGATTCCCACAGGATTAGCCATCGCGCTGCCATCCAGTACCTTTGGCGCTGTCTTTGCCAGAAGCGGCTTGGCTGTGAGAGAAGGGCTTCGCCCGGCGAACTGCGTCGGTGTGATCGATGAAGATTATCGCGGCGAACTGACGGTAGCCCTTTACAACGATAGCGGCACAGACCGTATCATTGAACCGGGAGAACGCATTGCGCAGTTGGTTGTCCTGCCGTACATCATGCCGGATTTTGAAGTGGTGGACGCGCTGGATCAGACAGCTCGCGGAAAAGATGGATTTGGATCGACAGGAAAATGACAGAGCAAGATATTCGAAAGCAACTATCGGCACCATTGATTGATTTTATCGGCAGGGAAATCGCACCGCAGGATTTAGAAGGACGGCTGAAGCAAACCCTGGCTGAGACAGAAAATGCGCGGATGACGTATTTCGGTTATTTGTATGAAAATCGAGCGATTAAAGCGGCTTCGCGTTTTTTGAACGGGCAGGATATCTCGGAAGATCTGCTTCGTCGGGAAATGATCGACATCCTCTTAGAATTTCGAGAAACCGCTTATCACGCAGATGACGACGAAGCGGAAGACGTCGATTTCGAGCTGCACGATCTGCCGGTTTGGCAAATTCATTATTACGATGTCGCTGGACTTTATTATCATCGAAAGCAGCTTAAGCAGCTTGGCCGGATCAATCCAGATTACGAAATGCGAGAGGCGCAGCTCATTGAAGATGATCAAGTCGACGTGGAGATTCCCAAATTTTGTTTTGATCGCACAGAAGCCGTGTTGATTCCGGAGCCGGAGAATCTGCACGATCCTCACGCGATTCGTATCGAGATCGAAAACGAAACGATCGGCTATATAAAAAAGGGCCAGACCCAGGAAGTTCAGGCACTTCTTGACGCAAATCGCGTAGGGAATCTGAGCTGCCAGATCTCGGGAGGCCCCTTTCGCATTCTTTACAGCGGGTACAGTCCGGTCAGGGACAAACCGATTTACGAAAATGTGGACAAGCCGCAGGCCGCTTTTAAGGGCGAACTTCGACTCTGCGTCGGACCAAAATTCGACATGTACGATTTGGTCGGTAAACGAGTGGCGATCACCAGTGAAGAACACGAAAAATGGTTCGGACGTGTCTATTTGTACTTAAGTTCTGGCGACGACATTAAGGGGCAGGAATCGCTGCTGCTCGATGTGGCGGGCGTTCCAACGATCTATCGCATTCCTATTCACGATATTTTACGCATCGAAGTGATAGACGAAGTGTAAAAAATGAGATGAATAAGCATAATTTGTGAAAGAATAAACTTTCATAAGTTATGCTTTATTTTTTTTGATTTGTGTAAACTTTTTCTTGATTAATATATCGGTATATCGTATAATATTAAAAGTGATATATCGGTATACTAAATCAGGTCTGAATGAGGGAGGAAGGACAAATGAATAAAGTAGGATTTATTGGTTTGGGAATCATGGGAAAACCCATGGCAAAAAATCTTCTGGAAAAAAGCGTTGAATTGATGGTCAACGACTTAAATGCAGAAGCGATTAATGAACTGGTGAAAGCGGGTGCCGCGTCAGGATCGTACACAGAAATCGGGGATCAGTGCGATACCGTGATTTTGATCGTACCGAACGGTAGTATCAGTCAGCAAATTTTATTTGATAAAGGTGGTGTGGCGGAAAGGCTCCACTCTGGCGCCATTGTTTGTGATATGAGTTCGGTGACGCCAGTAGAATCGAGGACTTGTGCAGAAAAACTCGCCAAAAAACAAGTGAATTTTATCGATGCACCTGTATCTGGAGGAGAACCGGGCGCAATTAATGGCACCCTAGCCATCATGTGTGGCGGCCAACAGGATGTATTTGATGCGATGCAGCCGTATTTTGACATCATGGGTTCGACCGCAACTTTGATCGGCGATGTTGGCAGCGGGTCTGTTACGAAATTGGTTAATCAAGCCATTGTGAATAATACCATTGCGGTTGTTTCCGAAGCTTTTGTCCTCGGTACCAAAGCGGGGGCCGATCCAGAAAAAGTTTATCGAGCGATTCGCGGCGGTCTGGCGGGAAGCGCGGTGCTCGATGCGAAGATCCCAATGATTGTCGAACGGAATTTCAAACCAGGCGGCAAAATTGCCATCAATCATAAGGATATCAAAAATGTGGTCAACACAGCGCACGCTTTAGATGTGCCGATTCCGTATACGGCGCAGTTGTACGAAATCCTGCAGACTTTGAAAGTTCACGGCCATATGAATGACGATCACGGCGGCATCGTTCAATATTTTGAAAAACTAGCCGACGTTAAAGTCAAGAAAGGCGAATGATGATGGCAGTTAATGTTAACGTATTAAAACAATATCCGGCGGTAGACGAAGCGGCGGTCGATGCGCTGTTAAATCAACTGATTTTAGAAAACGATAAAAAAATTGTCGTTCTTGATGATGATCCGACGGGTGTTCAGACGGTACACGACATTTCAGTTTATACAAATTGGAAACCAGAGACACTTCAAGAAGCCTTTGCCGAAAAGAATAACTTATTTTACATTATGACCAATTCTCGCGGCATGACACAAGATGAAACGACAGCGGCGCATCATGAAATTGCGTCGGCCGTCAACGCGGCATCAAAGGCATCTGGAAAAGATTATCTCTACATCAGCCGTTCGGACTCAACATTGCGCGGCCATTATCCGTTAGAAACCATTCTTTTAAAAGAAGCCTACGAAAAGGATACCGGTCGGAAAATCGACGGAGAAGTGATGTGCCCGTTTTTCAAAGAGGGTGGCCGCTTTACCATTGGCGATGTGCATTACGTCCAGGAAGGGGATCAGTTGACGCCGGCGGCAGAAACTGAATTTGCAAGAGACAAAACCTTTGGCTATACCAAAAGTGACATCAAAGATTATATTGAAGAAAAGACAGGCGGTGCGTACAAAGCAGCTGACTGTGTCGGAATTGCCCTTGAAGATTTGAGAGCCTGTAACTACGACAAAATTGAAAACCAGCTGCTTTCAGTCCAGAATTTCAACAAGGTAATTGTCAACGCGATTGACTATGTCGACGTGAAGGTCTTTTGTGTCGCGTTGTACCGCGCGATGGCAAAAGGCAAAAATTTTATGTTCCGATCTGCAGCTGCGCTGGTTAAGGTTATGGGCGGCGTTACCGATCAGCCGCTTTTGACTCGCGGAGATATGGTGGTTCAGGAAACTAATAACGGTGGTATCATTGTGGTTGGCTCGCACACCCAAAAGACCACAGCTCAGTTGGAACAGCTTAAAACACTGCCGGGGATTGAATTTATTGAATTCAATGCAACCTTGGTTCGAGATGAGAAGGCTTTTGAAGCTGAAGTAAAGCGGTGCCTTGACGAAGAGGAAAAAGCCATCGCTTCGGGAACGAGCGTATGTGTCTATACGACGCGACAGTTGATTACAGCAGATACGGGTAATAAAGAGGATGAACTCAGACTTTCGATAAAAATTTCGGACGCGGTTCAGTCTCTCGTTGGCAAACTTCATATCACGCCGGCCTTTGTTGTTGCGAAAGGCGGCATCACCTCGAGTGATGTTGGGACAAAGGCGCTTGCCGTTACAAAAGCCAATGTCCTTGGGCAGATTGAACCGGGAATCCCAGTTTGGCAAACGGGGGACAACAGCCGATTTCCGAAGATTCCTTACGTCATTTTCCCGGGAAACGTCGGCGGAGAAGATACATTGAAAGATGCAGTTGGTAAATTAATGAAGTGATTTTTGAGGAGGAGTAATATTATGGCATTTCAATTTTTATCTCACATTTTAGATCCTGATGGTTACGCATGGCCGGGAGAACCTGTCGTCAAAGTAAAGCAGTGCACGGATGTTTCGGAAGATTGTCCATTTTGCAGCTTTATTTCTGAATTGCCGAATCATTTTGGCACGCACATGGATGCGCCGCGTCATTTTGTGAAAGACGGCCTTTCCATTAATGAGCTGCCGATCGAATACTTTACGCACACCAAGGTGGCGCTGATTGATATTCCAAAAGGACCGGCCGAAGGGATTTACAAAGAAGACCTTGAACCCTTTGCCGATATTCTTTCGACAGTGTCTTGCGCCTTGTTCCGCACAGGTCTCGAAAAATATCGCGATACTGATCAAAATATTTATCAGAATGAAGGTTCCTTCATCGCACCGAGTGCTGGCGATTATTTGACTGAAAATTTCCCGAATCTGAAGACAATCGGCATGGATTTCTTGGCCATCGGTTCAGCTTCTGAAAAATGCAAAGAAGGTGAACTGCCGCCAGACTGCCACCGTCACGTTTTGGGTTATTATTCCGGGAAATTTGTCACAGGCATCGAAGACATGCATTTGTCAGACATTCCGAAAGGAGCAGCGATCAAATTCTTCACCAATGCGCCTTTGAGAATTAAAGGGTTGGATTCCAGTCAAGTGGTCTGCATTGCGGATGTTGAAGCTTAATATCAATTCGTTTATTTGTGCAAAAAGCCAGGATCAATTTTGATCCTGGCTTTTTGTTTTGATGATGTGTAAATTGATTGCCTTAGCAGTCCGCGTTTGTGTAAAAATAAGTTCATTGATTTTTGAGATATTTTTTTCTTTGACAGCGGACATAATCGCGATGTGTTCGTTTAAAGCTTCTTCCATGCGCCCAGTTTTCTCAAAAGAGAGGCCCGTGAGCTGGGAAATGCGGTACATGAGTTTGCGGTAAAAACTGAGCATCATGGCGTTGCCGACATATTGGATCATACTTCGGTGAAATTCGTAGTCTTTTTGGGCAAAAGCCTCATGATCGCCGGTGGACTCGAAGATTTCCCGTTGAGCGTCGATTTTAGACTGCAGCTTGTTCCAATAATATCGGCCCCGCTCAGTGTCTAAACCTTCGCTGAGTTCTTCTAGACAATAGGATTCAAAGGCTTCCCGGATTTGATAGGTCTCAGTAATTTCCTGCTCGGATAACTCGTGAATACAGAATCCTTTGCTCGGTACCAGATCTAAATATCCTTCTTCGTCGAGGCGGAGAACGGCATCCCTCAGAGGTGTTTTGGAAAAATTAAAATCCTTGCTAAATTGATTCAGCGAATAGAATTTGCCATTTTCCAATTCGCCGTTTTTGATTTGTTCGATTAAAAAATTGTAGGCTTTGTCTTGTAACATCTGTGTATTTTTCATCATATTGTTATTTTATGCTTAGTGACGGAAAATAACAAGATGGTGTATAAAATTATCTGTCAGTTAAAACACGTTGCTAAGCGTAAAGGAAATCAAGGTAACAGGCTCTTGGACCTATCAGGCAAAAGACTGGATCCAGGCTTGTGAAGTCCTCAAAGAAGCGCAAAAAGATGGTTTGCCAGTTGAAAAACTTTTGTCTCATAAATACGCGCTTGCCGATATTAATGAAGCCATGGAAATGAATATGAGCATGAAGGGGCTTAAGATTGTCGTTAAAGGTGAATGATCGCAATCTTAGATTTGCTATATAGAATTTACAGACAAATATAATAAAGAAGGTAGGCTTTCGCATGTGCGGAGCCTCCTTTTTTAGTTTGACCAAGTTTAAAAATTCAGATAAAAATGTAAAATCAAATACAATAAAAAGAAACTACAAAATAATATATTTTAATATCGTATTTTTACCTATCTGCAAAAAGGACCCGCCTCGTATACTTAATTAAGTGTTAGTTAAGACTATTAGGAGGCTTATTATGAAAAAACAATTGGCATGCGCAGGGCTGGCGGCGGCGCTCGCTTTGACGACATTGGCGGGGTGCGGATCGAGCGCGTCTTCAAGCGCAAGCTCAAAGTCGAGTGCTTCTGACAAGCATTACAAACCGGTCACGATTGAAATGAATTTGGAAAGAAGCGGTCTTGGGACGAATTACAAGCATACGTTCAAGAAAAAACCGACTAAAGTGGTTGCCGACGGGGACCAGATGGCAGATATTTTCTTCGATCTGGGGTTAGCGGACGATATGGCAGGCTACACAGAAGGGGCCTGTGTTGACACCGTCAAGCAGTATCCGGGCGAAAAGAAGGTGAAACAACTTGCGAAACCAGGTGTGAATCTTCGCTCGGTTTCTAAAGAAAAAGTGTTGGCGACGGGCTGTGATTTTCTTGTCGGCTGGGATGATTTATTTTCAGACAAGAATTTCAGCTTGAGCTTCTGTAAGAAAAACGGCATCACGCCGTATTTCCCGTATGTCTGCTCAGACAGTGCGACCTTTGATGATTTGTACAAAGATTATGAAACACTCGGCAAGATTTTCCAGGTGGAAGACACCGCCCAGAAGCGCATTGCGAAGATGAAGCGTACGCTGGATTCTGTCCACCAGACATTGGGCGATGAAGCTTATCAGAATCCGGTCAAAGTATTTGTTTACGATTCCGGCGAAGATGCTCCATTTACAGCGTGTCAAGGGATGCCGGGCGATACCCTCAAACGCGCTGGCGCGATCTCAATTTTCAACGACATTAACAAAGGCTGGGCGACGCCCTCATGGGAACAGGTGGCAGAAAGAGATCCTGACGCCATTCTTATCTTAGATTACAATCACGATACGGCAAAGAAAAAGAAATTTTTAAAAACCAACAAATACACCAAGAATCTGCGCGCGGTCAAGGAAAACAAAATTTACTCCGCAAACTGTGCGATCATGCAGGGCTCAGCGGGCTCGGCAGATCTGGTTAAATCCATTGCCAAACAGCTCTATCCAAACAAATTTTAAATATTCAATAAATGAGAACAGGAGAGACTTTCGCGGGACATTTTCGTTGAAAGTCTCTCTTTTCATGATAGAAACGAGGTAAAATTATCGATGAAATTCAGTTCACGTCTGCCAATTCGGAAGAGGGGGAACTTTGTGCTGTTTTGTATCGGCCTTTTTGTTCTTCTCATTCTGGTTATTATTTTGGCGGTTTTTTCCGGCAGTGTCTCCATTCCGCCGGATGTGGTTTGCAAGGTGCTGCTCAATCACCTGATGGGTCACGAAATATTCAAGCCGACCTGGAATGCTTCCCTTGAAACCATTATTTGGACCATGCGCTTTCCGCGGGTGCTCATGGCGCTGATGGTTGGGGCGGGGCTGTCCCTCTGCGGTATTTTAATGCAGGCCATGACGCGGAATTCACTGGCCGACCCGTACGTTCTCGGGATTTCTTCGGGGGCATCGGCCGGTGCCGTGGCGGTGATTATGTACGGATGGTTCGGCTTTATGGGGCAGTTTCATATCGCGTTTGGCGCAGCCATCGGCGCGTTTCTTGCCATTTTTATTGCGATGAAGGTGTCATCGGTCAGCAACAGAATCACATCGACCCAGCTGGTATTGGCAGGGATTGCCGTATCCACGCTTTTTCAGGCAGTGACCAATTTTATGATTTACTACAATCAGACTGGAGACGACAAGGTGAAGACGGCGGTTTATTGGATGATGGGTTCACTTAGCGGCGCTAACTGGAGCACGGTGCTGTATGTCTTCATTATTTTTATCATTTGCACAGTGATTCTGTTCTTCTTCACAGACAGCTTAGACGTTTTAATGTTAGGGGACGACGCAGCGACGACGCTCGGTGTAAACCTGATGCGTATCAAGGTGTCAATCATTGTATTATGCACGATCTTGACCGGCGCGATCGTTTCAGTTTCCGGCGTCATTGGTTTTATCGGACTGATTATTCCGCACATCACGCGTTCTCTTGTGGGTTCGAAGCACAGCCGATTAATGCCTGCATCGATTTTGCTCGGTGGGGTTTTTACTATTTTGTGCGATTGGATTTCCAGGATTGTTGTCATTCCGGAAGAATTGCCAATTGGTGTTCTGACGGCGTTATTTGGGGCACCGTTTTTCTTGTTCCTGATTCGAAAGAGCCGTTCGAAATTCGGAGGTGCATGATGACAAAGCTCAAAGTTGAACATTTAGACTTTTCAATCGACAAGACGCAGATTTTAAAGGCTATCGATCTGAATATTCAAAAGGGAGAATTTGTCGGTTTAGTCGGACCAAACGGCTGTGGCAAATCGACGCTTCTCAAAAATATCTACCGGATCTATCAGCCGGATCACGGTAAAATATATTTAGGTGGACAGTTGGTCGATCAAGTCAATGATAAGGCATTTGCCAAGAAAATGGCCGTCATGGTTCAGGAAAATACCGTTGAATTTGATTTGACGGTCATCGATATGGTCATGCTTGGGCGCTACGCCCACAAGCGTCTGCTGCAGGATTCATCCGAAAAGGACCGTGCGATCGCAGAAAAGTATCTCGATGAAGTCGGGCTGAAGGGATATGAAGAACGCAGCTTTTTGAGTTTATCGGGCGGTGAGAAACAACGGGTGCTTCTCGCCCGCGCCCTTTCTCAGGAGGCGGAGCTGATCGTCCTCGATGAACCGACCAACCATCTGGACATCAAGTATCAATATCAAATCATGAATATTTTGAAACGCCAGGATATGACAGTCTTTACCTCAGTGCACGATTTAAATATTGCAGCGCTGTACTGCGACCGCATCGTCGTGTTGAAAAAGGGAAAACTGGTTAAAATCGGCACGCCGGAAGAAGTGATCACACCGGAGATGATTCGTTATCTATACGGAATCGATAGCGAAGTGCACATGAGCGAGACGACAGGGCGGCCTCAAATTCAGTTTCTGCCGAATTTTGATTTATAGATGCAGATTAGAACAAAAAAATACCAGAATAAAACTAAAAATAACGGTTCTTTTTTAATTGTTAAAATAAGAATTAAGGTTTCATTTAAAAATGTACTGTATAATTTTTAATGACGAGTGAAAATGAGCAATTGTAAAGATTGATTTTTTTCACGAGTGTCTCTCTCTTTTTTCCTTGGCCTCCCAAACGGGAGGCTTCTTTTGTTTTTAATGGGTTTAATCGAAAATGGCACAAAAAGAGGGGGGAATCAATAATAAGAAGGAGTTTTCCATGGGTGATGAACGGCTGATCTATCATGTGGATGTCAATTCGGCGTATTTATCTTGGTCGTCAGTGGACCGGCTTGCCCGGGGAGAATCGGACTTGCGGCTGGTCCCGGCGGTTGTGGGCGGCGATGTGGCGAAACGTCACGGTGTGGTTCTTGCAAAATCAGGACTGGCGAAGGTCTACGGCATTCACACCGGCGAGCCCCTTTCCGACGCGTTGAGAAAATGCCCAAACCTCATTTCTATTCCGCCGGATTTCAGAATTTATCAGCATCTCAGCAGTGAATTTAAAGCCATTTGCAAAACTTACGCCACGGCAGTTCAGGATTTTTCGATCGACGAGTGCTTTCTCGATGTTACGGAGACGACGGCTTATCACCATCCTGTCGAGACAGCCTGGGAGCTTAAGGAACGTATCAAAGCGGAACTTGGCTTTACTGTGAACGTGGGCGTTGGCCCCAATAAACTTTTGGCGAAGATGGCCGGGGATTTCGAAAAGCCAGACAAGGTACACACCCTTTGGCTCGATGAAATCCGGGAGAAAATGTGGCCCCTTCCAGTTAGACGCCTCCTTTCTGTTGGTCAGAAAACCGCGGACAAGCTTAATTTGTACGGCATTCGGACGATCGGTGATCTGGCGCATTGTAAATGCGATCATCTCAAACAGGTATTAGGGAATAAACAGGGTGAACACCTTTACCGCTACGCCAACGGATGGGATGACAGTCCGGTATTGGACGAGCCTCAGGAAGAAAAGGGCTACTCGGTCTCGATTACGCTGCCCCAGGATGTAAAGACGAAAACAGCAGCGCGACAGGTCATTAAAAAGTTGGTGGATTTTGTTGCCAGACGTCTGCGGCGTAAACATCGGTTGGCGAAGCGCGTCAGCGTTCAGATTCGCTCATCATCGTTTGTGGATCGGTCGCATCAGCGGACGTTGGACCGCGCCACGGACATTACGCGTGAAATCGAAACGACCGCGTTTCAGCTTTTTGACGAGCTATGGGATGGCGAGACACCGATTCGACTGATTGGCGTGGCGCTCACGCAGATCGAAAACGGCAATATCTCACAGATTTCGATGTTCGATACGCGCACTCTTGAACGGGAGCGCCATATTGATCAAGCTCTCGATGCCATTAGAAAGCGTTTCGGAACTGACGCAGTCAGTCGGGGAATTGCCGATAAAAATCTGCCGAGCGTCGGGAAAAAATACGAGGCGCGCTTTGAAATGGACAGGGATAAATGAAGATTGTACATCGTGAAAAGAAAGTGATATAATGCTAGCCATGAAATTTAAAACATTTTTATCTATTGTAATGGCGAAAATGACCAAGTCGCTGCTGCGCCTGATGGGGCGCGGCGGCACGGATTTTCCGGGCCGCGTGGCGATGAAACTGGATCACAAAGTTCTGGCTCGATGCGCGAAAGGAGTCAAATGTATCGTTGTGACGGGAACCAATGGCAAGACCACTAGTTCCAGAATGATTGAGCAGACTTTGAATGATCTCGGCATTTCTTTTTTCTGCAATAAATCCGGTGCCAACCTGATTACTGGGATTACCGCAGAATTCATCACAAATTCAACCTTAAGTGGGCATTGTAAGTACGACTATGCCCTGATTGAATGCGACGAAGCGGCGTTTAAAGAAGTGTCGACGATGATTGATGCCAGAGCGATCGTGGTCACCAATATTTTCAGAGATCAGCTGGACCGCTACGGCGAAGTGACCCACACCCTTGAGAGCATTAAGATCGGGATCAGCCACAGCCCAAAAGCGACGCTGTGTCTCAATGCAGACGATTCAATGGTCGCATCGATTGCGGATGATTTCAAAAATAAAGTTTTGTTCTACGGCGTCAATGTCCCTATTTACAAAAAACGTGTTCAGGAAGTATCGGATGCACCGTTTTGTATAAAATGCAAGCACGAATATGTGTACGACTATGTGACGTACGGTCATTTGGGCGGGTATCGCTGCCCGCATTGCGGCTACCACCGTCCGGAACCGGACATTGCAGTAACGGATGTCATCCAAAGTGACGCGTCAAAATCAGTCGTCGACATTTTAGTTGATGGACAATCTTACAGGACGACGATCAATCTGCCGGGCGGTTATAATATTTATAACGCCTGCGGCACTGTCGCAGTGGGCAAAGCGCTTAAATTTGATATTCCGACCGTGATTCGGTCTCTTTCTGAGTTTGCACCCGGTTTTGGCCGAATGGAAAAACTCGTTCTCAACGGAACGCCGATCCGCATGATTCTGGTGAAAAATCCCGCAGGCTGCAATCAAGTCCTCAATTTCGTCACCAACGTAACGGATCCGTCCGTCTTTGTGGTCTGTCTCAATGACCGTGACGCCGACGGCACCGATGTGTCGTGGATTTGGGATGTCGATTTTGAACAAATTGCCGAAATGGGGGACAAACTCAAAGGTTTGTTCCTTTCGGGCATTCGCGCGGAAGACATGGCGCTGCGCTTCAAATACGCTGGTATTCCGGAAGACAAGATGAAAGTGATCAAAGACTACGAGACGTTAATGAAGACCTGCGCGGCGCAGGATTACCCCGTTTATATTATGCCGACCTACACGGCGATGATGGACCTTCGGAATAAGATTACAAAAATGTACGATGTGAAAAATTTCTGGGAATAAGGAGAGCAAACCCATGGAACAACCACTTAAAATTTGTCATTTGTACCCGGATATTTTAAATCTCTACGGTGACCGCGGCAATGTGCTGTGCTTGAGCCGCCGTCTCCAATGGCGGCAGATCCCTGTCCAGGTAGACCGTGTCTGTGTGGGGGAACCCCTTAAAGCTTCCGATTACGATTTGTTTTTCATCGGCGGCGGACAGGATTTTGACCAAGAAGTGTTATTGCCGGACTTGTTCTCGGGGAAGGACAAGGAATTAAAGGCTGCGATCGAGGATGGCAAAGCGGTTTTAGCCATTTGCGGGGGTTATCAAATGCTCGGCCAATATTATAAGACTTGGGACGGCAAGCAGATTGATTTTACCGGCGCACTGAACTTTTACACCGAAGGAGTCAAAAAGCGGATGATTGGCAATTATGTGTTTACATTTGACGATCAGCCGGGCGTGAATATCATCGGCTTTGAAAATCATTCTGGGAAAACGTATTTGCAAGACGGTGTCAGACCGATGGGAAAAGTGCTCAAAGGTTTTGGCAACAACGGCGAAGACGGCACGGAAGGCGTGCGCTATAAGAATGTGTACGGGACGTACAGCCACGGCTGTCTATTGCCTAAAAATCCGGAAGTGGCCGACGCGATATTATCAGCGGCACTGGAGCGCAAAACAGGACAGGGAATGCTGCCGCCGCTGCCGGATCGCTTTGAAAAACAAGCACATGACAATATGGAAAGAAGACTTTTAGACTAATTGCAACGAATAATTAGAGGGGGGATACGATGTACGAAGACTTTGCGAAAGTTTACGACGAATTGATGCAGGAAATCAATTACGATGAATGGGCCGATTATATTTTCAGAATGACCCTCAATTCGTCAAAACCGGTTAAAAAAATCTTGGAATTCGGCTGCGGGACTGGGAATGTGACGCTGCGGCTGGCCCAAAAGGGATTCGATATGACGGCAGTGGACCTTTCAGAAGACATGCTGACAGTGGCGGACGAAAAGGCAGAGGCTCAGGGGATCGAGAATGTGCGCTTTTTTAAGGGGGATATGAGCAATTTTCAAATCGGAGAAACCTTTGATGCGGTGATCGTCTGCTGCGATAGTTTCAATTATTTGAAAAGCTTAGACGAAATCGAATCGTTCTTAAGCTGTTCAGCCGAAGCGCTCCGACCTGGTGGGCTATTGATGTTCGATATGAATACGCCGGAAAAGTATAAGGAAACGATTGGCGACAACACCTTTGTCTACAATTTTGACAATGTCTACTGTGTGTGGGAAAATACTCTTCATCCGGATGAAGACAAGGTCGATTTTGATTTGTCGTTCTTTGTGCGCCGTGAAGATAATTTGTACGAACGTCTTGAAGAACAGCAGAGCCAGTACTATTATTCCGTTGAGGATATTTTTAGACTGTTGAAGGTGCCGGCGTTCAAGAACCAGAAAATCTACGATTTTGGGACTTTTCTGGCGGGCGGCGCCTTAAGCGACCGCGTGCAATACGTCGCAGAAAAGAGATAAATAAAAAAATTGTAAAAAAATCGAAAAAAGGGTTTGACAAGCACAGGGTTCTAGCGTATAATAATGCCTGTGCTTGAGATTTGGTCGCTTAGCTCAGCTGGGAGAGCATCTGCCTTACAAGCAGGGGGTCACAGGTTCGAGCCCTGTAGCGACCACCAGATAGCAACATTATTTATTGGCCAGGTAGTTCAGTTGGTTAGAATGCCAGCCTGTCACGCTGGAGGTCGTGAGTTCGAGCCTCATCCTGGTCGCCATGCCCAGATAGCTCAGTCGGTAGAGCAGGGGACTGAAAATCCCCGTGTCGGTGGTTCAATTCCGCCTCTGGGCACCATTTAACGGTGCGGAAGTGGCTCAGTGGTAGAGCATCGCCTTGCCATGGCGAGGGTCGCGAGTTCAAATCTCGTCTTCCGCTCCATTTTATTTTGCGGTGGCATAGCCAAGCGGTAAGGCAAAGGTCTGCAAAACCTCTATTCCCCAGTTCGATTCTGGGTGCCACCTCCATAATAAGAAGGCAAACGCTAAACCAGACATTGTGTTGGGTTTAGCGTTTTTTATTTAGTGGGAGGACAATTTTGTTCGAATATATCAAAGGGGTATTGGAAGCGGAACGTGCCGACGGTGTTGTCATTGAAGCCGGCGGATTTGGGTATTGGATCCGCACATCCATGACGACCAATGCGGCATTGCCGGCGCTGCATCAGCCGGTTAAGCTCTTGCTCTATCCAGCTTTTAGAGAAGACGATGTGACGCTCTACGGATTTTCGACCGAGGAAGAACGGCAATTGTTCGTGACGTTGATCGGTATTTCCGGCATTGGGCCGAAAGCTGCGATGAGTCTGCTTTCGCAATTTGATGAGGCGACGTTCATCCATCACATCAAAAACGCAGATGCAAAGGCCATTTCGAAGGCCCCGGGTGTTGGCAAAAAGACGGCCGAACGCATTATTCTTGAATTAAAAGATAAGTACAAAGATTTTGAAACGACAGATAATGTGATCGACGGCGCTGAAGGCGGTGCGACCAAACGTATGCAAACGGCTGATGCGCTGTACAACGAAGGCATCAATGGTTTATTGGGTTTGGGTTACGCTTACCGCGAAGCCTCGGATCTTATCGATCAGGTGATTGCACCGGGGATGAGCATCGAAGAGCTTTTAAAAGCGGCGCTGACGGCCGCTTCGAAATCATAAAGGGACATTATGAAAGATCGGATTATCACAACAGAATTTTCAGAGCCGGATGTTGAGATCGAGCACTCACTGAGACCCCAAAATCTCAATGAGTACATTGGTCAGAAACGGGTTAAAAAGCAAATGGGTATTTTTATCAATGCGGCAAAGAAACGCGGAGAGCCGCTTGATCACGTGTTGCTCTACGGCCCGCCAGGATTGGGCAAGACGACGCTGGCCAATATTATTGCCAATGAAATGGGGACGAAAATCCGCATTACATCAGGTCCGGCCATTGAAAAACCGGGAGATCTCGCTTCGATTTTAACAACACTCAAGGCTGGCGATGTGCTGTTCATTGACGAAATTCACCGAATGCAGCGGCAGGTCGAAGAAGTGCTTTATCCAGCGATGGAAGATTTCGCGCTCGACATCATCATCGGGAAGGGGCCGGGTGCGAAGAGCATTCGTCTTGATTTACCGAAATTTACTTTAGTTGGCGCGACGACCCGAGCGGGGCAGCTGACGGCGCCGCTGCGTGACCGGTTCGGCGTCGTACAGCGTCTGGAGCTGTATGCACCGGATGAACTGGCATCGATTATCAAACGCTCTGCCGGCATTTTGGGCATCGGCATTGACGATGCGGGTGCGAGAGAATTGGCCCGCCGTTCTCGGGGAACACCGCGTGTGGCGAATCGATTGCTTAAACGGGTCCGCGACTACGCCGAAATGGAGAGTGAAGGCGTCATTGATCTGGAAACGGCCCAAAAAGCTCTAACCTTATTTGAAGTGGACGACGTGGGTCTGGACGAAAACGACAGATTGATGCTCAGGACGATCGCTGAGAAGTTCGACGGCGGCCCGGTGGGGCTCAACACGCTGGCGGCATCGATCGGCGAAGAGTCCAACACGATCGAGGAAGTCTACGAGCCTTATCTGATGCAGCTGGGATTTCTGGCCAGGACGCCGAGCGGGCGTGTGATCACCTCGGCGGGCTGCGCGCATTTAGGACTGAAGGCTGCACAGGCCCCAGCCAATCAAATTAGTCTGGAGGAATTGACCAATCATGATGAAGAAATCTGATTTTTATTACGATCTGCCGGAAGCATTAATCGCCCAGACACCGGCGGAAAAGCGGGATATGTCGCGATTGATGGTCATTAATCGCAAGACAGATCAAATAGAAGATCGGCATTTTCACGACATTGTCGCGTATTTAAAGCCGGGGGACCTTTTGGTGATGAACGACACGAAGGTGATGCCGGTGCGCATTTACGGCCATAAAAAGGAAACCGGGGGCAAGGTTGAACTACTTCTATTAAAACGCCTGGATGACAACCGATGGGAAACGATGGTTAAGCCGGGGCGAAAGGCTAAACCCGGTGCCATTTTGGAATTTACGGATCAGGATGGCAGCGTTGTTCTTGAAGGCACTATTGAGAAAACCATTGACAACGGCCTGCGCGTCATTGCATTTCAATACGACGGTGTTTTTGAAGAAATCTTAAACCAAATCGGCACCATGCCGCTGCCGCCGTACATCCATGAAAAACTGAGCGATCCATCCCGTTATCAAACCGTCTACGCGAAGTACAACGGCTCAGCCGCAGCACCCACAGCCGGTTTGCATTTCACCGAAGCGCTGCTCGATCAGATTCGCGCAATGGGGGTGAAGACGGCAGCTGTGACGCTGCACGTCGGCCTTGGGACGTTTCGCCCGGTCAAAGAAGACAATATTTTAGATCATCAAATGCATTCAGAGCAATACAGTGTTTCTCAAGAGACTGCGGATCTGATTGAAGCGACGAAAGTCAATGGCGGGCGTGTCATTGCAGTGGGCACGACGACAGTTCGGACGCTGGAAAGCGTGGCAGCCCGTCACGATGGTAAAGTGGTTGCAGAGCACGGGGCGACGTCGATTTTTATTTATCCGGGCTTTCATTGGAACGTGATCGACGGACTGATTACCAATTTCCATCTGCCCGAATCGACGCTTCTGATGCTGGTTGCTTCTTTTTACGATAGAGAAAAAATATTGGCGGCTTATCGTCACGCGGTCAAAGAAAAATACCGATTTTTCAGTTTTGGCGATGCGATGTTCATTCAATAGGAGAATTATGTTTCGATACGAACTCATACATCAGGAAAAATACACGGGTGCACGGCTCGGCCGGATCATAACGGATCACGGTGAAATTCAGACGCCGATTTTCATGCCGGTCGGCACACAGGCGACCGTCAAGTCGATGGACAACGCCGATCTGCACCGGATGAACGCCCAGATTATCCTTGGCAATACCTACCATCTGTATTTGAGGCCGGGGGAAGAAGTCATGAAGGAAGTTGGCGGGCTTCACCGCTTTATGAATTGGGACCGCCCTATATTAACAGACTCTGGCGGATTTCAGGTATTTTCTCTCGGGGCGATCCGAAAGATCACAGAAGAAGGCGTTAAGTTCATTTCGTATTTGGACGGCTCTCGCCATTTTATGCGGCCGGAAGATTCAATCCGCCTTCAAAACGTTATCGGTGCAGACATTATCATGTGTTTTGACGAATGTGCTCCGGCTGACGCGGACTACGAATACACAAAGCATTCGATGGAAATGACGACACGCTGGGCGAAGCGATGCCAACAGGCCCACGCGAATCCGGAACATCAAGCTTTATTTGGCATTGTACAGGGCGGAATGTTCGACGATTTGAGGCGAAAAAGCGCTCAGGATTTAGTCGCGATGGATTTTCCAGGTTACGCCATTGGCGGCCTTTCTGTTGGAGAATCCCACGAAAAAATGTACCACATGCTCGATGTGACAACGCCGCTTCTCCCGAAGGAAAAGCCGAGATATTTGATGGGAGTTGGCTCGGTCGACGCTTTATTTGAAGGTGTACTCCGCGGTGTCGACATGTTCGACTGCGTCCTTCAGACTCGTATCGCCAGAAACGGAACGGCCATGACCTCTGAAGGGAAAAAGGTGATTCGAAATGCCACTTTCGAAAGGGATTTTTCGCCGATTGATCCCAATTGTGATTGCCCGGTCTGCCGCCACCACACCCGTGCCTATGTGAGACATTTGATTAAATGTAAGGAAATATTGGGCGCTAGATTATTGACATATCACAATTTATATTTTACACTATCCCTAATGGAAAAAATGCGGGAAGCAATCGCGCAGGACGCGCTGCTCGATTTGCGAACCGACGTTTTTAAAAATTATGGAATAAAAAAGATTGGAGCTTATCAGAATGATTAATCAGATTTTGGGCTTGACCCTTCAGGCATCACAATCAACTCGAAACAATATGGCCAGCATCGCGTCGGTCATCATTTTGTTTGTATTTCTGTACTTCCTGATGATTCGCCCGCAGCGCAAGCGTCAGAAACAGGCCGATGAAATGCACAACAATATGAAAATTGGCGATGAAGTTCTGACAGCCGGCGGGTTTTATGGTATAATCAGTGCATTAGATGACAAGAACGTCGTCATCGAAATGCTTCCGGATTTCCACAAGATGATGATCCGCAAGGAATCCATCGTCCGCGTCATTAAACAAGATGATGTGGAAGCGGAAGAAGCTGCCGAAACAGAAACAGCAGAACCGGTCGAAAAGCCGGAAAAAGCTGAAACAGAAGCACCAGCGGCCGTAAAAACCGATGATGCCGAAGCTCAGGCAAAAGATGAATAATTTGAAAGGGGTAGATTCCAATGAAACATATTCAAGTTGTTAACAAAGGTCGTTTGTGCGATACGAAAAATAAAGGTTGCGGCGAATGCCAGACCTCATGCCAGTCAGCATGCAAGACTTCTTGCACCGTTGGCAATCAGCACTGCAAGCAGGCTCAGGCCAAATAATGATTTTAAAGAAACGGGCAGGCGCGAAGCCTGCCTGTTTTTTTACTGAAAGAAATACATATGAAAAATACACATTCTCAAATTCATAAATTTTATCTCAACCAGCATTATATCGTGCTTGACGTGGCCAGCGAATCGCTGTTTAGCGTCGACAAAATGACTTATGACATTTTAGACGATTATCACGAAAAGCCCGACAGCGCCGTGATTGAAAAATGGCAGGACATATATTCTAAATCAGAAATCGAAGAAGTATTGGAAGAACTGCACGCGCTGGAAGATCAGAACATGCTTTATGCGCCAGACAACTACGACCCGATGGAATACAAAAACTACGATTTGATTAAATCGATGTGTTTGAACGTGGCGCACGACTGCAATTTAAGATGCAAATATTGTTTTGCCTCTCAGGGAGATTTTAACAGCAAGCGCGAAGTCATGCCTTACGAAGTTGGGAAGAAAGCACTGGATTTTCTTGTCGCCCAGTCCAAGAACCGCCACAATCTGGAAGTCGACTTCTTCGGCGGCGAACCGATGATGAATTTTGATGTCGTCAAACGTCTGGTGACCTATGGTCGGAGTTTGGAAGAGCCTAACAACAAAAAATTTAAATTTACGATGACAACCAATGGCATGCTCCTGAACGACGAAAATATGAAATGGATCGACGAAAATATGGGCAATGTCGTTTTGAGCCTTGATGGGCGCAAAGCCGTGAACGATCGGATGCGGCCGACGGTTTCTGGAAAAGGCTCCTACGACATTATTTTCAACCACATTAAAAAAATGTGCGACATCCGCGAAGCGAGCGGCGGAGAATATTACGTCCGCGGTACGTATACGAAAAACAACTTGGATTTCGGCCGCGATGTTGAAGATTTAGCACGCCAGGGTTTCAAGAGCATTTCAGTGGAACCGGTGGTGACGGACGCGTCTAAACCCTACGCGATTCTGGAAGAAGACGTTGACGCGATTAAAAAAGAATACGATAGGCTGGCCATTGCTTATCTGAATCAAGAAGACGAAGGCCTGGATTATCTTTTCTATCATTTCATGGTCGACTTAAACGGCGGTCCCTGTGTGTACAAACGGCTTTCCGGCTGCGGAGCAGGCAGAGATTACGTCGCGGTCACTCCCAAGGGCAATATTTACCCTTGTCATCAATTTGTCGGCCAGCCTGAATTTATCATGGGCAACGTCGATGAAGGCATCACAAAACCGGAAATTAAGGATCAGTTCATGGAGGCGGGATTATTAAGCAAACCTTCATGCCGGGACTGCTGGTGCCGGTATTTCTGCGGCGGCGGCTGCCATGCGAACGCGTGGAATTTCAATCATACAGTAATGAAGCCCTACGAAGTGTCCTGCGAAATTGAACGCCGCAGAGTTGAAAATGCGCTGATGATTAAAATCGTTCAAGATGAACGGGCTAACGCTGATTGACAGAAATCATAATATTTTTTATAATGAAGATGTTCCGAGCTGTGGTTGAAAGTCGAGGCCAGTCGCAGGCAAAACGATCCACGTAAGGTATTTAATAATATAATAATCGATCATGGTGCGGCCTAGATGTAAGTCCAGCCGGCGAAAGCCGAGAGGAGGAAAAGTGAGATGATATCAGGCGAAACTCCCAGCTGGCGGGTGTGGGGGCAAAGACCAGGTCAGTCGGAACGAATGGATTCATTTTTTTAAATGGATCCTTTTTTATTAATGAAAAAATGGAGGGGCAGGGTCGTGATTTACACAGCGATGACAAAAAAAGCGATGATTTTGATGTATAAAGTTCATCAAAATCAGCGTGACCGAGGCGGCATCCCATACGTCTTTCATCCATGGCATGTCGCAGAGCAGATGGACGACGAGAATTCAACAACGGTGGCGTTGCTTCACGACGTCGTCGAGGACGGGGCAGTGAGCCTGGATCATTTAAGAGGAGCCGGATTTGCAGAAGAAATCATAGAGGCGCTCGCGCTGTTGACGCGGCATAAAGGTCAGAATTATTTTGACTACATTGAAAAGTTGGCGCCGAATCCGCTCGCCAGGCGCGTGAAGCTCGCCGATTTAGCACACAATCAAGACGTCAGCCGCCTTGACGAAGTGGACGCGGCGGCGCGCAGGCGGATAAAAAAATATCAAAAGGCGCAGCGATATCTGGAAGCGTTCGAAAAAAACGATCAATAAAATAACCATAACAGATCTTTTGGAATTTGCTCTCAAGCGGGCAAAGCCATCAGGTCTTTTTTTTATATCGATTTTCAAAAAGCTCAAAAAAATGGTAAGCATTTTGTGAAATCGGCGCGTTTTTTCGTCGGACGAGCCGAAGTTCTGAATCGAGGGCCGGCGCATCAAGCTGTACGGCCTTTAAATTTGGAAAGGACAAGGCAATCGACATGGGCACTAACGCCACGCCGACTCCTGACGCTGCCCATTGCAGCGAAGTGCGGGCATCGTCATTAATGCAAATGATATTTGGATCGATTTGAGCCTGTTGAAAGGCCTGGCGAATGGCAGGCTCCCATCTCCGGTAGAGGATCAGCGGATAATGGGAAAGCTTTTCTATTTTGATTTTGTCCTCGGTCCTAAATTGATCGACGAAAAAAGCGGCAGTGCAGACGGCGGCAAAGGGGTCCTCACGCAGGGTCAGGGCTTCGAGATCCTGGCGGCGGTAGGGAGTGCGGATAACAGCGAGCTCGATTCGGCTGTTGTCGAGCTGAGTCAGAAGATCAAAGGTGTTGCTTTCGAAGACGTCGAAGACCACGCCGGGGAAATGTTCACGGAAGGCCAGGATGCCGTCAAAAAGCTCCTTTGAAGCGCAAGAAGAGATCAGGCCGATGCGAATGGACCCTTGCTTGCCGGTGCGCAGGTTTTGCATTTCCGCCTCGGCAGCCTTTTCCATCGACAGAATTTGAACGGCGTGGCGGTACAACAGGCGTCCGGCCTCGGTCAGGGTGATGTGGCGGGCGCCCCGCTCAAAGAGCGTAACGCCGCATTCCGCTTCCAACGCCTTGATTTGTGTAGACAGCGGCGGCTGAGAAATGTGGAGCTTGCGCGCTGCCTCTGAGATCGTCCCATTGTCGACGACCGCGGTAAAATATTGGAGCTGACGGATGTCCATAATGCCTCCTGATATACGTAATTGATATGGTTATTAAATCTTTCAATATTATTCATATACTTTGTTTCATGATATCATAAAACCATGAAAGGAAGGGAATCCAATGAAGAAATTGTTCGCGTATTTGAAAGATTATCGTCGGGATGCGATTTTGGCGCCGACCTTTAAATTACTGGAGGCGTTCTTTGATCTGCTGGTGCCGCTGGTTGTGGCCAGGATCATCGATGTGGGGATCGCCCAGAATAATCACACGTATATTGTGCATATGGTGACTGTGATGGTGATCTTGGCTGTTGCCGGCCTGACGAGCAGCATTACCGCGCAATTCTTTGCGGCGCGGTCCAGTGTCGGCTGTGTGACGGATATGCGCCAGGGATTGTTTGACCACATTCAAAAATTCACGTACAGTGAGTTGGATCAAGTCGGAACCGATACGCTGATTACGCGGTTGACCAGCGACATGCAGCAGGTTCAAAATGGTTTGAATATGGCGCTGAGACTCTTGCTTAGAAGCCCTATTGTCGTTTTGGGGTCCATGATCATGGCCTTCACGATTGATGTGAAATGCGCCCTTGTATTTGTCGTGGCGATTCCGATCTTGAGTCTTGTCGTATTTGGCATTATGCGCATTTCGATTCCGATGTTTCGCGGCGTCCAGAAAAAGTTGGATCGGCTGCTTGGCATCACCCGCGAAAATCTGACAGGTGTGCGCGTGGTGCGGGCCTTTGGCCAGGAACAGGACGCGGTAAAAACTTTTGATGCCGACAATGGAGATCTGACGCGTTGGAATGAAAAGGTCGGACGATGGTCGGCGGCGCTCAATCCGCTGACTTACGCCATTGTCAACATTGCGACGATTGTGCTGATTCAAGTGGGCGCGGTACGGGTAAACTTAGGCGGCATTCAGCAAGGGCAGGTCGTCGCGCTTTACAATTATATGGCACAGATGATCATCGAATTGATCAAGCTGGCGCAATTGATCGTCTTGATCAATCGTTCCATCGCCTGTGCGGAACGGATTCAATCGGTTTTTGAAATTGAACCGGGGATGTCTTTTCCAGTGGATAAGGCCAATACGAAAGAAGCAGGAGATTTGGCAGTGGCCTTTGATCAGGTGACATTTACGTACCAAAACGGCGGGGCACCGGCTTTAAAGGATATTAGTTTTCAAGCGAAAAAGGGAGAAACCATCGGGATTATCGGCGGGACAGGATCCGGCAAATCGACCCTTGTGAGTTTGATTCCGCGGTTTTATGATCCAGAGGGCGGAACTGTATCGGTACTTGGAGAAAATGTTCGGGATTATCCGGAGGGGACACTCAATACAAAAATCGGTTATGTGCCCCAGCGCGTAACCTTATTTGAGGGCTCCATTCGCGATAATTTGAGTTGGGGAAAGGCCGATGCCGGAAGCGATGAAATGGATCGCGCCCTGGCGACAGCCCAGGTGAAAGATGTGGTCGACCAAAAGCCGGATGGCCTCGATTTTTACCTGCAGCAAAACGGGCGCAACCTCTCCGGCGGTCAGCGCCAGCGTTTGACCATTGCACGGGCGCTGGTCAGAAAGCCTGAGATCTTGATCATGGACGACAGCGCAAGTGCTCTAGATTTTGCAACGGACGCGGCCCTTCGCCAGGCCATACACAGCCTGCACCGCGATATGACGGTGTTTATCGTCTCTCAGCGGACCGCCAGTGTCATGAGCGCCGATCAAATTCTCGTCCTCGACGAAGGCCGTCTCGTCGGGAAAGGGACCCACGAAGAGCTGCTCGCACATAACCAGGTCTATCAAGAAATCTATTATTCTCAGTTCCCCAAAGACGACCATACGGCCGCAAATACAGCACAGGAGGCATGATCAGATGAAAAAAATGAATATGAATTCGAAGAAAACGCTGAAGGAAGTGCTGTCCTACGTTGCACACTACAAAGGGCTGCTCGTATTATCCCTTGTGACGGCGGCGGTGAGCGTTGTTCTCCAGCTCTACATCCCGATTTTATTTGGTCGGATGATTGACGGCATCATTGGCAAGGGACACGTTAAATTTGCATTGATCGCCCATATCGGCGTGCGTGTCGGCATTGCCGTGATCATTGCCGGTGCAGCGACATGGATCATGAATCTGGTCAACAATAAAT
The DNA here is from genome assembly GCF_009696145.1 of Pseudoramibacter porci. GTDB lineage: Bacteria > Bacillota > Clostridia > Eubacteriales > Eubacteriaceae > Pseudoramibacter > Pseudoramibacter porci. The sequence goes on from NZ_VUMO01000001.1 coordinate 195,922, forward strand.
TGTCATACAGTGTGGTTCGGGATATTCGATCTCAGGCGATTCGTCAAATTCAAGATTTGCCGTTGTCTTATCTCGACAGCCACCCGTCAGGCGATATTGTCAGCCGCATGATCACCGATGTGGATCAGCTTTCGGATGGGCTTTTGCTCGGACTGACGCAGCTGTTCTCCGGTCTTGTGATGATTGCCGTGACCATTGGCTTCATGCTCAGTATCAATATGCCGATTACGCTCTTTGTTGTCGCGATGACGCCGGTGAGTTTTCTCGTGGCGCGGTTCATCGCCTCCCGTTCGTTTACGATGTTCAGAAACGTCAGCGACACACGAGGGCGGCAGACGGCGCTCATCGAAGAATTAATCGGCGGCGAAAAAGTGGTGAAGGCCTTCGGGTACGAAAAACGGGGTTCGGCCCGTTTTGCCGAAGTCAATCAGGAGATGCAGCAATACAGCCAGCAGGCTGTTTTCTATTCAAGCCTTACTAACCCGTCCACCCGTTTTGTTAATGGCATCATTTACGCTTTTGTGGCTTTGATCGGTGCTTTTACGGTGCCGAGCGGATCGCTGACTGTCGGCGGACTGGCTGCGCTTTTGACCTACGCGAATCAGTATATGAAACCCTTCAATGATATTTCGAGCGTCGTGACCGAATTTCAAAATGCCCTCGCCTGTGCGGCCCGGGTCCTTGAATTTATCGACGCGCCGCCCCAAACACCGGATCCGGAAAAGATATTGCCGAAGGCATCAGGGAAAATCGATATCGACCATTTGTATTTCAGTTACGATCCGAATAAAAAATTGATTCAAGATTTTTCCCTACAGGCAAAGGCGGGTACACGGATTGCCATTGTCGGGCCGACCGGCTGCGGAAAGACGACGTTGATTAATCTCTTGATGCGTTTTTACGATGCGGATAGCGGCACCATTGCGATTGACGATCAAAACGTGTACGCTGTTTCCAGACCGTCGCTGAGACAGAATTTCGGTATGGTGCTCCAGGACACTTGGCTCAAACACGGGACCGTCCGGGAAAATATCGCCTTTGGCAAACCGGACGCGTCGGATGACGAGATTTGGCGTGTTGCGGCAGCCTCTCATTGCGATACGTTTATTCATCAGATGCCAAAAGGCCTCGATACGGTCATTGATGACGGCGATTTGAGCCAAGGACAGAAACAATTGCTCTGCATCGCCAGGGTGATGCTCGTCGATCCGCCGATGCTGATTCTCGACGAGGCAACCTCCAACATCGACACACGAACAGAGCTTAAGATTCAGGCGGCTTTTGACAAATTGATGGCCGGCAAGACCAGTTTCATCGTTGCCCATCGACTGTCGACGATTCGCGACGCGGATATCATTCTGGTCATGCGGGACGGCCAGATTGTCGAACAGGGCAACCACAGAAGCCTGCTCGCGAAAAATGGCTTTTACGCCAAGCTGTACAATGCACAGTTTGAATTGACCAAATAACGAGACCTCAATTCAATCAATTTTTTAAATATGAGTACAAGGAAGAAAGAGAAAAATAAAAGGTCAATCAGGTCAGTTTGGCTATTTTCGCGAGAGACTGACCTTGAAAAAAGCGTGCAGATTGAATCTTTAATTCAGGAATTTGATGGGCGATAATAGAGACAGACTTAATGAGATACAAAGGAGCAGCTTATGAAAAATACGAAATTGCACGATTTGGTCATTACCGCAGCTTTTATCGCACTGACTTATGTATTTACCTTTATTAATGTTCGTCTGCCGATCGCAGCCAACGGCGGATTGGTGCATCTCGGCAATATTCCGTTGTTTTTCGGCGCGATTATCTTTGGCAAACGCGTCGGCGGACTGGCTGGTGGCGTTGGCATGGGGCTATTTGATCTCCTGGGCGGATGGACGGCTTGGGCGCCTTTTACCTTTGTGATCTGCGGCCTCATGGGGCTTACAGTCGGTGCGATTTGCGAAAATCATCATGACTATCTCCACTACGTATTGGCGCTCATTGCCGCGTGTGCCATTAAAATTGTCGGCTACTACATCGCCGAAGGCGTCATTTACGGCAACTGGATTGCGCCGGTCTCCTCGATTCCAGGGAATCTCGTTCAGGTCGGTCTTGGTGCCGCAGTGACACTGATCGTTGTGAATCGTCTGTACAAGTTAGCCAATCACATGGGACTGACCCATCACGAAAAGCGTCAGCAGCCAGCTTAATCAGATATTTGAACAAAAAGATAAAATAAAAAATGCAGCAGATTGATTTTTAATCCGCTGCATTTTTTTATTGGGGAGATAACGTTGTGTTGGCGACGAGATGGGTGTTGAAGTCGGTGTCGTTAGTCAGGTTGATGACGTTGCATTGCATGGCCATCCCTTCGGTTTGCTTTTTGGCGTCAAGGGACAGCAGACAATGGATCGCGCCAGAGCCTGCACCGTTTCCGACCGGGACGATTTTCATCTGTCCGGTGGGGAGGAGACCGATTTTTTGCGCAGAAGGAATTGAAATGTAATTGCCGAAGGCACCAGCGAGATAAATTGTGTCAATATTTGCTAAAGAAACTCCAGCTGCTTTTAAAAGCAGATCGACGGCGGTTTGAATTGCAGCTTTAGCCAATTGGATGGCGCGGATATCTTTCTGTGTAAGGACGATCGCATCCGCGCCGCCGTTTTCTTCAGCAGTCAGCAGCACGAACTGCCGGATTTTGCCGGAGCGGGTCAAACGGGTGCCGTTGGGGTGTGCAGCGGCGGCTTCGTCAGAGATGAAGCTGCCATCGGGCTTTAATAACCCGCTGTCGAGCAGTGCCGCAATGGTGTCGATGACGCCTGAGCCGCAAAGTCCTGTGGCCGGAGGGTCACCAATCATTTGACAGTGAAATTGTTTTGTTCCCGGATCGTAGCTGGTTTTTTCAATTGCGCCTTCCGCTGCGCGCATGCCCATGGTCAGCCCGTCGCCTTCAAGCGCCGGCCCACAGGGTGCGGAGCAGACCGTGTAGTGTCCATTTTGTCCGACAGCGATTTCCGCATTCGTGCCCAAATCAATGACGAGGCGCGTTTCGTTTTGTCGGGGCAATGCCGCGAGCAGCGCGCTGGTGTCCGAGCCGATATAGGAGGCGATCGGCGGCAAGAGCGTCAGCTGAGCGGCCGGGTGAAGGTCGAGGTGCCAGCGGCTGGCCGGCCCTTCGATTGGGGCGTCGATTTGCGAGACAAAGGGCGCTGTGCCGAGGGATTTGGGAGAGACGCCCGCGAGTAGGTGCAGCATCGTCGTGTTGCCGCAGCAGACGACGGAAATAATTTGACGCGCTTTTAAGGCGCCAGCTTTCTGGCAAAGTTCCTGGATTAAATTGGCAAGGGTTTCGCAAATGGCGTCGTTGAGCGCAGCGAGCTTGCCGTCTTCAGCCGCCGCAATGCGGGAGATGACGTCGGCGCCGTAAGCGGCCTGACGGTTTTTTGAAGAGGCGGTCGCATACAAATCACCGCTCTCGAGGTTGTATAGATAACCGACAACAGTAGTGGTGCCGACGTCAAAGGCGGCACCGTATTCGGGAATGCCGCCAATTTCCGGAGTGACGCCGAGCAGTGTGCCGGTTCGGGCGATGAAAGCCGATGGATCCGTTTCGTAAACGGCTGCAATGACGTCGACAATTGGAACGGGATTTTTTCGCACCGCCTCGAAACCGGCAATTAAAATGTCAGGTTCGCCGCAAGTCAAATCGATGGGCAGGACCGCGTTGATGGAACCGAGGAAGGCGTTAGCGTTCTGCAAATTGAGACTTTCAAAACTGACAGGAAAACACCGAACCGGCGGATCCAGTCTCAGCGGGTCAAAGTCGACGTGCCGATCGAGAATCTGCTGGTGAGCTTCGGCGTCAGTTAGAATTTCCATTTCGTCGAAGACAGGATATTGGCAGGCCAGGACTTCCAGCGTGATGCCGTGGTTTTTGATCAGGATTTTACATTGTCCGCAGCGTCCGGTTCCGCCGCAGACCAGATCGAGGGGATGGCCGGCTCTGGCGCAGGCCTCTGCCACAGTTTCACGCGTGTCTAAATATTCAAGATCGAGATGTTCGTTGGGAAAATGAATCATAAATGGGACCCTTTCGTGTGGATTATCGTAAATTGTCTTCAGTTTATCACAAATTGATATAAAAAAATACAGCTCCGTCCCGTTGGGATGAAGCTGTAAAACATCGTGCGGCTGTTTACGCGACAGCTGGCTGAGGCAGCAGAGCGGTGTCCGTTTCGTCTTCTTCAGATGTGGAAAGATCTTGCATATTTCTGAGACACAGCCCGATGGTTGAGGCGTTGTGTAAAACAGCACCGATTCTCGGAACAATCAAACCGCTGATGCCGAAGACCAGGATTGAACCGTTTAAGACATTGCCGATCACGTAAGTCGAATGCATACGCTGCATGAGTTTATCTGAGAGCACGCGCAGGTTTACGAGCTGGTTTAAATCAGAACCGGAGATGGTGACGTCTGCGATTTCCTGGGCGATATCGGCCCCTTCTTTAATGGCGATACCGACGTCGGCGGCGGAGAGGGCTGGCGAGTCGTTAATGCCGTCGCCAATCATAATGACCTTTTCGCCCCGCGATTTGATTTTCTCAACGTAGCGGGCCTTGTCTTCCGGCAAGACTTCGGCATAAAACTCGGTAATGCCGGCCTGTGCGGCAATGGCCTTCGCTGTTTTTTCACTGTCGCCTGTCATCATGACGATGTTTTTAAAGCCGACGGCCTTGAGATCCCGGATAACATCCGGGGTATTTGCCTTTATCGGGTCGGAAATGGCAATCACGGCAACGAGCTTCCCGCCAATCGCCATGTAGAGATGCGAATATTCTGCCGGGATTTCGGCGAGACGTTCACGATCCGATTCGTTTTCAAAGGTGACGCCTTCGTCTTCAAAGACAAAATGATAAGAGCCGATGACTACGCGGTCTTCGCCGATACTCGACGCGATGCCGTGGGCGACGATGTACTCGGCCTTGGTCTTCATGTCGTAATGTTTTAAGCCCTTTTCTTTGGCAGCCCGAACCACAGCATTGGCCAGCGAATGAGGGAATTGTTCCTCCAGACAGGCGGCAATGCGCAACATGTCGTCGGGATCATTTTCGCCGAAGGCGACGATTTCCTGAACGACTGGGGTTGCCCGGGTCAAGGTACCGGTTTTGTCAAAGACGATGGTATCCGCTTCGGAGATGGCTTCGAGGAATTTGCCGCCCTTGACGGTGATGTCGCGTTTGCCGGCTTCGCGCATGGCCGAAAGCACGGCAATGGGCATGGCTACTTCGACAGCACACGAGAAGTCAGCCATCAAGACAGAAGCAGCCTTCATGACGTCGCGGGTCAACACGAAGGCCAGTAACGATGCGCCGAAAGTCCAAGGGACCAGCTGGTCGGCAACAGAGACCGCCTTCATTTGGGTGAGGGCCGCTAGATTTTCGGAGTTCTCGATCATTTTGACAATTTTATCGTACCGGGTTTCACCGGATGAGGAGCGAACCTCGACAATGAGTTCGCCTTCCTCGAGAACAGTCCCGGCGTAGACAATAACTCCGTCGTGTTTGCGGACGGCTAAGGGTTCTCCGGTCAATGCCGCCTGATTGACCATCGCTTCACCGGAAACGACTTTCCCATCAAGAGGAATCATATTGCCCATGGTGACCTTGAAGCGATCGCCGTTGTGCATGTGGTTCAAAGACACTTGGGCAACGCTGCCGTCTTCGCTTACTTTCCAGACCTTTTCAACATTTAACGACAGAGATTGTGCCAAATCATCGACCGATTTTTTATAAGTCCATTCTTCGAGGATATCGCCGATTTCGGTCAGGAAGACGACGGAAGCGGCGGTGTCGAATTCACCGGTCAGAAGCGCTGCTAAAACCGCTGCGGCGTGAATGATTTCCGCAGACATATTTTTCTGGAATAAATCCTTAAGACCGCGCCAGACAAAAGGCACTGCTTGATAAATGGTCACGGCCGTTCTGACAGGGAGGGGCAGGAAGAGCCATTTGCCAACCCGCAGCATCACCTTGTCGAGAATTTTGTTCTTATACATTTCGTTGGTGGCCCGGGCTGAAACGGTAGGGACATTGTCCAAAAGTGTTGGATCGGAAAGATCCATATCTGAAATATAGTCTAATATTGCTGATTCGACGCCGACGTAGCGCACTGTGAGCTGCGCGCTGCGCTGGTACACCTTGACATTTTCGATACCGGGAAGGTCGATGAGTGAGTAGTAGAGCGCATCTGCTTCTGTTTCACTCAAGCGCCGCTGCATCAAATCAAGATGAAATCGATTCGGCGTCCGCTGAATAAGTCGATAAATCAAAACAGCATCCTTTCAATAGTTAAACGGGTTTTAGGCGCTTACGCGTCAGCGTTTTTCTTTTCTTCTTCTACAATTTTGTCATACGCAGGTTTTAACGCTTCGTAATCTGCCTTGATTTTTTCGCGATAATTTTCGTCCTTTTTATTGAAATGTTCTTCTTTGATGATATCCGCTTCGGCAGCAGCGTTGCTGCAGCTGGCCTGGCATTTTTCAAAACCGTCTTTGATGCTGTTGCCTGCAATTTTTGCGCCGGCAATAATGTGGACGCCTGCTGTCTGAGCTGCCTTGCTCTTTAAGAATTTTCCGCCAAAAGCACCCACTAAGATGCCGCCGCCGATTTTTAATATATTAGATTTTACTGACATAATATTGAACCTCCTAGAATTTAAAACATGAATGTATGTTCATTTATTGGTTCTATTATACCCCCATAGGTATATGACGTAAAGGGAAAATACAACACTTTTAATCATTTTTAAAGCGAAATTTGTCAAATTCAGAATAACTAATAGATTTTATAATAAAAAACACAGCCGATTGCTCGGCTGTGAAAAGAAAAAATTTATAACAAACCGCCGATTGAAGCGATGAGCGGTGCAAAAACGAGGGAGACGATGGTCATAAGCTTAATTAAGATATTGATCGACGGACCGGAGGTATCTTTGAACGGATCACCGACTGTGTCTCCGACAACGGCTGCTTTGTGGGCTTCACTGCCTTTGCCGCCGTGAGCGCCGGATTCAATGTATTTTTTGGCGTTATCCCAGGCACCACCGGAATTGGCCATAAAGATCGCTATGGAGACACCTGTAATGAGCGCACCGCAGAGCAGGCCGCCGAGGGCATCCGGACCAAGCAACAGACCGATAACAATGGGAGAGGCGACGGCCATGACACCGGGGACGAGCATCTGTTTCAGCGCAGAATTCGTCGCGATACCGACACAAGTTTTATAGTCAGGGCGGTCCGTCCCTTCAAGAATACCCGGCATTTCGTGAAATTGCCGTCTGACTTCTTCAATCATTTTAAATGCTGCTTTTGAAACAGAAGACATTGTGAAGGCGGAGAACAAGAAGGGCAGCATACCGCCGATGAGCAGGCCGATGGTAACGCGGTTGTTCAAAATATCAATTGCTTTTAAGTGAACGGCTTGAGCGTAGGAGACAAAAAGGGCGAGGGCAGTCAGTGCGGCGGACCCGATCGCAAAGCCTTTCCCCATGGCCGCGGTGGTGTTGCCGACGGCGTCAAGGCGGTCCGTCGTATCCCGGACGGAGTCGTCGAGGTGCGACATTTCTGCGATTCCGCCAGCGTTATCGGCAATCGGGCCGTAGGCGTCGACGGCGACGGTGATGGCGGTGGTCGACAGCATGCCGACAGCAGCGAGCGCAATGCCGTAAAGGCCGGCCGTCTTGTAAGCGATGAAAATCGCAACACAGATCAGCAAAATCGGAAAAGCTGTGGATTTCATTCCGACGGCGATTCCACTGATAACGGTTGTACCGGCGCCGGTTTCGGATTCTTTCGCAATTTCCTGAACCGGTTTATAGTCATCGGAGGTGTAATATTCTGTCAATAGTCCAATGATGACACCGACGACGAGTCCAGAGATAATGGCTGCCGCCTGTCTAAACCCGCCAAAAAACTGTTTGCTGAGCACAAGTGAAATGATGATTATTAATCCGCTGGAAACGTAGGTGCCTGTTTGCAGTGCGCGCTGCGGATTGCTGTCGCGGCTGACGCGAACGATGAGCGTGCCGATAATCGAAGCGAGTAGGCCAAGACCGGCAAGAAGCAGCGGAAAGACGATGCCTTTAAATTGATACAACACAACGCCGAGTGTTAAAGCCGAAACCAATGCACCGACGTAAGATTCGTACAGATCAGCGCCCATTCCGGCGACATCGCCGACATTATCGCCGACGTTGTCTGCGATGACGGCGGGATTGCGTGGATCATCTTCTGGGATGCCGGCTTCGACTTTGCCAACTAAGTCAGCGCCGACGTCAGCCGCTTTGGTGTAGATGCCGCCGCCGACTCGCGCGAAGAGTGCAATTGAGGAGGCGCCGAGGCTGAAACCGGCCAGTACGTCGACATCTTTTGTCAGCAAGTAAATCACACTGACACCGAAAACGCCAAAACCTGCGACACAGAGTCCCATGACAGAGCCACCTGAAAAAGCGACTTTAAGCGCCTGCGACATTCCTTTTTCCTTGGCCGCATTCGTCGTTCTCACGTTTGCCTTTGTCGCGACACTCATGCCGAAGTATCCAGCCAGCGTCGAGAACAAACCGCCGATGATGAAGCTGACCGCAGTGAGCCAGTTCTTGAGAAATATGCCGATTAAGATAAACAAGACGGCCATAAAGATAATCAAGATGCGATATTCGGAGAAAAGAAATGCGTGAGCGCCCTCGCTGATTGCGGAGGCGATTTCTTTCATGCGCGCGCTGCCAGGGTCTTGTCTGCTGATCCATACGGCGTAGCAGAGCGCGACTATTAATGCAATCAGGCCAATAATAGGAATGAAAAGTAGATAATGTGACATTAAAAAGCCTCCTTCCATACAAAAAAATATAGAATTATTATATTACGATTACATTTATAATTCAGCTACATTATAACACCTTTTCCGGAAAAGTAAACAGCAAAATAAGAAAAAAGCCCATCGAAAAAATTTTCGATGGGCGGAAGTAAAATCGTACTTAAAATTTAATACGTTCTTCGATGTAATTTTTAACTTGGTCGATGGGCATTCTGACTTGTTCCATGGTGTCGCGGTCGCGAACGGTGACGGACTGATCTTCCTGAGTGTCGAAGTCAACGGTAATGCAGAACGGTGTACCGATCTCGTCCTGGCGGCGGTAGCGTTTGCCGATGCTGCCGGTCTGATCGTAATCGACGTTGAAAGACTGGGCGAGATCAGCGTACACGGCTTCAGCCTGGTCAGAGAGCTTTTTCGAAAGTGGCAGAACGGCGGCCTTGTAGGCGGACAGGAAAGGATGGATTTTCATGACAGTTCGGGTATCGCCGTTTTCCAGCTCCTCGTGCTGCAGGGCATCGCAGAGAAAAGCGAGGAACATGCGGTCAGCACCGAGTGACGGTTCAATGACGTACGGAATGTATTTTTCATGAGTCACGGGATCCTGATAGCGCATGTCTTTGCCGGACACGTTTTGATGTTGGGTTAAATCAAAGTCGGTGCGGTCAGCGATGCCCCAGAGTTCGCCCCACCCAAAGGGGAATTTGTATTCCACATCGGTCGTCGCGTTGGAATAATGGGAGAGTTCCTCCGGAGAGTGATCGCGGAAACGCAGATTTTCGCTTGTCATGCCGAGGTCTGCAAGCCATTTTTTGCATTGATCCTTCCAGTAAGCGAACCATTCCAAGTCGGTGCCCGGTTCGCAGAAAAATTCCAATTCCATTTGTTCAAATTCTCGGGTTCTGAAGATGAAGTTGCCCGGGGTGATTTCATTTCTAAAGGATTTACCGATCTGGCCAATCCCAAAGGGGACGCGCTTGCGCGTGGTCCGCTGAACATTTTTGAAATTGACGAAAATCCCCTGGGCAGTTTCTGGTCTCAGATAAAGCTGAGAAGTGGAATCTTCTGTAACGCCCTGGAAGGTTTTAAACATCAAATTGAATTGACGGATTTCGGTGAAATCAGATTTTCCGCATTCTGGACATGGGATTTCTTTTTCTTTAATGAAAGCTTCCATTTTTTCGTTGGACCAACCGTCAACGACGACTTCTTCACCGTGTGCTTTGAAATAATCTTCGATGAGTTTATCCGCACGGAAACGGGACTTGCAGTGTTTACAGTCCATCAGCGGGTCATTGAACCCACCGACGTGACCTGAAGCGACCCAGGTTTTCGGGTTCATCAGAATGGCGGCATCCAGGCCGACGTTATAAGGCGACTGCTGGACGAATTTCTGCCACCAGGCACGTTTGACGTTGTTTTTCATTTCGACGCCAATTGGGCCATAGTCCCAACTGTTGGCGAGCCCATCGTATATTTCCGAACCTGGAAAAACGATGCCGCGCATTTTGGCAAGACTGACGATTTCGTTCATTGTGAACTGCGACATGTGTAATCCTCCTGATTTTTACAATACATAATTTTTTAATATTTTATCATACTTGTTCTTTTTCCGCAGTTTTATTTTAGAAAATAAAATGGAAATGCGTTGAATCAATTTTAAAATTGTGTTAAATTATCCACGGCTTTTCTAAAAGAATTTACATGATGTTTATATAGATTTTACGGATTGACCATGATAAAATAATAAGAAATTAAATATAGCTGGTATTTCATAAGAGAACTAAGGAGATTGTATGGGAATTCAGATCATTATAGGCTTAATCGGTGGGTTAGGTCTGTTTATTTATGGTATGCAGATCATGAGCAACAGCCTGAAGGTTGTTGCGGGTGACAGAATGAAGCGCTTGCTCGAGGTTTTAACGAGCAACCGTCTAAAAGCCATCATTTGCGGGATCGTCGTTACCATTATGGTTCAGAGCTCGAGTACGACGACGGTCATGGTCGTCGGTTTTGTCAACGCTTCGTTGATGAACTTGACGCAGGCGGCTGGCATCATTCTGGGCGCGAATATCGGGACAACGGTGATGGCTCAGCTGATTGCCTTTAATGTTGATGCGATCGCGCCGATATTGATTGGGATCGGCACCGTGATGTCGGTGTTTGGAAAGAAAAAGAAAACCCGGGATATTGGTACCATTTTATTGGGAATCGGGATCCTTTTCTTCGGGATTTCGACCATGAGTACGACCATGGAACCGCTTAAGGACAATCCGGTTTTTAAGAGCTGGCTGATTACTTACGGGCGCAACCCGCTGTTAGGTCTTTTGATCGGTACAGTAATTACCGGCATTATGCAGAGCTCAGGTGCGACACTAGCCATGCTCCAGGCGCTGGCGATATCTGGTATTTTCGCAGATGTATCTGGAACAGCGGCCATTCAAATTTGTATTCCCATGATGATCGGCACCAACATCGGGACCTGTGTAACGGCATTACTGTCGAGTATCGGGACCTCTAAAGCAGCTAAAAACGCGGCCATCATCCATTTGAGCGTGAATATTTTCGGCGCAATTTGGGTCATGGCACTGCTTGGAATATTTAATGCGGTCCTGCCGGTTAATCCGGTTTATCAATTCCTGGTTGATATTTCAGGAACAATGAAAACTGCCAGCGGCAAAGTGATTCCCAATGTTGCCAGACAAATCGCCATGTCGCACACCTTCTTTAATGTGGCTAATATGTTTGTGATGCTGCCTTTCATTGACAAGCTTGTGCACTTCCTTGAAACGCACGTCAAAGACGATGAAGAAGAAAGCGACCGTGGTCTTCAGCTGGATGACCGCCTGCTCAACAACCCGGCTGTTGCCATTGGCCAGCTTGGCAAGGAATTGGTCCACATGGCTGGAATGGCTGAAAAGAATTTGAAGCTTGCGGGTAAAGCCCTGGTTGAAGGCGACGAAAAGGCGATAGAAAAAGTGTACCAGCGCGAAGAACGGATCGACGAACACGAAAAAGGCATTATTGATTTCGTCATTCGTCTTTCGAATTTGAACGTCTCTCAGGAAGAAAACGATCGTTTGGCCAGTTATCTGCAGATCGCCCATGACATCGAAAGAATTGGCGATCACGCCGAAAATATCGTCGAATTGGCAGAAAATAAAATTGAAAAAGATGTCGAAATGACAGACGAGGCGCGCAACGAACTTCTGGAATTGCTCGACTTGACTTATTCGATTGTCAAACATATCAGAGAAGCACTGGAAAGCGAAGACGATGCAATATGCATGAAGATCTACGAAGAAGAAGAACGTTCTGATGATCTGACCGACGAATACAAAGATCGTCACATTAAACGTCTGTCGGAAGGTGCGTGTCAGGCGAATTCTTCTGCAATCTATTTTGACTTGCTCGTCGATTTGGAACGTGTTGGCGACCACGCCGCGAATATTGCCGAACACATTCAAAGTCTGCATCCGAGAAAGCAGATTAATGAATTACAAGGTGTTGTACATTAATGATTTAAGCAGCTTCGGCTGCTTTTTTTGTTAGAATCAAAAAAACGAAAAAGACTTAAAAGTAGAGGAGCATAAACATGCAGATCGATGGATTTTTAATTGGAACAACAGAAAATAAAACGGCCGGAACGGGTGTAACCACTTTGATCTGTCCGGATGGTGCCTCGGCGGGTGTAGACGTTCGAGGCGGTGGACCGGCGACGCGCGAGACGGATTTGTTAAAGCCGGAAAATACCGTGCAGGCGATTCACAGTGTGACCTTGTCCGGTGGCAGTGCCTTTGGCCTCACGGCGGCTTCAGGTGTGATGGCGGTTCTTGAAGAAAAGGGCATTGGCTTTGAAACGGGATACGGCAAGGTGCCGATCGTCTGCGGTGCGTCATTATTTGATCTGCCAGTTGGCAACGGCAAAATCAGACCGGATATCACCATGGGACGAGCCGCGGCTGAAAACGCCTTTAAAGGGCAGAACGTCCTGTCGGGCAATGTCGGCGCGGGTACCGGCGCAACCGTCGGCAAGTATAGGGGAGCAGCCCGCATGATGAAAAGCGGGCAGGGCATGAGCATGACCGCTTTTGGCGATCTTCAAATCGGCGCGGTTGTGGCTGTCAATGCCCTTGGTGATGTATACGATGGCGAAAAAAAAATAGCGGGGCTGCTTGATGAATCGGGCGAAGGCTTCGGCAAGACGACTTATGAGGAAATGCTCGAGGATGTTAAGCACGACCACCCGATTTTTCCAGGGAATACGACGATTGCCTGTATTCTGACAAACGCAAAGTTAAGTAAGGCGCAGTGCCTGAAAATTGCGTCGATCGCTCACGACGGCTACGCCAGGGCAATTTCGCCGGTGCACACGTCCGGTGATGGCGACACGATTTTTGTCATGGCTTCAGGGAAGATAGAAGGAGATTTTGACGCCATTGCGGCGGTTGCGGCGGAACAAATTCGGTTGGCCATTCTGGACGGTGTACGCTCAGCGACGCCCCTCTTCGGCCTAAAAACTGCCAGTGAATTAAATTGACACCGCTTACTTACGATGATAGACTTAATCATAAGTATTCATTCGAAAACGACTAAAACGAAACGGAGGACGATATGAAAAATAAATCAGATATTGAAATTGCGCAAAGCTGTACGCCAAAACCGATCAGTGAAATTGCAGAGGCACTGAACATCGAACCGAAATACGTCGAACAGTACGGACCGATCAAGGCGAAAATCGACTACAATTATTTGACAGACCACCCGGCCGAAGACGGCAAATTAATTCTTGTGACGGCGATTAATCCGACCCCGGCCGGCGAAGGCAAGACGACGACGACGATTGGTCTCGCAGACGGCATGAAGAAAATCGGAAAGAATGTCGTGGTCGCCCTTCGGGAACCCTCCCTTGGGCCGGTATTCGGCATTAAAGGCGGCGCGGCCGGCGGCGGCTACGCCCAGGTCATCCCAATGGAAGACATCAACCTTCACTTTACGGGGGATTTTCACGCGATCGGCGCGGCAAACAACTTGCTGGCAGCGATGATCGACAATCACATTCACCAAGGAAATGAACTGAACATTGACCCGCGTAAGATCACTTGGAAGCGCGCAGTGGACATGAACGACCGCCAGCTGAGAAACATTGTCGATGGCCTTGGCGGTAAAAAGAACGGTGTGCCGCGGGAAGACGGTTTCGATATTACCGTCGCTTCAGAAATTATGGCAGTGCTCTGTCTGGCAACGTCGATTCCAGATTTAAAGGCGCGTCTGGGCCGGATGATTATCGGCTACACCCGCGACGACAAACCGGTTACCGCGGCGGATCTGAAGGCACAGGGCGCGATGACAGCCCTCTTAAAAGATGCCCTCAAGCCGAATTTGGTGCAGTCGCTCGAAGGAACGCCGGCCTTTATTCACGGCGGCCCATTTGCCAATATTGCTCACGGCTGCAACAGTGTTATGGCGACGCGAATGGCCATGAATTTAGGAGATTACGCGATTACAGAAGCCGGATTCGGCGCGGATCTCGGTGCTGAAAAATTCTTTGACATCAAATGCCGCGCGGCTGGCCTCAATCCAAGCGCTGTAGTGGTTGTCGCAACCGTTCGCGCTCTGAAACATCACGGCGGTGTTGCGGTCAAAGACCTTAACGAAGAAAACCTCGACGCGCTCAAAAAAGGCCTGCCCAATTTGCTTCAGCACGTAGCGAATATTAAGGACGTCTATCATTTGCCTTGCGTGGTGGCGATCAATGCCTTCCCGACGGATACGAAAGCAGAGCTGGATTTAGTCGAAGCAGAATGCAAAAAACTCGGCGTCAACGCGGTCTTATCCGAAGTTTGGGCCAAAGGCGGAGAAGGTGGCGTCGCGCTAGCCAAAGAAGTGGTTAAGCTTTGCGAAGAACCCAATGATTTTTCATTCGCCTACGATATCAACGATTCGATTGAAGGCAAACTCGATGCCATTGCCAAGAATGTCTATCACGCAGACGGCGTTGATTTAACAACAGATGCCCGTCAGCAGATGGAACAGCTCGAATCCCTCGGCTTTTCCAATTTGCCGATTTGTATGGCGAAAACCCAGTATTCATTTTCTGACGACGCGTCCCTGCTCGGCGCACCCAAAGGTTTCAACATTACCGTCCGCAATCTCAAGGTCTCTTCTGGCGCCGGCTTTATTGTTGCGCTGACCGGCGACATCATGACGATGCCAGGGCTTCCGAAAGTGCCGGCTGCAGAAAACATCGATGTCGATGAAACAGGGAAAATCACAGGATTGTTCTAAATATGGCGATTGAGTACACAGCAAAAGCGGTTAACGCCGGTATTCAAGACGGTTGGCGGGGAGATTTAAAAGCCCTCGCTGACCGCGGTATTCAGCCTACATTAGCGACCGTGCGTCTGGGGCACAAGGGTGCGGACATTTCCTACGAAAAGGGCGCTACAAAAAAGATGCAGCAGTTTGGAATCGGTGTTAAAAACATCGTGATGGACCCGCCGCCATCAGAAGAGGCGGTGATCGCGCAGATCGAAGCGCTTAATAGCGACCCATCCGTTCATGGGATACTGCTCTTTCAGCCGCTGCCGGAGGGCTACGATGACAAATGTGTGATTCAGGCGATCGATCCGAAAAAAGATGTGGACGGTGCAACCGATCAGAATCTGGCGGACACTTTGTCCGGCAGATTAGATGGTTTTGCGTACTGCGCACCGGAGGCCGTGATGGCACTGCTCGACCATTATCATATCGATGTGTACGGCAAGCGTGTGGTCATTATTGGATGCGGCATCGTTGTGGGGCGCCCCTTGGCGAGTATGCTACTCAAACGGCGCGCGACGGTGACGATGTGTAATACCGGGACACAGGATTTGGCAGGTGTCGCCAGAGGGGCGGACATTCTCATCGCAGCGACGGGCCGCGTCCACATGATCACGAAAGATTTTGTTAGCCCCGGGCAGATCGTGATCGACGTGGGGACGACGTTCCAAGACGGCAAATTATACGGCGATGTGGACCTCGAAGAGGTGGCGCCGGTTGTCGATGCGGTGACACCGACACCGGGCGGAGTCAGCGGGATCACGTCGACGATTTTGGCGAAACACGTCATTACTGCGGCAAAAAAATTAAATTGAGCTTGACGATTGGAGAACGTTTTTGTCAGAAAAAAAAGATTTAATTCAGAGAAGCTGTACGTCTTTTGCAGAAGTTTTAGCTTCAAAATCAGCGGTTCCCGGCGGTGGCGGCGCGGCAGCGCTGGTTGGCGCCCTCGGGTCTGCCCTCGGCATGATGTACTTGAATTTAAGCATTGGCAAAAAGAAATACGCGCAGTATGAAGCCGATTTCCAGAAAAAAGTTGAAGACCTCGATCTTATTAAAGATCAACTGCTTCGCTGTGTCGATGAGGATGCAGCGGCTTTTAGACCTTTAGCTAAGGCGTACAGTATGCCAAAGGACACGGAGACTGAGCGGAAACGCTACCTGGAAACTTTGGAAGCAGCGTTGTACATGGCGTGCAGTGTTCCGGAAAAAATTATGGATCTGTGTGAAGAAGCACTGGATGCGATTGAAGCGGTCGCTGGGAAGGGCAGTGAGTTGGCGAAAAGTGACGCGGCGGCTGCAGCGATGCTTTGCATGTCGGCGATCAATGCCGCACACTTGAATGTGCTGATCAATACGACCAGCATGTCGAACCGTGCGGAAGCGGAAGCCATCACAGCGCGCTGTGACAGCAAATTGATGCGCAATAATATCCGCGCGTCGGAATTGATTGACACACTTCGAGACGAAATCAGACAGTCCGAATAAAGAAAAGGAAACCGATGGATCAAAAAGAAGTTTATCACCTTCTTGAACAGGTAAAATCTGGAGAAGTATCGATTGATCAGGCGATTCTGGATTTAAAGGAAGCACCGTATCAAGATATTGGTTACGCGAAAATTGACACGCACCGGGGCCTAAGGCAGGGGATCCCAGAGGTGATTTATGGCGCGGGCAAGACAGCCGACCAAATTATCGGGATCGTCAAAGAAATGACAGCACATCATCAGAAACATATCATGATTACGAGGGTCAGCCCGGAAAAAGCCGTGCACATCGGAGACAAAGTCCCGATGATTTATCACAAATTGGCTCGATTTGGCCAGATTGGTGAGATGCCAGAAAAATCCGGTAAGGGGCGTATATTGGTCGTTACCGGCGGCACCAGCGATCTGCCGGTTTCCGAAGAGGCGGCATTAACTGCCGAAATGCTTGGCAATACGGTGGACCGGCTCTACGACGTTGGTGTTTCCGGCCTGCATCGCCTCCTCGATCATCTTGACAGCATTATGAACGCGCGGGTCATTGTGGCCGCAGCTGGCATGGAGGGGGCCCTCGCCAGTGTCGTCGGCGGGCTGGCAGATTGTCCGGTGATCGCCGTTCCGACGTCAGTCGGATACGGCGCCTCGTTCGGTGGATTATCGGCGCTCTTGTCGATGCTTAATTCCTGTGCAAGCGGTGTGAGTGTTGTGAATATCGACAATGGTTTTGGCGCCGGTTATTTGGCCAGTATGATCAATCATATATAATGCGAGAATAAATCTTAAAAGCCGTAATTCTAAACTTTACGGCTTTTTATTTTTGCATTAAAATAAGGTAGCCATAAATCTATGGTATAATATTTTAATCATTTCAAATTGGAGCTCAAGATGAAATCAAATGACAAACATATCAGCGTATTGCTCAACGAAACCATCGACGCCTTAAATGTTAAGCCTGATGGCTGTTACGTCGACTGTACTTTAGGCGGCGGCGGGCACTCTGAGCAGATCGTCAAGCGTTTGTCTGATCAGGGCCGTCTGATCGGCATCGATCAAGACGATTACGCTATCGCCAGAGCCGGGGCGCGCCTTTCGGATTATCCGTGCCGGAAGGATTTTGTTCGAGATAATTTTTCCCATCTTCCCGATATTCTCGATGCGCTTCAAATTTCAGCTGTGGATGGTGTTGTCTTTGACCTCGGCGTTTCATCTTTTCAATTTGATCAGCCCGAACGCGGCTTTTCCTATCATCACGATGGCCTCCTCGACATGCGGATGGATCGGCAGCAGGAGCTGAGAGCTGCAGATGTGGTCAACACCTATTCAGAGCAGGCGTTGAAACAAGTGATCTTAGAATACGGAGAAGATAAATTCGCTGGCCGAATTGCACGGGCGATTGTCAGCCGGCGGCAGAGGCAGCCGTTTACACGGACGTTGGATTTAGCCGATGTGATTCGTGAGGCTTATCCTGAAAAGTTTAGACGGAAAGGACATCCGGCCAAGAAAACCTTTCAGGCGCTGCGCATCGAAGTCAACGGGGAGCTGCGAATTTTGACACAGGCTGTCAAAAATGCGATCGCGCGAACGAAGCCGGGTGGGCGAATCTGTGTCATCACCTTTCACTCGCTGGAAGACCGTCAGATCAAGCAGTTGTTTAATGAACAAGCCGACCCTTGTATTTGTCCACCGGAATTTCCAGTGTGCGTCTGCGGCAGAAAACCGACGATAAAAAAAATAACGCGCAAGCCCATCGCCCCTTCAAAAGAAGAACTGCAGGATAACAGACGGGCAAGAAGTGCCAAGCTCAGGGTTGCGGAACGCTTGAAATGTGAAGAAACCGAAGGATAAATATGCCAAACGCGAATCAAAGTCATTCGAAAACGTCTCGATCAAAAAGTCGAGGAACATCATCTCAGAAAGAAAAACAACAGACAAAATCAGCAGATGCGTCGAAACGGCGCAGGCGATCAAAAAAAAGGCAGCGTTCAAGGAAAAGGCTCAGGCCAGACGTTCTGATCATTATTGTTTTTTTTGCCATTGCCTTTGGGGCGCTGGTCCAGCAGGCGGCTATTCTGAGACTCGATCGACAGATCAGTAATCTTCAAAGTCAGGTCAATACCCAGAAATCCCTCAATGATTCAAAAGAGGGGAAAATTGTCAGTTCGCACAATCTCGCGAAAATTGAGAAAAAAGCGCGCAGTTACGGCATGCGCGAACCGAGTGCAGATCAGTATGTGTACATGGTCCCCAAACATCAGCAAAAACAGAAAACAAATTTCGATTATTTAATCGACTGGTTTAAGGCAAATCTTTCAAAATATGGAATCCTCAAGAAATAAAAAAAACACACACAAATCAAAAAAAAGTTTCCAAAAACCAATGACTTCATCTGCGAGGCGCCGGCGTCTTCAAAATAGACGTGTCGCTTTTATTTTGGTTGTATTTTTCATTCTCGCGGTGATCATTGTGGGAAAACTGGTTTATCTGCAGGTGATTGACTCGTCAGATCAATATGCCAGACAGGTCGACCAAGTCGTTGATCAAGTTCAGGTACAGGCTTCCCGCGGCAACATCTATGACCGCAACATGAATATTTTGGCTCAAAATTCGTCGGCGAAGGCAGTTTATATCATTCCCGCGGAAATCACGGATGAGGATAAGCTGGTGGATGAACTTTCCAAGCAGTTAAACATTAAGCCGCAAAGCTTGAGAAAAAAGGCTGAGCAGCTTGAAAATGATTATGTCATTGTGAAAAACAGTGTCTCGGAGAGCCAGGGCAGGCGCGCGCATGCCCTCGAGCCTAAAGGTTTGAAGTATCGCGACGGCACACTTTACGCTTATCCAAACAAAATTGATGATGCGAAAGGCACGGCGAGATCGTTGGCGGCGATTTTTGACAACCTGTCTTATAAAACAGCCCTTGGCTATCTGACAGAGAAAGAAAATTCAGCGATACTCATTAAAAGCCAAGTGGATAATTCGTTGGCAAACAAAATTCTTAAGGATATGACTGTAAAGAAAAACGGTGAGGTTCAGTCGACGAATGGGGTTGAACTCATCGACGACAGCCGCCGTTATTACACCAACGGAAATTTTGCTTCTTATATTCTGGGGTTCACCAATCAAAACTATCAAGGGGTCAATGGGGTCGAAAGCACTTATAATAGTTGGCTTTCGGGTCAGAATGGGTTGGCCTATCTTCAAAAAGACGCGTCAGGCAATACGTTGCCGTCATTGACAAAGGTCGTAAAGCAGCCCAAAAAGGGAAAAGATCTGGTTCTGACCATTGACAGTAACATTCAGATCATGGCCGAAAAAGCCCTGAATGAATCGATCAAGGAATGGAAGGCCAAGCGCGGCACCGCCATCGTTATGGATGTTGACACAGGTGAAATCCTTGCGATGGCAACTAAGCCGGATTACAATTTAAACGACCCTTACAGCTTGAATAAGGCCTACGCGAAACACTACAGTAAGCAGCTTGAAGGCAAGTCGAATGCGGATAAGCTGAATTTAATGTGGAGCAATCCGGCTGTTAGTTTCACCTATGAACCGGGCTCGACTTTTAAGCCGATCACGGCCTCGTCTGCTTTTGAAGAAGGCGCGATCTCGCCGTCAGATAAAGTGGTGTGCAACGGGTCGATTAATATCGACGGTGTAACGGTCAATTGTACGGCGACGCACGGCGTGCAGACTGCAGCAGAAGCCGTATCGAATTCGTGCAATCCAGGATTAGTGCAGATCATTCAAAAACTGGATCCAACTTTGTTTTACCGCTACGCTTACGACTACGGATTCGGAAAAACGACAGGGATCGAATTGCCGGGTGAAGAAGCTGGGGTGATGACCCGCGTGTTTAAATCGGGCAATGCCATTAATTTGCTTGATTATTCTAACTTATCTTTTGGACAAGGATTGATGACCACACCGATTCAATTGCTCAGTGCGTTGAACAGCGTCATCAACAATGGATATTATATGCGCCCGACGGTGATCTCATCTAAAAATAAAAACATCAGTTCCAACGCGTCGACAAGCGCGTCAAAACAGATTATTTCCAAGGCGACGTCAAAAGAAATGCGGCAGATTATGGAAAAAGTTGTGACAAATAATCCGGAGCTTGCGGCATTGGCGGGGGATTACAGCATCGGCGGCAAGACGGGAACGGCGCAAAAAGTTGAAAACGGTGAATACTCCCACACAAAACACGTCACGTCATTTTTTGGCTTTACACCGGTAAAAGATCCAAAATACGCAGTGTTAGTGGTCATCGATGAAGCACAGAACGGCGCCTCCGGCGCGCAGTCTGCAGCGCCGGCAGCGATCAAAATCCTGCAGCAGACGTCAGATTATATGAACCCGAGCAGTAAATCATCGACGAAGATGACGAAAAACACAGTAACGGTTCCGGATGTGACAGGACAGGAATTGGATTTTGCAAAACAAATTCTCAAGGAAAAGGGGATTCGTTATAAAGTTGATGACAGTGCGGGCGGAAGTGTTGTTACAGCTCAGAGCTTGAAAGCCAAATCGACGTACAAGAACAGTCAAACAATGGTTTTAGTTACGGGCAAGAGCGCGGACGATACCAACGCGAAGGTGAGTGTCCCCGATCTAACCGGCATGAACATTCAGGAAGCGAATGAAATGCTGACAGGACTGGGGTTGAAAATTAAAGTCAAAGGCTCAGGTTTTGCGACGAGTCAAAACCCGAAAGCGGGAACAAAGCTCAAACGCCATTCGACAGTCACAGTAACTTTTAAACAGAAATAAACATGAGGAAAGAAGGAGCGTATAATGGGATTTAGACCATGGACGGCAGAAGAAACAGCGCAGATTGTAGGCGGGGAAATAACAAAAGGCAGCGGAACACAGCTGGTTAACGGTGTGGTGATCGACAGCCGAATTGTGAAACCCGGCGATCTTTATGTGCCAATTATCGGAGAAAATAACGACGGCCACCGTTTCATTGAAGCAGCTTGTGCAGGCGGTGCGTCGACGTATTTGTGTGATGTGGATCATCAGAATCAGTACAGTGCGGTGGATGCTGTCAAGATTGTCGTGCCCTCAACAATGGAAGCGCTCAGACAATTAGCGGCGGCCAACCGCGCGCGGTATGACATTCCAGTTGTCGCCGTGACCGGCTCTGCCGGCAAAACGACGACGAAGGATTTGATTGCCTCCGTACTTGGCGTGAAGAAAAATGTGATGAAGACGCAGGGAAATTTCAACAACGAGATCGGTGTGCCGCTGACGCTTTTCCAACTGACACCTGAACACGAAGCCGCTGTTGTCGAAATGGGGATGAACCATTTAAAGGAAATTCACCGTTCGATTTTTGAAGTAAAGCCACACATCGGCGTCATCACCAATATTGGTTCGGCGCATCTTGAAAATCTCGGGTCGAAAGACAATACCCTCAAAGCAAAAAAAGAGATTTTTGAGACCATGGGACCGGACGATATTGCATTGGTGAACGGTGATGATCCTTATCTGCGCAAGGTCGTGCCTGATCCCTACCGCGTGATGCGTGTCGGGATTCACCAGGCAGATGTAGATTTCCTCGCAGAAAACATCGAACAGGACGCAGCCGGATCAACTTTTACCGTTGGCAATAGTCTGTACCATTTTAGATATCCGGGCGAACATAATATTTATAATTGTTTGATGGCGATCGGCGTTGGATTGATCTGCGGTTATACGCCAGAGGAGATTCAGGCGGGGCTTGACGCTTTTGAGCCGAGTGGCAATCGGATGAAGCGGGAAGAGATCGCGGGGCTTCACGTGATCGACGATTCGTACAATGCTAATCCGGAATCGGTCAAAGCGGCGCTGAATACCATCTCAGCTCAGGCAGATAGCCGCGTTATCGCCGTTTTAGGCGATATGCTCGAAATTGGAAAGGACAGCGAGGCGAAACACCGGGAAACAGGTGCGTATGCGGCGACAAAAGCAGCTGTTGTTATTGCTGTCGGCCCCCTTTCAGAACATACGGCACAGGGCGCAGAAAATAACGGTGCTGAGGTTTACCGAGCGGAGAACGTCGAGGCGGCAGCCGAAATTTTAAAGGCTGTATCTAAACCGGGAGACACTGTTTTGCTGAAAGCTTCTCACAGTATGCATATCGGCAGCGTCGCCGATCAGTTAAAATCGCATTAAAACCCGCTAGACTAAAGGATAAGGAGTAAATTTAAATTATGGAAAGCATACACGCTGCGTTTGTTTCATTGATTATCAGTTTTGTACTGGTCTGGATCGGCACAAAATTATTTCTGCCGGTTCTGCATAAGCTCAACTTTGGCCAGGCGATCCGCGAAGAAGGTCCGAAAAGCCATCAAAAAAAATCGGGCACGCCGACAATGGGCGGCATAGTGATTCAAGGCGGCATTTTAATCGCAATGATCGTCTTTACGTTTATTGTTGGGAAGGATCTGCTGTTCCCGCTGATCGGTATGATCGCCTTTGGTGCAATCGGGTTTATCGACGATTTTATTAAGGTAACAGCCCATCATAATTTAGGGTTGCGCGCTTGGCAGAAGCTGGTGCTCCAGATTGCCGCGGCGGTTGTCATTGCGATTTACGCCGGGACAAATCCTGATATCGGCACGCAGCTGGTGATTCCTTTCAGCCACAAACTCATCGATTTGGGGTGGGGATTTTATCCCTTTACAGTATTTGTCATCGTAGCGGTGACTAATGCAGTAAATTTGACGGACGGACTTGACGGACTTTGCGCCGGTGTGACGGCTTTCGTCATGATTTTCTTCATGACGGCGGCCATTACAGTGAAGGATCCAGAAATTGCAGCCTTTGCCGGAGCAGTCGTAGGCGGCTGTTTTGGATTTTTACGCTGGAATTCCAATCCAGCAGATATTTTTATGGGAGATACCGGCTCCCTC
This sequence comes from Pseudoramibacter porci, assembly GCF_009696145.1. Classification (GTDB taxonomy): domain Bacteria; phylum Bacillota; class Clostridia; order Eubacteriales; family Eubacteriaceae; genus Pseudoramibacter; species Pseudoramibacter porci. The sequence goes on from NZ_VUMO01000001.1 coordinate 219,478, forward strand.
GCGTTGGGTGCGGCGGTTGCCGTGACGGCCATTACTTTAAGACTTCAGATCTTTATTCTGATTGCAGGCTTCATTTATTTCCTTGAAGCCCTTTCAGTGATCATGCAGGTCACGTATTTTAAGGCAACGCACGGTAAACGGATCTTCAAAATGACGCCGATCCATCATCATTTTGAACTGTCAGGATGGAGCGAACCCCGCGTTGTGACGGTGTTCTGGATTGTGACAGTCATTTGCGTCAGCGTTGCTATGCTGGCCATTTTCTAAAATCAAAATTGGGAGGGAAATCAATATGAAAACTTATTTAGTCATTGGAGCGGAACGCAGCGGCATTGCGGTGACACAGGCGCTTTTATTTAATAAACAATCAGTTATTCTGACGGATACAAAAGATTTTAATGTGATTGCCAAGGCTTCGCCTGCGATTGCGGAAGCTTTTGAGGCCTTGCCGAAAACCCATCTGTCTTGTTTTTTTGGCAGCCAGATTCCAAAAAGCGTCGTCAATGGCGTTTCGGCTGTGATTCCAAGTCCGGGTGTGCCGTTGACGATTCCCGTCATTCAAGAAGCTTACAAGAAAAATATTCCAGTGATCAGTGAAGTTGAAGCGGCGTACCGCATGACCCAAACCCCATTCGTTGGCATCACTGGAACAAATGGGAAGACCACGACGACTTCGCTGACCGGGGAAATTTTTAAGCTGGACGATCGTTATCCCAATGTTTATGTGGTCGGCAATATCGGCAACGCTGTGACACATTACGTCAATACGTCAACTGCTGCAGACCTTTATGTCGCGGAGTTATCAAGTTTCCAGCTGGAAACCACGGCATCTTTCAGACCGAAGGCAGCTGCGATTTTGAACCTCTCGCCGGACCATCTCGATCGTCACGGAACCCTCGACAATTATTACAAAGCGAAAGCGAAGATTTTTAAGAATCAAACGCCGGAAGATCTTCTCGTCATTAATGCCGACGACGACAATGTCGTGAAATATACAGCGGACGCAAAATCCAGAAAAATCAGCTTTAGCATGAAAAAACGCGTCGTGCCGGGGATTTACCAAAAAGAAGGCAAGGTATACATCGCGGAAACGGACGACCCAGAAAAAGATGTACTGGTCACTTCTATTTCAGACATTACGATCAAAGGACCGCACAATGTGATGAACGCGATGGCGGCAATTGGACTCACTTATTTTTCTGGTGTTTCTCTCGAGAATATCCGCAAGGGATTAAAAGATTTCAAGGGCGTTGAACACCGTCAGGAATTTGTTGCGACAATTGATGGCGTGGATTACATCAACGACTCCAAGGGAACGAATACCGACGCGACGATTACGGCCCTCAAGGTGATGGAAAAACCGACGATTCTTATCGCGGGCGGATACGACAAAAAAGAAGACTACTCCAAATTGATGGGGTTCATCAAAGATAAGGTGAAGTTGATGATTTTGCTTGGCGACACAGCAAAAAACATTGCATCGACAGCAGATCAGTGCGGCTACAAAGACTACATTTTCGTCAAGGATTATCCGGAAGCGGTGAAAACCGCAAAGGAAAAGGCGGTTTCCGGAGATGTCGTGCTGCTTTCGCCGGCCTGTGCCAGTTGGGATATGTTCGCCAATTACGAAGACCGCGGTAACTTATTCAAGCAGCTTGTAAAAGCATAATGGCCAGTCAAAAACAGAGAAGGATGCGCCGCTGTTCTGGACGCCGGTATTGGAGTCAGCCCGACCGCGCTTTTACATTGGCGCTGCTCATTCTGACGATCTTTGGTTTGCTGATGGTTTTCTCAGCCAGTATGTACACGTCGTCTGTAAGGAGCAAAACAGGAAGTGGCTATACCCAGTTCATCAAACAGGCGGTTTATGTGGTGCTCGGGCTGGGGACACTGTGGCTCAGCAGTCGATTCGATTACCGTAAATTCGATAACGTCCGTGTGGCGAAGTATGCGATTATTGTCACCGCATTGCTGTTGGGACTGGTCCTGGTTGTAGGTTCAGAGGTTAACGGTGCGAAGCGGTGGCTGGCCATTGGACCACTCACGTTTCAGCCTTCAGAGCTTGCTAAATTAACAGGGATTATTTATGCCAGCAGCATTGTTTCCCAAAAAAAGGAAGTTTACACTAGTTTTTGGAAATTCACAGGGTATTGTATTCTTCCAATGGTCGCACTCTGTGGCCTTGCAGCTGTGGAGCCGTCCCTATCTGCAGCAATGGCCATTGGGTTTGGGATGCTGTGCGTTTATTTCTTTTCCGGGATTAAGTTCAGGTATTTTGTCCCGTACATTCTGTTGATCATTGCAGCAGTCGGCCTGGCTTTAATTTTACAGCCCTTTCGTCTCGATCGCATTCGCGTTTTTATGGGGAAAGGCGGCGCGGACTACCAGATCAGACAGTCCATTCTCGCTATTGGTTCCGGTGGTATCTTCGGCAGAGGTCTCGGCAACGGCAAACAGAAAATGCTGTTTTTGCCTGAACTTCAGAACGATTTTATTTTCGCTAATATCGGAGAAGAATGCGGGCTTGTCGGCTGTGTTTTACTTCTGATTTTGTACGGCTTTATTATTTATAGAGGCATAAAAATCGCAAAGCACGCGAAAACAAAGTTCGGATACGTTTATGGCTGCTCGGTCATGGCACTGCTGGGTTTTCAGGTTATTGTCAATGTGGCAGTTGCGACGAATATCATGCCAGTTACCGGGATGGCGCTGCCCTTTATCAGCGCTGGCGGCACGTCGATGATCATCCTCTTCTTTATGATGAGTTTGATTGTCAATATGTCAAGAAAACCGGGCAGAAAGGTCAATCCGCCCAAAAGGATTCAGCATCAAAAAACGGAGGGGAAAAAAGCATGACAACAGTTTTTATTGCAGCAGGCGGAACCGGCGGACATATTTATCCTGGTTTAGCCATTGCGGCCTGTCTCAAAAAGCGCATGGCGGACGTCGAGATCGTATTCATCGGTTCACACGTCGGCATGGAAAAAAATATTGTGCCGCGCTACGGTTACCCGATGGAATTTATCAACGCTTCGGGTTTTCAACGCGGCTTTGTCAAGAAGGTGATCGCAGCGAAAAATCTGCTTAAAAGCGCCAGCGATTCCAGAAAGCTTCTGAGACGCTATAAACCAGCGCTTGTGATCGGAACGGGCGGGTTCACGTCGGGGATTATTTTGAGAGAAGCGGCGAAAAAGGGAATTCCTACGCTGATTCATGAGCAGAATGCTTTCCCCGGAAAATCTAACCGTTGGGCGGCGAAAAAGGCTGATGCAGTCTGCTTGACTTTTAATGAAGCAGCACAATATTTTCCGGCAAATAAAACAGTGCTCTGCGGCAATCCGGTCCGCGACGCCTTTAAACATGTTGATCGCGCAGCCATGCGGCAGAAAATGAAGCTTGGACAAGATGAAAAGATGATTTTGGCAATGGGCGGCAGCCAAGGCGCTGCGGCTATCAATCGTGCGATGCAGACGGTCATGAAAGAGTGGGGCGCCCGCGAAGACATTCAAATTTATCAAATCACTGGACCGAAACAGATCGATAAGGTTTGCGCTGCGCTGGATGAAGTGGGAATTTCGTACGACAAAGAATATTTTGGCCCAACGCATTGCCACGCGATTGCTTATTCAAATGAAATGGAAATGCTTATGGGCGCTGCGGATATCATTATCGGCCGTTCAGGTGCGTCATCGATTTCTGAAATGGCAGCATCCGGCACACCGTCAATCCTCATTCCGTATCCCTATGCGGCGGGCGATCATCAGCGGTTTAACGCAATGGCAATGAAAAACGCCGGCGCGGCTGAAGTGATCGATGAAGACGACTTAAACGGCACGCTGCTTCTAACGAAATTGTCAACGCTGTTAGCGGATCCGGCTTATCTTGAATCCATGTCGGAAAATGCGAAGGCATATGCAAAAATTGATGCAGACGAAAGAATCGTCGATCAAGCTGTAGCTTTAATCCATCAATAAATTATATAATGAAGAGGAAAAATGCGTGAAGGATGAAAAAAAGAATTTAAAAATATCCAAAACACTCAAGAGACGAAAACGCAGACGCTTGGCACGGCGCATCGCAGCCATTTTGATTGTGGCTGCAATCCTCTGCGTCGGCGGCTTCTATCTTTCGCGCGTGCTCACCGATGCCAGACTGAAAGTCAAGCAAATTGAAGTTACGGGTAATCCTTCAGCCGATACTCATCTTTTAGATCAGGTGACCGGATCATTAATCGGGCAGAATATCCTGACAGTCGATATGAACAGCTTGTCCAATCAGGCGAAAAAGACTCTGCAGACGGACCAGATCAGTGTTTATAAAAAATGGCCAGATACACTGATCATCAAGGTTGGCCAAGTTGAAGCCCTTGGCGCGGTGATGGCCGGCAACAGGGTGATCTACATCGATCAGAAGGCCCGTGTTGTCAATCGAGCAGATTACTTGACTAACGTCAATTTACCGATTATCTCTGGTATAAAAGGAGTGGACATGCTTCAAAAGGGAGGTCGGCTGTCCTCAAGCAGCAGGGAAAAACTTATCGACGCTTTGGATATCTTATCAGACCTTCAAGACAAGGGACTGCTCGACCGGATTTCGGAAATTCATTGGACGAAGTACAATACTTATCGCATTATCACGAAAAACAATTCGGTTTTTGAAGTGAGTGGAATCGATAATTTTAAGAAAAACGAAAAGTACATTGAGACATTTTTAATAGAAAATCGATCCAACGTCGAAGTGGACCTGCAAATTGACCATCAAGCTATATTAAAAAATCGGTCTTGACTAATAATATAGGTTATAATCAGCAAAACGACGAACTTAAAATAATTGAAAACAAAGAATTTTTATTGCAAAGTTGTGGAATAAAGGGTATCATATTATAAAGTATTGTGAGAATACTATGAGAAGATGACATCATCTTCCCTTTATTATTTATGAATAAAAACATATACTTGATATAGAGTAGTCTATGTGAGAACCAGGAGGAAGAAAAGTGATAGAACTGGACAACTACAACGATAATTTTGCGCAGATTCGTGTAGTCGGTGTCGGTGGCGGTGGCAATAACGCTGTTAACAGAATGATTGAATCGGGCTTGAAGGGTGTCGACTTTGTGTCGATTAATACAGATAATCAGGCTTTGGCTCTGACTTTGGCAGAAAAAAGATTGCAGATTGGCGAAAAGACAACTGGCGGTCTTGGCGCCGGCGGCAACCCGGAAATGGGTCAGCGATCCGCTGAAGAAAGCCGTGATGCAATTTCTGAAGTCATCCAGGGGACAGACCTTTTGTTTGTCACAGCTGGTATGGGCGGCGGAACAGGCTCCGGTGCAGCACCAATTATCGCAAAAATTGCGCAGGAAATGGGTATTTTGACCATTGGGGTTGTGACGAAGCCGTTCTCTTTTGAAGGACGTGTCCGAATGCGCAATGCACAAATCGCCTGTGATTTCCTCCAGGAAAATGTCGATGCGTTGGTGACGATCCCAAATGACCGCTTGCTTCGCATGGCTGATAAATCGACATCGCTGCGGGAAGCCTTTAAACTCGCCGATGACGTTTTGCTTCAAGGGGTCAAGAGTATCTCAGACTTAATTTCTATGCCGGGTCTGGTCAGCTTGGACTTTGCTGATGTTAAGACCATCATGCAGGATGCAGGCCTTGCACATATGGGGGTTGGCCGTGCAACTGGCGAAAACCGTGCAGAAGAAGCGGCAAAAGAAGCTATTTTAAGCCCGCTCCTCGAAACGGAAATCACCGGAGCGACGGGTGTCCTGCTGAACATTACAGCTGGAGACGATTTGTCCCTGTTTGAAGTCGATAAGGCTGCAACCATCGCACGTGAAGCCTGCGACGAAGATGCCAATGTCATTTTCGGGGCGACCATTGACGAAAACATGGGCGATGAAATTCAGATTACGGTGATTGCGACAGGCTTCCTACCTGCTGAAGAGAGTGAAGACGTCAAGGATATGAAAGAAAAGATGTCTGCGCGTCCGGCGAGAAGCAGAGTGCCGAAAGAAGCACCGGTTCAGCCAACAAGCTCTGCGAAACCCAAAACAGATTCAAACGATTTGTTTACCATTCCAACATTTTTAAATAAAGAAGACTAATTTTAAGATGAAATGTCCGTTTTGTAATCATAATGGCAGCAAAGTCGTTGATTCCAGGCCGGTTAACGATCAAACCATGATCCGAAGACGCCGCGAATGCGAAAAATGCAAGAAGCGCTTCACAACTTACGAGCGAATTGAAAAAATTCCGCTAATGGTGGTTAAACGGAATGGACAGCGGGAATCTTATGACCGGAATAAAATTTACAGCGGCATCTTAAAAGCCTGTGAAAAGCGGCCGATTTCAGTCGAACAGATTGAAGCGATGGTCGATCAAATCGAAAAACAGCTTTATCAGCTTGAATACAAAGAAATTTCTTCTGTATATATCGGCGAACGGGTGATGGAAGCTCTGAAGCCGGTCGATGAAGTGGCCTATGTTCGATTTGCATCTGTCTACCGGCGCTTTAAAGATGCAGGTGCGTTTATTGAAGAACTCAATAAGTTGATTAAGGAGTAAGGATTGGCCAATAAGGTTTTAGATTCGAATCGCATTTATGAAGGCAGAATATTAAATTTACGGGTTGATTCAGTCGAACTTCCTAATGGCGTGCAGACCAAGCGAGAGATTGTCGAACACAAAAACGGGGTTGGTATTCTTCCAATTGATCACGCGATGATGGTTTTTGTGCAGCAATATCGTGACGCGGTGGGAACAGATTTGTTGGAAATTCCGGCAGGTCTTGTCGAAGTCGGTGAAGATCCGAAAGAGACAGCAGTGCGCGAGTTACAGGAGGAAGTTGGACTCAAGCCGTTAAGTTTAGAACCCTGCGGATTCGTTTATCCAACACCAGGATGCTGTGACGAGAGGACTTTCCTTTTTATTGCGAATCAATTTGAGGCCCATTGCCTCAAGGCAGATGACGACGAATTTATTCATGTGGTCAGACTTCCCATTGAAACCGTCAAAAAAATGTACGATCATCACGAGTTCATTGACGCCAAGACGGTCAGCGCATTGGGCTACTATTTCTCACATCATAATATGAACGAATAAAGTCAAGGGTGATTTTTTGCATACACTGCAGGGAATCACCCTTTGTATTTAAACTATTACAAAATAAGTTTAGGAAGGATTAACAGGAAATTCAAATGAAGAATATTCAATTTTCAGGACACGATACAGTTGCCTTAGCAGAACAGTACGGCACCCCCCTTTACGTCATGAGCGAAGATATTATTCGCGACCGCATTGAATCTGTCAAAAAAGCATTTGAAGAAGCAGGTGCGGATTACGAAATCAATTTTGCGGGAAAGGCCTTTACCAATATTGCTATGTGTAAAATCGTCGATTCGGAAGGTATTGCACTGGATGCTGTTTCAAAGGGAGAAATCATGACTGCGCAGGCAGCTGGTTTTCCGATGGACCGTATCTGCTATCACGGTAGCAACAAAAAGGCCAGTGAACTGAAATACGCTTTGGAAAATGGTGTCGGGCTTATTGTTGTCGATAGTGAAGACGAACTCAAAAAACTGATCCAGGTGACGGACGAATTAGACCAGGACGTCAATATTATGTTCCGCGTCTCTCCAGGCGTTGAAGCCCATACCCACGAATTGATTCAAACTGGCACCCAGGATACAAAATTTGGCCTGCCCTACAGCTTGGCGAAAGATATTATTGTGAGTGCTAACGCACAGCCGCACATTTCTGTTGTCGGCATTCACTGCCATATCGGCTCTCAAATTGTCGATGAAGTGCCGTTTATTGCAGCAGCAGACAAGATGATTAGTCTATATCAGGATATTCGAAATGACGGTGTCGATCTGCGTGCCATCAATTTAGGCGGCGGCTTTGGTATTCCGTATCTCGAAGGTGATGAATACTTCGAAACACTGAAATACATTCCTAAGCTGGTTGCACACGTGCGCACAATCTGCGCTGATCGCGATGTGCCGATGCCGAAACTTATCGTTGAACCGGGCCGTTTTTTGGTCTGTGAAGCTGGCGCAACTTTGTACACCATTGGAACTGTTAAGGAAATCCCTGGCGTGCGCAAATACGTCAGCGTTGACGGCGGTATGAATGACAATCCTCGTCCGGCGCTTTACGGTGCGGAATACGAAGCTGTCGTCTGCAATGGCAAGGAGTCTGAAAAAATGGAACCTTACCGTGTCAGCGGCCGCGCCTGTGAAACAGATACACTGATCGATTCGGCAATGCTCAACCAGCCTCAGGTTGGCGATATTTTGATGGTTAAAAATACAGGCGCTTACAATTACTCAATGGCCAGCCGCTATAACCGCTATCCGATTCCGGCTGTCGTGCTGCTGTCGGGGGATCGTTCGGCTGTGATGGTTGAACGGGAAAGTTACGAAGATCTTCTCAGCCACGACCGCGTACCGGATTGGTTGAAATAATCGACTTGGTTTGCGATGATGTATTCATCTAATTACTTTCTGTCGCTGCTGCTGAGTTTGCCAGGTATCCTCATTGCCATTACCTTTCATGAAGCGGCTCACGGTTATGCGGCGGAGGCAATGGGCGATGATACGCCAAGACTTTCCGGAAGGCTTTCACTCAATCCGTTTCGTCATATTGATTGGATCGGTTTTTTGGCCATGATTTTTCTGCATTTCGGCTGGGCTAAGCCGGTGCCGATTAATCCGAATAATTTTTCGGATCGAAAGAAGGGAATGATCCGCGTTGCACTGTCTGGCTGCCTGACCAATCTTCTGCTCGGGTTCATTGGCTACGCAGTTTATTTGATCTGCCTGCCGCTTAATAATCTTGTACTGTCGATCGTGCTCCAGTCTATTTATGAATACAATGTCGTCTTCGCGGTTTTCAATTTGATACCAATTCCGCCACTGGACGGGTATCATATTTTGTACGAGTTTCTCCCGTACCGCGGCAAGGTGCGCATGGAGGCCATGGCGCGGTATGGATTTATTATCCTATTGATTTTGATGTTTGCCGGTGTTTTTGGATGGATCATTACACCGCTTTCCAGTGGGATCATTCGGCTTTACAATTTAGTCCTTTCGCCCCTTGCAAAATTGGTTGCGTTATGATCGAGAATAAATCGATTCAGTACGATGTAGGCGATTTTGAAGGGCCGTTGGATCTGCTTTTGCGTCTCATTCAGAAACATCAGGTTGATATTTACGATGTTTCGATTACCGAGATCATCGATCAATATTTGGAAACCATTGAGAAGTGGGAGCAGGACCGGATGGCGGTTGCCAGCGAATTTATCGTGATGGCGTCGCGGCTGATCAAGATCAAATCAAATAAACTGCTGCCGTCTGCAAATGAAAACCACGAAGACGAAGTGGATGACGAGGCGCTCTTGATCCGTCAGCTGGCCGACTACAAGCAGATCAAGGCAGCCAGTTTGGCCATTGAAAAAAGATTTGAACAAAAAAGCGGGTCCGTTTATCGTGATCCGCTTTATTTGCCGGAATTATCACAAAAAAAATGGGATCCGGAGCTGAAAATCAAGCCTGAAAATCTCGGTCAGACCTTTGACCGTTTAATCCGGCGCTACCAAGAAGAGCACACCTATCGGAACATTCTCAGGCCGGAGCCGGATCGCTATACTGTCGAACATCAAGAAGCCGTCATCACCCGTTCTTTAAATGAATGTGCGGAGATCACTTTTAGAAATGTGATTCAATATCACGAGGCCAGTGAAGTGACGACTTCTTTTTTTGCAGTATTGGAGCTTTACAAGAAAGGCATGCTCGACATGACGCAGCAGCAAAATTTTAGTGAAATTCAACTTAAGGAGAAAAAGGGTCACGATGATCAAACGCAATAATCAGACAGAGGCAGAAGGCTTTGAGCTGGAGGTCTTCGGATGGCTCGAGGCGCTGCTTTTTGCGTCAGGCGATGGGCTGACGGTAAAAGAGTTGTCTGGCGCTGTCGGGCTCAGTGAGAAAGATACCGGACGCTATTTAGAAGTGCTGTCGGATTCATATCAAACCGTACGCCGGGGATTGCGTCTGGTCTGCACAGCGGGGGTCTGGCAACTGTCGACTAAACCGTCGCTCTATCCTGTTCTGATGAAGTGGAAGCAGCTTGACAAGGGTCACAATCTGTCGCGTGCAGCTTTTGAGACCCTTGCCATCATTGCGTACAAGCAGCCGGTGACTCGAGTGGATATAGAAGCGATCCGCGGCGTCGCATCGGCCAGTTCGATTCACGTGTTATTGGACCGAGAGCTGATTGCGGAAGCCGGGCGCAAGGAGGCGCCGGGCCGACCATTTTATTACAAAACGACGCCAGCGTTTTTAAAGTCGCTGGATATTCGAGAATTGTCAGAACTGCCCGATTTTGATTCGTTTCAGGAAAGGGAAGCGCAGAATGTTTTGATGACAGAGGACGAAGATTGATGAGATTACAAAAATATATGGCCCATTGTGGTGTCGCGTCGCGGCGGAAGGCCGAGCAGATGATCGCGGAAGGGCGCGTTCAAATCAATGGTGAGGTGGTAACCTTTCCGGGCACACAGGTGCGCGAAATAGATGAGGTCTTGGTGGACGGCAAGCGCATTGCACCGGAACAGCACGTCTACATTTTATTGAATAAACCCAAAGGCGTGGTTTCCACATCTTCAGACCGCCATGCGGATCAAACCCTTTTGGATTTGATCCATTCCCACGCGCGCCTTTATTCTGTGGGCAGACTCGACAAGGAAACATCGGGGCTCTTAATTTTGACTAACGACGGCGACTTGACTTTTAAGCTGACGCATCCGAGCAAACACGTTACGAAAACTTATCGATCCACCGTAAGGGGAAAAGTGGAAGCATCGGCTTTAAAATGCCTTAGAAATGGTGTTTCGATTCCGATGGACGACGGCAGCCGTTATCAGACGCAAAGCGCTGAGGTCGAAGTCGCCAAAGAAAACCGCGGGTCGACCGTGCTCATAATACGCATTTCGGAGGGAAAGAAACGCCAGGTCCGGAAAATGTGCGCAGCGGTTGGTCATCCGGTCATTCACCTCGAACGAACGGCAATCGGCAGTCTGACCGATCCGTCTCTGAAACCTGGACAATGGCGTTATCTAACATCAGATGAAATTGAACAGCTGAAGGCGGAACATTAAATGATTGAAACATTCAGACGACAGACTTTTTTTATTAAGGCTTGCATTCAGGATGTGCTTAAGCCCGGGGATTCAGCCATCGATGCGACAGTCGGAACGGGAGAAGATACGGTTTTTCTGGCTGAATGTGTCGGCAGCGGGGGATGCGTCTACGGCTTCGACATCCAACAGGGCGCGATCGACGAAGCGAAAAAACGAGCAGAGCAGCAGGGCGTCTTGGAGCAGATTACGTGGTTCTGCGACGGTCACGAGCATATGGACCAGCATCGCGACATCGTGTGCAACCCGAGGATTGGCGCAGTGACTTTTAACTTGGGTTATTGGCCGGACGGCGACCCTGGTATAACGACACAGCCCCAAACCACGCTTGCAGCCCTTGAACAGAGTGCGGTGCTTTTGAGAGCCGGTGGAATTCTAACCATTTGTGCATATTCCCACTTGACGGGACAAGCGGAAAAAGAGAAAATTGAGGCGTGGGTTCAAAATTTGGGACGCGGATATGACGCCTATAGTTTTGAAGTAAAGAATCACCGGAAAGCCCCAACGGCTTTTATCATTTTAAAAAAGTGAAACAGGAAAATAATTGAGATATATATGAGTGAAAATGTCATAGTAATCGGTGGCGGTCCCGCCGGCATGATGGCAGCGTACTCGGCTGCGTCGGAAGGCAGTACGGTAATCCTCTGCGAAAAAAATGAAAAGCTGGGGAAAAAGCTGTACATTACCGGAAAGGGACGATGTAATCTGACCAATTTCTGCGATCAGGAAACTTTTCTAAAAAATGTCATCCATCATCCGAGATTTTTGTATTCGTCGATTTCTCGCTTCGATCGGGAAAATCTAATGGATTTTGTGACGGACAACGGCTGCGAGCTGAAAGTTGAACGAGGGCAGCGGGTTTTCCCAAAATCGGATAAATCGAGTGATATCATTAAAGCGTTTAGACGGGCGTTGATTTCAGCGGGCGTTGAGGTCCGGCTCAATACACCGGTGGCGTCGATTGTAACGCAGGATGATGAAGCGCTTGGCGTTAAGCTTAACGATGGCACGACGCTCGAAGCGGATAAAATCATTGTAGCGACTGGCGGACTCAGTTATCGTTCGACCGGATCGGACGGCTGGGGTCTTCAGGCTGCAAAAGCCCTTGGACATACGGTGACACCGTGCCGGCCGTCGCTCGTCGGAGTGAAAACCAAAGAAACCTGGCCGTCTCAGGTTCAGGGGCTCGCGCTTAAAAACGTGGACGTGACGCTGGTGCACAAAGGGAAAAAGCTTCGGACGGAACGGGGCGAGATGCTCTTGACGCATTTCGGCGTTTCTGGACCGTTGATTTTGACCGATTCGGCTTATATGGACGATGCACCGGAAACCTACCAGCTTATTTTAGATTTGAAGCCGGCGCTGACCGATCAAAAGCTGGATCAGCGGATTCAGCGGGAATTGAGAGCGAATGAGCGCAAGCAGGTTGTGCACGCGTTAGGATCGCTGCTTCCGAAGAAACTGATGCCGATTATGCTGAATTTGGCCGGTGTCGATCAGACTAAAACCGCCAATCAAATAACGAAAGCGGAACGGCATGCGGTGGTCGATGCGCTCAAACGGCAGAAACTTCAGATCAGTGATTTTCTAGACATCAACACAGCGATTGTCACATCAGGCGGTGTGAGCGTAAAAGAAATCAATCCCAAAACCATGGCATCAAAAAAGATTCGTCATTTGTATTTTGCAGGGGAAATGATCGATGTTGACGCGCTGACAGGCGGATTTAATATACAAATTGCTGCGACGACAGGATTCGTAGCGGGAACAAGGAGTGAATAACGTGCAAATTGCGATAGATGGACCTGCAGGCGCAGGAAAAAGTACCATAGCGAAACAGATAGCCAAAACTTTAAATATTACTTATCTGGATACTGGTGCGATGTATCGTGCGATCACAAAAGGGGTTATTGATCGTAAAATTGATTTTGCTGATCAAAAAGCCATTGCGCAGTACGCAGCGAGCGCAGTCATCACCTTTAAAGGACAGCGTGTATTTTTAGACGGAGAAGAAGTAACCGAAGGGATCCGTACGCCGGAGGTTAGTGAACATACGAGTGAGGTTGCACCGATCCCAGAAGTGCGGAAGGTTCTCGTTCAGCAGCAGCAAAGAATTGCTGAAGGGACAGACGTCATTATGGACGGACGGGATATTGGTTCAACGGTGCTGCCGAACGCGGATTATAAATTTTATTTGGACGCGGCCGTTTCTGAAAGAGCGAAACGCCGCTACGAGGAACTTCAGGAAAAAGGCGGACTCAATGGAAAAACTCTCACGGATATTGAAGCTGATATTGCAAGACGTGACTACAACGACAGCCACAGAGCAGTCGATCCGTTGGTCTGCTGCGATGACGCAGTGCGCATTGATACGACGCACATGACGATTCCGGAGGTTGTGGCTTGCGTTATTGATCACGTTGAAGACGGTACGGCGAAATAACGGAGGGTGAGATGATTTATCGAATCGCACACGTTTTATTTAATATTGTCAATTTTTTATGGCTTAATATCACCGTTGAAGGGGTTGAAAATGTGCCGAAGGACAGCCGCGCGGTGATTTGTCCGAACCACATGTATTGGTACGACCCGCTGTTGATCGATACGCTGATCAAAAAACCGGTCAGGCCGGTCAATTTTATGGCAAAGGCGGAAATTTTTTCCAATAAATTTGTCAATTGGATTCTTAAAGAAGTTCATGTTTTCCCAGTGGAACGGCACAAAGTATCCATGACGACGCTCAGAACAGCAATGGGGATATTAAATGATGATCACCTATTGGGCATTTTCCCAGAAGGGACACGCGTCAAGCCAGGTGAAAAAGTTAAACCCGCGGACGGTTTCATTTTCTTTGCGTTAAAGACCCATTCGCCGATCGTGCCGGTGCACATTCAAGGCAGTTATAAATTTCGCGGAAAAATCAAGGTGGTCTTTGGCAAACCCATTGAATTGACAGAATATTACGGGAAGCGACTGAGTGCAAAAGAAAATGAGGCCCTCGGCCAAAAAATTCTCGATCAGATCTACAGCCTGTGATCGATTGAATTGTCAATCTTGAAAAAAATTAAGAAAAATAAAAAAAAAGATAGACAACAGGCATTTTATCAAATAAAATAATGGAGATAGTATATGAAGATCATTGTAGCGGAGAAGGCCGGTTACTGTTTTGGCATTACCAATGCGATGAAGCTCGCGGAGGATACACTGAAACAGAAAGAGAACCAGCCAATCTACTGTTTGGGCGATTTGTCTCACAACCGCCAGGAAATGAAACGCCTGGAAGAACGGGGTATCATCAAAGTAGATCGAATTGATGATATTCCAAGGGGAACAGTCATTATTCGATCCCACGGTGTGAGTAAGGAAGTCATCGATCAAGCAAAAGCGAAGCATTTAAAAATTGTCAATGCGACCTGTCCATTTGTCGGCGCTATGCAGCACAAAGTGTACGATTACGACCGCAAGGGTTACCAGATCGTGATTGTTGGCGATGCAGATCATCCGGAGGTCCAGGGGGCAGTCGGCTGGTGCGATGAACGCGCCATAGTGATCAATACGCCTGAGGAAGCAGAGGCCCTGCCACATTACGAGAAAATGTGTGTCGTGGCTCAGACGACCGCTATAGAAAAGAAATTCAATGCCATCACATCGATTCTGCAGGAAAAAGCAGATGAATGTATGATATTTAACACGATTTGTTCGGCGACCGCAGAACGCCAATCAGCTGCAGTTGAAACGGCAAAACGTGTGGAATATATGATTGTTGTGGGCGGCTACCACTCGTCAAATACGCGGAAGCTTTTTGAAGTTTGCAAGGCGCACTGCAGCAATACATGTCACATAGAGACAGCCGGAGAATTAAATCTCGCTGAGGTGAAAAAATACAACGTCATCGGAATTACAGCGGGAGCGTCCACGCCGGACTGGATCGTTAAGGAGGTAACGGAAAGAATGGAAGAAAACAAAACGGAAAACACACAAGTTCAGGATCAGGCAGTCGAAGAAACAGTTGATGAAAATGATTTTGCCGCAATGCTGGACCAGTCTCTGCAGGATAAGCCAATCCACAGGGGTTCAACAGTTGAAGGGGAAGTCATTGAGGTCACTGACGATGAAATCATCCTGAACATTAAATATAAAGCAGATGGTGTCATCAAAAAAAGTGATTACTCATGGAAAGATGATATTGATCTGAAGGAAGAAGTCAAAAAAGGCGATATGATCAACGCGGTTGTCACCAATATGAACGATGATAACGGTGCGGTCAGACTGTCTAAAATTAAATATGACAATCAGAAAATTCAGCGTCAGCTCGAAGAAGCTTACAAGGATGAAACCATCCTCGACGGTAAAATTAAAAGTGTATCCGGCAGCGGCCTGATTGTCGATATCGGATTCACAGATATTTTCATGCCGGCTTCTCAGTACAGCGTCCGCTATATCAAAGATTTAAATACTTTGGTCGGCAAAGACGTCCGCGGTAAAATCATTGACTACAATGCAAGACGCCGTCGTGCTATTTTCTCACAGCGTGTCATTCTCGAAAAGGAAATGAAAGAACGCCAGAAGGAACAGCGCGCAAGAAAAGAAGAACGTTTCAACGAAATTCAGCAGGATGATGTCGTGACCGGTAAAGTCAAGACCATCACCAATTTTGGGATCTTCATTGATTTGGATGGCATTGACGGATTTGTGCATCGCTCAGATTTAACATGGTCTCGTGCTAACGAACCGAAAAACCTGGTCGAAAAAGGACAGGAAATCGAAGCGAAGGTCATCCAGAAGAATGACGAAGAAAAGAAAATTAAATTAAGCGTGAAGGCACTCCAGCCGAAACCTTGGGACGCGTTTGTTGAACAGTACAAAGAAGGGGACATTGTCGATGTCAAAATCACAAATGTTCTGGATTTCGGTGCGTTTGCCGAAATTATTCCGGGTGTCGAAGGCTTAATTCACATCTCTGAAATTTCTTACCGCCGTGTTGAATCTGTCGCATCTGAACTGAACCCTGGCGATGTGGTCAAGGTGAAGATCATCGGCATCAACCGCGAAAAAGAAAAGATCAGCTTGAGTATTAAAGCCACCCAGAAGGCGCCGGAACGTGCTCAGAAACGTCACCGCAAGAGCGGCGAAGGTTTCCAGGGCCGTCAGGGCGGACGCAAACCGCGTAAACGCCAGCCACAGCATAACACCACTGTGTATGAAGATAACGCAAACTTCACACTGGGTGATTCCTTCGGCGATCTGTTGGGTAAACTTGATTTCGGCAATGCTGAAACCGAAGAAACAACAGATAGCGAAGAATAATCTACGCCATCAAATAGAGCTCCAATCGGAGCTCTTTTTTTGTGCCCTTTTGGACAGAATTGAAGGCGGCACTTGATCTTATTGATGCAGATATATTTCGAGTGAACTGTTGAAGTTTTGCGGATTTTCTATTGGCAGGCTCGGAAAATGCGAGTATAATAAAAAAAACGTTATCATCAGAAGCGGCAGAAGAGCAGCATCAAATAAGGAGAAGATCATGTTAGCGAAAATTTTCAGCTGCGGTTTGCTGGGTGTGGAAGGTGTAATCGTCACAGTAGAAGTGGATTTAAATTACGGTTTGCCGGGCTTTATTGTCGTCGGCTTGCCGGATGCGGGCGTCAAGGAATCCAGAGATCGGGTTTTTTCTGCGATTAAAAATAATGGATACGCCTATCCGGATAAGAAAGTAACGGTCAATTTGGCACCAGCAGATCTCAAAAAGGAAGGGCCATCCTACGATTTGCCGATTGCGATCGGGCTGTTAACGGCGTCCAATCAAATTGAAGGTAATTTTTCAGACACATTGTTTTTTGGCGAACTGTCTCTGAATGGGGATCTGCGTCCTGTCCGTGGTGTCCTGCCCATGGTGTTGGCCGCCAAACGCGAAGGCTTTCACAAAGTCGTCCTGCCTCAGGCCAATAAAACCGAGGGAGCGGTGGTGGACGGTATGGATATTTTGCCAGCTGACAATCTCAAACAGGTGATTGAACATTTAAAAGGCAAAAAGTCGATTGTACCTTATCAGATTGATTCACAGGCACTGCTTAACAAAGGGCAGGCGTCGTACCGTGTGGATTTTTCGGAGATTAAAGGACAGGACAACGCGAAGCGCGCGCTCGAAATTGCGGCGGCAGGCGGCCACAATGTACTGATGAGCGGCCCGCCGGGCAGTGGGAAGAGTATGCTGGCTAAGGCGTTTCCGTCTATTCTGCCTGCCCTGACCCTAAATGAAGCCTTGGAAATCACTAAAATTTATTCGATTGCGGGGCTGCTCAAAGATAATATCATGACCCACCGGCCTTTCAGAGCACCGCACCACACGTTGTCCAACGTTGCCATTGTCGGCGGCGGATCGCTTCCAAAACCAGGCGAGGTGTCGCTGGCGCATCTCGGTGTGCTGTTCCTCGATGAGCTTCCCGAATTTCAGAAGACGGCTCTGGAGGTACTCAGACAGCCGATGGAAGACCACGAGGTGACGATTTCTCGGGTCAATGCAACATTGACCTATCCGGCGTCTTTTATGTTGATTGCGAGCATGAACCCCTGTCCCTGCGGATATTACGGCGATCCGACGCATCAGTGTACGTGCACAAAAAATGAAATCAGGCGTTACAACAGTAAAATTTCCGGTCCGCTGCTGGATCGCATCGACATCCGTGTCGAAGTGCCGGCGGTGGATATCAAGGAACTCGAGAGCCGCGCACCGGGGGAATCCTCGGAAAGCATCCGGGACCGGGTCAATCGGGCGCGGGCCATTCAGAATGCGCGCTTTAAAAATGACAAGGGCGTTTATTTCAATGCACAGCTCGAGCCCCATTTGATTGATCAATACTGCGCGCTCGATCAGGAGGGCAGGGATTTTATCGAGATGCTTTACGATAAACTGAAGCTGTCCGGGCGGGGGTATCATCGGATATTAAAGCTGGCCCGAACGATCGCCGATTTGGATGGAGCAGAACAGATTGGACTGATCCACCTGTCTGAGGCGACGTCATATCGTTCAGGGCAGTAGTGCGAGGGAGGACAAATATGGACAGCAAAATGATCTACGATATCTGGCTTTCCTCGCTTACCAACGTCTCAAACATCAAGAAAAACACGCTGCTGACTGTTTATGAAACTGCAGAAAATATCTACAAGGCATCCGCATCAGATCTTCAGCGAACAGGACTGCTTCGGGAAAAAGACATACAAAAGATCCAGGATCAGAAGAGCATGGCGTTGGCAGAGCGCGCTGCGCGTTTTATCGAGAAAAATAATATTTTCTGTCTTCCAAAAAATAGTCTGCATTATCCGAGCCGACTTGAGAAAATATACAATCCTCCGGTCATGCTCTACGCGATGGGAAACGTCGGGCTTCTCGAACGAGATTTGACCGTTGGCATGGTCGGGTCGAGAAAATCCAGCCTAGAGGCGAGAAAAACAGCACGGCAATTCGGTGGACGTTTTTCAGAGATGGGGATCACGGTGGTTTCTGGAATGGCTGACGGTGTCGATAGCGCAGCAGCTGAAGGGGCCCTTTGCGGCATCGGCTCAACAGTCGCCGTTTTTGGCTCGGGGATCGATGTCTGTTATCCGGCAGGAAATCGCAACCTTTACGAGCGTATTCGGGAAAAAGGGCTGCTATTAAGTGAGTTTTTCATCGGTCAGCCGCCAAAGTCCGGGCATTTTCCGCTGCGCAACCGGATTATCGCAGGGCTTTCCGACGGTGTTGTAGTGGTCGAAGCGCGCCTTAAAAGCGGGGCACTCATCACGGCGGATTGCGCCCTTGAACAAGGCAAAACGGTTTACGCAATGCCCCAGAGCATAAATGTGAAATCGGCGGTGGGCTCCAATCAGCTGCTGAAAGAAGGCGCGAAGCTGGTCACCGAGCCAGAGGATGTACTCGAGGATTTCATCGAAATAAAGGACATCCAAAAAATAAAACCGGCACCGCCTGAAAAGTCTCAGGAATCGGTGCGGTCTGAAAAAAACGTGTCGCTTTCAGAAGACGAAAAGACAATTCTAGACGCCGTAAAAGCGGGAGTAAATACTGTTGATGGGCTGGTTCAGAGGCTCGACGAGCCGATCGCCAAGCTCAACGCGGCGCTGATGATGATGGAAATTAAACAAATGCTCAAAGTCTCTTACGGGCAGATTACGCTTTTATTTTAGTCGTGTGTCATTTACAGTAAAATGAAACGTTTTGTCACCAAAGAGCGAATTATTTATCAGGGGGGGATGGAATAAAGAAAGATAAAAAATAATGTAAAAATAGGCCTGGCTTTGCTTAATGGGAAGAGATTTTGATTTGCATAGAGGCTGTCTTGTGTTAGAATAGCGTGAAAATGTGGGAATGATATCTCCCCTGGAAAACTAAAACCGCAATCATGCTGATGATGTCTACACTTAATACAACAAGGAGGTTATTGATGTTGAATTGTGTAGCTGTTGGAATAGGTGGTTTTTTTGGTTCAGTAGCCAGGTATCTCATTAGTCAAATTCGCATCAAGAATGGAACAGTATTTCCAATCAATACATTTATTATCAATGTGGCTGGGGCTTTTGCCCTCGGTTATGTTGTGGCAGCATTATTACGAGGTGGAAATATTGATCCGAGAATTACATTGTTTTTAAAGGTTGGCGTATGTGGTGGTTTTACCACTTTCTCGACGTTTTCTTTAGAAACTCATGAACTCATGCAAACCGGGCACATGACGATAGCGGTTGTATATGCTGCCGCGAGTATATCTTTCTGTGTCTTGGCAATTTTTATGGGACAGGCGGTCGCAAAATAAAAATATAAAGCATCTCTTCGGAGATGCTTTTTTGGATTAACGACAAAAAGAAAGTCGGTAACGATTATGGGATTTTTTGATAACAGATTATTTTGTTTAGCCTTGCTCGTTTTGAACGTCGCGGATGGCGTCGAGAATACAGTGGGCGACCTCGGATTTAGTCATCAGCGGCAGGGCGACATTGCCGCTTCTAGTGATTAGGGTGACAACATTGGTGTCGCCCTGAAAGCCGGCGCCGCGCACCTTTAAATTATTGGCGACGATCATGTCGATGTTTTTCTTTTCCAGCTTTTTGCGGCTATTTTCAATTAAATTTTCCGTTTCCATTGAGAAGCCACAGATAAATTGATGATCTTTTTTGATGTCGCCAAGTCCTTTTAAAATATCTGTTGTGCGTTTAAGCTCGATCGTCGGGACACCCTTCTCTTTTTTGATTTTTTCGCAAGCTGTTGTTTTGGGCGTGTAATCGGCGACGGCAGCCGCTTTGATGATGATGTCCTGTTCTGGAGCAGCAGAGAATACGGCTTCTGCCATGTCTTCAGCGGATTGGATTGGAATCAGATTGACGAAGGGGACGGGCTTCAGATACGTCGGTCCGGATACGAGGGTGACCTCAGCACCGCGCAGCATTGCGTCGTAGGCGATGGCGTAGCCCATCTTTCCGCTGGAATGGTTGGTGATGTAGCGCACCGGATCGATGGCTTCGTACGTCGGTCCGGCTGTAATTAATATTTTCTTCCCGGTCAAATCCTTCTTGTAGGCGATTTCGCGGTAAATATAATCGAGGAGCGCATCGGGCTGGGGGAGCTTGCCAGCACCATTGTCCTTGCAGGCGAGGACGCCGGAATCGGGCGTGATGACAGTCCAGCCGTATTGTCTTAGAATATCCAGGTTGTGCTGGACGATCGGATTATTGTACATAGCGGTATTCATGGCCGGTGCGATGTATTTTGGGCAGGTACAGGCCAGCGCCGTTGTCGTCAGCATATCGTCGGCAAGACCATAGGCCAGTTTCGCGATGATGTCGGCGGTAGCCGGTGCGATGAATAATAGATCGGCCTTCTTAGCCAGCGCGACGTGGGCGACGCTGTATTGAATTGTCTTATCGAAAGTATCTGTGATACAATTATTTCCAGTCAGCGTGGAAAAGGTCATCGGCTGAATGATTTCGGTGGCGTTCGGCGTCATGATGACGTGAACATCACATTTTTGTTTGGCCAGAGCCGATGCGACATCGGCCATTTTATAGGCGGCGATGCTCGCAGAAACGCCGAGAATCACCGTGCGGTTTTCTAAATTCATGTTGCCCTTTCTCCAATATTTTGGCATTCGTTATTTTTCAGTATTATAGCAAAAAGGTGGGGCGTATACAAGATGAGCACGATTGATCCGCACTGGAAGGAGGTTTAATATGTATACCTTAATACGCAGCAACCGAAAAACCATCGCCCTAAAGGTATTGAAGGATGGCACTCTGCAGGTGAAGGCGCCGCGGCAGGCCAGCCGCGAAGAAATTGAAAAGTTTATTGATGAAAAATCGGACTGGATTGCGAAACGGACCGCACAGGCCGTTTCGGCTCAAGATTTTGAAATCGCGGACGGTTCCTGGCTTCGGGTGCTCGGTGTCGACATTCCGGTTTTAGCGGTTCCAGACGGCCATTTTGAGTTTAAGCGCGCAGTGAAGCTGAACCATTCTGTGATCACAATCCCAACAGGTGCGGATCCAAAAACGGTCAAGGCAGAGATCGTCAAAATGTATCGGGAATTGGCAGAGGATGTGATCCTTAAGCGTGCCGCCTGGTACGAGACTGTCATGGACTTACATCCGTCCAAGGTGCGCATTAATAACGCCGGCGGCCGATGGGGATCGTGTTCGTCTAAGAAAAGTGTGAATTTTTCGTGGCGGTTGATCATGGCAGACGGCAAGGCCATTGATTCTGTCGTGATTCACGAGCTGGCACACATTAAGTACATGAACCATTCGAAAGATTTCTGGCATTTGGTCGAACAATTCTGTCCAGACTACAAAGTCCAGCGTAAAAAGTTAAACCGGCTTTCTGAAAAATTGATGGGTGAAAATTGGGATGTGTAAAAAAAACATTAAAACTACAAATTCAATTTGCATTTTTACTCATCCTATCATATAATACTTTGTATACATAATGAAAATATTACAAAAAACCTGATTGTACATCTGTTTCTCGAAAAATAGTCGAAACTTAACGGAAAACGATCGGTTGTAATGTAAATACTTGAAAATATGAAGTGTAATTTTATGTATGCAATTTAATAAATATAAATCTGAAAGGAAGACTTATGTACGATTGTGATTTATCTTTTTTGGGATTAGACGGAAAAAAAGCACTCGCGAATGCGAAAGCATCAGTTTTGACAGAAAAGGCACTCTCCCGCGGTGAAGGACATTTGTCTGATACCGGCGCGATCGTCGTCAACACTGGCAAATACACCGGGCGTTCACCGAAAGACCGCTTCATCGTTGATGATGAAGTCAGTCACGACAAAGTCGCTTGGGGTTCCATTAACATGCCCTTTGACGAAGATAAATTTGAAGCTTTATACAAAAAGATGACGGCATATGTCGGCACTTTAGACGAGGTCTACGTCTTCAACGGGTACGCTGGCGCAGATAAGGATTATCAACTGCCGATCCGCGTTGTTAATCAATACGCAAGCCAGAATCTTTTTGTCCGCAATCTATTTATTGATCCGGAAGATGATGAAGAAGCCAAGAAAATCGATCCGCAGTTTACTGTGATCGCTGTTCCAGGATTCCACTGCGATCCAGAAGTTGACGGCACCAACAGCGAAGCGGCGATTATCATCAGCTTCAAGAAACGTGTAGTGCTGATAGCGGGCTCCCGCTACTGCGGCGAAATTAAAAAATCGATTTTCTCTGTTATGAACTACCTGCTGCCGCAGAAAGACGTTTTAACCATGCACTGCTCAGCTAATATGGATGACGACGGCCGAACAGCACTGTTCTTTGGGCTTTCTGGAACAGGGAAAACGACGCTATCTGCCAACCCTGAACGCGGCCTCATTGGCGACGACGAACACGGCTGGAGTGACAACGGCATTTTCAACTTTGAAGGCGGATGTTTTGCAAAATGCATCGATCTCGAAGAAGAAAGCGAGCCTGAAATCTACCGCGCCATTCGCTTCGGCACGGTGGTCGAAAACGTCGTTTTAGACGAAAACGGCAAGCCCGATTACAGTGACGACAAATACACGCAGAATACGCGCGCGGGCTATCAGCTGAGCTATATTCCCAATGCGGTGATTCCGAGTATTGGCGGTCATCCGAATACGATCATTTTCCTGACGGCTGACGCATTTGGTGTTTTGCCTCCGGTCGCAAAACTCAATAAATACCAGGCCATGTTCCACTTTGTTTCCGGTTACACCAGCAAACTGGCGGGGACGGAACGCGGCGTTACTGAACCGCAGACGACATTTTCCACATGCTTCGGCGAACCCTTTATGCCCCTTCCGGCATCGCGTTACGCCGAACTTTTAGGTGAAAAAATCGATCAGTATCATTGCAACGTTTATTTGGTTAATACCGGGTGGTCCGGCGGCCCTTACGGTGTCGGCAGCCGCTTCAAATTGAAATACACGCGCGCGATTGTATCCGCAGCGACGGCAGGAAAACTTGAAGACGTTCCAACCGTCCACGACGATTTATTCAATATCGAAATTCCGACAAGCTGTCCGGGTGTGCCTTCAGAACTTCTGATGCCGAAGAACACATGGGAAGATAAAGAAGCATACGACAAAACGGCCAAAGATCTGGCTGCACATTTTGTTGACAACTTCAAGAAATACGACACCATGCCGCAGGAAATCATCGACGCAGGCCCGAATATCAAGTAATTGAATCGCTTTGTCTAAAGGCCGGATATCTCTGACAAGGGATATTCGGTCTTTTTCTTTAAATAAAACTGAAGCGCCTTGACAATCAGATGGGGAATGTATATACTGACATCGAAATTTAGGTAAAACCAAACTAATTTATACAAGCGATTTCGATGTATGACAGGAGCGTATATGGCATGTAGAAGGCAAGATTTAATTCAGGCATTGAGTCATTTAACTGCATTGGGAACCCATTGCAGCGATGCGGCGAAAGATGAGTGTCGTACGATGCTGACGCGCCGTCAAGTCGAGTGCCTGCACATTATTGATGAGCGTCAGAATATTACTTTTTCTGATTTAGCACATACTTTTAGTTTATCGAAACCGACCATTACGGAAATGATCGACAAACTCTCAGATCAAGGCTGTGTGGTTCGTGAGCGAAGTCAACAGGACAGACGGGTCTCTTATATCCGGCTGACCGAAAAAGGCGAGGCAGCCGCACGCTGCGAACAGCGCGGAAAAATGCAGCTGATTTATCACATTGAAGCCAGTTTGACGGACGATGAGATTGATCTGCTGATTGCGTTGTTGAAAAAAGTGCATTAACACAAACAGGAGGCGATACTATGGCCACAGAAGGAAGAATCCCAATGAAGGCACCGGTCATTCCAATAACAGAGACCGTTATCTTTCCGGGCATCAAAAACCGGATCTACGTCAATGAGACCATTGGCAATAACATTAAACAGTACATGGGTGATGCGAACACGCTGGCTGTCGGTTTAACGACAAAGGGCAACATCCCCTACGAAGAATTAAACGATTCGTCATTTTACCGTATTGGGGTGCTGTTTCAATTTAACCGGATCGAAGAAGCGAACAATGGCGGCTACATCATCGAAATTTTCACGCTGCGCCGTGTCGAGGTCTTAAGCGTTGCAGATACCCCGGATCATCAGCTCATGGCAGAATACGAAGAATATCCGGAATGGGAAGACATGACAGAAGCCGATGACGAAGAAATGACGGCTTACATTAAAAATCTGTGTAGCGAATTCTCAGAAAACTTCAAAGGTGCGGATTACTTCATGAAGGTGCTGGACCGTCAGCAGCACGTTCAGCAAATTATGGGGTACTTGGTGCCCATGATGAGCATGTCCATTTCAGAAAAGCAGGCGCTTTTGGAAATTAATTCTCAAAAACGGCGTGCCCTTAAATTCATCGACTACTTGATTAAAGAAAAGGATTCCGTGCATCTGCAGCTGGAAATCAGCAGAAAGTACGCCAGAGAAAAGGACAAGAATTACCGCAACGCCATGCTTCGAGAACAGCTTCACAACATCGAAGCGGAGCTTGGAGAAGAAGATGGCGACGAATCTCAGAGCTACCGGGAACGTGTCGAAGCGTCCGATATGCCGGAAGATGTCAAAAAAGTCGCGATGCGGGAGGTCAAGAAGCTTGAAGCGGTGCCACAGGGATCCTCAGAAATGTCGATCATTATGAACTACCTCGATTTACTCCTGGATCTGCCATGGACTTGCGAGCCACAGATGATCGACATCGAAGAAGCGAAGCGCGTGCTCGACGAAGATCACTATGGCCTCGAAAAGGTGAAGGAACGCATTATCGAACACTTGGCGGTCATGAAGATGAAGAACGACAACCAAGGCACCATTTTGCTCCTCGTCGGCCCTCCGGGAACCGGGAAGACCAGTCTCGGCCGATCCATTGCGAGAGCTCTTGGCCGCGAATACGTCCGCGCCAGCCTTGGCGGCGTTCGGGATGAATCTGAAATCAGGGGTCACCGCCGGACCTATATCGGCGCATTACCGGGCCGTATTATCAAAGGCATCCGCGACGCCAAAACGATGAATCCAGTTTTTGTTCTCGACGAAATCGACAAACTGGGCATTTCTGCTCAGGGCGACCCTTCGGCCGCGCTGCTCGAAGTGCTCGACCCGGAACAGAACAATACGTTCTCAGATCATTATCTGGAAGTCCCTTACGATCTGTCCAATGTCTTTTTCATCTGCACGGCCAATGATGCTTCCCGAATTCCGGGGCCGTTGTTGGATCGTGCCGAAATCATTGAGCTTTCATCTTACACCAATACAGAAAAGCTGCACATCGCACAAGAACATCTGGTTTCAAAAGTTATCGAAGAAAATGGGCTGCAGCCGGAACAGCTGACCATTTCGAAGGAAGCCATTGCGCGCATCATCGAAGATTATACGGCTGAAGCTGGGGTCAGAGGGCTGACCAAGCAGCTCGCGAAAATTGCACGAATGACGGCTGAAAAAATCGTCACCGGCAGCGCCGAAACCGTTTCGGTGGATGCCGACGATGTGGAAACATGGCTTGGACACAAGAAGCGTTATCATGAAAAAGTCAGAGCCCACAATGCGCCGGGTGTTGTGACAGGGATGGCTTGGACAGCAGTCGGTGGGGAAATCTTGTTCACCGAAGCGACATTCATGCCGGGCTCCGGCCGATTAATCATGACGGGTCAGCTGGGCGACGTCATGAAAGAATCAGCGACGATTGCGATGAGCTTGATCCGCTCCCGGTTTAGCGAAGAAGCGACGGGCTTCGATTATTCGAAATTTGATACGCATATTCACGTGCCGGAAGGGGCAACACCAAAAGACGGCCCGAGCGCCGGCGTGACCATTACCACAGCGTTGGCATCCTTGATTCTCGGGAAATCGGTAGACAGCCGCTTGTCGATGACGGGCGAAATCACCTTGTCCGGCAATGTACTTCCGGTTGGCGGCATTAAAGAAAAGGTTATTGCGGCGCAGCGTGCAGGTGTAAAGAAAATTATCTTGCCGATGGAAAATAAGGAAGACCTTGAAGATGTGCCGAAGGAAGTCACCGACGCACTTAAATTTGTCTACGCGGAAACGATTGACGATGTGCTGAAAGAAGCTCTCGGCGTCGAAATGCCTAAATATCAGATTCACACCAATATTCAATTGGACCCTCAGAAAAAGGAACAGACAGATTTATCAGTCATTCTTTAAAAGGATGAGATCGTTTCGATTCAAATGGGATCCGGTTTGTCGCCGAATCCCATTTTTTTTGAAATGTTCTTGCATTTTGCGAAGGGTTTTGATAACATAAGAAAAGTGATTTTGCGCTCGTAGCTCAGGTGGATAGAGCAATGGTCTCCGAAGCCATGTGTCGGCCGTTCGAATCGGCTCGAGCGCACCATTTGAAAGTTAAGCGCCGTTTGATACAAGATCAAACGGCGCTTTTTCTGTGCTTTTAAGTATATTGGACGTTTTGTAACTCCGGCGTCAGCTGTTTGTCGAGCTGCGACTCGATTGCGGATAAATCGGCCTTAATCCCGGGAAGGGGCAGATGGGCGTAAGGGTCGCCTTTAATGAGCAGGGCGTAGCATTTTTCTTTCGCTGTATTTAAATGATGCATCGCAGAAAGTAAATCGGGCGGACATCCGATGCCGCGGAAGAGGCAATGCCCAATGCGGGAGACGATGTTGGGATAATCGGGGCTTTTGGGCGTGACGCGGGACAGCGCCTGTTGGTAATACTGGAGCGCCATGCCGCCGTCTTGCACAACAAAACGGCCGTCCCGGTACATGTCGCCGAGTTTGTACAGCGCGCAGTGGTCGCCTTTTTCTGCAGCCAGGGTGAATTCACGAAAGGCTTTTTCGTAGTTGATCGGGATATTTCGCCCGTAAAAATGGCAGTAGCCAAGGTAGAGGTGGCCGCCAACTTCGCCAAGTTCGGCGGCGCGTTCGAACCATTTTCGGGCCTCTGTGTAGTTTTGGTCGACGGTAAAGCCCTCGTAATACAGTCGGCCTGCGAGGTACATGGCCTGGGCGCTGCCGTCCTCCGCTGCGGCTAAAATATCGCTTTTTAATGCGTCTTTTTCGTCCTGACCCATTGCACTGCGGTCGCAGGTCTCAAAACGCGATTTCAAGGATTTGGCCATCACGCCTACGCTCCGATGATTTTGATCAAGGCATGCTTGTCGCGCTTGCCGTCAAATTCGAAGTAGAAAATCTGTTCCCAGGTGCCGAAATCGAGTTTTCCGTTTGTCACGGCGACCACGACTTCCCGCCCCATGATGGTCCGTTTCAGGTGAGCATCGCCGTTATCTTCGAAGCCATTGTGGTGGTAACGGCTGTAGGGCTTTTCCGGCGCCAGTTTTTCAAGCCAGTTTTCAAAATCCTGGTGCAGTCCGGGTTCGTCGTCGTTGATGAAAACGCTGGCGGTGATATTCATGGCATTGACGAGGACAAGCCCTTCTTGGATACCGCTTTCTTCGAGGGCGCTTTCGACGTCTGGGGTGATATTGACCAATCCCCGGCGGGTATTAAAATGGAAGTGCAGTTCTTTTCTGTAGGATTTCATGGTGAGTCTCCTTATTGTTTTTTCTTCGCATTATATCACAGGCGGCAAATCGTTTCACAGAACGGATATTGCCCGAGGATATGCCCTGTGGTATGATGACGGTGAAGACGAACCGATTTTACAGATCGATTACGAAGTAAAAGGGAAAATTATGCGAAAAGAAAAAGAAACAGAACGGATGCTTGCCGGACAATTATTCTCACCGTTTGAAGTCGGAAAAGATGACTGGGACCGGGTGCATGCGGCGCAGAAAGCGTTTAATGAATCGGCATTTTGGTGTGACAGCAGCGCCCTGGAGGAATTGAAAAAATGCTTTGGCGCGGCTCCGGATGATTTGAAACTTACCCCGCCGGTTTATTTTGACCGGGGCGTCCAAGTATTTTTCGGAAAACATTTTTACGCGAATACCGATTTGACGATTCTCGACGAAAATGACGTCCGATTTGGCGACCGCGTGATGGTCGGTCCTCACGTCAGCATCTACACAGTGAGCCATCCCATCGATCCGGAAATTCGAAACACGGAGCTAGAAATTTCAGCGCCGGTTACGATTGGCGATAACGTCTGGATCGGCGGCAATGTGGTGATCAATGGCGGCGTTACCATCGGTGAAGGGGCCATCATCGGGTCAGGCGCTGTCGTGACCCACGATATCCCGGCACACGTCGTAGCGGCGGGCAATCCGTGCCAGGTTATCCGCCCAATCGGTGAGGCAGACCGTCAATTTTGGCAGGCACAGTACGAAGACTATCTGCGCCAATTTCAAGAATTCGATGAAAAAGCGAAACCCTAAAAAAATCCCCGATGAAAATCCATTTCATCGGGGATTTTGGTATTACTTACGGATTGGGAAAGAGTTTGTCGAAAAGCCAATGTGTAAACGGCGCGGCGAAAAACATGTTCCAGAAAAACGCCATCGGCAGATTTTTAATCACTGTTCCGACCCAGATCGCTGGCAGATTAATCGGGTTGGCGTGGGCAAGAATGAGGTTGAATAAAATCGAGGCAATCAGACTCATCGTCGGGCACATGATCGCGACCGTTCCGGCCTGGCGCATGATTCGGCAAAAATACGGGCTGTCTTTGTGGGGATCGGTGTGCCGAGCGGCGAAAGCTGCGCCGATTCGATTGCCCCAGAGACTGGAAGTGATAAAGACAAAAACGCCCATGTACGATGCTTCAATTGCAGCGCTGACAAAAACATGATTGGTCATGGTACTGAAGCCGCCGATGTTCAAATTAAAGCCCTGTTTTATGGCGATGTTGTAAACCTCCATGCCGTAGGCCATCACGTACGACATCAGTAAACCGAAAATAACACCTTGTTTTTTTGTTCTTGGCATATAAATATACTCCTTTCATCAAATTAAATTTTATTCTTGGTACGTGGTTTGGCTGGATTGCTGATGGGCGCCACACGGGGGGAAAAGGTCCATTTGAGCAGGAGAAGGGCTACTGCAGCTGCGGCCGCTTCTCCGATAGGGAAGGCCCAGAAAACGGCAGTCGTCGCCAGTGCCGAGTGGCTGAAAAGCCACGCCAAAGGCAGTGGAATAATGAGCAGTCTCAAAAGTGAGACAATCAGCGACGCATTTCCCGCTTCCAGCCCCTGAAATACACCTTGCAGCGCGATATTGACTCCGGCGAAAACAAAACCTACGCTGATGATGTGCATGGCACTGACACATAGAGATTCAGTCACCTGAGTCAGACCAAAGATTTGCGCGAGGGAGTGGGCAAAAATTTGGAGAATAAACATCCCGAAGATCATCACGGTGATGGTATCGATGAGCCCCCAACGGATGCACTGTACAATCCGATCTTTCAAACGGGCGCCGTAATTGTAGGCCGTCAGCGGCGTAATGGCGTCCCGCAGGCCAAATCCGGCGAAGAAGA
The DNA here is from genome assembly GCF_009696145.1 of Pseudoramibacter porci. GTDB lineage: Bacteria > Bacillota > Clostridia > Eubacteriales > Eubacteriaceae > Pseudoramibacter > Pseudoramibacter porci. The sequence continues at coordinate 249,641 of NZ_VUMO01000001.1, forward strand.
CAAATTGCTGGATTTTGTAAAAAATCCCGTAGGCGGTGACGATCTGCTGGGAAATGGTCCCGAAGATGATGTTGACGCCGTAAGTCATAAAGCTCATCAGCGTCTGCATGACAATGGCTGAGAAGCCAATTTGATAAATGCCGCGGATCGTCCTGACATGCGGTTTTAAAAAGGTCAGGCCCATTTTGATTTCTTTATTTTTTGTAATTTGGAACACGAGCGCCAGGACCAATGAAACAATTTGACCAATGACAGTGGCGTAAGCCGCGCCGGCGATGCCCATTGCAGGACAGCCGATCAGTCCGTAAATCATGATCGGGTCGAGGACAATATTGGTCAAGGCCCCTGTGATTTGGGCTGTCGTGGACAGCACAGTCCGTCCAGTGGATTGGAGGAGCTTTTCGAAAATTCCGTACAGGACATTGCCGAAGCAGAACACTGTGCAAATCTTTAAGTATTGCGTGCCCATATTGAGGACGACAGGATCGGAAGTCTGGGTCTTCAGATAAGCCTTAGAGCCGAAGACACCGAAGATCATGAAGACGACAGTGATAATAATACCGAGGAAAATGCCATTGCCGGCTGTTTGCGCGACGCCCTTCTCGTCTTTCTGACCGAGTTGTCTCGAGAGCATGGCGCCGACACCGACGCCGGTGCCGATGCCAAAGGCGACGATTAACATCTGAACGGGAAAGGCGAGGGTCAGGGCGTTGACGGCAAGCTCGCCAGCGTGGACGATCCCGCCGCTGTCGGGCATTCTCGCGACGAACATGCTGTCGACGATGTTGTACATCGCCTGCAGAACCATCGACAAAATAATCGGCAGTCCCATTGACAGCATCAGCTTGTCGATCCGTTCAGTGCCCATCTTGTTTTCTTTCATGCATATACCTTCTTTCTTTGATTTCTTTTCACAAAAATAGCAAATAAAAAAGCAGACAACACGGAGTTGTCTGCCAACGGAGTCACGTCTACCAGCGAAATCAAATATTATGTTCGTGACTATTTTATCGGATTGTACGCATTTGTGCAAATGATTTATTACAAAAACTGAAACAAAATTTGAGATGGTTGTTTGTTAAATTGAAAATAGATATAATGAAATAAAATTTGATTAACGGAATGGGAGTACAATGGAAAATAAAGTAAAAAATATACCGAAGGGTGTGTTGATCGGCGAGAGTATTTTTGACATCGCGTATTTATTATTTGCTTTTACCGCTTCGGCCGTTTTCTTTTCTCACGGCACAGATCCAGTCTTTTTCTGGTACGGCTGGCTGACATTGATTCTGGGCGCTGGCGATGCTTTTCACCTTGTTCCCCGAGTCGTCCATCATTTATGCGGAGACAACGATCGGGTGCAGTGGTGGATGCAGCTGGGCCTGCTCGTCTCGTCGATGACGATGACGGTGTTTTACATCATATTAGTGAGAATTTGGACCCTATTGTTCGATCCAACGTCGATCTCGTCAGTCTTTATTTTATTCGTCGCTTTGTTTGCTTTTATTCGTATCGTGCTTTGTGCCATGCCTCAGAACAAATGGTTTTCTGGCGGCGATATGAAATGGAGTTTTGCACGGAATCTGGCTTTTCTACTGTTGGGGGGCCTTGTCGCTTTTTTGTTCGCCTCAATCGGCAATACCGGCGGGTACGGCCTCTGGAAAATGGCATTGGCGATCGCCATCAGTTTTGGGTGTTATTTGCCGGTAACAATTTGGGCGAAAACAAAGCCAGCCATTGGCGCGCTGATGATTCCGAAGACCATGGCGTATATTTGGATGATCGCGATGGGATTGGCGCTGCTGAACGTCTGATGACTTAAGCAGTTGTTGCAAGGGTGCTTGCCGGATGCTGAAGATTTTGATATAATAAAAAATAATCGAATAAAGGGAGCTGTAAAGGGCTGAGAGGAAATGCAAATTTCGACCTTAAACCTGATTTGGATAATGCCAACGTAGGGAAAATATGTATGTCAATTGGCAGTCCAAAGGGCTGCTTTTTTTAATGCAAAGGAGATGAGGTTTTGGTTCAGATTAATGGAGAAGCCGTGAACGCAGCAGGCAAAACGGTTGGTGCGTATTTAAAAGAGACGGGAATCGATCCCCAGCGCGTCGCGGTTGAATACAACAACAAAATTTTAAGCAAGGAAGCGTACGATACGACGCAGATGTCAGACGATGATGTCGTTGAAATCGTGAATTTTGTGGGCGGCGGCTGCTAAAGCGCCAGATAATGGAATCAACAAAAGTGATTTAGAAGGGAGAAAAACAATGGAGAAAGATCAACTGGTCATTGGCGGTCATGCCTTTGATTCGCGTTTTATACTGGGGTCTGGAAAATATTCTTTTGAACTCATCGATGCGGCGGTCAAACACGCCGGTGCGCAAATTGTGACTTGCGCGATTCGACGGACGAAGCCGGGTGAACAGAATATTATGGACTACATTCCTAAGGAAGTTACGCTTTTACCGAACACTTCCGGCTCACGAACAGCAGAAGACGCCATCCGCATTGCGCACATGGCGCGTGAATTGGGCTGCGGGGATTTTGTCAAGCTGGAAGTTATTCCGGACACGAAATATCTGTTGCCGGACAACGCCATGACCATTGAAGCGACAAAAGTATTGGCCAAAGAGGGGTTCATCGTGATGCCCTACATGTTCCCGGATCTGAATGCGGCGAAAGCGCTGGCCGACGCCGGTGCGGCAGCCATCATGCCTCTGGGCGCGCCCATCGGCTCAAATCAGGGTCTGGCCAGCAAGGCCTTTATTCAGATTCTCATCGACGAAATTGACCTCCCGATTATTGTTGACGCAGGCATCGGCAGACCGTCTCAAGCCTGTGAAGCGATGGAAATGGGGGCAGATGCGATCATGGCGAATACGGCTCTTGCGACGGCAGGGGATATTCCGATGATGGCTTCAGCTTTTAAATCAGCGATTGAAGCGGGCCGCAAGGCGTATCACGCTGGACTGGGCCGCGTTTTAGTGCGTGGCGGTGCGCCGTCGGACCCGACGACGGGAACCTTGCATGGCTGATTTTAAACTCGTCTGTATCACCAACCGGCATTTTTTTGACGACACGACTGATTTTTTGAATCACCTCGACCGTTTGGCAGCAGCCCGACCGGATTTGATCGTTCTCAGAGAAAAAGATTTATCTCTTCAGGCGTATACCGAGCTGGCCAAAAAGGTGCTCGATATTTGTGAAAGACACGGTGTCGTCTGCGCGTTGCATACCTATGTCACGGCAGCGGTTGCGCTGAAGGCAGCAGCCTTTCACGCGCCGATGTCAGCGCTCAACACCATGACGGACACAGAGAAACAAAGCTTTAAACATCTCGGCGCGTCGACCCACAGCCTCAAGCAGGCGCATACGGCGGAGGCAGCCGGCTGTAGCTATATCACAGCAAGTCATATTTATGACACTGACTGTAAAAAAGGACTGCCGGGACGGGGACTTCGATTTTTAGCCGATATCGTACGACAAACTGAAATTCCGGTTTACGCCTTAGGCGGCATCACGCCAGACAAGCTGATAGAGGTTCGGCGTGCTGGTGCAGCGGGCGCCTGTGTGATGAGCGGCGCGATGACGTGTGCAGATCCGATGCAATATCTTGCAGGTCTGCGGCAGTTTTCTAATTAATGCGCGGACATCTTGTATTTATTAATCGGGTCTGATAAGATGTGTCACGGATAAAATGAAAAGTTTCAATGATAGAGCCTGAAAATCAGGCTCTTTTTTAGTGCAAAGGAGGCATTCTTTTGGCGAATCGACAGTCTTTGAAGAGTAAGCAGCGGCAGATGATTTCTGAAAGCTTTCGGCTTGGGGCGCTTTTGGCGTTAGTCGGCGGTTTCCTAGACGCTTACAGTTATACAACCCGCGGGCAGGTTTTTGCCACAGCGGAAACCGGCAACATCGTCTTAATGAGTCTTAATTTGTCCCGAGGTGATTTTCGCATGGCTTTGCACTATTTGCTGCCGATTTGTGTTTACGCCCTCGGGATTCTCGTTGTCAAGAACGTTGAGGATAATGCGAATCAGCACCACTTAATTGTCATTCATTGGCGTCAGATCATCATTTTCTGTGAGGCTTGTGTCTTGATGTGCGTGACCTTTATCCCGCAGACGCCGCGGATGAATCTGCTGGCCAATGTGCTCATTGCCTTTGTTTCATCCATGCAGGTGCAAAGTTTCAGAAAACTCAAAGGTCTCGGTTTTGCGACGACCATGTGTACCGGCAATCTCCGTTCGGCAATGGATCGGCTTCATTGTGCCTATCGCGACAAGAGCCGGGCCGAGCTGATCAACGGTCTTCGTTATCTTGGGATTATCTTTTCGTTTGTCGTTGGTGTCTTCATTTCATACCGCTTAACGCAACGCTGGGGCACCCACGCGATGCCTGCTGCGGTCTGCGTCCTGGTTGTCGTCTTTGTTTTGCTGGTCCGTGAGCCGCGGGAATTTGAAATGTAGGTTAATCCTGTGTCAAATTGAAAATTTTCAATAAAAAAACGCTAAGATTGACGTGTTTTTGATATAATGGTTTCAATTAATGATTACAGAACAACCGCGGAGGCGAATTATGGAAGACAAACAGTATGAATCCTTACTACAAAAGATAAAAACCCGACAAACGCTTAATACGGATGTTCTCGATGAGGTCATGCATTCGGCTGACATTGTCGCCGTGCTGGATGAAGACGATATTACGGACGAAGACCTGAAATGGTTTTTCAGCGCGAACGATAAAGAATTTTTGGCTGATGTCCTCGAAGATGCAGATGACAAGCTGCAGTCCCGTGTGGTGCATCAGCTGGACTACGACGATATCATCAAAATTTTCTCCTACATGCCGAAGGATGAAATTGCGGATATTTTAGGTGATCTGCCCATTGGGCAGCGAAAAGAACTGCTTAATATGATGAAGGCCAGCGACAGCCGAGAGCTGCGCGTGCTGCTGGGCTACCGCGACGATACAGCCGGCGGCTTGATGACCACCGAGTACATTGCCCTGTACCAGGATTTGACAATGTATCAGGCGCTGGCTAAAATTCGAGAAATTGCCCCGAAAACAGAAGTTATCAGTACGATTTTTGTTTTGAACCGAACCCGTCAGCTCGTCGGCTGGGCAGACCTTCGAGATATTTTGTCAGCAGATCCGGGCTTGACGATTGAAGATATCACAGATTCTCACGTAATCACGGTTGATCCGTTGATGGACCAGGAAGAAGTCGCGCAAGTTGTGAGAAAATATGACTTAACCGCGCTTGCTGTGGTCAACCGGCGCCATTCGCTTCTGGGGGTCATCACCGCTGATGATATCATGGACGTCATGGTCGACGAACAGACCGAAGATATCCTGCACATGGGGGGTGTTTCCGGGCAGGAAGAAATCGGCGGACCCATTGGCGTTTCGATTAAACGCCGCTTGCCCTGGCTGGTTGTCAACCTCGTGACGGCCTTTATCGCCGCATCGGCCATTTCACTTTTTGAAGGAGTCATCGAGCAGGTCGTTGCCCTTTCTTCCATCATGACGATTATTTCGGGAATGGGAGGCAATGCTGGTTCTCAAACTCTTTCTGTCGCAATTCGCGGCATCACCCTCGGCGAGATCAATTTGAAAGAGGATTGGAAGCTGGTGTTTAAAGAAATTTTGCTGGGGATGCTGGATGGTGCGCTGATCGGTTTGATCACCGGTATTATCGTGTCGCTGCGTTACGGCAATGCCTATCTGGGTGTCGTGACGATTATGGCAATGATCGGCAATCTGATTATTGCGGGCATTGGCGGCTATTTGATTCCGCTTATTCTTGAAAAAATCGGACAGGATCCGGCATTGTCGTCTTCTATTTTTTTGACGACCCTTACGGACACTTTCGGATTTTTCATTTTCTTAGGTTTGGCGAAATTGTTTTTACCACTCCTTGTGTAAAAATGAGGTGAAAAGATTGAATCCTCAGTGAAAAGTTGATAAGATAGGGCTATAAAATAAAGTGAGGACAGATGTGAAATGAAACCTTTGACGGACAAGAAAAAGCAGCGGGAAGCAAAAGAAAAGAAACGTCTTGTTTTTCCTTCGCTGTCTTTAAGTATGTCTTTCAAAAGGCAGAATAATTTGCTGCACATCTTCCTGCACGGTAAATGGCATGGAAAAAAAACACAGATGGCCCAGAAATACATCTATCGGCGCGACGGCAGCCTGCTTCGGGTGTTAGTCATCTGGTCCAATGAAGGTTCGTCAAAAGCAGCGACGGGCCTGCTGTGGCTTCACGGCGGGGCTTACGCCTGCGGCGTACCTGAACAGGATTACGGGTTGATCGATCATTTCTGCGCTGATGGCAATTGCGTCGCGGTTTTGCCGGAATACCGGCTGTCGGGAGAAGCGCCTTATCCGGCTGCGCTGGAGGACGCTTACTTGGCGCTGTATTGGATGAAAGAACACGCTGATTCCCTTAAAATCAATCCAGATCAGCTTTTTGTCGGCGGCGAATCAGCTGGCGGCGGCTTAGCCGTAGCGCTTTCGCTTTACGCCAGAGATCGACGTGAGGTTTCCATTGCGTTTCAGATGCCGCTTTTTCCAATGATTGATGATCAATATCTCAAAGAAAAGGCTAAATCCTATAGGCTTAAGGATCACGAAAAAGCGCGGCTGAAGGGATGGGAAAATTACCTTAAATCTTTTAAGAATGCCAATATCATTCCAATCTACGCCATTCCGGCACATGCTAAAATTTTAGATCACCTGCCGCCAGTGTGCACCATTGCGGGAACGGAAGGCCCGTTCTATTACGAGACGGTAAAATTTGCCAAGCGGCTCAAGGCAGCGGATGTCACGGTTTACTTCAGAACCTTTGACTGTTATTTCAAGGTTTACAATTGGCTTGAATTTCCTGACCGCAGCCATAGAGAGGCGCAGCAATTTGTGATCGACTGTTTTCGCAATGCGCAGAAAAATTATTTCGCGTCTCAACCGGCTGGGATTACGAGAAAGGCGCGCAACATCGCGAGGCGCCATGCCTTTTTTAATCGTCGGCGTCGAAGGCTGAAACAAGAAGCCGAGGGCGGGCAGGCTGTATCGAGAAACAATCATTCAGATCCGGCCCCAAATCCGGCAACGAAAGCTCAAATAAAGGAAGAAGAGGAAACGAATTCATGAACGAAGAAAGAGGAGAAGTCATGCTCCGCATGCGCGATCACCGCGAGGTGACGGGGTTTCGTTCGGCGATTGCCTATCAGCTTTTGCCGGGGGATCCGCTGATCCCTGCAGACAACGCAATGCGCAAGACCATCATGATGAACGACGAAATAATCGAAAGAAATATTGAACAGATTAAAATACACTTTTAACATCGATGAAAAAAGAACAGCCAGAACTTAAATTAATTGTTGGAGAAAATCATGGGTCTCTCATTTCGCCTGAAATGCACAGGCGTCTCGACCGCAAGATCAATACATTGATTGAGCGTATGGGGGATCCGTCAGAACCTGAGGATACACGGGAAAAGGTGAAGGACGCCCTCAATCATCTCATTCGCCAGGAAGAGATGAAAATTCAACGCGTTTTTGAAAAAGGCGACGAGGATGCGTCTCAGCTCCAGTGGAACATTGCAATGGCTTCAAGAGATCACATTGCAATTGATGAAGGCTTTTTGTATCGCCAGATGGAACGCATCCGGAGTGACAACGAATCGGCCCAGATGCTGCTCGAAAATCTCGGACGGGCCAGATGGGCGGTAACGCGTTGGGAAAGAGTGCATTTGTTAAGTGACACCGGCTTGAAGAAAAAAAGAAAGACAAAATAATGTCAGTTTGAAAAATAACACCCCGGCAGGGATTGCGACTTCAACAATCGCCATCTACTGCCGGGGTGTTTTGTGTCTGAATGGGTTTGATTTCGCAACTTAATTGGATTCGAGAGAGAAAAGCGTTTCTTCGTCATTGACAAAAAGATTGAGGTTTTCCATTTCAGCGTAGGTTTTAAAAAAAGCCGTGACCCGAGGATCGGCGTGGTCAACCGTGAAAAACAGGCCGCTTCCACAGGTGTCGTGAACGTGCACCGCGACGTTTAGGTGAGACGCGATAACTTTTTTGATGCGACTTGCATCGATAATGGATAATGCTGCCATGATCGTTTAACCTCCAATTTTAACTTGATTATAAAAAAGAAGGGTAATGGTTGTCAATGCAGAATATTGTACAGAAGTTGCGAAATCATGCCAAGACATTTATAATAAAAAATATCGAAGATATCATCGAGAGGAGCGTTGTACAATGATCAAAATATTCGGAATGGAACAATGCCCGCATTGCAGACGATGCAAGGGTGAATTTGATGCGCGGGGCATCGCTTACGAATTTATAGATATTTCTAGATTGGAAAATTTAAAGCAATTTGTCAAACTGCGGGACACTCAACCGACATTTGAAGGCATCCGCGGAACAGAACAAGTTGGGATTCCGGCTCTGGTTTTTGACGACGGCAGTGTCCGCAGAGATTGGCAGGCCTATTTAAGCGAAGTCTTTGGCGACGTGAGCCTTCCCGATGAAGCGGAAGGGGCGGCGTGTTCTCTGGACGGGTCGGGATGCTAGAATAGCATATCGGAAAATATAAGGCGTGCGGAAAGATCTGAATGATTTCTCAATAAAATTGCAAGGCGATCAAGGCCTTGCTTTTTTTATATGTTAAATTAATATTTATCTTTTTTTATCCTTTAAAGTCGTATAAAATAAAAGTTATATTAAAGAAAGACTTAATAAAGAAAGGGGTTTTAATATGTTTTATGGGACCTGGTGGTCGTTAGTGCCGCCATTGGTTGCAATCATTCTGGCATTGATCACAAAAGAGGTCTATGTGTCTTTATTTTGCGGCGTGTTTTTAGGTGCGCTTTTTGTTGGGAATTTTCATTTATGGAAGGCCTTTACGGTTTTGCTCAACACCATGGTCAAAAGTGTGGATTTGAAGATCATCATTTTTGATGTACTGCTTGGCATGATCGTTGTCTTAATGGGTCGAAGCGGCGGTACAGCGGCCTACGGACGCTGGGCAACCAAAAAAATTAAAAATAAGCGTCAGGCAGAAATTACCACGAGCCTACTTGGGGTTTTGATTTTTGTCGACGACTATTTCAACTGTCTGACTGTCGGATCGGTTATGCGCCCGGTCACGGATAAATTCAAGGTATCTCGTGCGAAACTGGCGTATATCATCGACGCGACCGCTGCGCCGGTGTGTATCCTCGCACCGATTTCGTCCTGGGCGGCTGCCGTGAATTCATACGTGCCCAAGGGCGGTGCCATTAACGGCTTTCAGCTTTTTGTGAGCACCATTCCTTTTAATTTGTACGCGATTTTGACGCTGTTTATGGTCTTTTACACGTCGGCGCGGGGAATCGATTTCGGTCTAATGGCGAAGCACGAACGCAACGCAGAAAATGGTGATTTGTTTACGTCTAATGCCGATGAATTTAAAGATGAGATGGAGCAGGAAAGGAAGAACGTCAATCCTAAAGGTACGGTGAAGGACTTGATCCTGCCAATGATTGTGATGATTGGCACGGCTGTTGGCGCGATGATTTACACTGGTTTTTTGGGCGGAGCCAAGTCGGTCACAGAAGCCTTTGCCAATTGCGATGTTGAAACGGCGTTGGTCTTCTCGATGCTTGTCACCATCGTATTCATCGCTTTTCTTTATCTGCCGAGAAAACTCATCACTTTTAGAGAAATGATGGAAGCATTGCCCGAAGGGGCTAAGATGATGATCCCGGCGATCTTAATTCTGACATTTGCCTGGACATTGAAGGGCATCACAGATCGTCTTGGCATCGGCGCATTTTTCAGCACGACACTGAATCTATCGACGACAGGTGTTGCGTTCATTCCGGTGATCATTTTCTTCATTGCGATTTTTATTGCATTCTCAACGGGGACATCCTGGGGAACATTCTCGATTTTGGTGCCGATTGCCATTTCGATTTTCAATAATAATAATATTCAGATGATGATCATCACGGTTTCAGCAATTTTAGCCGGTGCAGTCTGCGGGGATCACGTTTCACCGATTTCGGATACGACGATTATGTCGTCTGCTGGGGCACAGTGCCACCATATTAATCATGTATCCACGCAATTGCAGTACGCGATACCTGTTGTGCTGTCCAGCGGTATCGGATTTATCATTGCTGGCTTCTGCCGAAATTGGTGGCTGCCGCTGATTGTCGGGGTCTGTGTGCTTTTGGCAGTACTGACGTTGATTATGAAATACACAGGCAATAATGGCGAAAAAATTTCAAAATTTGAAAGCCGCCTTGAAAAGGGAAAGGTCTAAAGGAACCTAAATAAATTGAAAAAGAAATTGGATTTGCCAGTTATTGATCAAACGGAACGCTGGCCCACTGGGTGCGAATCGGTTTCATCGGTGATGGTGCTGCACCATTTGGGCATCGACCTCTCTGTCGATCGCTTTATTCAATCTTTTCTGCCTAAGCGCGCCATGCACTTGACGCAAAGCGCAGAATTGGTCGGAGATGTCAACATCGGAACCGGGCCTGATCCTGATGAATATTTTGCGGGAGATCCATACAGTGAGGCGGCCTTTGGCTGTTATCCCGGTGTCATCGTAAAGGCTTTAAATACTGTTTTTAAAAGCTTTAACGCGCCTTACCGCGCAGTAAACGGAACGGGGGCGCCTCACAAGATTTATTGCCGGTCGATCGACGCGGGGCTGCCTGTCATTTATTGGGCGACTCTCTGCTTTGAGCCGGCGGTTTACGGACCGAAATGGCAAATTGCTGGCACTCAGCGCACATTGACTTGGCAGAGCCGTGAACATTGTCTGGTTTTGACAGGGTACGACGACGAGCAGCTTTTGTATTATTTAAACGACCCGTGGAATCATCGCGGGAAGCTCGCGGTGCCCCAAGCGCTGTGTGAAAAGCGGCACCGGGAGCAGGGCAGCCGCGCGGTTATGATTGAAGAGATAAAATAATTCGTCGAATGATGATAAAATTTTGAAATGCAGGTTATTCGAGGCGGAACGTGTTAAAATAGACCGTAAGAAAGGGGATTAACAACATGTGTACCGCGATTAGTTATCAGACGAAGGATCATTATTTCGGCAGAAATCTTGATCTGGAAATATCTTTCGGAGAATCTGTGGTGGTGACACCTCGACATTATCATTGGCATTTCAGAGAGGCAGCAGACCGAGATGACAGCTACGCCATCATCGGCATGGCTACGGTTGAGGACAATATGCCGCTTTATTACGACGGCACGAATGAAAAGGGCCTCAGTATGGCGGGATTGAACTTTGCTGGAAACGCGCACTACTTTAGTCAGGCAGATCCTGGCAAAAACGGCATCGCTTCTTTCGAAATGATTCCATGGGTTTTGGGACAATGCAAGAATGTAGATGAAGCGAAAGCGTGCATTCAAAATTTAACTGTACTGGACACACGTTTTAACGAAAAACTGCCGACTTCTACGCTGCACTGGCTGGTGGCGGATGCGTCGAGCTCCTTCGTTGTTGAATCCGTCGCTGACGGTCTGCACATTTACGACAATCCGGTCGGGGCATTGACGAATAATCCGCCGTTTCCGATTCAGTTATTCGGTTTGAACAATTATCGCCAGCTCAGGGCTGGTGTGCCAGAAAACCGTTTTGCAAAGGGCTTGGATTTAGATTTGTACAGCCGCGGTATGGGGGCAATTGGGCTGCCAGGCGATTTGTCTTCGGCGTCGCGTTTTGCGAAAGTGGTGTTTACCAAGTTAAATTCAAAGTGCGGATCGGGAGAAGAAGAAAGCATCAGCCAGTTCTTCCATATTCTGGGTTCTGTTGAACAGCAGCGGGGCTGCTGCGATCTCGGAAACGATCAATACGAATACACGATTTACTCGTCGTGCTGCAATACGGATACCGGCGTTTATTATTACAAGACTTACGACAACAGCCGGATCACAAAAGTGGATATGCATCACGAAGATTTAGATGGTGATAAATGGCAAAGCTACCCATTGTTAATGGGCGAAGATATTCAAGCACAGAATTAAAAAAAGTCTTTCAGGCCGGTTGTGAGCCTGAAAGACTTTTTTGTTATATGCGAAACGTTATGGATACCACTTTCCGTTTCTTTCAAGATAATCGGTATTCATGGACAATAATGTTGGATAATATAAAATAGTCGACAGATAGTAGCGAGGTTTGTTTATGAAAATGGTCTTAACGTTTGTTTATGTTATGGTTGTCTTGGCGGCAGCCAGAGGATTGTGGTCGTTATATTTATGGCTGAAAAACAAAAAAGAAGATAAAACGGGGAAATCAAGGCATTGATTACATAGAGGCGCACAAAATAGCGAGCGTTGAACAATTATTCTAAGGCGCCTGAAAAATATACTATGATTTGCTTGCTAAACGTAAAAAGAATAGATAGCTTAATTATAGGTGATTATTGTTACGAGAACGAAAAAGACATTGGAAGTTTTCGGTATAATATTAAAACAGACAGTTATGAATCTGTAAAATATAATGCAGAAGATGAAAAGTATAATGCTCCTTATGGCTTTGGAAAAATCATTCAACTATTGCGTCAAATGGTAAAATATAATAAACACCTAAATCATATGACCTATCTGTGGTATTGATTGACAATAATTTGATTTCAAAGCATCGCTTAGGCGATGTTTTTTAATATGTCAGTTCAGTGGGATTAAATGAATCAACGATACGAAAGTACATCTGAGCTATTCAGTTGAAACAACCAAACGTTTTGATCGCGAATTTAAGAAGCTTGATCGATATACTAAGCAAATGGTGAAGTCATGGATTGAAAAACGTTTAGTTGGTTGTGAGAATCCCCGATTATGGGGGAAGCGCAAAATGGCGACTTTAACGAATTATGGCGTTATCGTATTGGAGTGTATCGTTTTATCTGTGACATTCAAGATGGAAAACTTTTTATATTAGCCTTGTCAATTGGATACAGGCGGGAGATTTATAAAAAGCGCTAATAATCTGAAATAAATTGCAAAAAATGTCAGAAAGAAATAATGTTGGACCGTTGTCTCAGCGATACTCGCCGAGCACGTGATCTATACGATTGTTGTGCTGCTGAACAGCATTGTTGCGGTCGCGATCGAGCAGATTATAGATCGGCATAAGACATCTTCAGAGCGCCTTTAGGCGTTTTTTTATTGTTAAGAATCGGTTGGTGACTCAGAAACGTAGACCGCCGGTAAGTGGATACGTACACTAAAGTAACATAAGGACAGATAAAGGATACGTAGATAAATATGGAATGATAAAATATAGAAATCCAATTTGTTATATAAAAAAAAGAAACCGCTAAATTTAGCGGCTTCTCATACTTTTAAATGGTGGAGATGAGGGGATTCGAACCCCTGGCCTTTTGAATGCCATTCAAACGCGCTCCCAACTGCGCCACACCCCCAAAAGGAACGATATTTATGTTAACGTAACACAGAGAAATTGTCAAGAATTATTTAAAGATTTTCTAAAATTATATTGGGAAGGGCGAAGTTCAAATTGAACTCGGCGAAAAAATCGTCTATAATGTCTATGATTATGTTAGATTGGGCGAGCGTTTCTGTGCCCTGAAAATAAAGGAGAACTGATCCATGAAAAAATTAACCTGTTCCGCTGAATCGAGCCATAAGACTGAGATTTATATTCATAATGGATTAAGAGAACATTTATACGAATTAAAAGATAAATTCGAAAAATACAATTCTATTGTCATTATTACCGATAAAAACGTTGCAAAACATTATCTGCGCTTGGTGGTGCAGCAGATGAAGTCCTTTGGCGGCAATGTGTATTCTATTGTCATTCCGGCCGGTGAAATGTCTAAAAATTTAAGTCAGGTTGAAAGCATTTACTATAAATTGGCAGAGTTTAACGTGACCCGTTCTGACGCGATCGTTGCGCTGGGCGGCGGTGTCGTCGGCGACTTAGCCGGTTTTTGTGCGGCAACTTATTTGAGAGGGATCGATTTCTTCCAGATTCCGACATCTTTGATTGCAATGACTGATAGCTCGGTCGGCAGCAAGACCGGAGTTGATTTGGACGTTGGGAAGAATTTAGTCGGGGCGTTTTATCCGGCAAAAGCAGTATTTGTCGACCCTGAATGCTTGATGACGCTGGAAGATCGTTACTTCATCGACGGTATGGCCGAAGTCATCAAATACGGCTGTATCGCTTCGAGCAAGCTCTTCGTCCGCCTCGCCGGTTATCAGTATCAGGAAGACCTGCAGGACGACATGGAAGAGATCGTTGCCAAATGTCTGCAGATCAAGCGCAACATCGTTGAAGAAGATGAAAAAGAATCCGGCGTGCGCCGAATCTTAAATTTTGGCCACACCATTGGTCATGTCATCGAAAATTATTTCGGTTACGAAGGTTATTCCCACGGTGAAGGCGTCGCCGTCGGCATGTACAATATTACGAAGATGAGCGTGCGTGAAGGTATCACTTCTCAGGAAGATTTGGATAATCTCGGCAAAATGCTCATTAAATATGGTCTGCCTATCGATATGCCCGATATGGATTTGAAACGTGTTCAGGAAATTGTCGCGCACGACAAGAAATTTACCGGAGATATATTAAACGTCTGTGTGATGCCGCGCATTGGTACTGCAGAGATCGTGCGCGTCCAGAAGGATAAGGCGATTGATCTTTTTACGCCGGATGCAGCGGAGACAGAAATGTCTGCGCCTGTGTCTGCGGATCAGTCCGATCAGAATTAAGTCTCCGATATGGATATCACGATACAACCGAATCCAATTGGCGGGACGGTGCAGGTGCCGCCGTCGAAGAGTCTCAGTCACCGGGCGCTGATCTGCGCAGCTTTGGCCGACGGCGAAAGTACGCTTGAGCATCTTTTGGTTTCTGAAGATATTGTGGCAACTTGCGGTGTGCTCGAAGCGCTGGGGGCAAAAATTGAAAAACTGAATGCGGATGGCTCGAAACTCAAAATAAAAGGCTGTGGGAGGCCGTTCGTCGGGAACATCACCCTGGACTGCCACGAATCGGGCTCGACCGTTCGCTTTCTGATGCCTTTGGCGGCCATCAACGCGAAAAACGTAATTTTGACTGGCAAGGGGCGGCTGCCGAAACGGCCCCTTGAGCCTTACCGGCCGATATTTGAAGCCTCTCAAATCAGCTGGAAAACAGAAGGTACCGACGCGCTGCCGTTAATTTTAAATGGCACCCTCAAGCCCGGTGATTACAAAATGCCGGGTAATGTCTCGTCGCAGTTTATCAGCGGCTTGCTTTTCGCCCTGCCATTGCTGGATCATCCGTCGACGCTGCGCGTCACAACGCCGCTTGAATCGCGTCCTTACGTCGACTTAACTCTCGGCGTTTTGAAACGTTACGGGATCTCAATCGATGTCTCAGAGGACGGCCGGTTTTACACCATTCCGGGCGCCCAGCATTACCATGCAGCTGATTATAGTGTCGAAGGTGATTTCTCTCAAGCCGCATTCTGGTTTGCCTTTGGTGTCAACGGCAGAGCGGTGCGGTGTGAAAATCTGCCGAAGACGTCCCTGCAGGGAGACGCGGTCATTATTCCGCTGATTAGGCAAATGGGCGGTCAGGTGGAGTGGCAAGACGGTGCCTGGGTGGCTCAGCCGTCTGTCCGTCACGGCATTGATATGGATGTTTCCCAATGTCCGGACCTCATGCCGATTTTGGCGGTGCTTGCAGCGACAGCAGAGGGGCAGAGCAGAATTGTTGGCGCAGGCCGTTTGCGGCTCAAAGAATCCGATCGGTTGAGTGCAATGGCTGATTTACTCACACGTTTGGGCGTCCGGGTGGAAGAAGCGCCGGATGGTATGACCATCTGGGGCGTATCACAGCTTACAGGCGGCGAGATCGACACAGTAAATGATCACCGTATCGCAATGGCGGCAGCAGCCGCAAGTGAATGCTGCAGTGGGCCAATGATCATTCGCGGCGCGGAAGCTGTGGGTAAATCCTATCCGGACTTTTGGCAAGATTTTAGACAAAACGGAGGACAAATGGCATGACATCATGTTGGGGACAGCATATCCATTTATCGCTTTTCGGTGAATCCCATGGTCCAATGATTGGCGCCGTGATCGACGGATTGCCTTCGGGTTTTTCAATTGACGAAACACAGATTGCCGCAGAGATGACCCGTCGCTCGGCCAGCGGCAAGGACTTGGCGACGCCGAGAAAAGAAGCGGACCGCGTGACCATCGTCTCGGGTTTTTTTAACGGGAAAACGACGGGGACACCGTTGACCGGTATCATTGAAAACAGCAACACCCATTCGTCGGATTACGAGAAGACGAAAAACAAAATGCGCCCGGGGCACGCAGATTATACGGCTTTTCTGCGGTACGGCGGTTTCCAGGATTACCGCGGCGGCGGCCATTTTTCGGGTCGGCTGACTGCGCCAATGGTCTTTGCTGGTGCTGTCGCAAAACAAATCCTTGCCCAGAAAGTTCCGGCGCTTTCTGTCGGCAGCCGCATCGTTCAGATCGGTCAAGTGCGGGATCATTCGGTTTTAACACCATCAGATTACGCGGCGCTCACTTACGCGGACAGGACTTTTCCGGTTGTGAAGCGAGAACTTCAGGATGCGATGATACGGGAAATCACCGAAGCCAGAGCCCAGAGAGATTCGGTCGGAGGCATCGTTGAGGGTTATATCACGGGGGTTCCCGGCGGACTCGGCTCGCCGATTTTCGACAACGTCGAAAGTCGGCTGGCGTCGTTTCTTTTCGCAATTCCTGCGGTTAAGGGTGTGTCTTTTGGCATCGGCTTTGACATCAGCGGGATGCGGGGCTCTGAGGCCAATGATGCTTTCCGCGTGAAAGACGGATGTGTTGTGACATCGACCAATCACAACGGCGGTATCAATGGCGGCATTACCAATGGCATGCCGATCGTATTTAAAGTGGCTTTTAAACCGACCCCATCGATTGCGCAGCCGCAGCCGACAATTGATATTGCCCAGCACAAAAACACAGAAATTGAAATTCACGGGCGCCACGATCCGTGCATCGTGATCCGCGCGCTGCCGGTTGTCGAAAGTGCTGCGGCGCTTTGTCTGCTGGATTTGATGATGGAGGCAGACGGACGCCATGAGTGAGCTGGATTTATCCGAAATCAGAGAAGAAATCGACCGCATCGACCGCCAGATGATCGCGTTGTTTCAGAAGAGGCTGGACTGCGTCTGTGATGTAGCCCGGTACAAACACGCCAATGGCCTGCCTATTTTTGACGAGACGCGAGAAAAAGCCGTCATCGCGAAACGGCAGGCGCAAGTTGAGCCTGAAATCAAGGCGGCGGTTGGGCAGTTTATGCAGGCGGTGATGGATACGTGTAAGCTTGTCGAGGCTGATGTCATCGATCAGTTGGAAAAGTTTCATTAATTGGCAAAGAATGGCAAGACTTTTTGTGCTAGGATCGGTATAAATGAATCATTACGTTTTGAGAGGATAAAAGGATGCTTAAACAATTTAAAAAAGTATTGATCGCCAATCGCGGCGAAATTGCTATACGGATCATCCGCGCCTGCCATGAGCTGGGCATTTCGACCATTGCAATTTATACCCAAGAGGATGAGATGTCGCTCTTCCGCACCAAAGCGGATGAAGCGTACATGATCAATTCCGCGGGCGGACCGGTTCAGGCTTACCTTGATATGGATAAGATTATTTCCCTTGCGTTGGATAAGGGGGCCGATGCCATCCACCCGGGGTACGGCTTTTTGTCGGAAAACGCCGAATTCGCGAGAAAATGCGAAGAAGCGGGCGTGACTTTTATTGGACCGACCCACGAAATGATGGAACAGATGGGCGATAAGATTCAGTCGAAGAAAATGGCGAGCAAGGTCGCTGTGCCGACGATTCCAGGCGTTGAAAAACCGATCACATCCAACGAGGAAGCCCTTGCCTTTGCAAAGAAGGCGGGCTATCCGATCATGCTGAAGGCGGCTTCCGGCGGCGGCGGACGCGGGATGCGCATTGTCCGTGAAGAAAAGGATCTGCTGAAGGAATACCACTCTGCGGTCAGCGAATCCACTAAAGCTTTCGGCGACGGTACCATCTTCATTGAAAAATATTTAGAAGATCCTAAGCACGTCGAAGTACAGGTGCTGGGGGATCAGTACGGCAATGTGGTGCACTTGTATGAAAGGGACTGCTCGATTCAGCGGCGCAATCAGAAGGTCATTGAATTTTCACCTTCGGTCTTTTTGACCGACGAACAGCGCAAGGCCATTTGCAGTGACGCAATTAAGCTCGCCAAATCTGTGAATTATTGCTCCGCGGGGACGATGGAATTTCTCGTGGATAAACACGGGCACCATTATTTTATTGAAATGAATCCGCGGATTCAAGTTGAACACACAGTGACGGAGCTGGTGACGGGCATCGATATCGTCCAGGCGCAGATTTTAATCGCGGAAGGGTATGCTCTGGATTCTGACGCCATTCAAATTCGCTCCCAAGACGACATTTCGACACGGGGCTACGCGATTCAGTGCCGAATTACGACGGAAAATCCAAAGATGCATTTTATGCCCGATACCGGCCGGATTGACGTTTACCGAACGGCCAGCGGTCCGGGTATCCGACTGGACGGTGGCAACGGGTTTACCGGATCGGTCATCTCACCTTATTACGACAGTCTGCTGGTCAAATGTTCCGCCTACGGCCGGACATTCGAGGAGACGCGTCGGAAAGCGATTCGTGCCCTCAAGGAAACGATGATCAGCGGCGTAGAAACCAACAAGGATTTCCTGATTAACGTGCTTGAACATCCGATTTTCAAGTCGGGAACATGTACGACAAAGTTCATCGGCGACCATCCGGAGCTATTCGAAATTGAAGATAAAAAGAGTCCGGAAATGGACACCATTCGCTATTTCGGCGATATTGTGGTCAACGAAACATTCGGGAAAAAACCGGTGCTCGCTGAACCGAAAGTGCCGGAGCTGCCCCGGAATGCCAGAATTCAACCACTTTCAGGTACGAAGCAGATCCTCGATCAGCGTGGGGCAGACGGCCTTGTCAATTGGATCAAGGCACAGGATCGGCTGCTCATTACAGATACGACGATGCGGGATGCTCATCAATCGCTGATGGCAACGCGCGTACGTACGCGGGATATGGATCGCATTGCGGCAGACACGGCGTATTACGGACGAGATTTGTTCTCGCTGGAAATGTGGGGCGGCGCTACTTTTGATGTGGCGTACAATTTCTTGAGAGAATCGCCGTGGCACCGGCTCGACCTACTTCGGAAAAAAATCCCAAATATCTGTTTTCAGATGCTGCTGCGCGGCGCCAACGGTGTCGGTTACAAAAATTATCCGGACAATGTCATTCGCAAATTCGTGCAGCAGTCGGCAAAATCAGGCATCGATGTCTTCAGGATTTTCGACTCTCTGAACTGGATGGAAAATATGAAAGTGGCCATCGAAGAGGTGCTCAAGGCAGGGAAAGTGGCTGAAGTCGCGATGTGCTACACCGGTGATATTCTCGATACATCGAAGACGAAATACAATTTGGATTATTACGTCAAAATGGCGCATGAAATCGAAAAGACCGGCGCACATATCCTCGCGATCAAGGACATGTCTGCGCTTTGCAAGCCTCAGGCGGCGAGGAAGCTGGTCTCGGTTCTGAAGAGTGAAGTTAAAATGCCGATTCATTTCCACACACACGATACGGCCGGCAACGGTGTGGCTTCTGCGCTGATGGCGGCGTACGGCGGCGCCGATATTGTCGACGCGGCTTTAGCCGGAATGAGTGGTTTGACCTCGCAGCCGAATTTGAATTCCATTGTCGCAGCCCTCAAACACACGCCGTTTGACACGGAACTTGACGATCAGGATCTTCAGATCCTCTCTGATTACTGGACGGGTCTGCGGCCGACGTACAGCAAATTTGAAAGCGGCTTGAAGAGCAGCAGCACTGAAATTTACGACATGGAAATTCCAGGGGGGCAATACTCCAATCTTCAAAAACAGGTCGAAAGCTTTGGCTTGGGTCATAAATTTGGTGAAGTCAAGAACATGTATAAGGTGGCGAACCAGCTGCTTGGCGATATTGTCAAGGTAACACCTTCGTCAAAGGTCAACGGCGATTTGGCCATCTTCATGGTTCAAAATGACTTGAACGCGGACAATATTTACGAGAAAGGCAAGGATTTAGCATTTCCAAATTCCGTTGTTGATTTCTTTAAGGGCATGATCGGACAGCCGGTCGGCGGATTTAATAAACGCCTTCAGAAAATTGTGCTGAAAGGGCAGAAGCCGATCACAGTCCGGCCTGGATCACTGATTCCGCCGGAAGATTTCGATCAAGTCCGAAAGACATTCAAAGAAAAATATGACATGGATTTGGATGACCGCCAGCTGGTTTCAGCGACGATGTATCCAAAAGTTTACCAGGAATATTTGGATTTCAAACAGAATTACGGCGATCTGGAACGGATGGAAAGCCACGCGTTCTTCTACGGCCTTAGAGAAGGTGAAACCACTGAAGTGGAAGTTGGAACGGGTAAGAAAATCATTGTGACTCTGATCCGCGTCGGCGAACCAGACGAAGATGGGGAACGTACCGTAACCTTCGAAGTCGACGGCTTCCGCCGGCGGATTAAAGTACAGGATAAATATTCGCTGTCATCCCAAAAGAAAGATCGCATGTTAAAAGCGGATCCAAACAATCCGAAGGAAGTCGGTTCGGCGATCCCGGGGACAGTGCTCAAGGTGCAGGTCAACGAAGGTGATCAAGTCAAGAAAAATCAGGTGCTGACAGTAGTCGAAGCGATGAAAATGGAAACGGAAATCGTGTCACCAGTTGATGGCACAGTCGATACGATTTATGTGTCGGAAGGACAGACAGTCGAATCTGGTGAATTGATGATGAAATTGAATTAGAGAAGAAGAGACGGGGAACCGAAAGGGGAACCGTTCTTTTTTATATGATTTAAGATAATTTTTGCAAAAAAATAAGACCAGTCTTGCTCGTTCTCAGAGATTTTACTTCTTCGATTTGATGCAAGCTGGTCTTTAGATCTCACTTAAACTTTGCACTTCCGGTGGTCCATCCTCCTTTCGTTGAATTTAAAAGACGATGATAAACTTCTTCAACCTATCAACCACTATGACCTTCCGATAAATCTGCCTTACTAAGCCGCTTTCCAATTAATAAAAACTAATTGCCTAACCTTCTGCTTAATACGCTGGATTTTGGTAATGATCGGGTTAATATTTATCTCATTACTCTTTTATTTACCATCTGTACTTTTATTTGTCTACAGTATAGCAGGGAAAAGCAGAAATGTAAAGGTTTATTTATAAAAATATTAAATGACTTTAATCATATCATTACATTTGTTGAAAATTATACAGAGAATATTTAAATTACATAAACACAGTGTGTTAGTGTATAATAAAATATAATCTAATTAAATAAAGGAGGCCCTCAATGGATAATTTCTTTATTACGCTGAGATCGCAGTTTTCCTTTTCCAATGTCATTGAGATCCTCGTCATTACTTTTTTAATTTATAAAATACTCATGTGGATTCGTGGGACGCAGGCGGAGCAGGTCGCAAAGGGATTGATCATTGTGCTGGTTCTGATTCCGCTCAGCTCCTGGCTTGGGTTTACAACTTTAAATTATATTTTAAATATTGTCGTGACTTGGGCGGTCATATTAATTGTTGTCGTGTTTCAACCGGAGTTGCGCTCAGCGCTGGAACAGTTGGGCAACAATAAATTATTTGATCGCATGTTCAGGTCATCCGGTGAGCGAAAAATTTATAGCAATATTCAGGAAATCGCGAAGGCCGCGGCGGATATGTCCGAAGTTAGAATGGGTGCGTTGATGGTTTTTCCGGTGAACACTGGCCTCAAAGACATCGAGGCGACGGGCATTAAGCTCAATGCAGATATTTCAACTGAGCTGATTGAAAATATTTTTACGCCCAATCGGCCGTTGCACGATGGTGCTGTGATCATTGATTTGTGGAGCGGTAAAGTTAAAACGGCGGGGTGTCTTCTGCCACTGACAGACCGCAAGACGTTAAACTCGTCTCTGGGAACGCGGCATCGTGCTGGCATTGGTATTTCTGAGAAATCAGATGCGGTGGTTCTCATTGTCTCAGAGGAAACGGGAACCATATCCATGGCCGAGAAAGGCGTACTTCGCCGCGGATTTTCGGAGGATGAGCTCGTAGACCTGCTCGCCGAGCGCTTCATTACTATCGATGAAGATGATGACAGTGAAGACGATCTGCCCTATGATGAATATGAAAATATCAATGATTACGATGAACCGGCAGATGAGAAAGAAATGTCGACGACGGAAACCTTTGCCAATGGAGAATCGAGCGATGAAGAAAAGTAATAAAACAGGCAGTGACAGAACAGCGCGCATCGTGCGGCTGATCATTGCAGCGTGTCTCTCAGTCTTTTTGTGGTCGTACATTAACGGCAATGACATCAATATGATCACACAGGAAATTAACAATATTCCGGTTACGCTTATCAATACGGAAAAGCTGACGTCAAAGGGACTTCTGCTCTCAGAACAGAAAAATTATTTCGTCAATATTCGGGTTCGCGGAAGCGAGCGGAACGTGAGCAAGCTGGACGCTTCGCAGATTACGGCAACGGCAGATCTTTCAGGGGTGAAAGGGCCGGGAACCTATACCGCAGATGTTGTGCTTCAGGGGCTTCCGAATTCTGTTATCCTGCAGGAGACACAGCCCTCTGAAATCAGGATAAAAATCGACAGCATTCGCCACAAATCCCACAGTGTGACGATTAATACCAGCGGGAAGCCCGGAAATCATTTGTCTGTCGTTTCGGCGACGACTTCGGAGAAGGTCCGGGTGGAAGGGCCGAGTCAATCCGTTAATAAAATCAAGTCGTGCGTTGCGACGGCAAATGTCCAGGATATCACAGACGATACAGATGTGAATATTCCCGTTCGGGCGATTGACAAAAACGGCAATGTTCTCTCAGATGTAGAATGTAAGCCTTCGATGATTAAGGCGAGCGTTAAAATCGGGAAGACCAAGCGCGTCAAAATCAAGACACCCAAAACGACAGGCAGCGTAGGCGATGGGTACAAAGTCGCAAAAATGACAGTCAGCCCTAAAACAGTGCTTCTTGGCGGGAAGGAATCGGATCTAGACAGTATCGATTCTGTACGACCGGAGTCAATCGATTTAAACGGCATAAAGAGCGGTACAGTGATACAGAAAAAATTGAATTTGCCGTCAGGTGTGACGGATATGGATGGCAACACCAATGTGACGGTGACCATTAAGGTGGAAGCGCTGACAACCAAGCGGCTTATGATTGACGACATCGAACAGCGAAATGTTCCAAACGATCTGACAGTGACAAAAATAGAAAATGCATCAGTGTCAGTCAAAATTGAGGGCACGAACAGTGAACTGGCAACCCTTGACAGCAAAGATTTAAGTGCTTGGATCGATTTCTCTGATGCAGCGGAGGGAACGGGCTCGTACAATATTCAGGTCACGACTGATAAAGGAACGATCAAATCCGTTTCGCCATCTTCTACATCGGCAACCCTCAAATCAAAAAACTAATCAAGTGAGATAATAAACATGGATAAATTCAACAGGTTTAAGATTTGGCAAAATAAAAACGTACGCAGATCGATTCCGTTTTGTATTGCGATCCTCTTTTTTCTAATTATGACGCATCTCGATTTGATCGGAAGGGCCATTGCGTTTCTCTTTAACTTCATTTTACCGGTCATTGTCGGGATTGTTCTGGCCTATATCATGGACCCGCCGATACGAAATATTGAAAAGAAGTTCAGTGAACGTGGCACGAGACATGCAAGGGGCAAGGCCATTACAATTGTCATTTTAATTATTCTGGTCTCGCTCGTTTTGTTAATCGTTGCAGTGGTGCCTCAGGTACTCAGCAGTGTGGTCAAGTTTGCAACGAGCAAAACGTCTTATCACGGTGCGCTGCAGCAATTTGTCGACGGCATTGCGAAACGCCACGTCGATATGAAGACGGCATTTTCCACAATTGACAATATGCTTGACAAAATGCAGAGCCAGGTGCAGGATCGTCTGGTTTCCGGCTCTGGCTCCGGCGGACGCCATATCCTCAATTTTGTCATTGACTTCATTTTGGCGATCTATTTTTTGGCAGATAAAAAACGTGTACAACGCAATGCGCGCAGATTCTTCAGGCTTTCAATGCGGGACACGACGTACGAAAGAGTTTCGTCGGTATGGAAGCGCTGTGACCGCATTTTCATTAAATTCTTATTCTGCGAAGTCATCGATGCGCTGATCGTCGGCTGCGCAAACGCTGCTTTTATGCTGATTTGCCGGATGTCCTATGTGCCGATGATTTCGGTGGTTGCCGGGTTGACGAATCTCGTGCCAACTTTTGGTCCGATTATCGGCGCCGTCGTTGGGGCTTTTGTGTTGATGATGAATAACCCGATTCACGCGCTGCTGTTCCTTATTTTTACGGGCATCATCCAGGCTGTTGACGGCTACATGATCAAGCCGAAGCTTTACGGCGACACGTTAGGCGTTCCCGGCATATGGATTTTGATCGCTGTGGTCATCGGCGGACGGGTTTTCGGCGTGTGGGGGATGCTTTTAGCCATTCCGATTGTCGCCATTCTCGACATCCTGATCCGTGAAACCTTACTGCCGATGATGGAACAGAGAAAAATCAAACGCGAAATGGCCGCGGCAGATCGGAAAATGAAAAATAGTGAAGAAACCGGCGCCCTTGAGCTGCTTCAGGCACTTCAAAAGGACGCGCAGGAAAAATAAAAGACGCATAAAAATAACGATCAGGATTTTGAGGTCCTGATCGTTATTTTTTAGTGTGATGATTATTTCATGTTTTCTGGTTTTTCCGGCCCGATGTGATTAATGGCAGAGACCAAAGCGCGAATTGAAGCGACGATGATGTCATTGTCGATTCCGGCGCCCCATACTTCACGATTGTCATTTAATGTCAAGCCGATATACGCGACGGCGCGGGAATTTGAGCCCTTTTCGAGAGCGTGTTCGCTGTAGGATAAATCCTTGATCGGCGTGTGGATGTGCTGAATGACGGTGTTGGTAACCGCATCGATGCGGCCGTTGCCGATTTCGCTGTAATCGCCAATGTCGCCTTCGTTGTTAATGGTGAGGTGTGCGCGGATTTTTCCGTCAGGGAGCTGTTTAAAATGCGCAGCTGGAATGCTGAAGTAATCTTCTTTGTTGACGTAGTGGTCGTTGAAAATTTCGTAGACTTCTTCCGGTTGCAGTTCGCGATGTCCATGATCAGAAACGTTTTTAACCAGATTGCGCATATGGTCGCGCATTTTTTTAGGCAGATTGAAGCCGTAGTTGTGTTCGAGGATGAAGCCGATGCCGCCTTTTCCAGATTGAGAGTTGATGCGGATAACATCCTTGTCGTATTGACGGCCGAGATCTTCAGGGTTGATGGTCAAATACGGCACATCCCAATGATGATCTTCGCTTTCCCGTGCCATTTTCATGCCTTTGGCGATGGCGTCCTGATGACTTCCCGAGAAGGCAGCAAAGACCAGGGCGCCTGAATAAGGCTGACGTTCGTAGACGTGCATCCGGGTATCTCGTTCGTAGGCTTCGCAGAGTTCTGGCAGATTGCTGAAGTCCAGCTTTGGATCGACGCCGTGGGTGTACATGTTGAGCGCCAAGGTGATGATGTCGACGTTGCCGGTGCGTTCTCCATTGCCAAATAAAGTGCCTTCGACACGGTCAGCACCGGCGAGGAGGCCGAGTTCTGTATCAGCGACGCCGCAGCCTCGATCGTTGTGCGGATGGAGTGAAAGAATCACGTTGTCGCGGTATTTCAAATGTTTGCTCATGTATTCGATCTGGCTGGCGTAAACGTGAGGGAGGGATAATTCAACGGTAACCGGAAGGTTGATGATAACCTTGTTTTCGGCCGTCGGCTGCCAGACGTCGAGCACGGCGTTGCAGACATCGCAGGCATAATCCACTTCTGTGCCGGTAAAGCTTTCCGGTGAATATTCAAATTGGAAATTGCCCGGGGTTTCTTTAGATAAATCGTTGAGCATTTTGGCGCCGTCGACAGCCAGCTGCAAAATTTCTTCTTTGGATTTTTTAAAGACTTGTTCGCGCTGTTGGCGGGACGTCGAATTGTAGAGGTGAACGATGGAATGTTTACAGCCTTCCAACGCTTCAAATGTTTTTTTGATGATGTGTTCGCGTGCCTGGGTCAAGACTTGAATCGTTACGTCGTCCGGGATCAGATCCTGTTCGATTAAAGTTCTTAAAAATTCGTATTCCGTTTCAGAAGCTGCGGGGAAGCCGACTTCAATTTCTTTAAAGCCGACATCGACCAAATACTTGAAATAGTCGATTTTTTCTTCGAGGCTCATGGGGATGATCAACGCTTGGTTGCCGTCGCGGAGATCGACAGAGCACCAAATCGGCGGATGATCGATGTATTCTTTATTAACCCAGTCTGTGCAGGGTACTGGGGGCATAAAATAATTCCGTTTGTATTTTTTTGGATTCATCATTTGAATAATCCTCCTTATAAAAAGATGAATACTGTGCTTATGACAAAAAAACGCCTCTATGCCAATGCATAGAGGCGATGTATGACGGTCGCTGTACCACTCTAATTCACATTTTATTGATTAATGCTAAAATAAAATGCCTTATTACAGATACGTCTTTAAAAATAAAGATTATATCCTCCTGCGATAACGGGCAGGACCCGGTGTGCCTAATAGGAAAACTGTTCAGCATTCCGCTCCGAGGCCAGTTCGAAAATTTTCAGCGGCTGCTTCACACCTGCCAGCAGCTCTCTGGACGCTTAGAATTTTTTAATATCCCTCTTCATTGCGTTGTGTTTATCTTAGCGGTAAAAAAAAGAGATGTCAAGTAAAAGTTTTAGGGAAACGTTTTTATCTGATGTTTTGGTTTACGCGGCGCATTTTAATTTCCATCAGGTATGTTATAATAAAAAACAAATTCAACGGATAGAGAAGGAAGATTCATGGCCATATCTTTTATTCATACCGGGGACATCCACCTGGAAAAAACTTTTCATTTTAAGAATCATCAACGTGATTTCGGCAAAGCACACCGGATTGACCTCTGGCTGACCTTTGATCAAATTATCAACACGGCTGAAAAAAATCATGTAGATTTTCTGATTATCAGCGGAGATTTATTTGACACACCCGATGTTTCGAGTAAGGCGCTCAAACGCGTCGCTGAAAAATTCGCGCACCTGACCGAGACGGAAGTGGTCATCTGCCCGGGCAATCATGATTTTTACACGCCGTCTGCGCTCTACGGACTGATCGAATGGCCGCAGAACGTTACGATTTTCAAACAAGGGCAGATGGAATCGAAATATTTTGAAGAAAAAGAGACCCGCATCTTTGGCATTGGCTGGACGAAAGACACTTATGATACGATGCCTTTTGACGGCAGCCATATCAATCTGTCAGAGGCGGACAACAATATTCTGGTGCTCCACGGGGACGCCTACAATCAAATTTCACAGTACATGCCCATTGACTTGGCGTGCTTTGATTATTTCGACTATGTGGCGCTGGGGCATATTCACAGGAGCGAGCGGCTGACCCTTCGCGCAGCGTATTGCGGCTGCCCAGAACCTCTGACCTTTAAAAACATCAATGAGCCGAGTATTTTCTACGGTCAGATCCACCACCACAGGCTGGATCTTCAGAAAATTGAAACCGGAAAACGAAAATTCTTTCAGAAGACCCTGCGCGTTTCACCGGAGATGACGCAAAATGATCTGCTTATGGCTTGTTCAGATTTGAGCGATGACGACAGCAAAGGGAAAGATTATTATAGACTTTTCCTTAACGGGTACGCGGGTGCAGACATCGACGTTGAAGAACTGAGAATGCAGCTGGCGCAGATATTTTATTACGTCGAGGTGGACGATAAGAAGCTCCTTCCCAACATCGACGTGGATAAGCTGCTTGAAGAAAATCAAGACAATATGATTGGGCGCTTTATCCAGGAAATGCGCCGCAACGGTGACAATCCGACAGCAAAAAAAGCGCTGTATTACGGATTAGAAGGTTTGTTGAACAGTGAGGAAAAAGGGTGAAAATTAAGACACTGCATTTAATTGCATTTGGAAAATTTAAACAGACCACCATTGAACTCGACGACGGCTTTAATCTGATTTACGGGCCCAATGAAGCGGGAAAGTCGACGATTCAGGCCTTTATCGAGGGGATGTTTTTCGGTTTTTACAAGCCTTATCGAAAGCGCCGCACGTACAGCGAGGCTTTTGAACAATACAAACCGCTGTACTCAGAACAGTATCGCGGCGCGATGATTTATGTTGATGAGATGGGGCGGGAAATCAGAATCGAACGGGATTTCTTAAAAGAGCGGGACGGGGTCCGGCTTTTTGACAATATCACGGGAGAGGATATTACAGAGACCTTTCCCTACGACAATATCACGAAGCAATACATGCCGCTGGGCTATCAGTCGATTAACGCGTCGATTTACAACAATACGGTCAATTTCAGGCAGATGGCGTCGAAAACCAATGCGGATCTGGCGCGGGAAATTAACGACAAGCTCATTGACATGGCCAACAATGATACAGATATTTCTGTGCATCGGGTCATCGATTATTTAGATGAAAAGAAAAAAGCCATCGGCACGTTTCGCGCGACGAAGTCCAATTACGGTATGGCGGTCCGCAACCGAAGCGAGCTGGAGGATAAGCTGGAAATTTCAGAAGAAAAATACCAGAAAATACGGCTCAACCAGCGCAAGATCATGGACTATCGTGAAGAGATAAAACGCTTGACGCAAGAACAGGCAGATATTGCGGCAGCTGAGGAACGGCAGAAGGTTCAGGCTATTGAGGCACAGAAGGAGAAGCTGGATCGTATCAAGGCAGAAGGGGAAGCGCTCGAAAAGACATTGGCCGCGTATCAGGCGGACGCTGAAAAATACAACATAACGACGTACAATCACTTACAGATGTTGGAAGATGACCGCAGTCAGCTGAATCGCCAAATCAGCCGCTACGAACAGCAAATTCGAGACATTGAAGAGAAAATTGAGAATACGCAGAAAAAATCCGAGCGTCTTCACGCCAAGGTACGTCATTACAACGCGCTTCAAGTGGAGAAAGATCGTGAAGATTTAAAACGCATTCAAAGCCAGTACAGCAGAACCGAGAAAAAATTTGAACGGCAAAGGGGTGGCCTGTCCATTTTTGATCGCCATCCGATTTCGACTGCGGTCTCCGTTGTCGATTCGCTTGTCGGCGTATTCGTACTGCTGCTCTCGCTGATTAACCCGGGTCATTTTCTGCCAAGCGCTGCGGTAATCGGCCTTGCAGTCGTCGGTGGGGTTCTCGCGTTATTTTTTGGATTATCCTTTTATGCAGCTCATCGCCGGTCAACACGCTTGTCCGAAACGGCGGCGAGCTTTGACCCTCAGGATCGCATTGCGACCCATTTATCCATTTTGATGGAACGATACCGCGAGCCTCGGGATTTAGACGCGCTGAGGATGCAGATGGACAGTATCCTGGATGCCTTTGACCGTGTGACGGCGGCTGACCAGGAGTTGTCTAATCTGTCCCTTCAAAAACAGAGCCTTGAAGAACAAATTGAAAGCTACTCCGATAAGATAGACAAGGATCAACAGGCCATCAATGATGTTTTAAATCCGCTCGGGATCTCGAAACTCGAGGATTACAGACAGGGTCTTGACAATGAGCGCAAAGCTTTGGATATTCAGGCAAAGATTACGGCGAACCGCCAGTTATACAACGATTTAGAGGGTGAAAATTACATTCGCGTTTCAAAGGAATCGGATTTATTCCAGGAAGCAAAACAGCGCAAACGAACGGTAAAGAGAAGCATTGCGTCGGCTCAGCGGGAAGTGGCAAGGCTTGAGGGCGAGAATCAAACACTTGCGGATGAAGTGGATTCGCCGGTGGCTCTTCGAGAAAAAATCGACGGAATCAACGGGCAGATTGCGGCGTACGAAGAAGAAATTCGCGCCTGCGATATGGCAGAATCTTTTTTCATGCGTTATCAGAAAGAAACACACCGCAGTCAGGCGGGCAGCCTTAATGAACGCATCGGTGATATCTTGAAAAAAATCACGAACAAGTATCGCGAGGTCCGCATTGACGATAAGCTGAATATTAAAGTGATGGATCCGCAGAACTCAAATTTGATAGATCTCAATCAGCTTTCCGGCGGGACCATTGATCAGATCTATTTCGCACTGCGATTTGGTCTTCGGGATATTGTCGATGAACAGCGGACACTGCCGTTTATTCTGGATGATCCCTTTGTCCAGTACGATGACAAACGCAGAAAAGAAGGTATTCTATTTTTAAGCCGAGTGGCAAAGGATGATCAGGTGATTTTGCTGACCTGCAGCCAAAATGAAAAACAGATTTTGGATCAGGACGACATCCCGTACACAGGTATCAGTTTGTAGGTGATGAATGATTTCTTGGCTTTTATTTAAACAAATTGTGGTTCTTTTCGTCATGATGGGGATGGGCTTGCTCATTGTCAAAATGAAGTTTTTAAAGCCAGAAGACTCCAGAATTTTATCGGTCGTGTGTTTATATCTCATCGTACCGTGTATGCAGATTGAAGCCTTTCAGATTCACTATTCTAATCGCATCCTAAACGGGTTTCTCCTCGCACTTTTGTCCGCCGGTGTGATGCATGCGATGTTATTTGGCGTCACTTATGGAATCATGCGCCCTTTTCATTTAACGAATGTTGAGCGCGGCACCTTGATTTACACCAATGCAGGCAATTTGATCGTGCCACTGGTGACCAGTGTGCTGGGGCGCAGCTGGGTCATTTACGCGAGTGCATTCATGTTCGTTCAGGCCCTTTTACTTTGGTCCCAGGGGAAAAGAATGATGCAGCCCGGCGGAAAAGTTGATCTCAAGAAATTATTATTAAATATCAACATCATTGCCACATTGCTGGGTGTGTCGCTGTTTTTGAGACATGTAGAGATTCATGGTATTCCAAGGGATGTGTTGAGGGGCGTTGCTCAGATGCTCGGGCCCATCAGCATGATCACCATCGGCATGGTCATTGCCGGGGTTGATTGGGCGCAGGTTTTTAAAAACCGAAGGATTTACGGCATAACCGTGATGCGCATGGTCGGTTTTCCGCTTCTCGCGATACTGCTACTGAAGCGCATTCCATTTTATCTTCTGGCAGACAATGGCAAAAAGATATTGCTGGTGTCCCTGCTTGCGGTCGCGGCACCATCGGGGGTGACGATTCCGCAAATGGCTCAGATTTACGGCGGCGATGCGGATTACGCAGGTTCAATCAATGTCTTGACGACATTGTGCAGTATTGTGACGATGCCGCTGATGATCTATATTTATCAATTGTAAAATAAACTGATCATCAGGACGAAGTGAAACAGCATGACGCGAATAAAAATGATTTTATTGACAGTTTTTGGTATGTATGTTAAAATTATCACAAAGAATAAATTAAATTACACATTGCAGAGACAAAGGCGTCTGAAGCAATAGCTTCAGACGCCTTATTGTTTATTTTTTCCTAGAGAGGCGTCAAGCGCCAGATAAAAAAAGGAGGATCATAATGGGAAAAGTTGTAAAAGAAGGCAAAAGGGGATTCCATATCTCTCTGACGACGCAGATTTTGCTTGCGACGGTTGGCGGGTTGATCTTCGGTTCACTTGTGGGAGGATGGGCAGCCAATATTAAATTTATTGGGACCATATTCCTGCGTTTGATCCAGATGTCCGTCGTTGTGCTTGTCATGACGTCTGTTGCCAGCGCGGTTGGGTCTGGCACAAAGGGTGTCGGAAAGATGGCGCTGCACACTTTCAAGTGGATTATTATCTTCACTATTTTTGCCGCATCGCTCGGCGTGCTGCTCTCTGTTCTGATTCAGCCGGGTGTCGGCGTTCATTTGACGGGATCCGTTAAAGCGGCCAAGGTTGAAAACACGTCTCTCATCGATACGATTACAAATTTTGTGCCGGCTAACGTTTTACAGTCGATGGCAAACGGAGATATGATTCCGTGTATCGTTTTTGCGCTGTTCTTTGGCGCTGGCATGATGAAGTACAAAAAAGATACCGGCAAGACCAATATTGAAGAATTGATCAAGGGCATCAACGTCATTATCACGAATATTATCGAATTTGTTATGAAAATCGCCCCGATCGGTATTTTCTGCCTACTTGCGGATGTTGCAGGAAGCACAGGTCTCAAAGTTGTTGTGCCTATGATCAAATTCCTCGGTCTGCTCTTAATTGGCGACTTGATCCAGTTCGCGATCCTCACGCCGTTAACGGCAGCACTGACGAAAACAAATCTTGCAAAATATCCAAAGAAATACTCTAAGATGTCGATCATGGCGCTGACGACAACATCAAGCGCTGTCTGCCTGCCGACCAAAATGCAGGATGAAGTGGAAAAATTTGGTGTCAGCCGCCGCGTTGCAGATTTTACCGGCCCGATCACCATGTCGATGAACAGCTGCGGCGCCGCGCAGTGTTACGTGGCAGCGATCTTCTTTATGGCACAATCTACAGGCGTGAGCATGAGTGCCTATCAGATTTTTATGGCGATTCTGCTGTCCTGCCTCATGTGCATGGGGACGATTTCTGTTCCGGGCGGATCGATTATCGTCTACACCTTTTTGGCCTCTACCATGGGACTTTCTATGGATTCCATTGCCATTCTGATTGGGATCGACTGGTTTGCGGGCATGTTCCGAACTGTTATGAATGTGGATGTCGACGTGATGGTGGCCATGCTGGTTTCCGGCAAGCTTGGTGAACTTGACCACGATGTTTTCAATGAAAAGAAGACTGTCAAATACGAAGAATTGGCAGAGTAATTCTAAAATAACGAAGAGCTTGGCGATTTTACAAAACCGGGTTGAAATCTTTTGGTTTCAACCCGGTTTTGTTTAGTTACCAGTTTTCTTGATTATTTAAATATGTGTGTGGATCGTACGAAATATTAGAATAAATGGGCCAGAGTCTTTCATTCCTATGAAATGAGAAATGCAGCGTGTTTCTTTCCATTTATGTTATAATGACAGGCAAGGTTCTAAATGAAGGAGGTTTGTTTGTACCATGGATATGCAGATGAAATTCTATCGAAAACTGCCGACGCCTCAGGAGCTGAAGGAAGAATTTCCGATAGATGACCATATTAAACAAATAAAGGAAGAGCGAGATCAACAGATCGCGGATATCTTTACCGGCAAAGATGATCGCTTTTTGTTGATTATCGGGCCGTGCTCAGCAGATAATGAAGCAGCCGTATTGGATTACATCAACCGTTTGGCGAAAACCGCAGAACAGGTTAAAGACAAAATTTTCATTATTCCTCGGGTTTATACGAATAAACCGCGTACAACGGGCATGGGGTACAAAGGGATGCTCCACCAGCCGGACCCGGATGCGAAAGAAGACATGCTGGCCGGCTTGATCGCCATTCGCGAAATGCACACCCGTGTTGTTAAAGAAACCGGCTTAACCTGTGCCGATGAAATGCTGTATCCGGAAAACCACCGCTATTTATCGGATTTGCTTTCGTATGTGGCGGTGGGGGCCCGTTCAGTGGAAAATCAGCAGCATCGTCTGGTCGCCAGCGGAATTGGTATTCCGGCTGGGATGAAGAATCCGACTTCTGGGGATTTTTCTGTGATGATGAATGCAATGGTTGCGGCGCAAAACAGCCACACGTTCTTGTACCGCGGGTGGGAAGTCAAATCGACAGGTAATCCGTTGGCACATGCAATTTTGCGTGGCTACGTTAACCGCTATGGGCGTTCTTATCCCAATTATCACTACGAAGATCTTCAGGCACTGTTAAAGGCCTACCGCGAAAAATCGGAGCTCAAGAATCCGGCTGTCATCATTGACACCAACCACTGCAATTCGGGGAAAAATTTCCTGGAACAGATCCGCATTGCTAAAGACGTGCTGCACAGCTGCAAGCACTCCAAGGATATCCGAAAACTGGTCAAAGGACTGATGATTGAGTCCTACCTTGAAGACGGTCGCCAGGAAATCGGCGAAGGCGTCTTTGGAAAATCCATTACGGATCCGTGCCTTGGCTGGGAAAAGACAGAAAGGCTGATTTACGATTTGACGGAATTGGTTTAATAATAAGCGTCATGAAAAAATAAACCCGCTTTGCTGAAAAGAACACAGCAAAGCGGGTTTATAATTATAAAATCACAGCTCATCTGCAATTGTGAATCCCCGCCCTTCCAAAAAAGCGCGGGTTTCAGATTCGGAGGTTTTTATAATAGCAATCGGCGTCGCGGCCTTTCGGTCGTAGGAAATATAAAGATAGTCGATGTTGATTCGACCTTCGTCGAGCGCGTTTAAGATAATATTTAAAGAGCCTGGATCGTCCGGCATATTGACGGCAATGACGTCATCGAGTCGGCACATGTAGCCGTTATTGGTCAGGGCTTTCAGCGCGTCTTCCGGGCGGTCGACAATCATGCGGATGATGCCGTATTCTGCCGAGTCGTTGGAAAGCATGGTATTGATATTGATATCAGCTGCCTTTAAAGTTTTCGTGATGTTTTTCAGCGCACCGCGTTTATTTTCGGTGAAAAGGGATAATTGTTTTGTCATCTTGGCCTTCCTATCTTAATTTGTTTTGATAATTTGAAATAGAACACTAAATTATTCTCTTTAAAACTTTTCAAAAATATTTTATCATAAATAAAAGAGTTCAACTCATTTTTTTGGAGGGGTACAATGAAGGCGATTATTTTAGCTTGCGGCAATTTATTGCCCCATGTTCGAGCAGCAAAGGAAAAGTGCGGTGTCGATCTGCCAGTGGTTTGTCTGAATATGAATTTACACGCGACACCAAAAAAAATGCGGCAGGCAGTGATCACGGCGATGGAAAAACGAATTCCCAAGGTCTATGACACGGTTCTGGTGGCACAGGGTTATTGTGGCGGCGTTTGGGAGGATTTGACTTTTAACCGTAAAGTCGTCATTCCAAGAGTCGACGACTGCGTGAGTCTGGCGCTCCAGACGGGTGAGCATTATCAGCCAGATTTAAAGGTTAAGGGACATTATTATCTGTTTAACATTCTGTCAGGGCTCTTTTCGCCGAAAAAATTGTTTAATAAATTTTCTCATCAATACGGCGAAAAAAAAACACAGGAGATTTTCGACGATTGGTTTAAGGATTATCCTTATCTCGATGTTGTGGTTTCAGATGGCGAGGATTTAAGCGAGCCGAAATATCAGAAGGAAATCGCCGATTCAGCGAAGCTCATTAAGGCTGATGTGGAACTGGTGGCGGGTTCAAATCTATTGATCGAAAAGCTTATTACTGGCCGGTGGGATGAACAGTTTATTGTTAAAGAACCCGGGGAGCGTATTTCGATGAATGATTTCTTTGACAAAAGTTGGTTGGATTTTCAGGAATCAAAATAAGATGAAGATCACGATTCTTGCGGTAGGGCATCAAAAATCAAAAGCGCTTTTGAATTTGCAGAAAGAGTACATCAAGCGGCTTTCGGCTTTTGCGAAAACAGAAATCGTAGAAGTCAAGGATGAGGCCGATGTACATTCTGAACGAGAAGGTGAGAAAAAACGCATAGTTGACACGGAAGCTGAGCGTGTGTTGAAAAAAATTAATCCGAGAGATTTTGTGATTCTCTTAGATTTACACGGCCAACAATGGGATTCAGAGGGTTTCTCAAAAGTACTGCAATCGTGGCAGCTGCGCTCCCCGCATCTGGTCTTTGTAATCGCAGGTTCTTTAGGGCCTGGAGAGGCGCTCATTCAGCGTGCAAACGAGCGATGGCAGCTTTCAAAATTGACTTTTACGCATTTGTTGACGCGCATCTTGGTGCTCGAGCAGATTTACAGAGGATTTATGATCGCAGCCGGGCGCAAGTACCATAAATAATTAGGGTGTAGAATATTTATTTTAACAGTAAAACAGGACGTCTATCTTTGTAAGACAGGCGTCCTGTTTATTATTTTTGATGATCAATTAAGATTTTAAATTACTCAGCGTCATGGTCATGATGCCGTCAGCCCAGTCGGCTTTGATCTGCGCGTTGTAAAAATCAGCGATGCCTTTGGCCATGGACAGGCCGATGCCGGAGCCTTCAATCTTGTTATTGTGGGAAGTGTCGCCGCGATAAAACCGCTCGAACAACTTGCTCGTATCGACGTGGCTGCCGTTTTTGTACGTATTCGAAACGGAAAGTATTTTGTTATTAAATCCCCTGGAAGCGACGTGAACGGTAATGGTACCGCCAGGATCGCAGTATTTGACGGCGTTTTCGAGCAGAATATTTAAGAGCTCCTCGAGGGTTTCTTTTTCGGCCTTGATTCTGACGTGCTCCTGAATGGTTGTGCTCAGGGTCAGATTTTTTTGCATAGCAGCACCGCGGTATTCACTCGCAACATCGGAGGTGATTTGAGATAAATCTATTGTTGAGATCTGTAAATTCTGCTGTTCCTCGAGACGGGAGATTGCCATCAGGTTGTTGACTAAACTGTTCATGCGGTCGACCTGATTGAGTGTCGATTGGGTCCATTCGTTCTCACCGCTGAGGGCCTCCATCACTTCGGTGTTGGCGGAAATAACAGACAGTGGTGTTTTGAGTTCATGCCCTGCATTTGTAATAAACCGCTTTTGCTTTTCTGAGTTTTCAATAATGGGGTGAAGAACCCTTCTTGAAAAGAGTGTGACGACGATAAAAAAGCACAATAAACAGAACAATCCGAAAATAATGGAAAATTTCATGATTTCACGGTTCGAGTGATCAAAATAAGTGACGTCCATAAAGACAATGAGTTGGGCATCATCCTGTGGCGCTTCAATAAAATAGGCAAAAGATAAATTGTTTTGGTGAAAACGCCTGAGTTGATTTACCGTATTATCAGAAAATACGCTGGATTGATTTTGATTTTTAAAGGCGGCTTTGGCCATTTTCTTCGCGCTAGAGCGGTTGATCGCACTAATATGCGTCAAGTCGTAGCGGAGCGGGTTGCCATTCTGATCGACGAGGACGCTAAAGTAACGAAGCTGAGAAGATGATTCGTCGGTGAGTTGCAGGCGATTCATGGTCTGCTTGTCGTTTTTTATATTGGAAGGCAACTCCCCATGATTTTTTGAAATGTAGCCTAACACGGATTGAATTTCATTGTTAGACTGATGTATATACATGATGTTGATCAGCCCTAAAACGGCAAGCAGGATAACTGCGACAGAACAGGTGGCGATCACGATAAATTTTCGCTGCAAAGATTTTATCATATGGCTTCTATTCCTTTTGGATGAGACAAAACGGGCCGGACGCTTCACCAGAGATCACGGCATCGGCGCCAATCGCGTCCAATTTCTGGTTAAGGTACGAAATGTAAATCCAAACGATTTGATATTCGTCCTCATCCGCGCTAACCTCTTTATCACTCCAGACGTGATGATAAAGGGTTTTCGAGGGGATTGATTTTCCCGGATTCAGCAGGAAATAACGAATCATGCGGCCTTCCGGTGAAGAAAGTTGAATGGCACTGTCACAACTTAAGGTGTCGTTCTCTGCGTCAAACTGCACACGGCCAAATGAAAGGGACGTTGGGGTGTAATCCTCAGCCCGGCGTGTGACAGAGCGGATACGCGCCAACAATTCTTTCATCGCGAAAGGCTTTGTTAAATAATCGTCAGCACCAGCTTCGAGACCGTTAACGCGGTCGTCCACTTCAACCTTGGCAGTTAAGAAAATAGCAGGCGTCGTGTCGCCGGCATTTCTTAGCCGTTTAA
Organism: Pseudoramibacter porci; assembly: GCF_009696145.1. Classification (GTDB taxonomy): domain Bacteria; phylum Bacillota; class Clostridia; order Eubacteriales; family Eubacteriaceae; genus Pseudoramibacter; species Pseudoramibacter porci. The sequence goes on from NZ_VUMO01000001.1 coordinate 287,526, forward strand.
GGACATCGATCCCGTTCAATTTTGGCATCATAATGTCGAAGATGTAGCAATCGTAAAGTCCAGTTTCGGCTTTTTCAACAGCCTCTGCACCATTGGAAGCGAGGTCGACTTCGTATTGATAGATGCCGAGAAAGGCCTGAATGGCCCGCTGCATCGCCGATTCATCTTCGGCCAGTAATATTTTCATGCTGTTCTCCTTTTCACTCTTTTTCCTTGATTAAATTGCGGATGGTCTGCATCGAAATATCGCAGGAGGCCAATTCGTCGGCACAGCGTTTTAACTCCTGACTGAGGAGTTCGGCACGTTTTGGATCGATATTTTTTTTGTAGCTGACTTGATGCTCCAGACTCGCCCAAGTATCCATGGCGATGGTGCGCAGCTGAATCTCTACGAAATAGTGTCCTGGTTTGTTGCCGCATACATCCGCGTAGGGGGTCTTGATTGAAAGAATCAAGTGATAACTGCGATAGCCGTTGGGCTTAACGTGGCGGATGTAATCTTTGCGTTCGACAATATCGCAGTCGTCAAAATTTTCGATGATGTGAATCACACGGTCAATATCGTCTCGAAAAGTGGTGACCACGCGTATGCCGATGGCATCAGTCAATTCGTGCAGTGCAGAATAGGGGGTTGCAGGAAGATGGCGCCGCTTACATTTTTCGATCATGCTGTCTTCGTGCTTGACGCGTCCATTGATATGTTCAAACAAAGCTTCGCCCGTTTCCAGACGATGCTTTTCGCTTGCTGATTTCAGCCGGCCCGTGATGTCATCTAAAATGTCATTGAGATGCGTTTGATAAGGGCCGTATATGTTTGTATTAGATGGGGTATTAATATTCATAATTAGTATTATGACAAATGAATCTTAATTTTCAGGCTAAAATATTAAGTGAACACAGAGGAGTTAGATGGGCCTAAATGCTTAATTATTGGTGCGGTCCCTTGAATTTCCTTTAATGCGTGCTAAAATAGTCTTATCAAAGAAATCATGTGAGAATCGCAGGATTCGGTTGCTGTTGATACAAGGCACTTTATGTATCAGCAGTTTTTTTATGCAAAAACATCCTCTTCCTGACAAGGTGTGCCAAGCAGAGGATGGGCGTGTTTTTTATTCATTTTCATTATCAATGATTTGCGTCAACAGGGACTGGATTTCATTGCGGTCCTTGAATAATTTTTTTGCTGTCGTCTGTAAACGATAAATTTTCGCTGAAAGTGGCAAAACGGTAATACCGTCCAGCTTTTCCCAAGTGTGATTGAGCATGTCTCTTCCAATGACGCCGCGGAATAAATCGTGCTTGAGGGTTACAAATGCGTGGTCGGAGCGGTTGAAAAGACATAAAATGACGGTCTGTTTATAAACCCTCAAGTAAGCGAGGAGATCATCTGTCGTTTTAATCGGGTACCATTTACCGCGAGTGAGGGTTTTACTCTTGCAGCGCAGAGTTGTGATGGCCTCATACCATTTTAAAAGACTTTTGTCTTCGCAGCCCCAGGGATAAGTGCCTCTGTTGTACGGATCTTCAAAGCCCTCACAGCCAGCTTCATCGCCATAATAGATACAGGGGACGCCAGGGAATGTCATTTGAATCAAGCTGAGGAGCTTGAGCCGTTTAATGGCCAGGCTGCGTTGTTTGGAGTTGAGTTTAAAAGCTTCTTTTTCCGCGTCCGTCATATTTTTTCCGTCTACACCAGAAAGAACAGTCAACGCTCTTGCGCGATCGTGAGAATCGATGAGATTCATATTGGACATGAATTGTTCCTTCGGGTAGGTTTCATACAATGACATCATCTGACGGATCGCTGTCTTAGAAGAGATGTTGTACAAAAGAAAATCATTGAACGTTTGCCTGAAAGGATAATTCATCACTGCGTCGAGTTCGTGCCCCATAAAATATTGACGCTGCACACCATAAGAGACTTTATTTGACGCATTTTCCCAGACTTCGCCGATGAGGATGTTATCTTCCCCCTCTTCGAGCAGCGCAGTCTTTAAGTCAGCGATAAAGTCGTCAGGCAACTCATCCGCGACGTCGAGACGCCATCCGGAAGCGCCATCACGGATCCATTTTCGGATTACACTGTTTTGGCCTTTGAAAATGTAATCGCGGTAGGCCGGATTGTTTTCCTCAACATCGGGCATATTGCCGATGCCCCACCAGGAGTCGTATTGATCTGGATAATTACTGAATCGATACCAGCTGTAATAAGGAGAATCCTTAGATTGATAGGCGCCGACGGTCGGGAAACGTCCATATTTATTGAAATAAATAGAATCATCGCCGGTATGGTTGAAAACGCCGTCTAGAATCACGTGGATGCCTCTTTTTCTTGCTTCAGCACACAGTCGGATAAAGATGTCTTCGTCGCCGAATTCCCGGGCGATGATTTTATAATCGGCCGTATTGTATTTGTGATTGCTGTTGGCTTCAAAAATTGGGTTGAGATATAAAATCGATACGTTCAGCGATTTTAAATAATCGAGTTTTTCTATAATGCCTTCTAGTGTTCCGCCGAAATAGTCCCAGTAATCGATCGATCCATCTTGATTACGAAAATAATGAGGGCTGTCATGCCAATCTCCGTGTACGAGTGAAGAAGGGAAAAAGCTCGGCTGATGCGTAGGGTGCTGCGGTCTCGCGAATCGATCGGGGAAAATTTGATACATGATACCGTCTTTGTACCAGCTTGGCACTGAGCGTCCTTTATCAAATAGTGTGATTTGATAGGATGGGACGTCATCGCGGCTGGTGTAAATTTCACCTTCGCCGCCGAGATGATCGCCTTGGGTGCCGTATTGATACTGGTGGTTGTACGCTTCAAATTGAAAGTGGTACCAAAGCAGTCCCGGCTGACTTGGCATTTGGAGCGTTACACTGAACAGATCTGTGCCGTTCTCCGGTTTTAAGTCGTACCAATGCTCAGAATTGCGATAAAAGGTTTGCAGCCGAATGTTCATCACATCGTGTGCTTCGACCCTTATGGTAACAGAAGAGCCAGTTGGAATGGCTCCAAATGGCTCTCTTAATTTCAAATCAAATGAATCATGTCTAAAATACATATACTACACGCTTTAATTTAATCTTCCGCAAATTTTTTTGTAATAGTAGAGATAGGTTTCGGCTGAGTGGCGCCAGTTAAAGTCGCAAGACAGCGCGTTTTTCGTTAACTGCTTCCAATCGTCTTTGTAATCATAAAACAGCCCGACAGCTTTTTGGATCGTAAAAAGCATATCGTGAGCATTGTAGGTTGCAAAGGAATAGCCGTTGCCTTCTTTTGTCTGTGAATTGTAGTAATGGACAGTGTCTTTTAAGCCGCCCGTTTCACGGACAATGGGAATGGAGCCGTAGCGCATCGCGATCATTTGAGACAGACCGCAGGGCTCAAACTTAGAGGGCATCAGGAACATGTCGGTGCCCGCGTAGATCTTGCGGGACAAGTCTTCGTCGAAAGTAATGCAAGCACGCATTTTGTCTGGATAGTATCCGGCAACATCGCGCAGCATGTTTTCGTAGCCGGCTTCGCCGGTGCCCAGAACCACAAACTGCAATTCCATTTGAAGAATTTCGTGAATAACAGCCGCGACGAGATCCAGCCCTTTTTGTTCCGTTAAGCGTGTGATCATTCCGATAATCGGTTTATTGGGATCGACAGGCAGATTCAGATGCTTCTGAAGGGCAGCCTTGTTTTCCATTTTTTTGCCGTAGCTGCTGGTATAATTTGTCCAAATGTGCGGATCTGTCTGCGGGTTATACTCTTTATCGTTAATGCCGTTAAGGATGCCGATTTCATGATCGGCAATATCGCGAATCACACCGTCGAGATGTTCCCCGTAATAAGGATCCTTGATTTCTTCGGCGTAAGTCGGAGAAACTGTCGTGACAAGATCTGAGCAATACAGCGCGCCTTTCATGAAGTTGACGTCTTCGTAGAATTCCAGAGTAGACGGGAAATAATCGAAATTAATTAAATTGGCGATGTCTTTGAAGCCGTACACCCCCTGGAATTTCAGGTTGTGAATGGTGAAAACCGTCTTCATGTTCTGATAATGCCAGCTGTATTGTTCCTTGTACAGATAGGGGATCAGCGCAGTCTGCCAATCGTGGCAGTGCAGGACATCAGGATAAAAATCGACGTAGGGAATAAATTCCAAAACAGCGCGGCAGAAGAAAATAAACCGTTCTGCTTCGTCGTAGTAGCCGTACAAACCTGGACGCTTAAAATAATACTCGTTGTCAATGAAATAAAAGGTGACGTTGTCGCTCTTGTATTCCAAAATGCCGCAATACTGATCGTTTGATCCGATATGGACATAAAATGAGTTAACGAATTTAAATTGATGTGTGTAGGTTTCCGGAATGCATTCGTACTTCGGAAGGACAACACGAATATCTGTTTCCTCTGCTGGAAACGCCTTTGGCAGCGAGCCGATGACATCACCGAGCCCGCCGCTTTTGGCAAAAGGAAAAGCTTCAGAAGCTGCAAATAGGACTTTGAGCTTATCCATTTACAAACTCCTTCCTTTCGTTAAAATAATGGGATCATCTTTTGTTCCTACTAGTGTTGCTTTATCGCGAATGGTGCAGTATTTATCCAAGATGACATTTTTCAGCGTGACGTTGTCGCCGATGACGGCGTGTTGCATAATGATGCAGTTATCAATGTGCGCATCTTTTCCGATTTTGGAATCTCTGAATAAAACAGAGTTGTTGATTTTTCCGTCAATTTTGCAACCGGAACCAACAATGGAATGATTGACGGCAACATCCGGACCGTAATTTGTCGGGTGATTGTCCTTGGTTTTGGTATAAATTTGGTGTTCGCCGTGGAATAATTCTTCCATGACATCAAAGTCCAGCAGATCCTGGTTGCTTTCCTGATAACGCTTCATGGAATTAACGCGGGATAGATAACCCGTGTGCGGTGCACCGAAAATGCGCAGCGTATCGAGATTATCGCGGATCACATCCATTAAATCCCATTCGCCGATGGCGTTCGCTTTATCGAGCAAATCGAGAAGCACTTTCCGCTTCACGATCATCATATCTGCGTAGACGTAATCGGAGTTGGATTCATCGTTACGGTGAATTGAACTGATACGGTAGCGGTTGAAATCCAAAAAGACGTCATTTTTATTTAAATCAAAGGATGGACGAACCTTTTTAAAGATCATTGTGACATCAGCATTGTTCGTTTTGTGAATTTTATATGCTGGGTTAAAGTCAAAAGCGGTTACGAGGTTCGGGGCAGAAATGATTACATCTTCTGTATCGGGATTGTGATCTAAGAACATTTCGTTGTAGTAGAGATCGCGGACAGAAATCTTTACGGAGTCGCCGTAGCGAACAGAGGAGTAACCCGAAAGAATTGACAGATCCTGCGTTTTTCTGGATAGGGACCATTCTTTACCGGTTCCCAAATGATCGATGAGGGAAGAGTATTTGTAAGACCCCACGACGCCGATGTGTTTAATCCCAGAATTGACCATGTTAGAGAGGGTAAAGTCGATTAGACGGTAACGGCCGCCAAAAGGCAGCGTTGACATGGAACGATTTTCCAACAGCGGTTTAAGATCTGTATTATCTCCATCAATATTTAAGATAAAACCAATTACGTTATTCATTATGCCGCCTCCTAACCGTTAATGACCTGAATTTGCGAAGGATCGTCGTTTTCTGATGCGACAATCCGCGTATCTGCAGAAACCGTACCGCGGGGACCAACAATACATCTTTCCAGATGGGCGCCGTCTTTAATCACAGCACCGGTGTGTATAATACAGTCTTTGATGTAAGTGTGTTCACCGATCGTAATGTCGTGAGATAAAATGGAATGTTCGACGTGTCCAAAGACCACACAGCCGTCGCAAATCAGCGAATGAGATACTTCCGCGTTTGGACCAATGTACTGCGGGTGACGGCTGTTATTATTGGAAAAGATTCTAAAATTCGGATCGGTCAGGTCGAAATCGCAGGATTCGTCAAGCAAATCCATATTTGCGTCGTAGTAAGAATCAATGGTTCCGACATCTTTCCAGTAATCGGAGAACATGTAGGCGAAAATACGCTTATTTTCATTGTGAAGGGCAGGGATGACGTTGTTGCCAAAGTCATTTTCTGAGTTCGGATCTTGCGCGTCTTCAATTAATGCTTTTCTTAGTACGGGCCAATTGAAAACGTAAATGCCCATAGACGCTTTGTTTGACTTCGGTTCTGGTGGTTTTTCCTGGAATTCTTGAATTCTCAGTTCGTCATTGGTCACCACGACGCCGAAACGGCTGGCTTCTTCCCAAGGTACTTCTCTGACTGCGATAGTCAGATCAGCTTGTTTGGATTTATGATAGGCGATCATTTTGGCGTAATCCATCTTGTAAATATGGTCGCCTGAAAGAATCAGCACATATTCCGGATTGAAGCGGTCAATGAAGTCGATGTTCTGGGTGATCGCATCGGCTGTGCCGTTGTACCAGCGCCCGCCTTTTTGTCCCATGTACGGCGGCAGAATGCGGACGCCGCCATTGACTTTGTCGAGTGCCCAAGCACTGCCGTTGCCGATATAATTGTTCAAAATATACGGACGGTATTGTGTCAGGACACCGACGACATCAATATTGGAATTCATACAGTTACTCAACGGAAAATCGATAATACGGTATTTTCCCCCAAATAATACAGCTGGTTTTGCATTGTTTGCAGTCAAAGCTTTTAAGCGAGAGCCCTGACCGCCAGCTAACAACATAGCAACGCATTCAGTGTTCATCATAACACTCCTTATCTCTCTTATTTTTTATCATCAGCCGAAAAGGCTGTAGATATCTGGTGAAAGGTATTTCAAGAGAGAACAATAGATATCTACTTTTCGGTTGATGCTAATATCGTGTTGAAATTATTTAATTTTCCAGATATCTTTCTGATACTCTGCAATTGAACGGTCTGACGAGAAGATCCCTGAATTTGCGATATTCATGATGGATTTTTTCTGCCAGCTGTGGTGATTAAGATAATCGCGGCTGGATTGATCTTGGATGTCGCAATAGGAAGCAAAATCCTTCAAGACAAAATAGGTGTCGTTGTTCAGAACCAGAGCATCATAAATGGTATGGAAGGTATCTCCCCCAAGAGACCCGTCAATTAACTGGTTCATGACTTTTTGAAGGTCAGGATTTTGCTGCAGGACGTCGACCGAATGGTAGCCACCGTTATGGTTGTAATTTGCCACTTCTTCAGCAGAAAGGCCGAAGGTGTAGATATTATCCATGCCGACGTGTTCGGCAATTTCAATGTTGGCACCGTCCATTGTGCCGAGGGTCACGGCACCGTTCATCATAAATTTCATGTTTCCGGTACCAGAAGCTTCTTTACCCGCTGTGGAGATCTGTTCGGAGATTTCAGCAGCTGGATAAATGAGTTCAGCGCTTGAAACGTTAAAGTTCGGAATGAACACAACGCTCAATTTGTCTTTCGTCAGCGGATCGTGATTGATCTTGTCAGCAATGACGTTTATCAATTTGATGACTTGTTTGGCAAAATAGTAGGAAGGTGCTGCTTTGCCAGCGAAAATATAAGTCTTTGGAACGAAATCCGCATTTGGATTGGCGCACAGTTGATTGTAAACGTGCATGATATGCAAAGCGTTGAGCAATTGCCGCTTATATTCGTGGATGCGCTTAACTTGGATGTCAAAGATCGAATGCGGATTGACGGTTACATTCAAATGCTCTTTGATGTATTTTGCCAATCGTTCTTTATTGTGATATTTAACCCCCTGGAGCTGCTTTTGAAAATCAGAATCAGAAGCGTATTTTTCTAAATCCTTTAAGGCTTCCATTTGTCCAGGCTGTGTCCATTTATCGCCAATGGTGTCGCAGATCAGGTTCTTAAGTTCCTGGTTTGCCGCCATCATGAAACGTCTTTGGCTGACACCGTTAGTTACATTGTGGAAACGTTCAGGGTAGATCGCGTAGAAATCCTTGAAGGTTTCTTCGCGTAGAATCTTTGAGTGCAGTTCTGCAACGCCGTTGACAGAGTGGGAACCGATAATGGCAAGATGGGCCATATGCACCTGTCCGTCTTTGATGATCGAAATATTGTAATTGCGGGCTTCTTCATTTGGATACTTGCCATTCATTTCTTCAAGGAAGCGGCGATTAATTTCTTCAATGATCATGTAAATGCGCGGAAGGAGATTCTGCATCATATCAACAGGCCATTTTTCAAGGGCTTCTGGCAGGACGGTGTGGTTGGTAAAGCTCATTGATTTTACAGTCATATCCCAGGCTTCGTCCCAGCCGTAGTTTTCTTCGTCGACGAGAATGCGCATAAATTCAGGGACGCACATCGCCGGATGCGTATCGTTGATGTGAATACAAATCTTGTCAGAGAATCCGTCTAAGGAACCTTGATGCTGTTTTTTGTAGCGGCGGACGATGCGTTTAAGCCCCGCGCACACGAAAAAGTATTCCTGTTTTAGACGAAGCAGTTGGCCTTCAAAACCGTGGTCCGACGGATAGAGAACCTGCGAAATCGATTCAGCTTGAGACTTGCTCTGAACAGCTTTGAGGAAATGTCCTTCGTTGAAAGCATTTAAATCGAAGTCGTCAACGGGCTGTGCATCCCAAAGTCTTAACGAATTGACCGTTTTATTGTGGTAGCCGCTGACAGGGACGTCGTAGGGAACTGCCAAAACCGGTTCGTAATTTTCGTGGATAAACGTCAGCTTACCATTGACCATTTCAGTCCGCACGTTGCCGCCGTATTTAACAACAACGGATTTTTCGGGCTGACGGATTTCAAACGGATATCCGTGCTTAAGCCAATTGTCGGCAACTTCGACCTGCTCGTGATTGACAATTTTCTGCTGGAACAAGCCGTATTTATAACGGATGCCGTTGCCGTGAGCTGGAAAATCCAAGGCAGCTGCAGAATCCAAAAAGCAAGCCATTAAACGCCCAAGACCACCGTTCCCGAGAGCAGGGTCGTGCTCGCAAGCTAGAATATTGTCGTAATCTAACCCTAATTCTTCAAGACCGTCGGGAACGATGTCTTCCCATCCTAAATTGTTAATATACAGTCTCAACAATCGGCCGATTAAAAATTCGATCGAGAAGAAATAAATTTGTTTGTCCGTGTTGATACGGTTTAAACGTCTGTTTTCTGCCCAAATCGGATTGATGTTTTCCATCACCATTTGAGCTAACGCTTCATATTGGAATTTTGTTGTGGAATTTTCGAGTTTTTCGCTCGAAAGCTCTTCCACTTTCTTTTTAAAATCCCTTTTGAATTTTTCTTTTGTCATTTTGTTTTCAGTTTCTTGAAAGATATTCATAAGACTCCCTTCGAAATAAATCACGCGTAATAAGTATAATAATTAGTATAAATTATTTCGGATTTTCAATTATTATACACAACATTTGCGAATAATACGAGAGAATCTGCACATATCGATCAATATTTTACTTCTTTTTGATTGGATCGGTTTTTGTTAACGGTTTCGGCTTGTCGTCTTTGATAGCCAGCGGTTTTTTGGATGAGTCGATTTTTTTTGGCTTTTCAATTTTTGTTTTGGCAGGGACTAATTTTTCGGGTTCGCGTTTGTAAATTAAGGCGGAAAGACCTGGCAGCACGATCGTGATTTTATGCGGTTGATTGTGGAAGCCTTCTTTTTCGTTAGCTTTCGTTTTTTTAACGATGTCCTCGCCAGAGCCGCCGTATTTGTCAGCGTTAGAATTAAAGATCAAACGCCACGTGCCGTTTTTCGGCACACCGATATCGTAAATGGGATAACTTTCAGGGCAGAAGTTGATGATCACAACCAGATCGTCTTCTGGCTTTTTGCCCATTCTCCTGAAAATGATAACGCTTTGTGATGCATTATCCGGTTCAATCCACTGGAAACCATCCCAGGAGTGGTCTTCCTGCCAAAGCGCAGGTTCATCGACGTAAAGCTGGTTTAAATCGCGGATGAAGTTGTGAAAATCCCGGTGCTTTTCATTTTCCAGCATGAACCATTCAAGCTCTTCGTAATAACGCCATTCGATAAACGGTGCATTTTCGTTGCCCATGAAGGTCAGTTTTTTTCCAGAATGGGTGTACATATAGGCGTACAACAGCCGCATTTCGTCAAATTTCTGGTTGTAGTCGCCGAACATCTTGTCAACGATGGATTTTTTCCCATGAACTACTTCGTCATGGGAAAGGGGCAGAATGAAATTTTCTGAGAAGGCGTAGCTCATCGAGAAGGTGAGGCGATCGTGGAAATGAGAGCGAACAAAAGGATCGGTTTCCATGTAGGAAAGGGTATCGTGCATCCAGCCCATATCCCATTTGTAGTTAAATCCCAGTCCGCCTTTATCAACAGGCCAGGTTACCTGTGGGAAAGCCGTTGATTCTTCCGCGGCCATGATGGCGTAGGGGAAGTATTTAAAGATTTCTGAATTGAGTTTCCTTAAGAATGCGATCGCTTCGAGGGAGGTGTTGCCGCCTTCTGAGTTTCTGCGCCATTCGTTGTCATAGCCGTAGTTGAGGTAGAGGATGCTCGCGACACCGTCGATTCTCAAACCGTCGATATGGTACATTTTGAACCAATAATAGGCGTTGGAAATTAAGAAATTGACGACCTCTGGGCGGTTGTAATTAAATTCCATTGTGCCCCATTGTGGGTGCTCGGTCGCTTCGTATAAATTGGTGCCGTCTAATTTGTACAATCCATGGGCATCCTTACAGAAATGGCCGGGAACCCAGTCGAAAATGACCGATATGCCGTTTTGGTGCAATTGGTCGATCAGATACATGAGGTCCTGAGGCGTGCCGTATCGGCTAGTTGGGGCAAAATAGCCTGTGATTTGATACCCCCATGAACCATCGAAAGGATGTTCCATCAGCGGCATGATCTCAACGTGAGTGTAGTGCATGTTTTTAAGGTAGGGAACCAGTTCATCTGCTAATTCACGATAGGACAAGAACAAACCGTCCTGGTGAGTGCGCCAGCTTCCCAGATGTATTTCGTAGATGTTCATCGGCGCCGGGGAACCGATCGCACTTTCTCTGGTGCTGCACCATTTTGAATCGTGCCAATGATAATCGAGGGGCCAGATAATCGAGGCCGTGTTCGGCCGGACTTCTGAATAAAATCCGTAAGGGTCAGCTTTGTAGGCAAGCTCCCCGTCGATTTGTTCAATACAGTATTTATACAAGGTGCCTTTTGAAACGAGGTCTGTGCTGAGTTTTGCTTCCCAGACACCGCCGGATTGAGATAGCAGATGCATTGGGCTTAATTTGGGGTCCCACTTGTTAAAATCGCCGACGATAGAGACTGAGATAGCGTTTGGCGCCCACAATCTGAAAATAACGTGATCATCTTCGATATGAGCGCCGAAAAATTCGTAGCTTTGCAAATAATTGCCGTCGTGAAATAAATATAATGCAACTGATTTGTCCATCAGAGTTTCCTTCCTATCTATACCAATGTGGATTTAAAATCATCATTAACTTAATTAAATTTTAACATATTACAGATGAAAAGGGAAATCAATATTAATAAAGTTTTATACAAAGAATTGATAAAAATTGCATTGAACAGCGTGAATTAATAAAGCTTATGTTATAATAATTGAAATTAATTATTTTCATTTATAAAGGAGACAAAATGGGACTTACATTAACTGAAAAAATCATCAAGGACCATCTGGTTGTTGGAAAAATGGAAAAAGGGACTGAAATTGGCATTCACATCGATCAGACTTTGACCCAAGATTCGACGGGGACAATGGCCTACATGCAGCTTGAAGCGATGGAAGTTCCGAGAGTTAAAACAAAACGGTCTCTGGCGTATATTGATCACAATATGCTCCAGGAAGGACCAGAAAATATGGATGACCATTTATTCATTCAGTCGATGGCAAAAAAACACGGGATCTATTTTTCACGTCCAGGCAATGGCATTTGCCATCAGGTTGAAATCGAACGGTTCGGGGTACCGGGACAGACGCTTCTGGGATCGGACAGCCACACACCGACGGGCGGCGGGATTGGGATGCTCGCCATAGGTGCCGGCGGACTGGATGTCGCTGTTGCCATGGCAGGCGGCGAGTATTACATTACGATGCCTGAAATTGTGAAGGTTGAGCTGACCGGCAAGCTGAGAAAGGGCGTTGCGTCGAAGGATATTATTCTCGAAGTGCTCCGGCAGTGTACGGTTAAGGGCGGCGTTAACAAGGTTTTTGAATATACAGGGCCTGGTGTTGCGACACTGACTGTACCGGAACGTGCAACGATTACCAATATGGGTGCGGAGCTTGGGGCAACGACGTCTGTTTTCCCGTCAGACGACATGACAAGAGCCTTTTTGAAAGCTCAGGAAAGGGAAGATGACTTTACGCCGCTTGCTGCGGATGACGATGCAGAATACGATCAGGTTGTTAAGGTCGACTTGTCGACACTCGAACCGTTAGTGGCTTGTCCGCACAGCCCAGACGCCGTCAAAAAAGTTTCAGAACTGGAAGGCATGCCGATCAATCAAGTCTGCATCGGATCCTGCACCAATTCTTCGTATTTGGATTTGATGAAGGTTGCCGCAATTATGAAGGGCAAAACGGTCGCAGAAAATGTCGAAATGGTTGTTGCACCGGGATCCCGTCAAGTTCTGACCATGTTGGCCGAAAACGGCGCATTGGCTGATATCCTTTCGACAGGCGCTCGGGTTTTGGAATGTGGATGCGGCCCGTGCATTGGCATGGGACAGGCGCCGTGTACCGATGGGGTTTCACTGCGGACTTTTAACCGCAACTTCAAAGGGCGTTCCGGGACTGTATCTGGACAGATTTATCTGCTGAGTCCAGAAACGGCAGCAATTTCTGCGATTACCGGTGTTTTAACCAGTCCTCTTGGAAAAGTTGATTTGCCGGACATCGACATGCCGCACCACTTCAAGGTCAACGACAATGCAATCGTTCCACCGGCATCGGAAGAAGAAGCGAAAGAAATTGAAATTATCAGAGGGCCGAATATTAAGCCTTTCCCGCTTTCAGAAGCGCTTAAAGATGAGCTGCAGGGGATTGCACTGATTCATGTCGAAGATAACATCACAACTGATCACATTATGCCGTCGAACGCAAAACTGCTGCCGTTCCGCTCCAATATCCCGCATTTGGCAAATTATTGCCTGACGCCGTGCGATCCGGAATTCCCCGAACGCGCCAAAGCAAATCCAGGCGGTTTTATCATCGCCGGTTCCAATTACGGCCAGGGCTCGAGCCGTGAACATGCAGCGTTGGCGCCAGTCTATTTAGGCGTTCAAGGCGTTGTTGCCAAATCATTTGCGAGAATTCACAAGAATAATTTGATTAACAACGGGATTCTTCCGCTGATTTTCAAAAATGAAGCAGACTATGATGATATTGATGTCGGCGATTCCCTTAGCATTTCCGATGCGATTCATGCTATTGGAACAGGAAACGTCACGATGACCAATGAAACCAAAGGACACTCCTACGAATTGGGGATTGAAATATCAGAAAGACAGCGTGAAATGCTCGTCGCAGGTGGTTTAATCAATAAAATCAAAGCCAATAAGTAATAATCGGACGATATAAATTGATCGATTATTAATTAACACTGAAAGGAGGGCGCGATGAATCCCTTATACGAGATGGAAATGATTTTAACGGAAGCTGAGTTTCGCAAATCATGTCAAGCGCTCTCTTCTGTGAGGATGAAACGACTGCAGATTCTTTATATCGTCATCGGCTCAATCTGCTGTTTGTGCGGCATAGCGTTTATTCTGTCGCCGATTTTTTCGCTGATTGAGGGATTGATTATTGCAATTGCGGGTGTCCTTTTATCCGGCATACTCAATTTGAATTTAATGATTCAAGCCAAAAAAGACGTCGATAAGGCGTGGGAGGCACATCCGGAATTGCACAATATCGTCATTCACGTTACTTTTTTTGAGGATCATTTTACGCAGACAACGCCAATGGTCAGCAACAATGTTGACTATACAGATTTAAAGAAGATCATCGAAACGGAAACCAATTATTATTTAATGACAGATGAGACCAGCGGTGCGATTATTGTAAAGGCTCGTTGCACTTCTGGGCTCATTGATACAATTCAAAATCTTCAAAGACGGATTCGCTCTTAAATTTCATGACCGGATTGACGAAAAAATAATCTTCATGCTTGATAAATTGTCAAGATCATTTATAATTAAAAACATAAGCATTTTTCACCTTGGTGTCCTGTTCGAGAGAGCAGGGCATTTTTGTTTGCCATCAGAGCGTGAAAAATAATCGTTTCTTAACTAGAAAAGCGTGCGCGATCATGTTATAATAGTAACGCCAAAACGATACAGTTTTGTATATTTCCTAATTTCTTTGCCCCGCTAATCCCGGGGCATTTTTATTAGAGTGTACAGAAACTGATCAGTAACGGAGAAATCAAATGAGTCAAAATTTAGAAAAACAAAACGAAGAAGAAATTAAGAAAAAAATCATCGAGCAAATCGATCAGGAAAAACAGGACGCCCAGCAAAGACGAGACAACAAAAGCGGCAGCTTGCATACTGAAAAGGATAAAATGCTGGGATATAAGGTGTTTTTAGGTATTTGGAACACCTTTGTTTTCGCTGTAGGCTGGTATTTATTCTATAATTATAAAATTTTCGAATATTATTCAAGGCCAGGGTATCTTGTGGTAATCTGTCTTTTTGTGATTGCTTATATTAATCTAGTGGCCTTTTATCACGCTTTTGATTTTAGTCATAAATCAAAGGCACGGTTGATTTTTGCCAATACGATTTCCATCGGAACAGTTGATATTTTGATCTATTTAGGCGGCTGCTTATTTAACGCCGGATATATTGATGTGAAACCGGGGATTATCATGGCTGCGATCCAGATCGTCGTCACTTGGGTCATCGTCAATCTGGCAAAAAGCCATGCGAATTTAACTTAAAGAATTAATTTATACGCATTTTGCTGGAGCCTTTACAAAATATACAAATTTTATTGATTTAAATAAAAAATTAATGAAAAAGTTTACGAAGCGTGCTATAATTGGTTTAACAACAAGTAAAGGAGGCGCAACTCATGGGGAAAATCATTACAGTTGGCAGAGAATTTGGAAGCAATGGTCGCGCGGTTGCAAAGGCGCTTTCGGAAGCTTTGAATATCAACTATTATGACCGCGAGTTGATCGCGTTAGCAGCAAAAAAAAGTAAGTTATCTGATGAAGAATTGGAACATGTCGATGAAACACGGGCCAATCCGTGGTTGTATTCTTCTGTAAGCTATCAGGTTGGCAGTGGCTACACCACCATTGAACCAATCAACGATATTTTGTTCAAAGCAGAATCTGAAGTTATTGAAGAAATTGCAGCCAGTGAAGATGCTGTCATCGTTGGGCGCTGCTCCGATTACGTTCTGCGCCATAAAGTTGATAGCCGTCATATCTTTATCTATGCGCCATTGAATTACCGCATCAGTGTGGTCCAGGCCAGAGACCAGATTGACGAAAAAGAAGCGAAACGCTTGATTAAAAAAATGGATAAGCAGAGAAGGCTATATTATAACTTCTACACAGATCGGACGTGGAATGAGTTAAGAAATTACGATTTAGCCATCGATTCTTCAATTTTCTCACAAAAAGATATCATTAAGATTTTGAAACAGGTCTATGAAACCCTAGAAGATTAATGATTTTTTGAAGATTATGCCGGCAGATTTAATTCTGCCGGTTTTTTTACTTGAAAATCGGAAAAATAATCGTTATAATAAATGCGATGTCTGGGTGTGGCGCAGTTTGGTAGCGCGCGTGAATGGGGTTCACGAGGCCGGAGGTTCGATTCCTCTCACTCAGACCATTTTTTATTGGGAGATTAATTCAATATGAGTCAACAGATGCGGCAAAAAAAAAGACAAGCTCAACGAAAAAAAATATTGATGCTATGTCTTATTTTTTTGGCAATAATAGCATTTGGATTTATTATACACATAAGAAGAAGTGCGACAGGATTACTTGAACAGAGTAGTTATGTTGACACGATATCTTCTGAAGTTTATTTTTTTAAACATTCTGATTATATAGAAATCAACAACTTTAGGTCAGCGGACTTAACCAGCAGTGAAGGCAGTAAAGTCAATGGCTATTCGCCGTTAACGAAGAAAAAAATGACGGTCAGCGGCGATTATCTCAGTGCTCAAATCTCAACCATTAATCAAATATTAAAGAACAAGGATTATCTTCATTACGATCAGATTGTCGACCAAATTGAAAACAACTTTAAAGGTCTAGACAAATTGACGAGTCAGATGTCATCCGAGCAGGAAAAGAAAAAAACTTATCTTGTTAATGCGTCTGCTTATTTTGGTATGAACCGAAAAGAGCTCATTGCGAAGCGCCGTCAGCTGAAAAAGATACAGAATAAAAAACACCGAAAAATTGTTTTAAGCGATTTGAGCATGCTGTCATCGGGTTATGTGTACGGAACAGTAAATCCGATGGAAAAAGTTGTGACAGAAAATGTTTTGCCTTATATTGACAGCGGCTTTTTAAACAGTATTCAAAAAATTGATCAACAGGATGAGAATGCGCTCAAGGTTGTGGACAACGATCACCTATACGCCGCTTTTACTGTCAATTCAAATACAGTCGTTCAAAACGAGGATGAGGTTAAAAAGCTGAAGAAAAAGGTCATTGGCACAACGACTCAAAAAAAAGACGTAGCCTATTACAACAAGCTTGTAAAACGCGTTGACTTGCTTTGGCAATACCCGCAGATATCTATCGTAAAAAATAATAAGAAATATAATTGCTATGTAGTCAATATCATGAAATCCGGCAACAAAAAAATCGTAGTTGTGATGTTCAAAGATTATGTTTCAGTTTTTGCGAACGACAATATACTTAAAACCGATGTCAATGTTCAAAGCTTTAATTCTTACGAGGTGCCGAAATCTGCGGTTACAACGCAAGGAAACAACCAGTACCTGACACTGCTTCAAAAAGGGTATTTTCGGAGGAAGGTGAAGGTCAAAGTCAGCCGCTATGATGGCAGAAAAGCGATTTTGGCCGTGGCAGATAATCCTGATCTGTCTTCGAATGCAATGTATTGTGTTTATCCCTAAAAATAGAAAGAAGGATTAAAATGGAAATAGTATCAGAAAAGAGCGACTTGGATTACAGAGAAAAAATACAGCGAAACATTGAAAAAATTAAAAGCGATATACCGGACGACGTGACCCTTGTTGCAGTGACAAAGATGCATACGGTCAACGAAACGCAGGCCGTGGTGGACGCAGGTGTATACGATCTTGGGGAAAACCGCGAACAGGATCTGATGGCGAAAAAGGACAAGATTCAAGGACCTGTGCGCTGGCACTTTATCGGGCATCTGCAAACCAATAAAGTCAAATATTTAGTCGGGCAGGTTGCGCTGATTCATTCGATTTCTTCAATGAAGCTGATCAATAAAGTCGAAACGGAATCCGAAAAAAAAGATGTCGTGACCGATATTCTGCTGCAGTTTAATTTGGCGGATGAAGACACAAAATCGGGTTTTGATGCGACGGAATTAGATGCAGCTGTCTCGCGCGTTGCCCAATGCGCGCACATTCGGCTCCGTGGACTTATGTGTATTGGACCGATGACAGAAAATTCTGATAAAATACATAAAATATTTGCCCAATTAAAGCAGATGTATGATAAAATAAAAATAACGTACAAAAATGGCGATAACGAAATTGATACTTTGTCAATGGGGATGACGAATGATTATCCGATCGCAGTTGAAGAGGGCGCGACGATGATTCGGGTCGGGCGCAAAATATTTGAACGCTAAGGAGAAAAGCTGAAATGGCAAATGAAAAATTCAAAGATAGAATCGTAAGTATGTTCACTGTGGGCGATGACGATTATGATGAATACGAAGACGAAGCGTATACAGAAGGTGCAGAAATGGACGAAACTGTCGACGACCAGGATCAAGAAGCCGCACGTCCGGAACATCATAAAAAACACAATGGTTCTTACGATGCGCCATTAGCAGGAGGCGCTCAAGTTCTGGTTTTAAGTCCAGAGTTCTTTAGCGATGCGCCAAGTATCGTCAATAAAATCAAGGAAAATAAAACCGTTGTTGTCAATTTGAAGAATACGGAATATGAAGATGGCCGAAAGATATTTGACTTCTTAAATGGAGCAGTTTTTGCACTTGAAGGTACCATTAACCGTATTGCCGATAATGTTTTTATTCTCGCTCCGAAGCAAGTCTCGGTCTCGACTGAAATGCAGAAGGATGAAGATGAGCTTTCGGCAAAGCCGATGTTGGATTTTGACGGCGAACCAAGTGATGAAGCCAATTAATAAAAGAGATTTGATTAAATGAGAAGAGCCGCAAGTATAAACTTGCGGCTTTTTTGATTCGATTCTCTAATGAATGATTTTATGAACGAAAAAAAAGAAAATGTTGTTCTTTCAAGGATTGAAGATGCGGTCTACAAGCAAGATCGACTTTATTTTTTCGATTTCTACGATGAGGCGATGCAGGCAAAAATCGAGATGTTTCTACAAAAAAATAAAGCGCATTATGTGTTAGACGGCGGATTTCCAGATGCGGCCAGAAAAAAGCTCTGTGTCATTCCGACGGACTGGATATCGTTTATTGATCCTAAAAAAGATATTGATTGGCCCATGATGGCGGTTCGCTTTCCAAGAAATTTTGCTTTTGCGCATCGCCATGTACTGGGCACGCTGATGGGCCTCGGTATTGAACATAAATGTATTGGTGATATCAATTTAGATGAGGATGAATGTCAGGTTATTTTCGATGAAAAAATTTATCCATTTTTAAAAAACGAGTTTGTTTCGATTAGAGGGCGAAGCATCAATCCGCAATATTTCGATTATCAGCATATTCGTCCTTTTGCACTCAAGACGAAAAATCTAGTGATCACTGTCAATTCGCCGAGAATCGACGCGGTGATTGACCGCATATGGGGCATTTCCAGGCAAACTGCGGAAGCGGCTGTCAGACAGTCTCGCGTTCGGGTTAATTACACGGAAATCACGAAAAAAGATTTTTCAGTCAAGGCTGGGGACATCATTTCCTTTCGAGGAAAGGGCAAGGCGAAAATTGCTGCTTTTATTGGAAAGTCGAAAAAGGGGAAAATTCAAATTCAGGTTGAAAAATATTTATGATTGAGGATGTATTAAAAAAAACAGTTGAAACAGTTCAGCTTTGTGTTCAGCTCAATGAAAATCGGATGCGGCTCGACCGATTCTGCGCGGTTCATTTAACAAATTTATCCAGGTCTTATGTCAAAACGCTGATACAAAAGCAATATGTACAGGTCAACGGTCAAGTTAAAAAAGCTTCTTATGCCCTGAATACAAATGATAACGTAACGGTTTTGATTCCGGAACCCGAAGAAGCTCAGATCAAAGCCGAAGATATCCCGCTTAACATTGTTTATGAGGATGACGATGTCATCGTAGTCGATAAGCCGTCGGGAATGGTTGTACATCCGGCGCCGGGAACGCCATCAGGCACTCTAGTCAATGCGCTCATGGCGCACACCGATCAGCTTTCAGCTATTAATGGCGTCAAGCGGCCGGGGATTGTGCATCGCATCGATAAGGATACATCCGGACTATTAGTGGTAGCGAAAAATGACAACGCGCATCAGTTTTTGGCCAAACAGCTTGCTGCCCATGAAATGGTGCGTCAGTATCACGGGCTGGTCCGAGGGAATATCACAGAAGAAACGGGAACAGTAGATATGCCGCAGGGACGTCATCCTAAAGAGCGCATTAAAATGGCGGTCGTTGAAGACGGACGTCATGCGGTGACGCATTTCACGGTTATGAAACGTTTTGGAAAATATACAGAAATGATATTTAAGCTGGAAACAGGCAGAACACACCAGATCCGTGTGCACATGCAAGCAATCGGTCATCCGCTGGTCGGCGACCCGCTTTACGGTGTACGCCGCAGAGAACCCTTTGAAACGGATGGCCAGATGCTGCATGCGGAAAAATTGGGGTTCATTCACCCGACAACGAAGGAACTCATGGTCTTCAGGTCGCCGCTGCCAAGAATTTTTGAAGAAGCCCTGGCTTATTGCAGCAATCATCAAATGTAATCAATCGTTGTCAGAGAGCCGTTCAATTTGATCGATAATTTCGCGCTTTGGCGTGACGTACATGGTATTTTGATTGGTAAAAATAACCATGCCGGGCTTAGCCTTGTTGGGCTTGTGCACGTATTTGTAATCGACGTAGTCGACAGGAACGTTGGATGAGGTTTTTGCCTTAGAATAATAGGCCGCAAGTTGACCGGCTTCGAGCAATGTTTTCTCAGTGATAAAGCGGCCATTTGCAACAACTAAAACGTGGGATCCTGGAGAATCTTTAACGTGAAGCCAGCAATCCTCCGGATCTCCAAGTTTTGTTGCGATTTCGTCATTTTGAAAATTATTTTTTCCGACTAGGATTTCAAAGCCCTCCGAAGAGCGGAAGCGCATTGGATGAGAGGGCTTGGGCTTTTTGTCCTTGGCATTTTTTTTCGGGTGTTTGACGAGATCTGAGTGATTGACTTCATAGCGGATTTCGTCCAGCTCCTCGACTTCAGTGCACTGGTCGAGGGCATTTAAAAGCGAGCCGAGGTAATAGACCGTATCTTTTGTTTTTTCAATCTGCTCGGCGACCTGAACTTGAGCTCTTTTTGCCTTGTTGTAGCGCTTGTAGTATCGCTGGGCATTTTGAGCCGGCTCCTGATTGATTTTCAGCGGTATGTGGACTGTCGGCAGATTTGGATCGTAGAAATTTTCCACATCAACACTTTCCATGCCTTTTTGAATGCGATAAATATTGGCAGTGATCAAATCACCGTATAATTTATCCTTTTCTGCCTTTTTCGATTTTTTTAAATCTCGGTGAAGGTTATCCAATTTTTTCGTATCTTTTTTGTATAAAGTTGCGAGCTGATGCTTCAAATTAGCGGATTTTGCGTTGAATCTCAACTTTTTATCCCGAAGGTAGTAAAAAGCTTCCAACATCTGAGAGACAGAGTCACAGGGTTGAAGGTCGAGGTCTTTTAAAAAATGCAAGTCGATGGTCGAAAAATTTTGAATATGCCGGTGGAAATAATAAAGCGTTGGCTGACAGCTGTTTTCGACTTCGTGCTGTATTTCAAAAAAACTGCCTGAAAGATAGCCCACTTCTTTAGTGGAGAGATCAGAGAGCGAAGTTTCGCCGCTGATGCCTGCACGGAAACAGATTTCCTGAGCCAAGTCAGGAGAAATGCCGAGAAAGCCGCCGATCAAAACAGCAGTGAGCTTTTGATTCGCCTGTTTCGAAAGCCAGTGCTTGAAATCGTCAGGGGTGCGGCAGTCAAAAAAGCTGATGCGATCGAATACTGGCGGCAGCTTGTAGTGCAGTCCCGGTAGAATGTGACGGTAACGGCTGGATGAAGGGCCCACGCGTTTAATGGCGTCAATGATAATTGGAGCGCTTTTAGGTTCATTTTCATCAGCAGTGGTCAAGATCAAATTAGCGTTTCTTCCTGTAATTTCTGCGAAGATAGTCTTGGTGATGGGATCGCCAAAATCGTTTTTGCCGTTGACATCGATGGCCAAAATGCGGTCAGAAGTGACTTGATATATATCAGAAATGGTGGTGTTGACGAGGTGTTTGCGCAGCACCATACAAAAGGTCGAAGGCTGAGGTGGATTTTTCTTTTTCTTTTCAGTAATGTGAACCCGTGGCTGGTTGGCATTGGCGGACAAAAGCAGTGTTGCGTTGACCGGCCCGGCAATCAGCAGGTGCACTTCGTCGTTTTCTGGCTGATAAACTTTTCTGATTTTTCCTCCGACCAATTGGGCCTTTAGTTCTTTTACGAGATGATAAGTTGTGATACCGTCAAATGCCACTGGAAATCCTCCTTAAGATTTTTTGTATTTAAATTAAATGATTTCTGTTTAATATAATCGAAACGGAAAATAAAATCAATGATGTCGCGCTGTCTTGTTTTTTTTGTGTGAAATAGGTATGATAAAAGAAATATAGGGTGGAGGAAATCAGAATGAAAAGCATGACGGGATTCGGACGGGCGGATTATCGGGATGAGAATTGGAACATTTCAGTTGAAATCAAGACGGTGAATCACCGCTATCGCGATTATGCAATTCGTATGCCATCGATTTTAAATGCTGTTGAATCGAAAATCAGAAAGGAAATTGGAAGGACAGTTGCACGAGGTCGGATCGATGTTTTCATTCAGTTTGAAAAGTTGTCGGAAAGTCAGCGGCAGATTGTTTTGGATGAAAAGCTGGCGAAGGCCTATATCGATACGCTTAACGCGATCAAAGCACTTGATCCAATGATGCGCGATGAAATCGGTGTGGATTTAGTTGCTAAATTTCCAGATGTTATTAAAACCACTGAAAAGGTGCAAGATGACGAAGAAAACTGGCGTATGCTTCAGCCTGTTCTTGATCAGGCCCTTTTTCAAATCGCAAATAGCAGAGAGCAGGATGCTATGGCGACGGCAGACGACATAGCCCTGCGCGCTGAAAATATTGAAAAAATCATGGGGCGAATTGCCGCGCGCGCTCCGGAAGTGCTCAATCAATACCGGGATAATATTCATCAGAAAGTGGCTGATTTTCTAGACGGCGCAGAAATAGAGGAAAGCCGGATTTTGACGGAAGTTGCAGTTATGGCAGACCGCTTGGACATTACAGAAGAAATCAACCGGATGAGCGGCCATTTGAAACGCATGAAGGCTCTTCTTCAGGAAGGAGAGCCAGTGGGGCGCAAATGTGATTTCCTCGTGCAGGAGATGAATCGGGAGATCAATACGATTGGGTCAAAGGCGTCCGATCTTGAAATCCAAGACAGTGTCGTGGACGTCAAGGCGGAAATTGAAAAAATTAGAGAACAGATTCAAAATATAGAGTAAAGGAACATTCAATTGAAACAACAACGTGGACAACTTATTATTTTATCAGGACCATCGGGAGCGGGAAAGGGTACCGTTTGTCAAGCGGCGATGGCGCACAGCTCAAGTCTAAAAATATCGATTTCTGCGACTACCCGTGCGCCGCGTGGAGAAGAAAAAGACGGCGTCGAATACTTCTTCCTCGACGAAGCTGAATTTGAGAAAAAAATTGAAGAGGGTGCTTTTTTAGAATACGCAAAGGTGCACGATCATTATTACGGTACGCCAAAGGCGCACGTGCTTCAGATGCTGGATGAAGGCATGAATGTTATTTTGGAAATCGATGTGCAGGGTGCCGCACAAATTAAAGAAAAGTTGGGCTTTGGCATTTTAATCTTTATCGCACCGCCTTCGATTGAAGTGCTCAAGGAAAGACTGGTCAATCGGCAGACAGACAGCGACGCGCAGATTCAGCTTCGCATGAAAAACGCAATGAGCGAGCTGAAACAGGCGACGCAATACGATTACGTGATTGTCAATAATACGGTGGATCAGGCTGTGGCGGATTTAGAGGCAATCATCCGCGCAGAGCAGTGCCGAAGCCAAAATAATTTAGAAATCATTGAAGAAATGTTGATGTAAAACTTCAATAAGGGTTATAATATTAAGTATTCATTTTGTATTAACAGATAAAGGAGTTAACAGACATGAGCTGGAAAACATATTATGGAGATAATGGCAGCGGTCTTCGCTACCCGCCGATTAATTTAATGATTTCCAAGGCAGATAATAAATACGAATTGTGTGTGGCGACGTCGAGACGCGCTCGTCAGTTGATCGACGGTGCAGAGCCTCTGGTCCGCGTGAATATCGATAATCCAATTTCTACGGCAACCGAAGAAATTGCTGAAGAAGAAGTGAAAATCGTTGGTTTGACTGCGAAACAGCAACAAGAGGAAAGTGCGCAGACTGCTGACGATGAATTTGCGGCGGCCCAGGAAAACGAAGGCGTTTCCCTTGAAGATTTGGCTAATGGAGACGACATCATTCTCGAATAGTGAAGATCGCGAGGGTTTTTTTAAAACAAACCAATAAACGCATTGACCGGGCCTATGATTATCGTGTACCTGATACATTGGCCGATCAGGTTGTGCCCGGTGTTCGCGTTGCAGTTCCTTTCGCTCAGGGGCATCGCGTAGTCGAAGGCTTCGTGATTTCTGTAGGTGGCGACTCAAAATACACGAATAAGCTTCGCGACGTGCTGCAGGTGATTGATGCACAGCCGGTTGTCGACGAGGTACATCGTAAGTTATGTCTTTGGCTTGTGAAAATATACGATTGCCTTTTTTACGATGCTTTAGCATTATTTACGCAGCCGGTTCGTGTCAGCCGCGAAACAAACGAGAAAGGCGAGATCTCTTTTCGGCCGTATCACAAAACGGAAAAAATATTTCGCATCACACAGGCAGGGAAAACCGCGAAGACAAAAGGCAAGAAGATGGCACGGATTTTGGAACTGCTCAAGAGCGGACCGATGAGTGCATCCGAATTAAACGCAGCCCTTCAGCATGCGTCAGACAGCCGGAAAAGGCTTCAGGAAAAAGGATGGATCGAATCTGTCGAAGGGTCTCAGTCTCAAAAGGCAGCGGCTGAAATTTTGCCCTTATCATGTGATCGTCATGTTTTTCAATCTATTCAGGAAAATCTATCAAACGCCGGGACTCAACCGGTCTTTTTTTATCAAAAGGATGACGATCTGCGTTTTGATTTGTTTCTTCAGGCCGCGGTGGAAGTCGTTCACCATGGGAAGAGCGTGCTCCTCATTGAACCGGAAATTAATTTACTGAAGAAAAATGCCGGCCGCTTTAAAAGTATTTTTGGCGAACTTGGCGCCGTGTATCATAGTCATCTCAAAATATCGGAACGCTACCGCGTTTTTCATCAAATTCAGACGGGAAGCGTAAAGGTCGTACTGGGCACAAGAACTGCGGTCTTTCTGCCCTTTAAAAATATTGGTCTAATTGGCGTTGATGAAATGGGAAATGGCCAATATATCTCGGATTCAGAACCTCACTATAAATTACCCGATGTTGCCGCGCAATTGGCGAAAATCTGTAGTGCGCAGATGTTGATTTCTGATCCGATTCCGTCTGTGACGCTCAAGTGGCGGATGTCAAAGAATCAAATTGTTCAAGCGACTGCACCCTCAGATTTCAGCCCGGTTGATATTATCGACATGAAAAGGGAAATGCAGCGTGGTAATTTGGGGATTTTCAGCCATTTGCTCGAGGAGGAGATGAATTCTGCACTTAACCGGAAACAACAAGTTGTGCTGCTGCACAATCGTCTTGGGTATCAGCATGCTGTTTTTTGCAGAGCATGCGGCGAGACGGTCAAATGCCCAGTTTGCGGGCGTCCGATGAAAACTGATCAGACCGGCATTCTGATCTGCACGACTTGTGGAGAAAAGCGCCCCTTTCCAAAAACTTGTCCGTCCTGCGGGAGTAACCATATTAAAGGGATGGGCGTTGGTTTAGATCAAGTTGTTGAGATGATTCAGGAAAAATGGCGAGGTCACCGTGTCGTGAAAATAGACGCGGCAGCGGTTCGACAAAAGGAATTTGATGAGCTTTGTGGCGATATTCGAAAGGCAGATATTGTCGTTGGGACCAGAAGTCTCGTCAGGGGCTTTCCATTTGACAATGTGGGATGTGCGGCTGGTGTGCTGATTGATCAGGATATTGATGGGAATGCCTATCATGCAGCGGAGCAGGCTTACCGTTTGTATCGGCTATTTTTTGAGAAAACGAATGCCGTGTGTCGGTATGTTCAGACCTACAACGAGATGCATCCCGTTGTCGAGGCGCTCCATCAAAGTCATGATGATCCGTTTTACGACGATGAGCTGAAATACCGAAGAAGTATGGGGTATCCACCTTTTGGCCACGTTTTTTATTTCGAAATATTTGGAGAAGACCGGGCACAGGTACAAAAAGACAGTATCAGCCTGTATCACGCCTTACAAGCGCGATTTCCTCAATGGTCTGTATACAAACCGATTTTTGGCGAGATCAGGCGCGAAAATCATCAGCTTGAGTACCGAATTATGATGAAGGCGCCAGAAATACCACCGGTTTCAAACGGGATTAGACGTATGATTTGGGCCGGCGAGTTCGAACGGCTTGCATCAAAAATTACGGTTGTTATCGACCCGGTATTGGATTAAATCAACAATGGAGGATGATAATAATGGCAATTCGCAAATTAAGAGTAAATGACGATCCGATTTTGAGAAAAAAAGCCAGAGAGATCACGGAAATAAATGATCGGATTAAGACACTGGCAGCGGACATGCTGGACACCATGTATGATGATGAAGGTGTTGGATTGGCAGCGCCACAGGTTGGTATTTTGAGACGTTTGGTGGTTATCGATGTGGGTAAAGGACCTATTGTTATGATTAACCCGGTAATCGTGGAGCAAAAGGGCAGTATTGTTGACGTAGAAGGCTGTTTGAGCTTCCCAGACGACGCGGGCTACGTCGAACGTCCCGAATACGTCACTGCGCAGTTCACGAATTTAGAGGGACAGCGCTGTGAAGTAAAAGGGCATATGCTTTTAGCTCGGGCCATTTGTCACGAACTGGATCATTTAGACGGCAAAGTCTTTATCGATAAAAAGGTACCAACTGAAAAAGCAGAAAAGATGATTGAAGCTCAGAATAAGCGGTTAGCGAAGGAGCAAAACAAAAAAATTACTGCTAGCGGAAACCAGACGGATGAAATGACCAGCGAAGCCTTTGAAAAGCCAGCGGACATGCAGACCATCAGTGCGCTGAACGGAGAAGACAGCCATGAATAATATTCGAGTGGTGATGATGGGGACAACCGATTTTGCTGTACCGGCTTTGAAAAAGTTGTGCGACAGCGGTTTTGATGTGGCATGCGTCGTTTGTCAGCCCGATCGTCCCAATGGCCGCGGCAAAAAAATGCGTCCGCTTCCGATGAAGAAAACGGCTCAGGCCCTTGAAATTCCAGTTTTTCAGCCTGACAAAATTCGCGACTCAGAAGCAGTTGCTTATTTGAAAAGCTTGAATCCGGATTTCTTTGTCGTCGCAGCTTATGGACAAATCCTTTCTCAGGAAGTGTTGGACATTCCGACATATGGCTGCATTAATATTCACGGCTCTCTTCTTCCGAAGTACCGAGGTGCGGCGCCTATTCATCATGCTATTATCGATGGTGAAAAAGAGACCGGTGTGTCGATCATGAAGATGGACATCGGCATGGATACCGGCGCGGTTTATAAAAAAGTTGTGATACCGATTACCGAGACGACAACGGTCGGCGCCATGCACGACGAGATGGCTGAACAGGGGGCAGAAGCGCTCATTCCTGTACTGCAGGAGATTTATGCAGGAACGGCAGAGGCCATACCGCAGGATCCCGATGAAGCGACGTACGCGGATAAAATCAGCAAAGAAACAGGACGGATCGACTGGAAACAGTCGTCTGAAAAAATTGTCCGTCGTATTAACGGGACAGACCCATGGCCTGGTGCCTGGTGCCAATACCGTTCACAAAAGATGAAATGTTTTGCACCTAAAATGATGCATCAGGCAGCATCAAGCCGCCCTGGGACCGTTGTTTCAGCTGATAGTCAAAAAGGATTAATTGTTGCCGCATCGGATCAGCTGGTCGAAATTCAGGAAATACAAATGCCAGGGAAACGCCGGATGAAAGCCAAGGATTATCTGCGCGGCAATGCCATTGAGATTGGTGAAGTCCTCAGTTGATTATTTTAGAAAAATTTCAGTCTTGCCCACTATAATGCCATTAATTTTAAAAGAAAAAGGAGAATGACAATGTTTTTTTGGGACTGGACTATGATCATCTTGATTCCTGGGCTGATCATTTCTGCGATTGCTCAGGCAAAGGTATCCTCATCTTTTAATCGATACAGCCGGATTCAATCCAGATCAGGAATGACAGGGTTTGAAGCGGCAAATCGTTTGCTTGCTGTTCGCAATGTGCCGGTCACACTTCACAGTATCGCCGGCAGTTTAACAGATCATTTTGATCCGCGAGATAAAACTATTGGCTTATCACAGCCGGTGGGCAACAGTACCAGCCTTGCAGCGATTGCTGTTGCTGCACATGAAACGGGACATGCCTATCAGGATTACGAAGGCTACTTTGGATTGAAATTCAGAAATGCCATTGTACCGGTTTGCAACTTCGCAACAAACGCAGCGTGGCCGCTGTTTTTTATTGGGTTGATTTTCGGTGGCGCGAGCCAATATGGTACGATCTTAATGAACATCGGGATTCTGTTTTTCTCATTTTCATTGATTTTTAACTTGGTGACCTTACCTGTTGAATTCAATGCGAGTCATCGCGCGCTCGCGATGCTTAAAGAAAATCAGATGCTCGGACCGGATGAAATCAAAGGCGCCCGGCGGGTGCTTTCTGCGGCAGCCATGACTTATGTTGCGGCCACATTGATGTCCTTTTTGAATTTACTTAGAATGATTTTGTTAAGAGATAGTCGTTCCTAGAGATATGAAGCGAAAAAATACAACCGTACAATACAATCTATCACCCCGCGAGCAGGCTTATTACAGTCTGTTCGCTATTGACCGGGAGGGTGCCTTCTCTAATTTGGAAATTCAGAGGGTGCTTTCCCGTTCGTTATTTTCAAAGCCGGACGCACATTTGTACACGGCATTGGTTTACGGCGTCCTTCAAAATGAAATTTTACTGGACGACCGAATTGCAGCGATGATCAAATCTAACATACGATTAGATTTTGAAATCCGCGAGATCCTGCGCATTGCGGCTTTTCAGCTGCTTATGATGAACCGCATTCCGCCGTATGCTGCAATTTCCGAGGCCGTTGAGCTATGCGGAAAAGTCAAACCCAAAGCCAAAGGGTTTGTCAATGGTGTGCTCAGAAATATGGCGCGAAAATCTGAACAATTGAAGCGTTGGCGAGCATCAGATTACAGAGATACCATACAGGCGCTTTCGGTTCGAACATCTGTTCCGAAACCGATTGTGGAAATTTACGCTAAGGCCTTTGGCGGGAAGGCGAGTGTACGCGAGCTGATGGCGGTGAACCGGCCGTCGCCGCTGACGATTCGCGCTAATGGTCTGAAAATATCGCGGGATGCGTTATTGGAGACATTGGCTGAAGAAGGAGTCGAAGGGGTGAGAACGGCGATTTCGCCATCGGGAATTAAAATTACAAATGCTTCTGTGTCGGAATTAAATCAGACACAAGCACATCGCGATGGATTATTTACGATTCAGGATCAGGGCGCGATGCTGATCGTTGAGGCTTTATCTCCCAAAGCTGGCGAGCACCTACTCGACATGTGCGCAGCGCCTGGAGGAAAGACAACGTATCTCGCTGAAATGATACACGATGAGGGCTCCATTACAGCTCGGGACATTTATCCTTCTAGATTGAAGCTGATTGAAAACCAAGCCGCACAATTGGGGATCCAAAGTATCATAACGGAAGCTTTTGATGGGACAATGTGTAAAACGTCCGATCGGGAGCAATACGACCGCGTTCTGCTCGACGCACCCTGTTCAGGGTTGGGAATCATTCGGCGAAAACCGGAAATTCGTTACCGCTTTGATTTTGAAAAACAACGCGAACTCATTCACATTCAGCGGAAGATGTTAATCAATGCGGTCGATGCATTAAAACCGGGAGGTATTCTGGTATATTCCACGTGTACGGTAGACCCGAGGGAAAATGCGGAGCAGATTAATTGGCTATGCCGGCAAACACAGAAGATCGCTGTTTTAGAAACGAGACAAATCAGTTCGGCTGATGATCAATGCGATGGATTTTATTATGCCAAACTCATAAAAAATGTGTGAACCAGTACATGAAAAATAGACCAGTCATTATCATTTGTAAAAGAAAGAAGTGAGGGGTGTGAAAAGTAAGGATTCAGGCCAAACCGCTATTCGGGAGAAGCGTCGGAAATTGACGCTAAAACAACGCTGTACTTTGCTTTCTGGGCAATCTAAATGGTCCTCCCAGGGCATCTCCGAGCAGGGAATTTCCGCTTTTGTTATGTCTGATGGCCCCCATGGACTGCGACGGGAGAAAGAGAATGGCAGTAGTTTTCCAGCGACTTGTTTTCCGCCGGAAGTCACGCTATCCTGCTCTTGGGATGATGAGATGGTGTACCGAGTTGCAGCGGCGATCGCTGAGGAAGCGGCACTGCAAGGCGTGGATGTCATTTTAGGACCTGGCCTAAATATTAAACGCAGCCCACTTTGCGGACGAAACTTCGAATATTTTTCAGAGGACCCATTATTATCGGGCATGTTGGGAAAGGCCTATATTGAAGGTGCAAAGAGCCGTCACGTTGAAACATGCGTCAAGCATTTCTTTGCCAATAATCAGGAGAGTAACCGTATGACGATTGACGTGCGCCTTTCGGAAAGAGCAGCACGTGAGATTTACATCCGTCCTTTTGAAATTGCTGTGTGCGGGGCAGATCCCGGAATGGTGATGGCCGCATATAATCAAATCAACGGGACGTATGCGACAGAGCAGCGCCACACTTTGACAGAGCTACTTCGAACACAGTGGCATTATTGCGGCGTGACAGTTTCGGATTGGTCAGCCGTTCAAAATCGAGTGGCCAGCGTCAGGGCTGGGCTCGATTTGGAAATGCCGGATTCGGATGGCGTCAATGATGAGAAAGTTTATCGTGCGGTCAAGCATTTTGCATTGCCTGAGGGCTGTGTCAACCGCAGTGTTGAACGGTTGATTGCCTTTGGCGAACGCTGCGAACAAAATCGAGAGGCGCGCAAATCGATGACTGTTTCAAGCCTTGCTGAACATCATCAGCTGGCGCGGCGTGCTGCGGCGGAAAGTATTGTGCTTTTAGAGAATAAACACAATCTGTTGCCACTTGTTCCCGAGAAGCTGTCGAGAAATCATCGAATACTAGTCATTGGGGCGCTTGCGAAAGCGCCGCGGATTCAAGGCGGGGGCTCGTCTCAGGTTAACGCAAATTGGATTGAGACGCCGTGGAAAAGTCTCGAAACAGTTTACACAAACGTTTCTCTGGATTACGCTGACGGATACGCGCTGTCGACGGTCTCAGAAAACAAGCGGGAGGCGCTTTGTGCACGCGCCATTCATAAGGCAAAACAAGCAGATACGGTTTTACTTTTCGTCGGTCTTCCGGAATCTGCAGAAAGCGAATCTTGGGATCGGCACGATATGAATCTGCCCATCGGTCAGTTACAATTGATGGATCAGCTGACTGCAGCGCATCGCCGCGTTGTGGTGATCGTTCAAAATGGCGGATCTGTCTTGCTGTGGCATGCCGCCTGTGCAGCGGCCGTACTTGAATCTTGGCTCGGTGGTGAAGCTTGCGGGCCGGCATTGTGCGACGTACTTACTGGAAAAATTGTCCCTTCTGGAAAATTAACAGAGACCATTCCCAAACGGCTGGAGGATACGCCGGCATATTTGAATTTTCCAGGAGATGGGCGCGAGGTGAATTACGGCGAAGGCATTTATGTGGGGTACCGTTTCTACGACGCCAAGCATTTATCAGTTCAGTATCCTTTTGGATACGGGTTGAGTTACGCGGATATTGAATATATAGGCTTTAAAGTTCAAGAAGATGCTCAAAAAGATAATCAACTGATTTTTGAGGTTACGCTGAGCAATCACTCGGATTTTGCCGCAAAGGAAACGGTTCAAATCTACGCAGGTATGGTGAAGAGTGCGGTGAGACGACCGCCTAAAATTTTGGTCGCTTATCGAAAGGTTGAAGTACCGGCGAAAACGCTCAAGTGTGTCGTGATCGTCATGCCCAAAGAGCGGCTGGCCTATTTTGACACCATTTCCCATCAATGGCGGATAGAAAGCGGCACGTATTGTTTTTACTGCGGTGCGTCGAGCCGGAATCTGTCATTTAAACGCACTTACATTGTCGATGTAGGAGAATTAGAACCTGTGATTACGGAAAATTCTACTATTCGCGAGGTGCTGCACACTGAACGCGGACAGGTGCTCTTTCATCAAGCGGTCGAATTTTACCATAGGGTGACGGGATTCGAACTGGATATGACAGATGATTTCATTGCGCATTCCGTGATGGCGACGCCGCTGATTAAGGTGCCGATGCTTTCAGGCGGGATGCTGACAGACCGTATGCTTAAGCGGGTGATTCGTTACATTAATCACGACGTTCGCCATTTGGGCATCGGTTTTTTAGCGGCCAAAGAGGTGAATGCGCCAAAAGTGATGCGGGCATTGATCCGCGCGCGAGCGGCTTACTCAAAAAATCAGGCAGCGCCTTATTCAGTCGATACGCCGATGGATCTGCTGCTGGCTTCAAAGCCGCACCGTACAGTTTTGGCGTCGTTTTTGGGGCCGAAGGGCGAGACCATTTTATCTTGCGTCCCCGTTCAGGCATTAGCCAAAACGCATTTGACCCTTCGTCAGCTTCAGCAAATTATTCCTCTGCATTTACTGAAAAAATCAACATTGGAGAAAATCAACAAGAAATTGAAGGCAATACACTAAAATGAAACTACTTATGATCGATACTTCGACTATTGTCGCGACAGCAGCTGTTCTCGACGTGGACAGATTAATTGCGGAGACAATTGTCAACTACAAGAAAAAACATTCAGAAAAAATGCTGCCGTCCATCGACCACATGCTTCAGGATTCAGGCCTTGGGCTCAAGGATATCGATGTGTTCGGCGTCGTCAACGGGCCAGGCTCTTTTACAGGGTTGCGAATCGGTATGGCGACAGCGAAGGGCTTCGCTCAAGCGCTGAACAAGCCGATGGTGACGGTGTCAACATTGGAGGCCCTCGCGGCTAACGTTTGTGCCAGTGATTCAACAATCTGCCCAATTATCGATGCACAGCGCGGTCAAGTTTACGTTGCACTTTATCAATCAGATGGGGAATCCGCTGAGCCGTCCCTTAAGATTACAATGGCAGAAGGGGTGTACGATGTCGAT
This sequence comes from Pseudoramibacter porci, assembly GCF_009696145.1. Classification (GTDB taxonomy): domain Bacteria; phylum Bacillota; class Clostridia; order Eubacteriales; family Eubacteriaceae; genus Pseudoramibacter; species Pseudoramibacter porci. The sequence continues at coordinate 320,480 of NZ_VUMO01000001.1, forward strand.
ACCCTGAGCCGAAAATTGAAGGATTTAAATCAACCGGTTATGCTTTTAGGCGACGGGCTTAAAAAATACGGTAAGCAGCTTTTGGAAGCCGTCCCCAACGCATGCGCAGCGCCCGCGTTTCTCGCGATGAACCGCGCCTCGTCTGCGGCATACGTTGGACTTAAAAAAATACAGCAGGGTAAGACGGTTAGCTGTTTTCAAGCTGATCTCAACTATTTGAGAAAATCCTCGGCAGAGGAACAGCGAGAAAAGAAATTGTCTCGGGAAGCGCAGCACCATGAATAATGTCTGGCATCCTTATGCCTTTAGATTAATGGAAAAAAGCGATCTCTACCAGGTTATGGCAGTGGATTGGCGCTCAGGGCTGATTCCTTGGCCGGAGCACTCGTTTTTGGACGAGCTTGGAAATATTTTGGCCGAATACTTGGTTTTGGTTCAAAATGATTCAGAGAATCGCGAATCAGCGGTGGTCGGATTTGCGGGGCAGTGGTTTGTAGCAGGTGAAGCACAGCTGATGAAAATTGCTATCGATCCAGATTTTCAAGGAAATGGACTTGGGCGCAGGCTCATGAAAAAAATCATTGCGCGTGCACGCAGTCATAACTGCCAGAGTATAACCCTGGAGGTTCGAACAGACAACGAGCCCGCTTTAGGGCTTTATCGGAGCTTCGGGTTTGAGATACTAGGAAAGCGGGAACGGTATTATCCAAACGGCGCAGATGCATACGTTATGGAACTGGTTTTCCCGGACGATCAAGGAGATAGAATCAGTCATGAAGATATTATCAATTGAATCCTCTTGTGATGAAACAGCGGCGGCTATCATTGAAGATGGCCGCTGTATTTTGGCCAATCAGGTTTATACGCAGATTGCCATTCATAGAAAATACGGCGGTGTTGTGCCAGAGATAGCATCCCGCAATCACGTTATGAAAATGCCCTATGTGGTTCAAGATGCATTGGATGAAGCACAACTTACCTTTGACGATCTTGATGCAATTGCAGTGACGAAAGGTCCGGGACTTGTTGGTGCGCTGCTCGTTGGGGTGTCGGAGGCTAAAGCATTGGCCTACGCTTTAGACAAACCGTTGATAGGCGTGAACCACATTGAAGGGCATATCGCGGCGAATTATCTGGCTTTTCCAGAGCTTGAACCGCCATTTTTGGCGCTGATTGTTTCAGGGGGCCACACCAATTTAGTGATCGTGAAAGATTATGGCACCAATATTATTTTGGGTCGGACGCGTGATGATGCTGCCGGCGAAGCCTTTGACAAGGTAGCTCGGGTGTTGGGCTATCCCTATCCCGGGGGACCGGCGATTGATCAGGCTGCACAGATTGGCGACGCACAAGCGATCGATTTTCCACGGGTCATGCTCGAAAAAGACAGTTACGATTTCAGCTTCTCCGGATTGAAATCAGCGGTGCTCAACGAATTGAACCATCGGAAGATGAAAAATATTCCGTACAAAAAAGAAGATGTCGCGGCGTCCTTCCAGGCGGCTGTCTTGGATGTGTTGACTGAAAAAACGATTCGCTGTGCCGAGGCTTACGGCATGAAGAAAATTGTGATCGCCGGTGGCGTATCAGCTAACAAGGGGCTTCGCACGCGAATGGATGTGGCCGCGAAGCAGCACAATTGGGCGTTGTATTATCCGCCGCTTTCGCTCTGTACAGACAACGCAGCGATGATCGGCGCAAGAGCGTATTATGATTTTAAGCTTGGCCGAACTAGCAGCTGGGATTTAAATGCTGTCCCGGGATTGGAACTGCCGGGTCTCGATCGAAATGCGGAATTAAACTTAAATAAATAATAATTTTAAAAAATCTTCCCGAAAAGTATTGCAAAAAGCGGATTCATCGTTTAATATAATGTCAGCACTCAAAGATAACGAGTGCTAATAAATTAGAACAAAAACTTTTGGGAGGCTTTAGCAATGAAATTAAAACCATTAGGTGACAAAATTGTTATAAAAGTAAAAGAAGAAGAAAAGAAAACAACGGGCGGCATCGTCCTTCCTGATTCCGCAAAAGAAAAACCGCAGCAGGGTGAAGTTGTTGCAGTAGGTTCCGGCGAAATGATTGACGGCAAGAAAGTACCGCTGGATGTCAAAGTCGGCGACGAAGTTATTTATTCTAAATATTCTGGCTCAGAAATCAAAATGGATGACGAAAAGTACCTCATTGTCAAACAGAATGATATTTTGGCAATTGTAGAAGAATAATTAAGGACAGACAGAGACAAAAGGAGGTCTATCAAATGGCTAAAGATGTAAAATACGGAGAAACCGCTAGAGAATCTTTACTGAGCGGTGTCGATCAGTTAGCAGATGCAGTTAAAGTAACATTAGGGCCGAAGGGCAGAAACGTTCTTTTGGCAAAATCTTATGGCGCGCCGAATATTACGAATGACGGTGTCACTATTGCAAAAGAAATCGAATTACAGGACCCGTTTGAAAATATGGGTGCACAGTTGGTTAAAGAAGTTGCAACAAAAACCAACGATGTCGCCGGGGATGGTACCACGACCGCTACACTGTTAGCACAAGCTATTACCCATGAAGGCAACCGCAACGTCGTTGCTGGCGCCAACCCGATGGTCTTAAGAAAAGGGATGGAAAAAGCTGTCGAAGCAGTTGTCGAAGGCTTAAAGGAAATCTCTCAGCCTGTTAAATCCGACAAATCCAAGGAACAAGTTGCTTCTATTTCAGCAGCTGATCCGCAGATTGGCAAATTGATCGCAGAAGCTATGGCGAAAGTCGGCGATGATGGCGTTATCACCGTTGAAGAAGGCAAAGGCATGGGCACTGAACTCGACTTCACAGAAGGGATGCAGTTCGACAGAGGTTATGTCTCAGGCTATATGGCAACTGATACTGAAAAGATGGTTGCTGAACTCGACAATCCGTATATTTTGATCACCGATCAGAAGATTTCCAATATTCAGGAAATTCTCCCAGTACTCGAAAAAATCGCGCAGCAGGGTGCGAAATTATTAATCATTGCTGAAGATGTCGAAGGCGAAGCATTAACCACATTGGTATTGAACAAACTTCGCGGTACACTGAATACTGTTGCAGTTAAAGCTCCAGGTTTTGGTGACAGAAGAAAGGCCATGCTCCAGGATATTGCCATTTTAACCGGTGGCCAGGTCATTTCTAAAGAAGTTGGTTTGGAACTCAAGGATACAGCTCTTGAACAATTAGGCCGTGCACGTCAGGTCAAGGTTGATAAGGAAAATACCATTATCGTCGATGGCCAGGGCGCCAAGGAAGACGTTGATGAACGTGTTGCCCAGATCAAGGCACAGATTCCGGAAACTGATTCCGATTACGACCGTGAAAAACTTCAGGAACGCTTGGCTAAACTCTCTGGTGGTGTCGCTGTCATTCAGGTCGGCGCTGCAACAGAAGTTGAAATGAAAGAAATTAAATACCGCATCGAAGATGCGCTGAACGCAACACGTGCAGCTGTTGAAGAAGGGATTGTCCCAGGTGGCGGTACTGCACTTCTGAACACAACTGATAAAGTCGACGCTTTGATCGAAACACTGGACGGCGACGAAAAAGTTGGTGCACAGATCATTAGAAGAGCCATTGAAGAACCAGCACGTCAGATTGCTGAAAATGCAGGAGTTGAAGGCTCTGTCATTGTTAATGAACTTTCCAAGAAAGATAAAGGCATTGGCTACGATGCACTTCACGGCAAATACGTCAACATGGTCGATGAAGGGATCATTGACCCGACAAAGGTTACCCGTACCGCAATTCAGAACGCTGCGTCTATCACTGCTATGCTGTTGACGACAGAAGTTGCTGTTGCAGATCATCCGGAAGAAAAGAGCGATATGCCGGCAATGCCAGCCGGTGGCGCACCGATGATGTAAGCTTTGCAAATTGCAAGATCGGAAAAGAGAGAAGACAAAAATCTATCACCCTCGAATATCATATCCCCTTTGATATTCGAGGGTTTTTCTTTATAATAATTTAGAACAAAAGCTTTGCTTTTTGGAGAGGCTTATGAAACAAGATAAAATAATTGAGGCCATGCAGAAGCGCTGGGGTAAACGGACACCTGGTTATCTGACGCGGCTCAAGGGGAAAAGCAAGGCAGTGCTGATCCCACTCATTGGAACCGAAAAAGGTCTTGAGGTCGTATACGAGATTCGGGCGACGACGCTGCGGACACAGCCAGGGGAGGTGAGCTTCCCTGGGGGTGGTATTGAAGTGGGCGAGACGCCGGAGCAGGCAGCTGTACGTGAAACCAGTGAAGAACTTCTCATTGCACCGGATAACATTGAAATCCTTGCGCCGATGGATGGAGAAAATGCGCCGACGGGCGCGCCGCTCTGGCCTTTTGTTGGCCATCTGCATCATTATCAAGGCTCTTATTCTACAGACGAGGTTGCGGAAATCTTTACTGTTCCGCTGAGCTGGCTGCTTGAGCAGGAACCGGAAATGCACATGACGACACTGGTGACACAGCCGGATCCTGGGTTTCCCTATGAGTTGATCCCGAGGGGAAAGCAGTACGCATTTCGGAAGAAAAAACACCCGATTTATTTTTATCAATATCGTATCGCCAAGAATCGTGACCCCATTGTGATTTGGGGCCTGACAGCACAGGTGACTTGGTCCTGGATTCAAAAGTTGAAAAAAGAAATTATCGTATAAGTGAGCATAGAGGAGGATAATATGAAATTAACAATTTTAGGTAACAATGGTGCATATCCGCGGGCGAACGGCGCTTGTTCCGGCTATTTGCTGGAAAATGATCAGACTAAGGTGATTATGGATTTAGGTGCGGGTACATTAAGCAATTTAATGTCTATTGACGACGCTTCCGATCTCGATGGCATTTTGCTTTCACATCTACATTGGGATCACATTTCTGATTTGTTCGTATTGCAGTATCTATTGGAAAAACGGGATCAAGTTGTTCCGGTTTATCTTCCGGAATCGCCGGAAAACATCTACAAAATGATTGCGGATATTAAGAGCTTTGATGTGCATCCTATTCACAATGGTGACGAAGTAACGATCAAAAACATGACGTTTATCTTTAAACAGATGCGACATCCTGTGGAAGATTACGCGATAAAGGCCGTTGATGAAAAAGGCAAGGCTTGTCTCTATACAGGGGATACCGGCATTTGCGATGCTTTGACAGATTTTGTCGAAGGGGTACACACGATGCTCTGCGACTGCACCTATGTCGACAATCCGGACGAAAATAAACATTTATCGGCGGGCCAGGCGGCCGAAATTGCCGAAAAAGCTGGCGTGCGTCATTTGATTTTGACGCATTTTAATCCGGAACTTAACCCGAGAGATTACGCAATCGTGGCTGAACGTATTTTGCGCAGAGGTCGTGTCACAAAATCGGAAATCATGCTGACGTTTAATATCTAATTTCCCAATCTGAACACGAATAAGCTGAAAGGTTCAAAGGACTCAGCTGTGAGAAATATTTGTGAAGAGATCATGAAGATTCATTGACAAGTTTTGAAATTTCAAATATAATATCCATTGTCCACCTGTATCAAAAGATTTCCACAGGGTAGTTTACATTCAGGAAGGGGGGATATTAAATGTCAGAAGTACGTGTACGTGAAAACGAGTCTTTGGAAAGCGCTCTGAGACGTTTTAAAAGAAAGACCGCTATGGCAGGTGTCATGTCAGAAATTCGCAAAAGAGAACACTACGAAAAGCCGAGTGTAAAGCGCAAGAAAAAATCTGAAGCTGCCAGAAAAAGAAAAATGAAGAAACATAGATAAAAGGATGTGTCATAAGTTTGGCTTTAAAGAAACAGTTATTAACTGATTTGAAAGCGGCGATGAAAGCAAAAGACAAGGTCCGTAAATCGACGATTACCTTGATACGTGCGGCGATTCTTCAGGAAGAAAAAGATAAACAAATCGATGATCTTGAAGACAGCGATATCGAAGCGATCATCTCCAAGCAATACAAACAGAGAAAAGATTCTTTAAAGGAATTCGAAAAAGCCGGACGTGATGATTTGATTGAACAGACTAAGGCTGAAATGGCGATTATTGAGGACTATCTCCCTAAGCAGTTGAGTCCAGATGAAATCGGCACAATTGTAGAAGATACCATTCAGGAAATCGGTGCGGAAAGCATGAAAGATATGGGTAAAGTGATGAAAGCCATTATGCCAAAAGTCAAGGGAAAAGCTGACGGTAAAGTCGTCAATCAAATTGTTCGGGAAAAATTGAATTAAATCATTGCGCCGCAGATTTTAATTTGCGGCGCGGATTTAAAAAAAGTATTGACAACATCAATGCAGACCGGTATAATATAATTCGTTGTCGAGGTGTAGCGCAGTTTGGTAGCGCACATGGTTTGGGACCATGGAGCCGGAGGTTCGAATCCTCTCACCTCGACCATTTTTTTATTTAAGGGCCTTTAGCTCAGTTGGTCAGAGCATCCGGCTCATAACCGGCAGGTCCAGGGTTCGAGTCCCTGAGGGCCCACCATTTTTGGCAAAATCTAGCGGTTTTCGCTTATATGAATAGGTAAGGGGATTAATAATCCCCATATAATCCCCACTTTTGATTTGAGTTTAAGTCAGAGGTGGGGTTTTTATATACTTTAATTTGTGTACCCAAAGGGCACTTAAAAAGAATAGCAAGAAATTCAGTGGACCCAACTTGAAGTAGAGTTTCTAAAAATATCACATTTATTAAACTCAACGATCTGTTTCTGTTAATAATTAGAGAATAGATTTATTATGATCATAGAAAGGAGGCCTCTTTGTGGATCAAGAAAAAATTGGAAAGTTCATCGCGGCTTGTAGAAAGGAACGCGGGTTGACACAGGCCGTTCTTGCGGAGAAACTCGGCATTACAGATCGTGCTGTCTCAAAATGGGAAAGGGGGAAGGGCCTGCCTGATGTAGCCATCATGTCGGAATTATGTGACGTTCTGAACATTAATATCAATGAACTTTTTACCGGGGAGCGATTAGCGATGGATCAATATCGGGAAATGGCAGAACAGCATCTGCTGGAAATGCGCAGACAGGAAGAGCGGGCAAATAAAAGACTGCTTTCATTGGAAACCGTGATCGGATATACATGCTCAATCTCATTTATATTGATGATTTTTGCAGCATCTTTTGCCGTTTCGCTTACAGCCTGGCGAATCGCGTTGATTGCAGCAGGGTGTATCATTTTCACGGTTGGGATGGGATATTGTTTGAAATTGGAGCATGATACAGGATATTACGAATGTCCTTCCTGCGGCGCCATTTATATTCCAACAATGAAATCTGTTGTTTTTTCTCCCCATATTGGAAGAAGCAGAAAAATGAAATGCCCGTATTGCGGAAAACGCGCGTATCAAAAAAAAAAGTGCTTACGAAATAATGAATGATAGCTGTCAAAGGAATTTTGCGACAGTAGACGGATTCGTACGGACTACATGTGTTTAGGATAAATTTGAGTGTAAAGATAATCGATTAAATGATGTGAAAATACTGTCGTCAAAACCAATAAGTGAATACGCTGCCATGGAGCGTTTCTCATCAAGACATAATAATTTGCATATTAAATACAAAAAGCACATTGAAAAGTAAAAAATTAAAGCCTATAATAATAAAAACTGTAATGTTTCATTACAGTTTTTTGTTTTTTACGGTTTTATATTTTTAAAGGAGGAAAGTTTTGGAAAGAGTTTTTAACTTCGCACCTGGTCCGTCTGCTTTACCAGAAGAAGTACTTAAGAAAGCTCAGGAAGAGCTGCTTTGCTATGGCGATACCGGCATGTCAGTTATGGAAATGAGCCACCGTTCAGCTGATTTTGCTGAAATTTTAGATCAGGCAAAAGCTGATTTGAAAGAATTAATGGAGATTCCGGATAATTACGACATCCTATTCCTGCAGGGCGGTGCCTCTACACAGTTCTCGATGATTCCGTTAAATCTTATGGTTCACAACCACAAAGCGGATTACATCAAGACTGGGAATTGGGCGAAAAAAGCCTATGAACAAGCAGTGAAGGTCGGCGATGCAAAAGTTATCGCTTCATCAGAAGATAAGACCTACAGTTATATTCCAGATTATGACATCTCTATGCTTCGTCCGGATGCTGATTATTTACACATCTGTGTTAATAACACCATCTACGGCACCCGTTTTGCACCGGATCGTCTTCCGGAAACGCCGGACAACATTCCGCTGATTGGCGATATGTCGTCCAATATCTTGTCCGAACCCTACGACGTTTCAAAATTCGGGATGATCTATGCAGGCGCGCAGAAAAATATGGGCCCAGCTGGCGTTACGGTTGTCATTATTCGCCACGATTTGGTCGGCCAGGCGGATCCGAGTATTCCGACGATGCTGGATTACAAGACTCACGTCGATAAGGATTCCTGCTTCAACACCCCACCGTGCTTTGCCATCTATATGTGCGGCTTGGTCTATAAATGGCTGAAAGAAAAGGGTGGAGTTGCAGCGATGGCTGAACTGAATAAAGCGAAAGCTTCTAAACTTTATGATTTCTTGGACAACTCGGCATTGTTTAAACCGACTGTATTGAATCCGATTGACCGTTCGTTGATGAACGTGCCATTTGTGACTGGAGATAAAGATCTGGACGCTAAATTTGTCAAGGAATCAAAAGAAGCCGGTCTGGTTAATCTGAAAGGTCATCGAACAGTCGGGGGTATGCGTGCTTCAATTTATAACGCCATGACTATGGACGGCGTCGATGCTCTGATTGATTTCATGAAGAAATTCGAAACAGAAAACAAATAATTATAAACTGACATCCAGCTGGATCACAGGACACCAAAGATCCGCAAAATTCGCGCGCAGTAAAGGTCGGGGTAGTATCGTAGTTGGCCGGATTTGCTGCGGCATGAACAGAAGGAATAAATATGAATTATCAAATCAAAACACTGAATAACATTTCAAAAAAAGGATTAAAACAACTGACTGAACAATATGTCGTTGATCAGGAAGGCGCCGATTCACCGGACGCGATACTGGTCAGAAGTGCGAAAATGCACGACATGGCGTTCAACGACAACTTGTCCTTTATCGGCCGTGCTGGTGCCGGTGTCAATAACATTCCGTTGGAACGCTGTGCGGAACAAGGGATTGTGGTTTGCAACGCGCCAGGTGCCAACGCCAACGCCGTTAAGGAATTGGTGGCGACAGCCATGTTGATTTCATCTCGAAAGGTTGTTCAGGGGATTGAATGGACCAAAACGCTGGACGGAACACAGACAGATATCGGTGCAGCGGTAGAAAAAAACAAGAAAGCATTTGCCGGACCAGAACTCTATAAGAAGAAAATGGGCGTCATTGGATTAGGCGCCATTGGTCTGCTCGTCGCAAATATGGCTGTCGACTTCGGTATGAAGGTATACGGATTCGATCCTTTCATTACGATTAAACATGCCTGGGGGTTAAGCAGAAAAGTCAAACGGGCCTCCAGTCTAGAAGCTCTTTTCCAAAATTGTGATTACATTTCAATCCATGTGCCGTATATGGAAGCGACAAAAAATTACATCAACGCCGATTTGCTCGCTTTAGCAAAACCTAATTTGCGTTTGATGAACTTAGCTCGCGGCGGTCTCGTTGATGAAGATGCGTTAGCCGAAGCGTTGGAAAACGATAAAATTGCAGCGTACGTCACCGATTTCCCGAGCAATAAGACGATTCATATGAAAAATGCGATCAATATTCCCCATTTAGGTGCATCGACACCGGAATCAGAAGAAAATTGCGCAACGATGGTGGTCGATTCGCTTCGGGAATACATGGAAAACGGAAATATCATCAATTCGGTTAACTATCCGGATTGCAGTATGGGTGAATGTGAAACGGCGCATCGCATTACAGTGGCCCATCGGAACGTTCCAAATATGATCGCCAGCATCACCACTGTGCTGGCACAGGATAATGTCAACATAGCGAACATGACAAACAAAAATAAAGGCAAATACGCCTACACGATGATTGATATTGATTCCGAAGAATTTAAGGCAGAAACACTTGCTGATCTTAAGGCGATTGATGGCGTGACACGCGTCAGATTGGTTAAATAATATGGCAACCATTAAAGCATTTAGAGCCATTCGGCCGATGCCGGACAAGGCTGCAGACGTTGCAGCCTTGCCCTACGATGTCTACAATCGGGCAGAGGCACGAGAAGCGGTTGCAGGGAAACCAGATTCGTTTTTAAGAGTTGACCGCCCGGAAACAACCATGGATCCGGATATCGATTTGTACGATCCAGCGGTTTATCAGCAGGCTAAGAAAAATCTCGACCGCTTAATCGACGATCACACTTTGATTCAGGACGATCAGAAACAGTTTTATTTATATGAACTGAAAATGGGTGATCAGGTCCAGACTGGGCTTGTCGCGTGTACGTCAGTAGATGAATATCTAAACGGCACGATTAAAAAACACGAGCTTACTCGGAGCGAAAAAGAACAAGACCGCATTCATCACGTCGATGTCTGTGATGCCAACACTGGACCGATTTTTCTGACGTACCGTCACCGCGAAGAAATTGACCGACGCGTGAAGGCCATCCAGGAAAAAGAACCGGTATACGCCTTTACAGCAGAGGACGGTATTCGCCACCGGGTCTGGTGTGTGGACGACGTGCGGGATATCGATGGTTTCGTCAGCGACTTCGGCAGCGTTTCGGCGCTGTACATAGCAGACGGACATCACCGCGCGGCGTCTGCAGTCAAGGTTGCGCAGATGCGCAGGGACGCTCATCCGGGATATACCGGAGACGAACCTTTTAATTATTTCCTCTCAGTGATTTTTCCGGACAATCAACTTGCCATCTTAGATTACAACCGGGTGGTGAAGGATTTAAACGGGTTGACGCCTGAAGCATTTCTGGACGCGGTCGCAAAAAAATGCGATGTCAATAAAGTGAAGCATGCGTACAAACCAGATCGAAAAGGGACATTTGGTATGTTTCTAGACGATCAGTGGTACGCCCTGACGATTCACGACGAATTGGTCCATTCAGACGACCCGGTTCAGAGCCTCGACGTTTCCCTTTTGCAGGAAGAGGTTCTTTCTCCAATTCTCGGTATTGGCGATCCGCGAACCGATAACCGAATTGATTTTGTCGGGGGCATCCGAGGGCTTAAAGAGCTGGAACGCCGAGTACATACGGATATGACCGTTGCCTTTTCGATGTATCCCACATCGATTAACGAGTTGATGGCCATTGCGGATGCAGGATTGTTGATGCCGCCCAAATCGACATGGTTTGAACCGAAGCTTAGAAGCGGATTATTTATTCATAAATTATCAGATTAAGCTCAATCTTATTAATGTCTGTACTGAATTCCAGATAGCAGTCTGTCTGGAATTCTTTTTTTGTAATGCTTTAGCAAAGGATTCGCCGAGAGGAACGAGGAGAATCAAAGAACCACCGGCTAGGTCGGTAAGTTTAAAAAAGCTTTAGCTTCAAGTAAAAACCTCCTATGCTAAAATGATGCCGGTTCGCCAACCGCATCACTACGCAAAGGAGGTAAATCATTATGAAAAATGATAAAGATAGTTTAGCACATACG
>NZ_VUMO01000010.1 GCF_009696145.1 Pseudoramibacter porci
GTTTTTATGTCGGATGCAATGACCCAAAAACCCGCACGTCAGGCCAGCTGCTTCCCCTATTATATAAAAATAAGTGCAGCAGGATGAGAATTTCTTCTCTGTCTTGCTACACTTATATGGTACTAAATACCCTCCTTACTGGTTGTCCAGTAAAGAGGGTACATATCACACTCAACTCGAGTGTGACGTCTTAATTATTAATGTAATATTTTAGATAACCATTGCCAAAATCCTGTCGACTGCAAAAATAATACAACCATAATGACAGGTGCAATGTATTTAACCATTGCAGAATAAATGGATTTTCTTTTAAAATTTTCTCCATTCAATTCCATCTCATCAATGACTAATTTCGGTTTTACAACCCATCCAATCAACACACAAGATAATAGTGATGTAATTGGCATTAAAACACTATTACTAATATAATCAGCTAAGTCTAATAACTGCCCTACTGCACCATTTGGTAACTTTAATTCAAAATAAAAGATCGTATACCCTAATGTAATAATGACAGTGGCAGCACTATAAATAACAGTTAATACAAGTGTGGTCTTTTTTCTCGAAGAATGAAAAAGTTTCGTGCAGTCTGCAACCAATGTTTCAAGGACAGAAATGCAGGAAGTAAGCGCTGCAAAAGTAACCATAATGAAAAATACAGCTCCAAAAATATTTCCTGCTACTCCCATTGCATTAAATACTTTAGGTAAAGAGACAAAGATTAATGATGGTCCAGAAGCCATTCCCTCCGTTCCTGCAAATACATAAATTGAAGGAATAATCATCAAACCAGCTAAGAAGGCTACAATCGTGTCAAAAATCTCGATCATGTTAATCGAATAATTTAAATCCACGTCTTTTTTTACATAAGAACCGTAAGTGACCATGATCCCCATCGAGACAGACAATGAGAAAAATAATTGACTCATCGCATCTAACGCAATTGATAGAAATTTCCCAAAAGTCATTCCCTTAAAATTGGGAATCATATAAACAGCTAAACCTTGTAAACCTGTTCTTGTTACACCATTTTCTGTATGTTTTAGTGTTAACGAAAAGATTGCAATCGCAAAGATCATGAAAAATAAAATTGGCATGCAAACTTTCGAAAACTTTTCAACACCATTTTGTACTCCCCGGTACACGATAAGTGAAGTAAAAATCATAAAAATAAGACCATACACAATTGGAGCAACCGGCGATGTGATGAATGAAGCGAAATAGCTCGATGAAGCTGCCGCATGTCCTTTTCCCATAAAATAAGTCATTACATATTTGAGAACCCATCCACCGATAACAGCATAATACGTCATAATAATGGCCGGGACTAAAAAAGTAATTTTTCCTAGAAATCCCCATCCAGGTTTAAGCGTTTCATAGGCTTCAATTGGGCTCTTTTGTGTATGTCTCCCGACTGCAATATCACTTGTGAGTAAAGTAAAACCAAAGGTAAGAACTAAAACCAAGTATACAATTAAAAAAACACCACCACCATCCTTAGCTGCCAAATAGGGAAAACGCCAAATGTTTCCTAATCCAACAGCTGAACCTGCTGCAGCCATCACAAAGCCAAGCTGTCCACTAAAGCCATTGCGAGAATGCTTATTTTGCATAGATTACCCCCCTTAAAACTTCTAAAATATTTAAGTATTTTTTAATGATACCATATATATTTATTAGAATAAAGATTTATTTAAACAAAAAAAGATGACAGGCTCTCACCTATCATCTAAAAACACTCTCTTAATTTTCATGCTTTTCCATCACGCTCATGTATGCAGGTCTAATGATCTTGTCTGTACAAATCAATTCTTCCATTCGATGAGCGCTCCAACCAACAATCCTTGCTACAGCAAAAAGAGGCGTGTACAATTCAATTGGAATATTTAACATATTAAAAACAAATCCACTATAAAAGTCGACATTGGCACATACGGGTTTTTTTACTTTACGTTTTTCATTAATAAGCTCTGGCGCTAATTTTTCTATATTTTCGTAAAGTAAAAGATCATTTTCTCTACCCTTTTCTTTTGCCAACTGTTTAACGTATTTCTTAAATATTTTTTCTCTCGGATCAGACAAAGTATAAACTGCGTGGCCCATACCGTAAATCAACCCTTTATGATCCAATACTTCTCCTGATAATATTTTTCTCAAATAATAAGCTATTTCATCTTCATCAGAAAAATCTTTCACATTCTTACGAATGTCGTTCATCATATTCATTACTTTTATGTTGGCTCCGCCATGTTTTGGACCTTTCAAAGATGACATTGCGGCACTAATCGTCGAATAAGTGTCAGAGCCACTTGAAGTAACCACTCGTGTTGTAAATGTCGAATTATTTCCTCCGCCGTGCTCCATATGAAGAATCATAGCGGTGTCTAATGTCTTAGCTTCGACTGTAGAAAAAGATTGGTCTGGTCTAAGCATCATCAGGAAATTTTCAGCGGTTGATAGTTCTGACTTTGGATTATGTACATACATGCTGCCATCTAAATTTGTAAAAACATGGGCATGATAGGCATAAACCGCCAGCATTGGAAATTGGCCAATCAACTGCAAACATTGCCTCAAATTATTTTGAAGAGAAGGATTTTTGGCTTCTGAATCGTAAGATGCCAGAGTCAGAATAGAACGAGACATACTATTCATAATATCTGAACTGGGTGCTTTCATGATGACATCTCGAACAAAATTCGTCGGCAGCTTTCGGTAATGCCGAACTGCAGAAGTAAACGTTTTTTGTTCCTCATCTGATGGCAGCTCTCCCATAAGTAATAGATAGGCAATTTTGCCAAATCCCATCTCATTTTCGCCTAAGCTATTGATTAAAGTTTCAATTCGATAGCCGCGATACCACAACTCTCCCTCACACGGTACACGTTTTCCACTAATAACCTTTGTACCGTTTACCGCAGAGATATTAGTTAATCCAGTTAAGACACCTTTCCCATCCGGATCTCTCAATCCTAAATTGACACCATATTCACTATAAAGGCGAGGCGAGATTTCGTCATTTTCTTTACAAATTGAAATTTGTCTTTCTAGATATTTTGATTGTCCTTGACTCATTATTTCTCCTTTTCCAATTCTGTAGTAATGACTGTATCCAATTGCTTCATTAAGTCAAGTAATTTTATCATATTCTGTTGTCCGTACTTTTCGATAACATGTGAATAAAACTGCTGCGTCATTTGCTGATGCTTTTCAACTAACTTTTTCCCATCATCAGTGATCATGACGTACGTTCCCTGTTCACCGTCACCATCATGTTTCCAAATAATCAGCCCTTTATCTTGAAGTTGTCGAGATAAAGTAGAAACGTAGCGAATTGGACGATGCAGACTTTCAGCTAAATCCGACAAATAGGTTTTACCGCCATAAATCGGATCATTTTTTTCATTTTTTAAAATTAAATTTAATACAATAAACTCGGGAATTGTCATTTCATTGAAGAAATGAGAAATTTCATTGTTATTAATCAACATAAATCGACGATATATTAATTCATTCGATAAATTTAATATATTAAAATTATCACTATGTTTTTGTTCATTATCTGCCATTTTAATACTCCTATCTATGTTAACTATTTTATTCATGCGCTGATACTTTTTTAATAGGTCTGGTCTAAACTTTTCGGTCATTTTTAATGACTGTATATAGCGCCATCTTTTAATTTTTTTATGGTCTCCAGATAACAACACATCGGGAACCTGAAGTCCATCAACTTCCCTAGGGTGCGTATACTGCGGGTATTCCAAAAGCATATGATTAAAAGACTCTTCTTCAAGGCTCGAAGCCTTTAAATTATCTTTCAACTGCCTGAGTATTGAATCTGCCACCACCATTGCTGGCAATTCTCCGCCGGTTAAGATATAATCACCTATTGATAGTTTGAGATCAACATAATTCATTACGCGTTCATCAACACCTTCGTAATGTCCACAGATCATAATAATATCGTTATATGTATGTGCAATTTTACTGGCCATTGACTGATTATAGGTACGTCCGGACGGCGACATTAAAATTGTAAAACTCTTATTTTTCTTAACCGCATTTATTGCCTTCACGATAGGTTCATAACGTAAGATCATTCCGGGTCCACCACCATAAGGTGAGTCATCTATGTTTCGGAAACTTCCTTTTGCAAATTTCTTGATATCAATTATATGTATACTTGCCGTTTGATTTTTCGCCGCTTGTTTAACAATATGAGATGATAAAAACCCTTTAAAATCTTCCGGCATTAAAGTTAATATGTTGATATTTAGCATATTGATTATTTCACTAATGAAGTCATATCCTTATTAAACCATTTTTCTGTCAACTCTGCATACGTTCCATTTTCTATTAAATGCCCTAATGCGTTGTTAATTTTTCTCGTTAACTTCGTATTATCCTTTCGGCAAACTATTGTGTAGTTTTCGCTAGCAATTGGCTGAGATGAGATCTGATATTGATTTGGATATTTTTTGATATAGAAAACTGCTTCCGATTCATCAATCATTAAACGATCAACCGCATTGTTTCCTAATGCTTTAAAAGCATAATTGAGCGTATTGAATTTCTTAATTTTATCGCTATTTAAATGCGCCTTTGCTGTGCCAGCTCCTCCACTATTTACAACAACACCAACCTGTTTATCTTTTAAATCTTTTAATGTTTCATCCGAATTATCAGCCGAACCACTATTGTTTTCGCTTTTTTTTACGAGGACGATATGATTGACAAAGTAACGGTTTGATAGGCTGAAATTATCTTCTCTAGAAGGCGTATCGGTTACAGATGATAGGACACAATCGTACTTTTTTTTATTCATTCGATCAAAAATACTATTCCAAGACGTATTAATCCAATAGGGATTAACTTTTAATTCTTGTGCGATTGCATTTCCTAAATCAATTTCAAATCCAATGACGTTTTGCTTCCCATCGGTAAAAGCCATTGGTTCATGATTTGCGCAAACACCAAATGTAAGCGTCCCATCAGCCAAAGAATCTGAATTTGTTTTTGCTGATTGACTGCACGCGGTCGTTAAAGTAAAAATCATTGCTATGCAACAGATTAGAAAAAAGATTCTCCTTGTTCTTTTCATGGTATACCTCTCTCTTTTGTATTCCATTCAACAAGTAATTGAAAATATTATACACTTTTTGATTAATTAATTAAAGTAATAAAGTCATTTTAAAGAAATAAATAGAAAATCATTCCCGATTAAGGTATAGTATAAATTATCTTTTTATTAAATGTGAGGGAAAAATGAAACAGTTGCAAAGAACAGAATTATTACTCGGTCAAGAAGCTATGGAAACGCTCATGCACTCACATATTGCTGTTTTTGGTCTTGGTGGTGTGGGTGGCTTTGCTGTTGAGGCAATCGCCCGCTGTGGCGTTGGCCATATAGATATTATTGATAAAGATATCGTTGATATTACAAATTTAAATCGCCAAATCATCGCGACAAGATCAACAATTGGACAATCGAAAACAGAAGTCATGAAAAACCGCATCCACGACATCAATCCCAATATCACAGTAAGGACTTTCCCTCTTTTTTTTCTACCAGATACGAAAGATCAATTTGACTTCACACAATATGATTACGTTATTGATGCGGTGGACACTGTCACAGCGAAATTAACACTTATTGAAGAATCATATCGTCATCATGTCCCAATCATTAGTTCAATGGGTGCTGGAAATAAAATTGATCCTACACAATTTAAAGTTGCGGATATCTTTCAAACATCTGTGGATCCACTAGCAAAAGTAATTCGCCGTGAACTTCGCAAACGTCATATTAATCGATTAAAAGTTGTTTATTCCAAAGAAAAACCTCAAAAAATAAAAACCGACAAATTTGAAAAAATTGTCGGTTCTGTCTCTTTTGTGCCTTCTGTTGTGGGATTAATCATGGCTGGAGAAGTGATCAAAGATCTCACTCAGCTTGTTTGAAAATTTCTTTTAAGTATGCACCTGTATACGATTTTGGATTTTGGGCCACTTCTTCCGGTGTCCCCTGAGCTACAATCGTGCCGCCATTTTCTCCGCCTTCTGGGCCTAGATCAATAATATAATCTGCAACTTTGATGACATCGAGATGGTGTTCAATAATCACAACGGTATTTCCTAAATCCACTAGACGATGCATGATTTTTACAAGCTTTGCAACATCGTCAATATGCAATCCTGTTGTCGGTTCATCTAAAATATAAAGGGTTTTTCCAGTATTTTGTCTTGATAACTCAGTTGATAATTTTACTCTTTGTGCTTCTCCCCCAGACAATTGCGTAGAAGGCTGTCCTAATTTGATATAACCCAACCCTACATCGTGAAGTGTTTCCAATTTCCGCTTTATGCGCGGAATATTTTTGAAAAAATCAAGTGCTTCATCAACTGTCATATCTAATACTTCGGCAATATTTTTCCCTTTGTATTTAACATCTAAAGTTTCCCTGTTATATCGTGTCCCTTTACAGACTTCGCATGGCACATACACGTCGGGTAAAAAATGCATCTCTATTTTGATGATCCCATCACCATGGCAGGTTTCACATCTTCCGCCTTTTACATTAAAGCTGAATCGTCCTTTATTATAACCACGGGC
This sequence comes from Pseudoramibacter porci, assembly GCF_009696145.1. Lineage (GTDB taxonomy): Bacteria > Bacillota > Clostridia > Eubacteriales > Eubacteriaceae > Pseudoramibacter > Pseudoramibacter porci. The sequence continues at coordinate 6,617 of NZ_VUMO01000010.1, forward strand.
CTTCGCCTCATTTGTACTTGCAAACAAATCTCGAATTAAATCAAATAATCCTGTATATGTTGCAGGGTTTGATCTTGGTGTGCGACCAATGGGTGTTTGATCAATCGCAATTATTTTATCAATATTCTGTATACCGGAGATTTGTTTGTGTTTCCCCGGGCGCTTGTAACTTTGATAAAGTTCTCTAGAGATGCCATTATACAAAATGTCGTTGACGAGTGTCGATTTCCCCGATCCCGAGACACCGGTCACTAAAACAAGTTTTCCCAATGGAAACTTAACATCAATTTGTTTTAAATTATGTTCGGCTGCTCCCGTTATTTTAATAAATTTCCCGTTTCCTTCTCTTCTTTTAAAAGGAATCGGAATTTTTTCTTTTCCAGATAAATATTTGCCTGTGATGGATTGTTCTGAACGAATAATGTCATCGACGCTTCCTTCGGCAATAATCTCTCCCCCGTTTACGCCAGCTCTTGGTCCGATATCAACAATCCAATCTGCTTCACGAATGGTTTCTTCATCATGTTCAACGACAATGAGTGAGTTGCCTAAATCGGTTAATTGTCTTAATGAATTTAGTAATTTACGATTATCTCTCTGATGTAATCCAATACTTGGTTCATCGAGCACATACAGAACCCCTGTTAAACCCGTCCCGATCTGTGTCGCAAGCCGAATTCGTTGGCTTTCTCCACCTGAAAGCGTTCCTGCCGAGCGTTCAAGCGTCAAATAATCAAGTCCGACATCTGATAAGAATTGAAGTCGATTTTTAATTTCCGTAATAATTTGACTCGCGATCAGCATTTCATGTTCTGTTAGAGATAGCTGATCTAAAAACTTTAATGCTTCACGAATTGAAAGCTCCGTAAACTCAATGATATTCATATTTGCAATGGTTACAGACAATATTTTAGGATTAAGTCTTTTGCCATGGCAACTTGGACATGGAATATCGGACATATATCGTTCAATAAATCCGCGCATTGTATTTGATTTGGTCTCTCTGAACCGTCTCTCCATGTTGTTGATCAAACCTTCGAAACGCGAAGTGTAAGTTCCTTTGAATTTACCATTATAAGTAACGGTCATTTCATCATCTGAACCGAATAAAATTTCATTCAAACAAGGTTTTGAGATTTTTTTTATGGGCGTATCAAAGTCATAATCATATTTTTCAAGTATGCTTCGCAGCATTGATTGAAGGTGTCTATTATCATGTTTTAGCCCAAAAAATTTAATTGCACCTTCATTAATTGACAAGCTGCGATCTGGTATTAACAAATCCGGATCAACCTCTTTATGAAAACCCAGTCCGTTACAAGTTGGACACATTCCATATGGATTGTTAAAAGAAAAAGAACGAGGCTCTAATTCCTCCATAGAGAAGCCGCAATCAGGACATGATAACTTTTCGCTAAATAAGATGCTTTCTCCATCAATAATTTGACATTTTACCAGACCATCAGACATTTTAAGTGCGATTTCAACAGAATCCGTCAAACGCTCGCGCATATTTTCTCTTTTTTTGAGTCGATCAACGACGACATCGATATGATGCTTGACATTTTTCTTTAATTCAATCTTTTCTGATAAAAGGTGCATTTCATCATCAATCACCACGCGAACGTATCCATCTTTTTTTAAACGAGATAATAATTTTTTCTGTTGTCCTTTTTCACCTCTTACCAAAGGAGATAGAATCATAAATTTTGTTCCATCTGGCAATTCCAAAATACGATCGACAATTTGGTCGATACTTTGAGAAGAAATTTCTTTTCCACAGTAGGGACAATGAGGAATCCCAATTCGGGCATACAATAATCTTAAATAATCATATATTTCCGTAACCGTTCCAACTGTCGATCTTGGATTTCTATTTGTTGTTTTTTGATCAATAGAAACAGCTGGAGAGAGCCCTTCGATTTTTTCAACCCTGGGCTTTCTGCTATTCCCTAAAAACATTCGCGCATATGAAGACAACGATTCAATATATCTGCGCTGCCCTTCGGCGTAAATCGTATCAAAAGCCAGTGTCGACTTGCCTGACCCGGATACACCAGTAAAAACAACCAGTTGATCTCTCGGGATTTTTAGACTAACATCTTTTAAATTATGTTCTTTTGCTCCAATTACTGATATATACTTCATATGACCTTTTGACCTTTAAGTTCTTTTATTAAGTCTCTAATTTTTGCGGCTTTTTCAAAATCAAGCTGAGCAGCTGCTGCTTTCATTTCTTTCTCAAGTTTTTCTAAATCAACAGCTTCCTCATGTTGTTTTGAAGGCTGCTTTTCGTATTTTTCGGGTTCATCTGCGACTTTTGTCACTTCAATAATATCGTGAATATCTTTTTTTACAGTTTGTGGAATAATATGGTGTTCTAAATTGTATTGCTGTTGAATTTTTCTTCTTCGTTTTGTTTCTGTGATCGCATAATCCATCGATTTGGTAATGGTATCTGCATACATGATAACATGACCATCTACGTTTCGAGCTGCTCTACCAATCGTCTGAATCAACGATGTTTCACTTCTTAAATAGCCCTCCTTGTCGGCATCTAGAATTGCAACAAGTCCAACCTCTGGTAAATCTAGCCCCTCACGCAACAGGTTGATGCCTACGAGGACATCAAAACTCCCTAGACGCAGCTCTCTTAATATTTTCATCCTCTCAATTGTATCAATATCAGAATGCAAATAGCGAACCCTGATCCCATTGTCTTTTAAATATTCTGTTAGGTCTTCTGCCATTTTTTTCGTTAACGTCGTGATTAAAACGCGTTCTTTTGTTGAAACGGTTTTTCGTATTTCGCCGATTAAATCATCGATTTGACCTTTAGTCGGTCGAAGTGAAATTTCAGGATCTAACAATCCAGTTGGACGAATCAATTGTTCTACTATCTGCTGACTATGTTCGTCTTCATATTTTCCCGGCGTTGCCGATGTGAAAATAATCTGATGAATCTTCCCCTCAAACTCCTCAAAAGTTAAAGGTCGATTATCATAAGCCGAAGGCAGACGAAAACCGTAATCGACAAGGTTTTTCTTCCGCGCACGATCGCCTGCACTCATACCCCCAATTTGTGGAATGGAAACATGAGATTCATCCGCAAAAATCAAAAAATCGTCAGGAAAATAATCAATTAATGTGTACGGGGGCGCGCCAGGTTTTGAGCCGTTAATATAACGAGTGTAATTTTCAATCCCAGTACAGTAGCCCATTTCCTGAAGCATTTCTAAATCATAATTCGTTCGCTGTAATATTCTTTGCGCTTCAACGAGATAATCATGTTCTTTAAACCAAGTGTATCGTTCGCCAAGTTCCCTTCGTATTCCTTTTATTGCGTTTTCAAGACGATCAGGTGTCGTCGTGTAATGCGAAGCAGGAAAAATGGCGACGTGAGTTAATTCTCCGATTATTTCACCTGTAACTACATTGATTTCCGTAATACGATCAATTTCATCATCAAAAAATTCAATTCTTACTGCTTTATCTGTTGAAGAAGCTGGAAAAATTTCCAGAACATCGCCTCGCACACGAAAATTATTTCTCTCGAAACCAATATTATCGCGAACATATTGAATATCAACCAACTGCCTGATAATTTCGTCTCGATCTTTTTTCATCCCCGGTCTAAGAGAAATCACAAGATTTTCGTAGTCAATTGGGCTTCCTAGACCGTAAATACATGAAACAGACGCAATAATAATAACATCTGTCCGTTCAAACAGTGCAGCTGTAGCTGAATGCCTGAGCTTATCTATTTCATCGTTAATGGAAGCATCTTTTTCGATATAAAGATCTCTTCCAGGAACATAAGCTTCTGGTTGATAATAATCATAATAAGAAACAAAATATTCAACTGCGTTGTTTGGAAAAAAAGTCCTAAATTCATTAGCCAATTGCGCTGCCAATGTTTTATTATGCGCCAACACAAGTGTTGGTTTCTGAACGGCCTCAATAACTTTTGCCATTGTGTATGTTTTTCCTGAGCCGGTTACTCCCAACAACGTTTGATATTTCATTCCATCTTTTATTCCTTTTGAGAGTTTATTAATAGCCTGTTGCTGATCCCCCTTTGGGGTAAAATTCGATACAACTTTAAATGGCTTATTTAGTTTTGTGATTTTTTTCATTTTGAATGTTTACTACTTAATGATCTCTAAAGCCTTCTGAAATTGCTGATCCCTGTCAGTAAGATAATTTTCTGTTAGATTATTTTCATTAATAACAATATCAGGAGTAATACCCTTTTTATTAATACTTCTTCCTTTCGGTGTGTAATATTGAGCTGTCGTAATTTGATATCCAGAACCATCATACATTGGAATAACACTTTGAACAATTCCCTTTCCAAATGTCTGTGTTCCGATAACTGTCGCTTTTTTGTAATCCTGCAATGCGCCAGTCAATATTTCAGACGCACTCGCTGTATGCTGATTGACCAAGATAACCATCGGAAGATCAAGTTGAGCCTTACTCGTGGCACGATAAGTCTCACTGTTTCCATTTCTTCCTTTTGTTGTTACGATTTTTCCTTTATATATCAATTGATCACTGATGTTAACCGCTGTATCGACAATACCTCCGCCATCTTCCCGCAAATCAATGATCAATCCTTGAATCTTCTTTTTTCTAAGTGTAGTCAATTCTGTCTCAAATTCTTCATCTGTATTTTCAGCAAATTCAGAAATATATATATATCCTATTTTCTTTCCGTTTTGTTTAAAAGTTCTTGCTGTTACAGTCGAATTTTTGACTGCGGTACGTTCAACTTTCATTGTCGTGTCTTTTCCATTTCTTTGAATAATTAGCTGAACACTACTCCCTACCTTTCCTCTTACTTTATTTGCAACAGCAGACGAACCCTTCCCTAGATAATTTTTCCCATCGATCGATTTAATGACATCACCAGATTTTAATCCTGCTTTTTCCGCAGGTGTGTTTTTCATAACCGATACAATATAAGCGTTTTTATTATCATCTTCACTTAATACGACACCAATTCCATAATACGATCCAGATATTTCTTGAGTCAATTCACGATATTCCTTTTTGGTGTAATAAATAGAATATTTGTCCTTAATCGCTTTGAACATATTCTTATAGGCAGCTTCTGATAATTTGTCAATATTTACTTTTTTGTAATAATTTTCATCTATTGAGTTTTCAAGTTGCGCAAATTTTTGAGTTGACTTTGCAATTTTAGACGTATTAGCTTTAAATACATAGTATTTATTTAAATGAAAAACGCCAAATGATGTAAGAATAAAGGTCAATATATTCGTTAAAAAGATGATAAAAACAATCACCCAAAGATGCTTTTTTCTCCAATTCATTAATTTTACTCCATTGAAATTGATTCAAATGATATAAATATAAGAAGCCCCCCAATTGCTTATTATTCATGAGTCTGCAAAGACCCAATACAATTGGGGGGGAGATTGTACACAATCAAAATAAATTAAACATCTAAAAACTTTCTTATAGCAACACGGCTCCCGATCGTGCCGATTAATACTCCATACACTAAAAAGAAAATAACAATTTGTCCAATTAATGCAGCTGGAGAAGATAAATTTGCCGTAATTGGCAACAATGCATTACCACTTAGATATCCTAAAATATAAAAATATCCCGTTCGAACAGCTAATGTAGCAGCTAAAGCAGCAATTATACCTAAGAACGCACCCTCCAAAATAAAAGGAGCTCGGATATAACTATCTGTAGCACCGACATATTTCATTATGCCTATTTCTTTTCTTCTAGCAAATACTGTTAATTTAATTGTATTATAAATCAAGAAATAAGAAATGACAGACAATACAATCACAACGAAAATACAAAATAGGTTGATAAAATGGCTAAAATTAGTCAACGCTTTTATATAATCTTTTCCATACTTAATATATTCTATGCCAGCGTTACTATTTTTATTATACTGTGCGATTTGCTTTTTTATTTTTCCAAGATTATTCGCATTTTTCGCCCTGATAATATATGATTCTGGCATAGGATTATTTTTAGCGTTAAATGTTTCTGTCAGATTAGATGAAGAATTCAATTGATTAGAAAAATTCTTTAACGCAGTCTGTTTTGATTCATATTTAACAGACCGAATTAAACTATTTGAGTCTAAATAATCCTTTAAAGCATCCTTTTGTTGTTGCGTACAATTCTGAGCCATAAACACCTGAATTTGCAAATTGCCTTCGACATGTCTGCTAATTTGTCGGATATTCATTGTAATGACTAAGAAGATGCCCAAAATAATTAAAGCTGCAGTCATTGAAATAATAGAGGCCAAACTCATCAATGAGTTACGCCGCAAACTCTGCCCAGCATCGCGAATTGTAGATCTTCGAAGATTAAACATTCACAATCCCACCTTTGCTGCTGTCACCAGTTAATTTACCGTCTTCAAGTGTTAAAACACGTTTATTTAACAATTTGACGATATTCATATCATGTGTTACAACCACTGTCGTTGTGCCATGTCTATTAATTTCAAGCAAAATACGCATAATATCCTTTGATGTTTCCGGGTCCAAATTCCCCGTTGGTTCATCACATATCAATATGCTCGGATTATTGATGATCGCCCGTGCAATAACAACTCGTTGCTGTTCCCCACCAGATAATTCATTTGGGTAATGGTACATTCGATCGGATAAGCCCACCATACTTAAAGCAAGTGGAACCTTTTTTCGGATTTTCTTCTCAGGGCGACCGATAATTTCCATTGCATAGGCGACATTTTCATAGACATTTTTATTTTCCAGCAAACGGAAATCTTGGAAAACAACACCTAACTTTCTCCTTAAATAGGGGATCTGTGCCTTCGACAGCTTTGAAATATCATGTCCTTTAATCCGGACAACTCCCGTTGTTGCATCAATTTCTCTCAATAATAATTTAATAAACGTCGACTTTCCGGCACCACTGCGCCCTACCAAAAAAACAAATTCTCCAGAATCAATGCGCAAATTGATGTCTTTTAGCGCATCTTTTTCGTTTTTTTCATATGTTTTTGTAACATTATCAAATTCTATCATCGTGTACTCTTTCTAATATTAATCTATTTTAAAACTCGCTTTTACAATACGAATGCTTAATTTTTCTAGTTTAGTATAACTCAAGAATTCATAATATACAAATAATTTCAGCGTTCTTTAAAAAAAGAGACACGTCTAATTAACGCGTCTCAGATGTATGTATTAAAGTGCCTGTTTAAAGGTATCGACCAATGTTAACTGTTCCCACGGTAAATTCAAGTCATCTCTACCAAAATGGCCATAAGCAGCAGTTTGTTTATAAATTGGTCTCCGAAGATCTAAATTCTTGATGATTGCGTCTGGTCTTAAGTCGACGTTGTTTTCAATTAATTCGACGATTTTATCATCTGGAACAGTGCCTGTGCCAAAGGTGTCAACAAAAATAGAAACAGGCTTCGCAACCCCAATTGCATAGGCAAGCTGTACTTCACAGCGCTTAGCTAATTTTGCAGCAACGATATTTTTAGCAATCCATCTCGCTGCATACGCTGCGGATCGGTCAACTTTTGTTGGATCTTTACCGGAGAACGCGCCACCGCCATGACGGCCTACGCCACCATAGGTATCAACAATAATTTTTCTTCCTGTTAAACCTGCATCTCCCTGAGGACCACCAATAACAAATCGTCCTGTCGGATTTACAAAAATTTTCGTATCATCATCCATCATATTCGCATCGATAACAGGTTTGATGACGTATTCAATAACATCGTGGCGAATTGTTTTTGAATCAACTTCTGCACTGTGCTGTGTAGAAATAACAACAGTGTCCACTCTAACTGGTTTATTGCCATCGTATTCAACAGTAACTTGCGATTTGCCATCTGGACGTAAGTAATCGAGCTGACCACTTTTTCTTACATTTGCTAATTGTTTTGTTAACTTATGTGCCAGTGAAATTGGCATTGGCATGAGTTCTGGTGTTTCATCGCAAGCGAAACCAAACATCATACCCTGGTCGCCCGCGCCAGTGTTCATGTCGCCACCTTCTTTAGATTCAAGCGATTCATCGACGCCCATCGCGATATCACTAGACTGTTCATCAATTGACGTTAATACAGCACAGGTATCACAGTCAAAGCCATATTTTGCACGATCGTATCCAATTTCTCGAATGGTTTCTCTCGCAATTTTGGGAATATCAATATAGCAATTCGTTGTGATTTCTCCGGTTACCAAAACTAGACCAGTGGCAACTGATGTTTCACAAGCCACACGGCCCATCGGATCTTTTTCCATAATAGCGTCTAAAACTGCGTCTGATATTTGATCACAAATTTTGTCAGGATGTCCTTCTGTTACTGATTCAGAAGTAAATAATCTTTTCATAATATCTCCTTTATTTTATTATATTAAAAAATCCCACTTGAGACGAGTGGGATTCTTTCATCCCATCATTCAGTTTCCTGAAGGTATTAGCACCATACTTTTTGCTGGTTGCCGGGCTTCATCGGGCCTTTCCCTCCACCGCTCTAGATAGGTTGGTTTTCCAATTGCGATGTTCATAATAACGCTCTGTAATTCTTTTGTCAAGATTTCTTTATAAATAATACCCATTTGAGGTAAACGCATTTTCAATATGCCGTACTCTTACATTCTCTCTATTCGTTCCAACAACTTCCACGACATCAAATCGAATTTGAGGATGAGCAACTCTTCGTTTTTGTAAAAATAAAATAGCCGTTCTAATAATGTGTTCCTGTTTTCTATAATTTACTGCTTGTCCTGGCGTACCATGTAGCAAATTCGCCCTATATTTTACTTCTGTAAAAATATACAATTGATCTACTTTTGAAATAATGTCAATCTCACCGGTTTTATCAGAATAATTTCGTGTAACGATTTGATGCTTTTTATAATTTTCCAAATAATAGGCAGCTACATCCTCTGCCCAATGCCCTTTTTTGCGATTATTTTTTTTGTTCATTTATATAAATTTTTTAATAAAAGTTTTTCTATGGATCGAAGTTGCACCAAACTGATGGATAGCATCTATATGTTCCGCTGACCCATATCCCTTATTATTTTCAAATCCATATTGGGGAAACTGTTTTGCGTATGCTTTCATTAATTTATCCCTATAAACTTTCGCAACAATACTTGCAGCGCCAATTGAATAACATCTTCCATCTCCATGTATTATTGCTTTGACAGGAATTGTAGAAGGCAATTGAACTGCATCTATTAATAACAAATCAGGGATTGGCTGGAGCTGTTCGACTGCACGATTCATGGCTAATTTAGTTGCTTCAAGTATATTGATTTGATCGATTACTTTGGGCTCAACCTGTCCAATTCCAATAGCAATCGCTTCTTTTCTTATTTCCAGATCAAATTTCTCTCTTGATTTTTCGGACAGCTTTTTAGAATCATCGATACCTAAAATACACGATTTCCTTGGCATGATAACCGCTGCCGCAACAACTGGTCCAGCCAAAGGACCACGACCAACTTCATCAATCCCTGCAATCAACTGAAAATCTTGAGCGTGCAATTCATTTTCAATTTGCTTTTTCTGACGAATTTTTTCAATACTGGCAATTCGTTTCTGTACTTGCTTTCTTTTTTTTTGTGCGAGCACTTGGACGCCTTTTCTAGGATCATTGTCGAGATGCGATAAAATTTGGGGCAATTCATTATTCGGCAATTGATGGATTAAATGCTCAATTTCTCTAATTGTCAATTTTGAAAGCTGTATTTTATCGAAATTTTGTGTCATGATTTCACTTAATCTCCTGGCATGTCTATTGTTATTTTTCCAAATTTTCCATTTTTTATATCTGTTAAGAGCATATTAGACGCACGGCCATAATCATATTCTCCGCCACGCGCAAGTAATTTCTTTTCTTCACAAATCATATCAAAAATTTCCCAAGGCTTTTTCCCGGAAATATCTCCAAGTCGATAACGATTTCGAAGACGGTCCGGATAATACTGAATCATAAATTTAACAAATTCTCCAGCAAGATTTTCTTTTTCAAAAATCGTATCTTTTATTGCCCCAATCCATGCCAATTCGGTTCCAATACGTTCAGAATCAAATTTTGGCCACAAAATACCTGGTGTATCCAAGAGCATAATTTTTTCTTCAGTTTGAATCCATTGCTGCCCCTTTGTAACACCTGGTTTATTTCCCGTTATGGCTTTCTTTTTATTTGCCAATGTATTGATAATAGCGCTTTTTCCAACATTAGGAATGCCGCAAATCAGGCATTTTTTTGATTGATTTTGTTGCAATATATGGATAAGCTTTGATCGATCACTATGATTATAAGCTGTAAAAGACATGACATACTGAGCTGTAAATTCCTTATTAATTGTACCAATCCATTGCTCAGTTCTATTTGTGTCAGATAAATCAGATTTATTTAATAAAATGATATGAGTTTTTTTTCGCTTCTGGAGTAGCTGGGCAATATCAGGATTACGGCTTGCGATGGGAACTCGTGCGTCCAATATTTCGATAATCGTATCAACTAATTTTAATTTTTCCCGGATTTGTCGGGTCGCTTTCGCCATATGTCCAGGATACCATTGAAGCTGTTTCGATGTTATTTCCATTGTTATTGACCTATTTTACCCCATTCATTGAATGGCCAGAATCTAAAAACCACATGTCCAATCATGTCCTTGCTATCTACAAATCCCAGAGAGGTAAATCGGCTATCTGAACTGTTAGCGCGATTATCGCCCATGACAAAATATTTCCCTTTGGGTACAGTAGTCTTGGGATAATCTCCATATGGCTCTTGACTAATATAAGATTCCCTCAATAGTTTTCCATTACGGTAAACCTTCATGTTCTTTATTTCGATCGTGTCCCCTCCTTTAGCAATGACACGTTTGACATAATCAACGCCAGGAGAAAATCTCAATACGACAATATCACCATAGTCGGGTTCACCTACTCTGTATTCTATTTTATTAATAACAAGACGCTGTCCCTGATGTAATGTTGGCTGCATGGAAGGCCCTTGTACCACTACAAAATCAAAGAAAAATAATTTAATTACCAGTGCAATAGCGACCGCAATCAATATAGAAATAATCCAGTCTTTCAAACTTGCTGATTCTCCCCAGTCTCTTTTCCGTTGTTTTGACATATCCCACTCCTAAAATAGCGCATACAAAACAAGGGCCCGTAAAGGACCCTTGTTATAAAATGCATTAATCTCTGCTCTTAACTCTTGCTGCTTTACCGACGCGATCACGAAGATAATTTAATTTTGCTCTTCTTACCTTTCCGCGACGTACAACATCAATTTGAGCAACCTTTGGTGAATGTACTGGGAAAGTTCTTTCAACGCCAATTCCAGATGACAATTTACGAACGGTGAAAGATTCATTAATTCCGCCGTGTTGTTTTTTCAAAACAACCCCTTCAAACATCTGAATTCTTTCACGTTTTCCTTCAATAACGCGTACATGAACACGAACAGTATCACCAACTTCAAATGGTGTGACTTCTTTTTTCATATTGTCTTCTTGAACTTTTTTTAATAAATCCATAATTCGTCTCCTTGTTTAGAAAATTTGAAGATCATTCGTATATATACCAGAGGATCATCAAGACAGTACTTATCAATTTTAATTGAAATGATCGATAAATGCAAGCTATTTTTCTTTTTTTAGTAAATCAGGCCTTTTTTCTTGGGTGATCTCTAATGATTTTGCTTTTCGCCACTTTTTTATCTGCGCATGGTTTCCTGAAAGCAGCACCTCTGGAACAGACATATCTTCAACTTTCTGGGGTCTAGTGTATTGCGGATATTCGAGTAAATTACTTTCAAAAGACTCCTCTGTTAAACTTCCAGCATTTCCCAATACACCTTGAATATGCCTGATAATGCTGTCAGCCAAAACAAGAGCCGGCAGTTCACCGCCAGTTAAGACATAGTCGCCAATGGAATATTCGTCCGTTACATAACGATCAATAACACGCTGATCAACCCCCTCGTAGTGACCGCATAAAAAGATAATACTTTTACACGCTTTTAATTTTAAGGTTAATTTCTGACATTCTTTCGTATTAAATGTGGTCCCAGATGGTGTTAAAAAAATAATTGGAATTTCTTGATAATGTTCAATACTTTTTATTGCTCTTATGATTGGCGGCGCCTGCATGACCATTCCTGCACCCCCACCATAAGGGTAATCATCTACACGATTGTGTTTATTATTAGCAAAATCACGAATATTAATAGAGTGAATCCGTATAATGTTATCCTCCAGTGCACGTTTCATGATGCTTTCGGAAAAGTATTCATCAATTATAGCTGGAAATAACGTAAGAAAATATAAATTAATCATATGTACTTATAAATCAAAAAAATCTTCAGGGATATCTGCTGCCATCGTTCCTTGATCTAAATCCCATTGATAAAAATAGCATTTTCTAAAAGGAACGTAGATATTTTTCCCGTTTTCAAGCTGGATCTCGAGCGTGTCTATCGCACCTGTATTCGTCAGCACATCCGCGATTTTTCCAATTTTATTGTTGTTTTTGTCGAAAACTTGAATACCAATTAGATCCGCAATATATACTTCATCATGCTCTAACTGATCCTGGCTGCGATCGATTAAAATCTCTGAGTTTATTAATGCTTCCGCATCATTTCTACTCTTAATGCCTTCTAATATTAGCAAAACCATTTTTTTGTGTAACCTGACATTTTGAACATTCTTTTTATGCAGCTTCTTATCCTTGTCTTGAATATAAACTGTTTTAAATGAAAAGAATTGTTCCGCATCGTCAACCATTGGCATAACACGCATTTCTCCGCAAATACCATGTGCCCTTGTAATCTTTCCAACTGTTAATAATCGTTCCATTTTATTTCCCAATATATAAAAAAATGATTCGCTTGCACGAATCATCCTTCGATATTAATTATTAATCTACAATATTCAGCATAACACGTTTGTTTTCTTTACTTCCCATCGCCTTCAAGACAGAGCGAATCGCTTTGGCAATCCTTCCCTGGCGGCCAATAACTCGGCCCATATCATGATCGGCAACGTGAAGTTCGAGAACAATTTCGTTATGCTTTTCGCTTTCAGTCACTTCTACAGCATCGGGATCATCCACGAGTGCCTTAACGATCACCTCAACCAGTTCTTTCATAAAAAGTTGCTCCTGATTAATCGATGATATTTTCTTTTTGTAAAAGCGCCTTGACTGTAGCAGATGGTTTGGCACCATTTGAAATCCATTTTTTTACTGCATCTCCGTTAATTTTAATTACCGGCGGTTCGACAGTTGGATTGTAATAGCCGACTTCTTCGATGAATTTCCCATCTCTTGGTGCTCTGATATCAGCGACAACTAAACGATAAAATGGGCTCTTTTTTTTTCCCATCCGTTTCATTCTGATTTTTACTGCCATTTTTAACTCCTTTCATTTTTGCTATCTTTATGTTCAGTAATAATATATTACATAAACGGCAATTTCATTCTTCCTCTTTTTCTCTTCCCCATGTTACCCATTTGCTTCATCATTTTCCTGCTCTGTTCAAATCCTTTTAACAGACGGTTAACATCAGCAACGCTAGTGCCACTGCCATTTGCAATCCGCTTGCGCCGACTGCCATTGATAATATCTGGCTTTTCTCTTTCTTCTGGTGTCATGGAAAAAATGATTGCTTCAGTTCGTTTCATTTGCTTTTCTGTGGCCGCCATATCTAGACCAGCCAAAGCCTTTTTATTAACACCTGGCATCATTTCGAGCAAGCTCGAAATAGACCCCATCTTTTGAAGTTGATGAAGCTGATCAAGAAAATCATTAAGATCAAAAGAAGCGTTGCGTATCTTTTCTTCCATACGTCTTGCTTCTTCCTCATCGACCATGTTCTGCGCTTTGTCGATCAACGACAATACATCGCCCATTCCTAAAATGCGAGATGCCATTCGATCTGGATAGAACGATTCAATGTCTGATAATTTTTCCCCAGTTCCAATGAAAACAATTGGCTTCTGAGTTGTGTATGCGACAGACAGCGCCGCACCTCCTCTAGTATCACCGTCAAGTTTTGTTAGGACAACACCAGTGATGCCAAGTTTATCGTCAAATGTTTTTGAAACATTTACAGATTCCTGCCCAGTCATGCCATCAACAACCAACAATTTTTCTGTCGGTTGTATGCTTTGATCAATATCAGATAATTCCTGCATCAATGTTTCATCAATTTGCAAACGGCCAGCGGTATCGATAATCACTAAATCATGTCCTTTTTCCGTTGCAATTTCTTTCGCCTTTTTTGCTATTTCAACCGGATTTTGACTTGCATCATCGAAATAAACAGGTATGTTAAGCTCTTTTCCAAGTATTTTTAATTGTTCAATCGCAGCCGGCCTATACACATCAGCCGCAACAAGTAACGGTGATAATGAAGCTTCTTTCCTCAAAAGATTTGCAATTTTTGCAGCGGTAGTTGTTTTTCCCGCTCCTTGAAGACCAATCATCATGAAGATATTCAGCTTATCCTTTGAGATCTCTAGCTTCTGATCTTCTCCGCCAAGCATTTTCACCATTTCTTCATTTACAACCTTAATGTATTGTTGACCTGGTGTTAATGACTTAAGAACTTCTTCGCCTTTCGCTCGTTCACTGACTGATTTTGTGAAGGACTTAACGACTTTAAAGTTGACATCCGCTTCTAGAAGTGCCAATTTGATTTCTCTATTTGCAACCTTAATGTCGGATTCATCGAGCTTCCCTTTTTTTCGCATCCCCGAAAATACATTTTGAAACTTTTCGCTTAACCCTTCAAACATGATTGTTTCCTCTAATACTCATCTTTAAAATCATCAATTTCGCTTGACAATTTCTTTAGCGTCTTCATTGCTGCCGTTGACTTCTTCACATTCCCATCTCTTTGTAGCGCATTTAATTCTTTTTCTATATTAGCAATTAGAATTTTTGTCTTTTCAAACCGCTCTACAAGATGAAGTTTATTTTCGAATTTCTGCAGTTGATTGCGCCCTCTACGAATTGCATCATAGGCACCTTGTCTAGTCATCTGAACTATTTCAGCAATTTCAACAGCTGAATAGTCATCATTATAATAATATGATAATGGCAATTTTAATTTTGACGAAAGCAGTTCCCCGTAAAAATCAAAAAGCAATTGTTCCTGATATTTTTTTTTGATCGATTCTTCTTTTGACATAGACTTCTTTCCTAAGGACTTATATATTTTACAAATCTTTTTGCCGCATGTCAAGTCTTTTTCTTTACAAATTATCATGAATTGATTTCTTCAGTGGCTTGGTACAATACTTCAACAAAATCTTTCGCATTAAATGTAACTAAATCTTCTGCTTTTTCCCCAAGTCCCACATATTCAATCGGAATCTTTAATTCATTTAATATAGGAATTATTACACCGCCTTTAGCCGTTCCATCAAGCTTCGTCATAATGATACCGCTAAGGGGAACCGCATCGTTAAATGTTTTAGCCTGCATTAAAGCATTTTGTCCTGTTGTTGCATCTACAACCAATACATTATGAATGTTATATTCACCCTTTTCTCTTTCACAAATACGATTGAGTTTATTTAATTCGTTCATTAAATTGACTTTGTTATGCAACCGTCCCGCTGTATCGCAGATTAATACATCTGCATTTTTAGCTTGTGCAGAATGAATGGCATCAAAAACAACCGAAGCGGGATCAGCCCCTGGACGGCTGGTGACAATATCAACACCAATCCGGCTTGCCCACGTTTCTAATTGTTCAACAGCAGCTGCACGAAATGTATCTGCTGCAGCAAGCATCACTTTTTTTCCTTCATCTTTATACTTTTGAGCTAACTTTGCTATTGTAGTGGTTTTTCCCACGCCATTCACACCTACGATCAAACTGATCGCCGGAAAGTGAATTGGAGCTTCAGGAATATCGACCATTTGAATCATTATATTTTGAAGTTCCTCAATGACACTTTCAGTTGTTTTTATTTTTTTTGCTTTTATACCATCCTGCAATTCTTCAACAATCATTTCTGCTGTATTAACGCTGATATCTGATAGAATTAAATTTTCTTCCAATTCTTCAAAAAAATCTTCGTCTAATTCTTTGTAATAAAGTAAATGATTGATTTTTTCTGTAAATTTTTTTGTTGTACTGGAAACACGGTCGCGCATTTTTTTAAATACTGAAGCCATTATATTCTCCTTTTTAGGGTATTAAGTATAATCTGATATTTTCACTGAAACAATTTTAGAAATCCCCGTATTTGTCATCGAAATCCCATAAATTGAGTCGCAGATTTTTAACGTATTTTTCCGATGTGTTATTAATATAAATTGTGTTTGATTAAAAATTTTCTTTAAATAAGTCGTAAAACGATAAATGTTTTGATCGTCTAAAGCAGCATCCACTTCATCAACAATACAAAATGGTGATGGATTGAGTTTTAAAAAAGCAAAAAGCAAACATATTGCTGTCATCGCCTTTTCTCCACCTGACATTAAAGATAACTGTTTTAAGTTTTTGCCAGGAGGCTGTGCCTCTAAACCAATACCGCTTTGTAGAATATTTTGCGGATCAATATAAAAAAGATTTGCCTTTCCTCCACCAAACAATTCTCTGAAAACTTGTGAAAAATATGTCTGTAATCTTTTAAACTCACAATCAAATTTCTTAGTCATTTCATGCTGAAGATCTTGGATCAATGTTTCTATTCTTCTTTTCGATTTCAGTAGATCCGCGTACTGATTTTGAACAAACAGATATCTTTGATTGATCTCCTCATATTCTTCAATTGCATTGACATTGACATTGCCAAGCAATTTAATTTTCTGCTCCATCTTTTGTATTGACGACTTGTTAACAAAAATCTCATCCATTTTTTTATTTTTCAGCCAATCATCAATCATAGTTGGATTCATGCTGTAACGACTCATCATTTTATCAATCAGGTTTTGTTTCACTGTTGATATGCGATGCGCTGCAATTTTTAGTTTGTTCAATTCTTCATTTTGCAAAACTTGTTGATGATTGAATGCTCTGATTTTTTTATCAGTATTCTCCATTTGTTCATCAATTTTAGATTCGCTTATTTCGAAGAAACTAGCCTTTTTCTTGCAGTCGTTTTCCTGCTTCTGAAGTAAAAAAATTGATTGTTTGATCGCATTTAGACGTACTTTATCTTTTTGATATGCCAGTTCAAGTTCTTCAGAGCAATTTTTTTTAGCACTCACTTTTTTCATCAACTGATCAATTTGATCCTTTATTATTTCTGATTGTTTCTTTTTTAATTTAATGCCCTCATTATTTTTTGCAATTTCTATATTGTATTTCGAAATAACACGGTCATTTTCTTTTTCCTTTTGATACAACAAGTCAAGTTGATTTTGAATATTCTTTTGATTATCGCTATTATCAATATGTTCGTTTTTTCGTATCAGTTCTATTATATTGTTTTTAGATTTTTTTACCTCACTGTATTGTACATTTAATTGGCAGCATTCCTTTTCTTCTAAATCAATAGTTTTAACTAAATCTGCATTTGATTCCTTTAATATTTTGCATTTATGCTTTTCTTCAAAAATCAGCCGTTTAACGTCTTCGCTTTGAGCCTTTAGTGCTAAATATTGTTCCTGCTGCTGCGTTATCAATTCTTGTACCGCTTCAAGATCCTTCACTTTTTCTGATAGTTGAATGACAATTTCTTTTTCTTGTTTGTCACATGTATTAAGCTCATCTTTTTTATTGTAGAGATAAGCATTTTGTTTTTCTTTTTGTCTCCCACCAACAATTGCACCACCTGCATAAAAGATTTCACCATCCAAAGTCACAATCATATAGTATTTTATAGCGCGACGCATTTGTCTTGCAGCATTAAAATTATCAACTACAATCACACGTCCTAATAAGCTCTGAATAGCCGGTTTAATTTCAATGGAATATTTAATTAAATCAGATGCAATGCCAAGATACCCTTTAAAATTGGCAAATCTATTTTTTTCACTTATAGAAATTTGATTGTTTGCTAAATTGGACAAAGGTAAAAAAGTAACACGACCTGCTTTATTCTTTTTTAGCAACTCGATACAATAGCGGGCTGTTTCAACATCATCAACAATAATATTTTGAGTTTTTCTCCCTAAAGCTGAATCTACTGCATAGATTAAATCATCCGGAACTTCTATCAAATCACCTACGGGTCCTAAAATACTGCGTTTGATTTCCTTAGGCATCGATTCTTTCTGGTTCATGACCCATCTTGTCCCAGGTACATAATCCAAATATTGTCTTTGGACTTTTTTTATATAACTAGCCCGAGTTCTAAGAAGTAATTGATCATTCCGAAGCCGATTTATCTGAGAAGATAGTTTTTTCTCTTTGTCATTTAAACGGTTTAATGATTGCTGTGCTTTTGATAATTTTTTTTGAATATCTACGGCAAATTGCTGATTATGTTCTAGCTTAGTACGCGCGTATTCATAATTTTTTTTATTTTCAAAAATAGTATTTTTTTTATTCTGTATATTCTGTTCTCTATTATTAATTTTTTCTTCAATAACTAATAATTCTGATTCATATTTTGCAATTTTATCTTTATTTTTTTCCCGGTTAGATTGTAAATTTTTATCAAGTCCCTGCGCTTTTGCTAGTTGTTCTTTAATCTTTTCAATAGCTTGTTCATTTTGAATTCCTTGTTTCTGTTGCAGAGACTGTTCACGTCGTAAACGATTATTATCTTTTTGAAGTGATTGAATCTCCACCACCAACCCATTTAATTTTTTTTGATTATCCTCTCTCTGAGACGATAAATCCTTTATACGATCATAGCAGCTGTTAATTTCAAATTTCGTCCTATGAAGTTGCTCTTCAATATGTGCCTTATTTTTTTCACTATTAATATTATTTGTAGATATTTCTTCGAATAATAGGTTGTTTTCTTTTTTAGATTCTAAAATTTTTCTCTTTTGGACGCGTAGACGTTGATATTGCGCATCCGCATCATGTATCGCTATTTTTAGTTTACTTATTTCGCTATTGCATTGATCAAGAGCCTTTTGATTCTCCAATTTTTTAGCTTCAAGTACTTGATAATCCTTTTGAAACGAAATAAAATCGATTTTTCTTAGCTTTTCCTTTAAATCCAGGTAACGCTTCGCTTTTTCTGCTTGTTTCGATAGTGGCGTGCGCTGACGCTCCAATTCAATTATCAAATCCTGAATTCGTTCCATATTGCTCTGGGCAGATTTTAACTCTTTTTGTGCCTCATTCTCGCGAGACTTATAATTAACAATCCCTACCGCTTCTTCAATAATAGACCTTAAAGTATTTGGATCACTGTTAATAATATTTTCTATATTTCCCTGTCCTACTATTGAATAGCCATTTTTTCCAAGACCTGTATCTGCAAACACCGCATGAACTTCCCTTAAACGAACGGATTGGTTATTAATAAGATATGTTGATTCTCCCGTTTTAAATAGTCTTCGCGTAATGGATATTTCATCTGGAAATTCTTTAAAGTATTGATCTGAATTATCCAATAGAATCGTCACTTCTGCATATCCCATCGGATTATGAAAATCCGTACCGGAAAAGATAACATCTTCCATTTGTTTCCCGCGCAAAGATTTACTGCTTTGCTCCCCCAAAACCCACCGAATTGCATCCGTGATATTACTTTTTCCACTTCCATTGGGACCAATGATGGCTGTAATATTCGAATTAAAAGTGAGTTCAACAGCGCGAGCAAAAGATTTAAACCCGACCATTCGTAACGATTTTAAATACATAAATATTCCTTATACCTTTAAGTTTTCATGCGGATCTAATTTATTTTTTCATGCAGTACATTTTTGGCGGCCTGTTGTTCAGCCTCTTTCTTTGTTTTTCCCATTCCTTCACCGCATTTTTCGCCATTAATGAATAAAGAAACATAAAAAATTTTTTCGTGCTCTGGCCCAGTTGTACGATCAAGAACGTATTCAATAACATGATCCCTTTGTTGTTGAATCAGCTCTTGTAAGGCTGTTTTATAATCATTATTTAAATGTCCACTAAGTGCTAGATGAATATTTTCTTTTAGTAAATCATAAACCAGCTTTTTAGTTTGATTGAAATCTGAGTCAAGAAAAATAGCGCCAATTAAGGCTTCAAAAGCATTTTCTAATATTGATCTGCGGTATCTTCCGCCAGATGCAATTTCACCTTTTCCCAGCAACAGAAAATCACCCAAATGAATTTTTGCCGCTGCTCTGGACAATGACTCGGAGCACACAATACTTGCCCGAAGTCGCGTCATTTTTCCCTCAGAAAAATCAAAGTGTTTATATAAGTATTCGGAAATGGATAATTCTAAAACGGCATCTCCAAGATATTCCAAACGTTCGTTGTTTCTGTCGTTTTTTCCATATGAACTGTGTGTCAATGCTTCGATAAGATACTTATTTTCATTGAAATAATAGTTTATTTCATTTTCTAATTGTTTTATTTCCATTTTATTAATCAAAATAATCCTTATATTAACGAAAAAGCTCCCAATAAATGGGAGCTCATCAAATTTCATTTATGCGTCAAGAATTTTAATAATGTCACCAACAGTTTTAATGTTTTCTAATTGATCATCTGGAACTTTAACGCCAAACTCATCTTCAAAAGCCATAACCAGCTCAACAATATCCAAAGAATCTGCGTCAAGATCTTCGACTAAATTGCTATCTTCACTGATTTCGTCTTCAGAAACACCTAATTGCTCTGCAATGATATTTTTTACTTGATCAAGTTTGTCACTCATTTTTGACCCTCCATATATTTATTTAGACTGCATTTCTATATTTATTGTATTTTCAATTTTCGATATGATGTCGCCATCCATATAAGCAATTGCTTGTTTAATTGCATTTTTTATCGCATAAGCATTGGAACTTCCATGTGCTTTAATCAGTCCGCCGCGTATGCCAAGAAACGGTGCACCACCAACTTCGTCAGAACTAAATTCTTTCTTAAAAGACTGGAGATCTTTTTTTATGAGTGCTCCGCCAATTTTACCTCTAGTTGAACTTAAGATAGCTTGTTTTAATCCGTTTAATAAAAAGCTTGAAAGTCCTTCTAACTGTTTTAATAATATATTACCGGTAAATCCATCTGTGACAATGACATCTGCATCACCGTTCATTATATCGCGGGATTCAATATTGCCGATAAAATTAATTGACTTTGTTTCCGACAATAGCTGATACGCTTTTTTTACTAAGCTGCTGCCTTTTTCTTCCTCAGTACCTATATTGAGTAATCCAACTTTTGGAAACGCAACATTAAATACATTTTGATAGTAAATCGATCCTAAAATACCAAACTGTTGCAGGTATTCGGCTTTACAATCTGCGTTAGCTCCTGAATCTAATAACAATGTCACATGATCTTTCGTCGGAAGCGGTGTCGCTAAAGCTGGTCTTTTGATTCCCTTTATACGCCCTAACTTGAAAAGACCGCCAGCTAACAAAGCACCTGTCGAACCGGCTGACACAAGTACACTATCTTCTTCGTCACGATTCACTGCATCTAACCCAATCACAATCGAAGAGTCTTGTTTCTCTCTAATTGCCTTCATAGGTTCTTCATTAAAGCCAATGACCGACTTTGACGGTAGAATATCGATAGCTTCTTTTGGATATTTTACCAAAGATAACTCGTTGATAATTGCAGACTCGCTACCGATAAGCGTTAAGTGAACTTGATACTCATTAACTGCATCGGCACAACCCTTTACAATTTCTCGAGGGGCAAAATCGCCGCCCATTGCATCCACAAAGATATGCATATGTTTTCCCTAATAAATCAGAAAAACAGAGGCAAAGCTCTGTTTTAGTCTTCAGCTAACACTTCTGTGTCTTTATATGTTCCACAATTTCTGCAAACACGATGTGGCAACTTAATTTCACCACATTTCGGGCAAACGCTCATGCCTGGAACAGTCAGCTTGTAATGCGTTCTTCTTTTATCGCGTCGCGCTTTAGATGATCTATGCTTCGGTACTGCCATTGTTACACCTCCCAACATCTATAACTATGATTTAGTAATTATACTACAATAGCCCCATTTATAAAAGTTTTTTTAATGCTTCCATTCTAGGATCGATTCCATCATCGTCATCCGAATGATCACTTTGATGGCACTGACATTCTTCAAAATTTAAATTCACACCGCATCCTGGGCAAATTCCTTTACAATCCGGCTTGCATAAAACCCTAAATGGTTCATTAATATAGAGACATTCTTCTATACAAGGGATGATATCAAGTGCCTCTAACGAGGGATTAATTTCGCTCGATTCGTGATATACATAATCACACTGATAGGGTGTAGGTTGTAAGCATCTGGCACATTCAAAAACCATCGTTCCCGTTATGTGCATGTCCACCATCACCTCATGACGATTGACTAGACTGAGATGTCCTGTAACCTGTAACCCCTCATCAGGAATTCGGCCATTCAGTTCATGATTGTCATCAATCAAATCATCTGAATAAACCCGAAAATCCAGAGGATAATGTACGCCACCACGTAATTCTGAAATTTCTATTTTCATTATAAACTCCAAATGGGCAAGACTCATTATAAATGAGAATTGCCCATTCTGTCAAGAAAAATTCTTGAATTAATATTTAATTCGTTCTTATTTCGCTGCTTCTACTAATTCAACCGTATCTCTAGCAATCATTAATTCTTCATTGGTCGGAATAATCATTACTTTCGTCTTAGAATCATCCGTTGAAATAATTGTTTCTTCTCCGCGAACCTTATTCTTTTCAGGATCAAGTTCGATACCTAAAAATTGTAATCCGTCACAAATTGACGCACGAGCAGTATCTGAGTTTTCACCGAGACCCGCTGTGAAAATAATACCGTCTACACCATTCATCGCTGCAGCGTACGAACCAATGGTTGTTTTAACTCTATACTGGAAGACATCTAACGCTAATTGCGCGCGCTTATTTCCTTCTCCCGCAGCCTGTTCGATATCTCTAAAATCTGAGCTGACGCCGGAAATGCCAAGAACGCCAGATTCCTTATTCATCATGTTGTCAACTTCTTCTGTTGTGTAGCCTCTCTGACGAAGGAAAATAAGAATTTCAGGATCAATATCTCCGCATCTTGTCCCCATTGCCAGGCCAGCTAACGGCGTCAAACCCATCGACGTATCAATAGATTCACCATGGCAGACAGCAGCAATACTTGCGCCATTACCCAAATGACATGAAATCAACTTAAGTTCTGAAAGTGGTTTGCCCATTAACTTTGCAGCCTGCAACGTGACAAATCGATGAGATGTCCCATGAAAGCCGTATTTTCTTATGCCATATTTTTCGTAAAGTTCATACGGCAATGGGTAAATAAATGCTTTTGGCGGCATCGTCTGATGGAAAGCTGTATCAAATACAGCAACCATTGGAACGTTGGGAAGCATTTCCTGGCAAGCACGAATCCCAATCAAATTGGCTGGATTGTGAAGTGGTGCTAAAACAGAATTTTCTTCCATTTTTTCAATCACTTCATCCGAAATGAGCACAGAGGATGCAAAGGCTTCGCCGCCGTGAACGGTTCGATGCCCAACAGCGTCAATTTCGTCTAATGATTTGATTACGCCGTGATTTTCATCAACTAATGCCTTAAAAATAATATCGAGAGCATCTTTGTGTGTATCTAATGGACGTTTAAACTGAACCTTATTTTTGCCAATGGGTTCATGCTTAACAACAGAACCTTCAATACCGATTCTTTCTGCAAGACCTTTCGCCAAAACGGTTTCAGTTGTCATGTCTAATAACTGGTATTTTAAAGAGGAACTTCCAGCGTTGATAACAAGTACTTTCATCTTTTTCACTTTCTCCTTCAAAAAAATATGCTATCTCAAACTTCTAATACTATATCATTTTTTTTATCTTTCGTCCTAAATTATTTTGTAATATAATATGAAAATATCAAAAAAATCCGAGAAAGATCGTAATTGGAGGCATTTATTTTTGAAAGCTCTAGGAATTATCGCCGAATACAATCCTTTTCATAACGGGCACCGTTTCCATATCCATACTTCCCAAAAATGTCTTCATCCTGACACCACCATTATTGTTATGAGTGGTCCCTTTGTTCAACGCGGCACCCCCGCTGTCTTAGACAAGTGGAAGCGCTGCAAAATGGCGCTTTCAAATGGTGCCGACCTTGTCTGTGAATTGCCGTTCCCTTGGGCTTCAGCTGGCGCCGAAAAATTTGCTGAAGGTGCAGTTGCTATTTTAGATGTTTTAAATTGTTGTTACCTCTCTTTTGGTTCTGAATCGGGCGATATCGAATCATTATCTACCGTGGCGCGTCTTTTATCTGAGGAAACACCGTCTTTTCAATCGGAGCTGAAAAAACATCTTGAATGTGGAATTAGTTTTGCCAAATCTAGAGAAGATGCTGTTCGTTCACTTTTGGGAAGAGAAATGGCCGACATGATGACGCATCCTAACAATACGCTTGGCATCGAATACCTTAAAGCAATTAATCGCAGTCGTTCCCATCTTCAGCCGATCACCATAAAAAGACAAGGTGCACTGCACGATCAAGCTGCTCTTAATTCTTTTTCATCCTCTGCCATTCGACAATTAATTAAAACAAATAATGTTGATCGTGCGGCTGATTATCTTCCTTACCCTTCGCATGTATTAAAAAATACACTTTTTTCTTCTTTAGAGATAGATTTTGAAAGATTAACTGCTGCTAAGCTCTTAACAGCCTCACGTTCTCAGCTTCTAGACCTGCCGGACGTGACAGAAGGTTTAGAGTTTGCACTTCAAAATTCAGTTCGGGATTCGCAAGCATTCTCTTATCAACAAATCATCGATCGCGTTTCTTCAAAACGAATACCAAAAAGTCGAATCCGACGCATCCTCTTGTATTTAGCTCTCGATATTTCAAGAGAAGTCTTGTATCAATCCTGGAAAGCTGCACCGCCATATGTTCGTATTCTTGGCATGAACGATCGAGGGCGTGCCTATTTGGCTGAAAATAAAAAGAAAATTCATTGTCCTGTCTTAATTAATGTAAAAAGTAATCAAACGCAATTAGATAACTCGGCAAAAAAAATATTAAGACTTGATATGCAGGCTCAAAATATGTGGAATTACTTACATAGAGACAGGGTGCTGTTTCAGGACTATCGCCATTCGCCAATCCTTGTATTTTAGATATTAAAGAAATGAGGTCTATTATGAATCCATCCCTTACTTTTGAACAGAAAAAAAATAATTTAGCTAAGATTGCTTGTTCTTTAGGCGTCAATATCCAGCCTGAACAAAAACTTCTCATCAATACGCCAGTGGAAAGTGCCGATTTTGCACGCCTTGTTGCTAAAAACGCCTTTGAACTCGGTGCGAAAGATGTATCAATTCGCTACAACGACGAACAATTTTCAAGGCTTAGATACGATCAAGCCGATCTTGAAACCTTAACAACAATTCCAGAATGGCAGCATGATCGTTTAATTGATATTGTTAATCAAAATACAGCCGTAATCTCCATCTATGCAGAAGACCCAGATGTCATGAATGGCGTAGATACAAATAAAGTATTAGCTGCAACACGTGCTGCTCAGGCTTCAGGGAAAAGATATCAAGAGGCTATTATGAACGATCGCATCCGCTGGTGCGTCATCTCTGTCCCAACCTCGGGATGGGCACGTAAAATTTTTCCAAACATTCCTGAGGAGCTTGCTGTTTCCAAGTTGTGGGATGCCATTTTTCATACTACCAGAACGGATTTACCCGATCCTGTCAACGCTTGGAAGATGCACAACCAAAGCTTTGAAAAACGTGTCAATTTCCTAAACCAACACCAATTCACCGAATTTATCTATACTTCTCAATCGTCCGGCACTGATCTTCGCGTCGGCATGCCAAAAAATCATATTTGGGCCGGTGGATCAGAAATCGCTCAAGATGGCGTTTCTTTCTTTCCCAACATCCCAACTGAAGAAATTTTCTCTGCACCAGCTAAAAATCGTGTAAATGGAACACTTGTCAGTACACATCCGCTGGTATATAATGGACAGTTGATCGACCATTTCCGATTTACATTTAAAGATGGTCGCGTTACTGATTTTTCAGCAGCACAAGGATACAATGCTCTAAAATCATTACTTGAGTCCTGTCCTGGCAGCAACCAGCTCGGGGAAATTTCTTTTGTGCCTTTTGACTCTCCGATTCAAAATCTCGGTATTCTTTTTTACAATACACTATTCGATGAAAATGCCAGTTGCCATTTTGCTCTCGGCGCTGCATACCCCACTTGTATTAAAGACGGGCAAAATATGGATGAAACAGAATTAAAGAATGCGGAGTTAAATGTCTCAGATACCCACGTGGATTTTATGGTTGGCTCCTCAGATTTAAATATTACCGGAGTCAAAACTGATGGTTCTAAAACGCCCATTTTTGTCAATGGAAACTGGGCTATCTAAACTCTATTCAAAAAACTGGCTACCCCTTTATTGGGCAGCCAGTTTTTAATTTTACGACAAAATAAATTTTTTAAATACTTTTTTTCCTTTTTTTAGGACAAATCCCTTTGCAAGAAATTCTTTTGTAATTTGCATATTCTGATCTGTTACTTTATCGCCGTCAATCGAAATGCCGTTTTGATTAATGAGTCTTCTCGCTTCAGACTTACTTTTGGCAATTTCGGAAATGGTGAGAAGATCAACAACCCCAATTTGATCATTTTGTAATTGATCTTCTGAAATTTCAACTTTCGGCATATCTGAATCACTTCCTGTTCCTGTGAATAGATTTCGAGAAACCTTTTGCGCTTTATTCGCTTCTTCTTCACCGTGAACTAAAGTTGTCAGTTCGTGTGCCAAAATCTCTTTCTTTTCATTGATTCGGGAATCGTCCCATTTTTCCATTTCATCAATTTCATCGAGTGGAATAAACGTCAACATCCGCAAGCACTTCATGACGTCTGCATCGTCAATATTTCGCCAGTATTGATAAAATTCAAATGGGCTGGTCTTATTAGGATCGAGCCAAACAGCGCCTTTCCCTGTTTTGCCCATTTTTTTACCTTCAGAGTTTAATAACAGCGTAATGGTCATAGCATACGCATCATCGCCAGTTTTCTTGCGAATCAGTTCTGTCCCAGCGAGCATATTGCTCCACTGATCATTTCCGCCAAATTGCATATTAACGCCGTATTCCTGATGCAGATAATAAAAATCATAGGCCTGCATAATCATGTAATTAAATTCAAGAAATGACAGTCCACGCGCCATTCGCTGTTTATAGGCTTCTGCTCTCAGCATATTGTTCACAGAAAAATGAACGCCAACATCTCGCAGCAGTTCGATGTAATTTAAGTTTAAAAGCCAGTCTGCATTATTGACTAATTGTGCCTTATCTTCGCCAAATTCGATGAATCTGGACATTTGTTTTTTGAAGCAATCACAATTGTGCTGGATTTCTTCCGGTGTCATCATTTGTCTCAAATCTGTTCGGCCTGAAGGGTCACCAATATACCCTGTCCCGCCGCCGACTAATGCCACTGGTCGGTTGCATGCCTGCTGCAGTCTTTTCATCAAGCAAAGCGCCATAAAATGCCCTACATGCAATGAATCTGCTGTTGGATCAAAACCGATATAAAATTTTGCGCCGCCTTCATTAATTAATTCTCGGATTTGCGGCTCGTCTGTCACTTGCGCAATCAGTCCACGTGCAACTAACTCGTCATAAATTTCCATTTTCTTACCTCCATATCATAAAAAAGCCCCCTATCTGAAAATTTCAGATAGAGGACGAATAACCGTGGTACCACCTCAATTTAAGTCTTATTGACTCCTCGGTGTATTAATATAATACAAGCTGTATCGGGCAAACCCGTTCAATTCTAATTAATCACCATAAATGATCTTTCAAACTAAAAGCTCCAAAATGTACTTCATCTATTTGCTCTTGTGTTTTTGCACCATCCAAACACTCTCTGAAAAGAAACAAATAGACTAATCTTTTTTTCATCGCCTATTTAAATGAGTTTTTTAGTATTATATCGAATCCTTATTAAGAGTTCAAGTCTAAAATTTTACGATAATGCCAACAACTGCTGCGATAGCAATAAAAATAATTGGGTGTAATTTTTTCACTTTCGGAACCCGATTCGTCATCGTAAAAATAACAACGCCAAAGGCAACGGCTTTCCAGTTAATAAAAGTAATAAAATTCCATATAGATAGATATCGATGGGGTTTAAATAATGCTATTTCACCAACTGAACAGCAAGCTGCCGCAATTAATGCAGTTGAAGCAGGACGCAGTCCATAAAAACCGTCTTGAACATACTGGTTATCTTTAAATGTTTTAAGCGCCATCGCAATTAGCGTAATGATGATCACTGACGGCAGAACTTCACTCAATGTCGAAACAATGGCTCCCAACACACCACCTACTCTAAAGCCCACATATGTCGCCATATTGATGCCAAGTGGGCCGGGTGTCGATTCTGATACAGCGACCATATCTGCAAGTTGAGACTGCGTATACCAATGCATTGTTTGACCAATATCGCTTAGAAAAGGCAATGTCGCCATTCCGCCTCCAATCGCAAAAAGGCCTGTTTTAAAAAATTCCCATAAGAGTCTAAAATATAGCACTATTTTTTACCTCCCTTCCGGATACGCAGAGATTGAATTAAAATTCCAGCTGTAGCGGCAATGAGAACAAACACAACTGGCGAAATATTTGAAACAATGGCCAATATCAAAACACATAAAAAAATGCCAAAGGTGGCTTTATCAACAATTGAACTTTTCCCAATTTTGATGACCGCATTTAAAATGAGAACAACAACCGCGATTCTTATGCCCTTAAAAGCATTGACAACCACTTCAGAATTTTCAAAACGGCTGATAATTTTAGCCAGCGTCATGATGATGAGCAGTGATGGCGATATGACCCCTAGTGTTGCGAAAATCCCCCCAATGACGCCGCGTTTCTTATAGCCGATAAATGTAGCCGTATTGACAGCGATAATACCCGGCGTGCATTGTCCGATCGCATAATAATCAGCGATTTCCTGATCTGAAACCCATTTTTTATTTTCGACAATTTCTCTTTGAAGAATTGGCAGCATTGCATAGCCGCCGCCAAACATCATAGCTCCAATTTTAAAAAAAGTAGCATATAACGTCAAAATCGATACACGCTTTTCCATTATTTTTCTCTATTTAATTCCCATAAAAAAACGTCCAATCATTTAATGATCAGACGTGTATATTCCTTTTGGTCACTTAAATTTGTTCAATGACACCTACCGGGCAGCCATCCATTGCTTCTTCGGCACTTTCAGCTAATTCCGATGTTACGTCAATATCTCTAGCTTCAGCAACGCCTTCATCGTTAATAAAAAAGATTTCCGGGCAAGTTGCTTCACAAGCTCCGCAACCAATGCAACCTTCATTGACCGTATATTTCATAACAATCTCCTCCTTTAATATTAAATATGATTTTAGTATAATACATATAGCAAAATAAAAAAAGAAAAACTTGGAGGCTATCCATGGAAAAAAATGATCATTCGTATAATCAAATAAAAATATTTGATGGCATTATCCCAAACGAATTGGAAGAACTCCTCTATTTTTTAGGTTATCATCTACAGACCATTCAGCGTAAACAATATATTTACCATGTCGGTGATCAAACCGATGAATTTGGCATTATCCTTAATGGCGAAGTTCGTATCGAAAATGTCGACTTTTGGGGAAATACATCGGTCATTGCCCATTTATCAAATGGTGCTATTTTTGCCGAAAGTTATGTATTAGCCAAAAAACCATTGTCTGTCGACGTCATTGCCCAGAAAACCAGTGACATTTTATTTATTTCTACACAAAAACTGTTTCAACCTGTTTCTATGGAACAATCGGTCATTTTGGGGGCAAAGAATACTTTGATACAAAACCTACTTCTCGCCTGCAGTCAAAAGAATTTACATTTGTCACATCGAATTTTTCATACCTCTAGTAAAACCATACGCGGTCGTGTCATTTCTTATTTATCTTTTCTTTCAAAAGAAAAGGAAAGCGCACAATTTGACATTCCTTTTAATCGGCAGCAATTGGCAGATTATTTAAATGTTGATCGTTCCGCGCTTTCCCATGAATTATCAAAAATGCAAAAAGATGGCCTTATTACAATGAACAAAAATCATTTTTTGTTAAATGATAAAGTAATGTGATAAATAGCAAGTAACAATTCGCTTAATTCCAATTCTGATTCGACAATAAAATCAGGCGAATATTCACAATTGCTCGGCTGGGCATGATGGCGTCGATTGAACCATATCGACTTCCAATTTGCATTTTTAGCGCCTACCACGTCGATCGGGTAAGCATCGCCGATATACACGCACTCATCAGATTGATTATGTGTTGCATTTTCCACATATTGAAATATTTCGCGATGCGGTTTTGTATAACCAATTTTTCCAGAGATAAAGATATTTTCTCTTGGAAACCACTTTTCCAGACCCAATGTCTTGATTTTAAACCACTGATGCTGTTCCGGGCCGTTAGAAATAATGCCTAAAAACATCCCTTGATTTGAAAGAAAAGTTAATAGGTTTTGCATTTGCCTTGAAAGACAAATTTTTCCTTGATAAATCTCATAATTATCTTGAAAGGTTAAACAATCTGGTTTCGAAAGGTACAGGCCATTATCTTCAAAAGCCTTTCCAATCCGGTACGCATACATCTCTTCTTTATCGATTTCGCCTCTCGAGACCATATCGAAAACCTCGTCGCTCCTAGCACGGCTGTCAATAAAAATATTCTCGACATTTGATTCTTTGTATCGATTGCCAAAAGTATATTTGAAGGCTTGTCTAAACGGCTCGTATTGATCGTACAACGTATCATCAATATCGAAAAAAAATTTCAAAACTTTATTGTTCATCTTCACTTGTTTCGGACTTTGCATATTTATTCAACAGCAGATTGTTATTAGGATCAATGACATTTGTAATTACAGGTTCATATTTGTCTTTTCCAAATCTTCCCCGTCGGTCCATTAGATGAATGATACCATATGCGCAAAACATAAGAATGAGTCCTCCGAAAAAGCCGGAATAAACTTCATTTAAATGGAACATCGGCGCGATAGCATATCCGATAAATATGCCCAGTAAAAAGCCAATTAACGGAAAGCCATAAGCGACGCCACTTGCCTTCATGAAATTAGCAAATTCCATTTCAAGTGCAACTTTATCCCCTACCTTTGCATTGATATCATTTTTTGCGTCGACTGACATGGTCTTCTTTGAAGTGCCCAATTCACACGCTTTGCAATCTCCGCACATTTCATGTCGTGTAATGATGACCCTTGCCGTGTTGTTTTTCTTTATTCTCTTTACTGTTCCGTATTCGATCATCCTAAATGCCTCTATTTAGAAATACAACTCCCAAAAAATTTGGGAGTTGCATTCTTATTTTAAATAATCTTAAACAATATCTTCGTCGACACTGATGCCCAAATCGATCAATTGATCCAAGCCCGCATCAGCGGGTGCTTCTGTCATTAAATCGCTATGATTCTGCGTTTTCGGGAACGCAATGACATCACGAATATTATCAATATCCATTAGCATCATGATTAATCGATCAAAGCCGAACGCTAAACCACCGTGTGGTGGTGTACCGTATTTGAGCGCTTCCATTAAAAATCCAAACTGTGTTTGAACTGTTTCTTCCGAAAGATTGAGCGCCTTAAACATTTTTTCCTGAATGTCGCCATTGTGAATACGAATGGAACCGCCGCCTAGTTCTACCCCGTTGACAACCATATCGTACGCATCTGAACGAACTTTTTCTGGTGCAGTTTCTAACAACGGAATGTCTTCATCAAGTGGTGCTGTAAAGGGATGATGAACTGCTACATAACGCCCTTGTTCTTCATCGTATTCGAGCAGTGGGAAATCAATAACCCATAAGAATTTGAACTGGTTTGATACATCAATTTTAAGGCGACGCGCTAATTCGAGACGCAGTTGGCCCATAGCCGTGCACGCGATCTGGTCCGTATCGGCAACCATGAAAATATAATCGCCTTCTTCTGCGCCCAATCGATCATAAATCGCCTGTTTTTCTTCTTCTGAGATGAATTTCAAAATTGGTGTTTTCATCTGAGATTCATCATCTTTAACATCAATCCAAGCTAAACCCTTGGCTTTGTAAATCTTTGCATATTTTTCTAAATTCTTAAGGGCTTTCTTAGACAGTTTTCCCTGCGCATCTTTTGCAATGATCGCTCTGACAGAGCCGCCTCGTTTAATCGCATCTGAAAAAACATTAAATGATGAATCTTTGAGGATATCAGAAAGATCGTTTAATTCCAAACCGAAACGCATATCTGGCTTATCAGAACCGAATCGATCCATCGCTTCTCGCCATGTCATTCTCAAAAATGGACGTTCTAATTCAATGCCTCGCACTTCTTTAAATATTTTTGCGATCATTTCTTCCATAATTGGCAGGATGTCATCCTTTGTTACAAAGGACATTTCCATGTCGATCTGTGTGAATTCCGGCTGCCGATCCTGACGTAAATCTTCGTCTCTAAAGCATTTTGCCAATTGGTAATAACGATCCATGCCTGAGATCATCAAGATTTGTTTAAATAGCTGCGGACTCTGAGGTAAACCAAAGAATTTTCCCTTTTGAACTCTTGAGGGAACCAAAAAATCTCGCGCCCCTTCAGGAGTTGTCTTCCCTAAAACAGGCGTTTCAATTTCGCAAAAGCCGTGTTCATTCAAATAATTTCTGACAATGGATGCTACTTTGGCACGGGTCATCAGGATTTTCTGATTTTTCGGCTTGCGTAAATCAAGGTAACGATATTTCAGTCTGACATTTTCACCAGACTTATCATCGTCTTTTACATAAATGGGTGGTGTAGCTGAAGTATCTAAAATGGTAATATGGTTAACCATGACTTCAACCTTTCCGGTTTCCATCTTGGGATTAACTGTTTCAGGCGTTCTTTCTTGAACAACCCCTTCAACATTCAATACATATTCGTCTCTGATTTTTTCGGCAATCGGAAATTCAGAACCAACGATTTTTTCATTGAATACAACTTGAACTTTTCCTGAACGGTCACGAAGATCAACGAAAATAACGCCCCCCAAGTCTCGGCGACTATCGGCCCATCCCGCTAATTTAACGGTCTGCCCGACCTTATTTTCATTGACCTCGCCGCATACGGCAGATCTAAAATGCGTTTCCATCATTTGAAAATCTTCCTCCTAATTCTATTTAAAGCCCTGTCACAGGCATAATTCCATGTTTTTTAATTATATGCATTATTAATTATTCCGTCAAGCACACAAAATTTAGCGTTTTGTAGCGTTAGATCTTCTCTAAATACTGTTGATACGCTTTTATCTTTTTGGCAATAATTTCTTCTGAACGCATATTATATGTTCTGATATCTTTAACCGTGTAGACCTTGTTAATTCGATTCTGCTGTGGTTCATACACTTTCCCTGTAGCGCCAGCACCGATACCAATAATCGTTTGTCGCTCTGCCATCATGAGAATATTATAAATCCCTTCGTTGTCACTTAGACAATAACCAATATTTTCTCCATTTCCCTGCGCATATTTTTGACGATAGAGATAATACGGGTGATACCCTGAACGATTCAGACATTTCGAGATTTCGTCATAAAAATCTTTCGAAAAAATCTGTTCGTATTGACACCCCTCTTCTTCTCTCAATCTTGATCCCTTTTTTATTGCGAGGCTGTGAACGGTCAAATTTTCGGGATGAAGCTGAATAACTTGTTGCAAAGAAGATAAGACCATTTCAGGCGATTCTTCATTGAGTCCGACGATCAAATCCATATTAACACAATCAAATCCAACTGTTCTTATCATACGATAAACATTTCGGATATCCTCGGCAGTGTGTAATCTTCCAACTGCACTAAGCGTTGCGTCATTCATACTTTGGGGATTCAGACAGAGGCGATTGACGTGATACCGTTTCAAAAGTTTTAACTTTTCATATGTTGTCGTTTCTGGTCGCCCTGCTTCAAATGTAAATTCCCGAATACCAGATAAGTCGAATTCACTAGTAACCATTTCCAATAATTTTTCAAGCTGCTCCTCTGAAAAGATTGATGGCGTTCCCCCGCCAATATACAGCGTATCGACTACAAGGTGACGCTCACACAGCAATTGTGCAAATGCCTTAATTTCAATCAATAGCGCTTGTAAATAATCAGCACACAATTGCCCTTTCTTATCTGCGACAGTCGAGACAAAAGAGCAATATGAACACTTGGCCGGACAAATCGGGACCCCTATATAAAGCGAGACCTTTTTTGAATCATTTGGATAAATAATCGTCATTTCGTTTTTTGCAATACTAAGCGCAAGTTTTGCCTTTTCTGTCGAAACAAAATATTGGTCCTGAAAATCCTTAAGTGCTTGATCCGCGTTTTGATGATGATTTAGCAGAAACTCGTGTGCAATTTTTACCGGTTTAATGCCAGTTAAACTTCCCCAAGGGAGCGTGTGCCCTGCTAAACATGAAATAAAACGATAAAAAAACCCCTTGAATTCATTTGAATCAACGGGTTTTCCTGACTTCCAATAAGTTTCTTGCATCAATTCTTGTTGATCGCATCGTGCCGTAATCACTATGTTATCTGATTCATGAGTAACTTGAATGACAAGATCTGCGACGCCTTCGAAGGTAACCTTCACATTTGGGAAAAAAGATTTTGTCAATTCACGTGCACCGTTTCTCCACGACGGGATATCTGGCATGATGACTGCAAGTTGATCAATTTCTTCTATTTTCATAAGCTACTGTGCGTATGGATTATTCATTCTTTCAAATTTTATTGAAGTTTTTTCGCCATGTCCTGGATAAACAACAATTTCATCCGGATACGTCATTAAGCGTTTAACGGATTTGATAATATCCGGATAAGAACCGCCTTGAAAATCAGTTCGTCCGACAGAACCGAAAAACAGAGTATCCCCTGTAAACATGTTTTGATCGGCCAAAAAACAGACCCCTCCTGGGGTATGCCCCGGTGTATGGATAACTGTAAACGAAAGCTCTGGAGAAATTTTAATTTGATCTCCTTCGTGCAATAACTCATCTGCGGCCGGAAAAACTGCGGATTGTCCCATGAGTAGAGAAATATTTTTACCTGGCGAAACTAAACAATCCGCATCATCTCTGTGAATGCAGACATCAGCATGGGTTAATGCACTGGCCTGCGGGAGCCCCGCCATATGATCGTAATGTCCATGGGTCAGCAAAATTTTTTTGATTTGGACCTGATTGTCCGCAATATCTTTTTCGATTTGTTTCGTCCATCCGCCTGGGTCAATAATCACACCCTTATGATCTGAATCAGACCAAATCAGATAGCAATTCGCCATCAGCGGACCAACCATATATCTATTTATTTTGATCATAATCTTATAACTTAAAATAATTTCCTACTATCAAGCAAAAGTGTAACCGGTCCGTCATTATCAATTCTCACTTGCATATCTGCCTGAAATTGACCAAACGCAACGCGAGCGATTTCAGTATTTTTAATTTTTTCTTTAAACATCAAATAATTCTGCCGTGCAATTTGGACGTCACCACTTTTTGAAAAACTCGGTCTTCGCCCTTTTCTGCAATCTCCGTAAAGCGTAAATTGTGATACGACCAAAAGTTCACCATGAATATCCAACAACGATAAATTCATTTTATCATTTTCATCTTCAAAAATACGCAAATTCAACGTTTTATTGATGATATATTCCATGTCCGTTTCTTGATCCGACTG
The DNA here is from genome assembly GCF_009696145.1 of Pseudoramibacter porci. Taxonomy (GTDB): domain Bacteria; phylum Bacillota; class Clostridia; order Eubacteriales; family Eubacteriaceae; genus Pseudoramibacter; species Pseudoramibacter porci. Next base: position 42,520 of record NZ_VUMO01000010.1, read on the forward strand.
TTCGAAGCCAACAAAAAGGCAAATTCCCTTTCCAATTTCACCAATTACCCGATCATCAACTTGAACGGATGCAGAGGATACCCTTTGAATAACTGCTCTCATAGCCAATCCCTATACACGTTTAACTACTAAAACAGAAGAAATTTTTTTAATGTTTTTTATCACTAAATTTAGTTCTCTTCTGGATTTCACTTCGAAAACAGCTTCAAAATAATCGAACTTCCCTCTGTCATTTCTCGCCGTCAACGCTGTCAAAGGGATATTCATTTCGATAAACACTTTATTGATTTCAATAAGCGTGTGGGGATCTTCATCCGCTTGTACACTGATTTCTGCGCTAAAGCTGCCAGAAACACCAAATCGATTCCATTCGACGTCAACTGTCTTCTCAGCATCAATATGAAGGACATTGGGGCAATCCGTTCGATGTACTGTAATGCCATGTGATTGTGTAATGTGTCCAATAATTTGATCGCCCGGAACTGGACTGCAGCATTTTGCCAAATGCACATCTATATCATTTAACCCTGCAACCAATATATTAGAATTATTTTTTTCCTTTTTGGTCGGTTTCTTGATGGCAATTTCAGGCTCTTGATCTTTGAAAACTTCTGGGAAAAGCAATTTCATTTTTGTAAAAACTGTTCCCATCTTAATGCCGTTATATCCAATTGCCGCGTAAAAATCGTCAACAGTTTTATAATTTAGCTGTTTACATAAAGTTTCCAACTCGGTCGTATTGCCCAGTTTTGAATCCTGTAATCCCTGGCGTTTTAATTCATTTTCAAGTGCTAATTTGCCCTTTTCAATGTTTTCTTCTTTTGTTTCACGCTTAAAATATTGTTTAATCTTATTTCTCGCGTGGGCACTTTTGACAAAATTTAACCAGTCGCGGCTGGGGCCGTTGCTGTGCTTTGAAGTCATGACTTCAACGATGTCACCATTGCTGAGTTCATAGTTAAGTGGAACAATTTTGCCGTTAACCTTCGCGCCAACACAATTATTGCCTATATCACTGTGAACACGATAGGCAAAATCAAGCGGGCATGAGCCAACAGGCAGTTCAAACACGTCCCCTCTTGGTGAAAAAACGTAGACTTCTTCATTTAATAGATCGACTTTAATTGTTTCCAATAAATCGCCAGCGTTGTCGAGCTCCTGCTGCCATTCCATGATCTGTCTAAGCCATGCAATTTTTTTCTCATAATGGGCGTCTTTTGAATTTTTACTGCCGCCTTTACCTTCCTTGTATTTCCAATGAGCAGCAATCCCAAATTCGGCAACACGGTGCATTTCTTTTGTTCGGATTTGAATTTCTACAGGATCCCCGTTCGGACCGATAACCGTCGTGTGAATAGACTGGTACATATTGGGCTTTGGCATCGCGATATAGTCTTTAAATCTTCCTGGAATTGGCTTCCATTCTGTATGGACCATCCCCAAAACCCCATAACATTCTTTTACGGTATTAACGATAACGCGAACTGCGACTAAATCGTATATTTCATCGAATTTTCGGTGCTGCGCCTTCATTTTTCGATAAATCGAATAAAAATGCTTGGATCGACCGTAAACCTTACACGGAATATCAACCTCTGCCAATTTATGCTTTAATATGTCGATTACCTGATTGACGTATTCTTCCCGTGCCTGTTTTTTGGCTTTTACACTTTTCACCAAATTATAATAGCCCTCTGGATCGAGATATTTTAAGGATAAATCTTCAAGTTCCGCTTTAATCGCCTGAATCCCAAGACGATTGGCAATCGGCGCATATATATCAAGAGTCTCCCGCGCTTTTTCTCTCTGCTTTTCCTTTGTCATGTACTCTAATGTCCGCATGTTATGTAGACGGTCAACGAGTTTGATCAAAATGACACGGATATCTTTCGACATAGCCATGACCATTTTTCGAATATATTCCGCTTGACTCTCTTCTTTCGACTGATAATCGATTTTCCCAATCTTAGTAACACCTTCAACCAGATCTGCGACTTTAGGATTAAACATGCTCGCAACATCTTCATGTGTCGTATCTGTATCTTCAATAACATCATGGAGCAGTGCTGCACAGATTGTTTCAGTGTCCATTCTGTATTTAGCCAAAATATAAGCGACCGCAACCGGATGAATGATATAATCTTCTCCTGATTTCCGCTTTTGCCCCGCATGTGCCTGATCCGCTAATTTAAAAGCGCGCATAATCATATCCGGATCGGCATCGGGGTCATTTTTTTCAACGATTTTGATAATATTGTCTATCTTTTTTTTGACTGCATCTGTTGCCATGCGCACCTCCTTTTACTGTAGCTCTGTAACGTTCTATTAAATAGGGAATTGGATCAATGACCGAACGTAATAATCTTTTAACGCTTCTCTCCCCTTGAGATCTGTCAACTCGATCATAAACAAAGCGCCACAAACTTCCCCGCCAAGCAATTCAACCAAGTCAATGGCCGCTTTCATTGTGCCGCCTGTTGCGAGTAAATCATCAATAATTAAAACACGGTCGCCTGTTTTAATGGCGTCCTTCTGAATTTCAACGGTATTTTCGCCATATTCCAGCTTATACGATTTCGCCATAACTTCACCTGGCAATTTTCCGGGTTTGCGAATAGGAACCAAACCAACGCCTAATTTATACGCCAGCGCCGATCCGAAAATATAACCTCTTGCTTCCGGAATACAAACCACATTGACGTCCAGCGCCTTTGCAATTTCATAAAACTGATCCGTTACTTCGTGAAAGGCTTCTCCGTCTTTTATTAAACTATTAATGTCTTTGAAACTAATGCCTGGTTTCGGAAAATCAGGATAAATTGCAATTTTACTTTTTAAATCCATTGTAATCCCCACATTTCTACAAAATATTTCTTTTTAATTTTATCACTAACTCTGCTTTTTTTATATCCTTTTTTTGTTGTTCTGCCGGAATCTTTGAATAAATAACGCCCTTCTTTAATTTTGAATGCACAACATCGATTTCATTAAAAATCTCCAATATCGCAAGTAGCTTAAAACAGTTGAGATGTTTATTTTGATCTATTAAAGAATCAAATTTTACGCCGTTCGCAGCATATTTTTTTAGCATTATATATACCCAGACCGTTTCTTCCCGATTTGGTAAGACATCTCGTGAATCGTGGTGCCAAAGCGGCAATTCTTTAATCATTTCATCCGACCCGTTTTTGATTACCTTTAAAAAATGCCAACACTTCTTATGGTCAAATAACTCTGGAATCTGAATATTTTTAATCATTAGTTCAATTTGGTCGTTTCCCATAAAATGATTAATTTTAGGTACAGCCAAGATATCGATTCCCGCTTCATAATCTCTAAGTAGAGAGGATGCTAGTTTTCCCTTTGAAAAAGCAATACATCGTAAATCCCCGTCTTTAAAACTTAAATGGGCCTGTTCCTTCCCCATTGTTTTAACTTCCTCAGGATGAACATGGCTTAAACGAAAGAGCGGGCTTGGATTTTTAACGCCATAGGGCTCACACATTGAAATACAATCCATCAGTTCCCAATCAATGTCATCTTCCGAGAGAGAGCCGTCGTAATAAACTTTTTTAACTAATTTACTTCTCGCATGATTTTCTTTCGCCCATTTTTTTAGAGATAATTCTAATTTGGGAATATTCTCTTTTTTAATTGAAAATCCAGCTGCCATTTCATGCCCACCGTAGGTTTCGAACAATTCAGAACAGTTTGATAGAGCTTCGAAAATATTAATACCTTCTACACTGCGGCAGCTTCCTCTTGCCATTCCATCTTCATCGATTCCCATGACGATAACCGGATGGTACCAAATCTCTTGAATTTTACTGGCAACAATACCAATTACACCAGAATGCCAATTTTGGCCTGATGCGCAAATGAAAACTTCCCGATATCTTTTATCTTTTTTTATCGCTTGGATCGCTTCCTCATAAATCTGCCCTTCGATTTCTTGGCGTTTTTCGTTTTCGTTTTTTAAAAACGTGGCGACTTGCTCGACCTGAGCAATATTATTTTTCGTATATAAATCAACGACACAATCCGCTTCGCCCAACCTACCTGCAGCATTAATTTTAGGTGCTAACACAAAGCCAATATTTCCTGACGTGACTTCTTGAACATTTGAAACTTGAGCCAAGGCCTGAATCCCTAGATTTTTACAATCAGCATTAATCGACTCAATACCCATTTTTACAATCAAACGATTTTCATTTTGAAGTGGCACAATATCTGCCACTGTTGCGATTGCCGCACATTCCAGATAATTTCTTAAATCACGTGTCTGGTTTTGCGCTTCTTCCAGCGCCTGCACACATTTAAATGCAATTCCTGCTCCACAAAGTTCTGAAAATGGGTACTGAGAGTCATCCCGTTTCGCGTCTACCACAGCAACTGCCTTTGGCAATTCTCCTTGGCACTCATGATGATCTGTAACAATAACATCTATCCCCTTTTCCGCAGCATACGCAACTTCATCCTTCGCAGCAATGCCATTGTCAACTGTTACGATTAGTTTAACCCCTTGATCGGCCAGTTTATTAATCGCGTTAATATTCATGCCATATCCCTCAATTAATCGATTGGGAATTTTATAGATGACCGTCATTTCGAGAGATTTTAAATAATCGACCAGAATCGAAACTGCTGTTGTTCCATCAACATCATAATCGCCATAAATACAAACTTTCTCATTATTTTCTTTTGCTGATAATATCCGATCAACAGCCTGCCGCATATCCGGCAAATCCCAGGGATTGTTAAAGTCTTCCACATTAGGTTCCAAATATGCCATGGCCTCCATACTATTCCGACATCCACGTGCTACAGCTATTTTCGCGACGGGCTTGGGAATATTGCATTCTTCTGCAATTTCATCAATTATGACGGTTAATTCAGATTGACCGGAATCAATCCGTTCACACCATACCTCTTGCAATGTTTTTTCTCCTTCTTGTACAGATAACAAAAGGCCGAACGATTACGTTCGACCTTGTAATTTCACCATTAAACTTCAATTTTTTCAGCTTTTCGACGATTCCTTTGACCGCGGCGCGAATTCCTCTGAATTTTTGCATTAAATTTAGATTTAGATGATTTTTTCTGAAAAATCACCCACAACGGACTAGCGACAAAAATTGAAGAGTAACATCCGCAAGCTATACCAACGATCAACGGGAGCGCAAAATCACGAATTGCATCAACAGCAAAAATATACAGCGCTATGATCGCCACTAAAGTTGTCGCAACAGTATTGATGCTTCGTCTCATGGTTTGCGTAACACTGACATCAACTAAATGGGTTAATTCCTGTTCATTACTCATGCCGATAAGGCCTTCATTTTCTCTAATGCGATCAAACACGACAATGGTATCGTTGATGGAATAACCTAATATTGTTAAAATGGCTGCTATAAACGGTGAATTGACTTGAATTTGGAAAAGCGCATATACACCAATGACAATGACGATATCGTGAACTAACGCCAACACTGCAGACAATCCAAAATAAAATTCAAACCGAATTGTCACATAAACGAGCATTAAAACAACTGCAACAATGGAGGCAATAATCGTATTCCGTGTCGTTTCCGCACCGACACTAGCCGTGATATTATCGACAGAAACCAAGTCCTTGTTCTTCAAATTGTATTTTTTCTTAAATGAAGCAAATAGTTTTTTTTGCTGGCTATTTGATAAACTTTCTTTTGTACTAATCACAACCTCATGTTTTTGATTCCCCGAATAAGTGATATCAGCCGATTTATCATAAGCATCTGTAATCGACTTGATATCCTTGGTATCAAAAGTCTGGTGCAGATCAATTGTAATAATTGTTCCCCCTACAAAATCAATGCCGTAATTAAGGCCTCGAATCAATATTGAGCCAACAGCAACTGCGATTAAAATCAATGAAATAGAGAGCCAGATTTTTGTCTTTTCAATAATTGGAAGTTTTTTCTCAAAGTTCATATCCAACCTCCATTAAATACCGTAAAATTTCGGATTTTGAATCAAATTGGTGTTTAAGAACAATTTAACCAGCTGACGGGTAACAAGGACAGCTGTAAACATGGACAGAATAATCCCGACAATCAAAGTTAGTGCAAATCCCTGCGCTGAACCTGTTCCCATAAAGAAGAGAACAAAGCCAGCAATTAGCGTTGTCACATTTGAATCAATAATCGAGCGCATAGCGTTTTTAAAGCCTGCGTTAACTGAGCTGGCTAAGGATTGCCCCATATTTCTCGATTCTTCTTTGATTCGTTCAAAAATGATTACGTTAGCGTCAACTGCCATCCCAATGGTCAGGATCATACCGGCGATTCCAGGCAAAGTCAATGTCACGTTCATTAAAGACATCACAACCAAATCAAGCATGACAAAAACCAATAATGCTAAATCGGCAATAATACCAAGTCCTCTGTAAAAGACAAGCATAAATACGAGAACGGCCGCAACGCCAATTGCACCGGCGAAAATACTTTGATCAAGTGAATTAGCCCCTAGAGTCGGCCCAACTGTCGATGCCTGCACAGTAGTTAATTTAACTGGCAAAGCGCCGCCTCGAATCAGTGAAGCCAAATTTCCAGCTTCATCCATATCGGAGCTACCTTCAATTACAGCTTCACCATCCGTAATAGCTTGATTGACCGTTGGAGAGGAAATGACCTCATCATCTAATTTAATGGTAATCTGTTGTCCGATATATTTTTGCGTTGCTTCAGCAAAAGCCTTTTTCCCTTGGCTGTCAAATTTCAGCGTAACAACCGGCTGTTCAACACCGCTGCTTGTTTTTTGTGTTACCGCTTTAGAATCTGTAACATGCACACCGGTTAAAATGGTCTTATTATCTGGTCCTACAAATTTCAATTGAGCAGTCCGACCAATCAAATCGAGTGCTTCCTGCTGATTTTGGATGGAAGGAATTTGGACTCGAATACGGTTGCTGCCCTGACGTATGACCGTCGCTTCAGATACCCCAAGAGAATCGACACGATTTTTCAGTGCCGAAACTGTTCCTTCCATTTTTGAATCTGTCAGTTTTTTTCCTTTGGTCGGTTTCGCTTGGAGTACAACGTTGACGCCGCCTGTCAAATCTAGGCCGTAGTGCATATTTTCTTTGATGTTGCCAATATCATACACACCAACAGAAATGCCGTGAAAAAGAACGTACGCACAAAAAATGAGTATTGCAACAAAAGCGAAAAATCCGACCGTGCTTTTCGTGTTGATCTTCTTTTTCACTTATTTTTCCTCTTTCAATTGTCCCATGTAATGATGAAGCCGATTCAAACAAACATCTTTGCCTAAAACATCCATGATTAAAGCAAGATCAGGCCCATGCATACTTCCAGTTAATATTAAACGAATGGGCATGTACAGTGCTTTTCCTTTTATTTTTTCTTGTTTGTGCTCTTTTTGAATGGCTTTGATAATATCTTTTTGGATAATTTCCGCGTTCCACTGATTCGCCGAAGTTATCTTTTCATCTAATGCATGGCAGAGAATCGGCACTGTTTCAGCGTGCAGAATGTCCTGAGCTTCGTCTGACGCATCAATTTGATAATCATCGTCTAAAATTTTTGTGAGCTGCTCAGGCGCTTGTGCAAAGTAATCAATACGATCTCTCAACAGCTCTGCGACTTTCCCTAACCAAACTGTTTTTTCTGATTCTGTCTGTACCATTCCAGCTTTTTCTAAGAAAGGCTGAATACCTTGAGCAATCGTTTCAGAAGAAGCCTTTTTGATATACTGCCCATTCATCCAGTTCAGTTTTTCTCTGTCAAAGACAGCCCCAGAATTGCTGATCCGATGAATATCGAAGGCGTCTTCCAATTCTTGTAGTGAGAAAATTTCCTGATCATCTTCTGGGCTCCAACCGAGAAGTGCGAGGAAATTAACCAAAGCTTCCGGAAGATAACCCTTAGCTAAGAAATCGCCGACTGCGACATCGCCCTGACGCTTACTTAATTTTTTGTGATCTTCATTGAGAATATTGGATAAATGAACAAAAGTCGGTGGCTGCCATCCAAAACACTGGTAAAGATAGACATGTTTTGGTGTAGACGGAAGCCACTCTTCTCCTCTAATCACGTGTGTGATTTTCATCAGGTGATCATCAATAACCACCGCAAAATGGTAAGTCGGGAAACCATCTTCCTTGATCAAAACTTGATCGTCCATTTCTTTCGTATTAATAGTGATTTTCCCTCGAACAACGTCATCAAAGGTAATGTCCGTATTTTCAGGAAGCTTTAATCGAATCACGTAGGGATCGCCATTGTCAATTCTCTTCTGAACTTCTTCAGGGGATAAATTTCTGCAATGACCATCGTAGCGCGGTGTTTCACCAGCTGCTTTCTGTTTTTCTCGTAATTGAGTCAACCGTTCCTTACTGCAAAAACAGTAATAGGCTTTTCCCTCATCGATCAGCTGTTGAATATATTTCTTGTATATCTCCAGTCTTTCCGATTGAATGTACGGACCGTATTCGCCGTTTTCAACCGGTACACCATCGACCAATTGCAATCCTTCGTCGGGTACAACGCCTGTTGTATAAAGCGCGTTTAAAAGATTTTCAACCGAACCTTCTTGATACCGCGTTCGGTCTGTATCCTCTAGCCGCAATACAAAAGTACCGTCATTTTGTTTTGCAAATAAATAATTGTATAATGCAGTCCGCAAACTTCCGACATGAACGTTTCCTGTCGGGCTCGGTGCAAAACGAACTCTAACCATTAATATCTTCTCCTTAGCGTTAATGTTGTTTGTTATTATATCATTAAATGAAGTCTTCGAACGGTTTTTTAATATTCCCGCATTCCTACGAAGAACCGAGGCCGGAAGCCATGAAAGTGCGCGATTAGCAAATTTGCTTTTGATTTCCTCCTCCGACATGCGAAGAATTTCATCAAATCTCACACGGCTGTCTAACTCCAGATTTTCTCTTCCTCGTTTATTGAAAGGGCACACCCATTGACAGATGTCACATCCATACAAAAAATATTGAATTCTTTCTTCTTCTGATTCTGTTAAATTCTTTTTCTGTGTCAGATATGAGATACACCGCTCATAAAAAAGTTGATGCCCTCGTTCACCTAAAGCGTGCCCGGGACAAGCCTTTATACACCTTTGACATTGTCCGCATTGATTTTCGATAGGTGGGTGCTCTTCATGAGTGATTTCTTTATTTACTAAAATCTGTCCAATATTCCACGCTGACCCAAATTGTGGATGAATTAACAAATTATTTTTGCCAAAAAAGCCCAATCCTGCCTTCCAAGCAGACGCCTTATCCATTAAACGGCTGTTGTCCACGAATTTTTTATATTGAACATCCGCAGATAATTCAAATTGGATCCGCTTGCACAATTCGTCCATTTTTGCCATGACAACCTGATGATAATCCATTCCGCAAGTGACCGATGAAAAATATCCATAGATCGTCTTATCATCGATTTTCTTTGAAAATAAAGGATAAGGTATTCCGATCACAATAACTGATTTGACTTCTGGCATAACCGTTTTAAAATCAATCCGACGTTCAGGCTTTGTGCGAACAAAGGGAATCATCCCATGGTTTTCTTTGCGTCTTTGCTTCTCATAGGGCAACATTTCCAGAATGGGATCTGCGTTAATAATGCCGAGTAGTGGAATATTGATTTGATCTGCAATCTCTCGAATAGCGTTTTCCGTCAGCGGTTCAGGATTCCGAATCATCAGCTATTTTACTCTGGATAATCTGCCAACAAGTTTCAGATCCTTCTTTTGAAACCGAAGAAAAAGGAATAACTGTATCCGCTTCAACATTTAGTATTTCCAATAACTGCCTTACAGACTTTTTCTTTTTTGATGCAGATAATTTATCGAACTTTGTTAAGATAACGTGTGTTGGCAAATGATAATACTTCAACCAATTATACATGAGTTCATCATCCTCTGTCGGGTCGTGGCGGCTGTCGATCAATAAAAACACGCCTTTAAGATTCTCGCGATTCAGGAGATAATTCTCTATCATCTGTCCCCATTTTTGCTGTTCTTTCCGCGACACTTTAGCATATCCGTATCCAGGCATATCGACAAAACGGAAAATATCGTTGATTTGGTAAAAATTCATCGTCTGAGTTTTACCTGGTTTGGAACTGGTCCGAGCTAGATGCTGACGGTTAATTAATGTATTAATCAACGAAGACTTTCCCACGTTTGAACGGCCAAGTAAGACAATTTCCGGTAAAGCATCATTTGGGTACTGCTTTTCCGAAACCGCACTGATCACAATCTCTGCTTTATTTACTTTCATCGAACTTACCAAATACAAATTGAATCACTTCATTCATCTTTTCAACTGGATGAATTTCCAATCGACTCAATACACTTTCAGGAATCTCATCTAAATCTTTTTGATTTTCCTTAGGTATTAAGACACGGGTAATAGATGCGCGGCTAGCCGCCGTCAATTTTTCTCGTAATCCGCCAATTGGCAAAACACGGCCCAATAACGTAATTTCACCAGTCATCGCAATATTCTGGGGAACCGGACGGCCCGTTAACGCAGAAATCAGTGCCGTGGCCATGGTAATGCCGGCAGACGGTCCATCCTTTGGGACAGCCCCTTCCGGAACGTGAATGTGGATGTCTTTATTTGAAATGAAATCTGGATCAATGGCCAATTGGTCAGAAACGGAACGAATATAGCCAATGGCCGCTTTAATAGATTCTTGCATGACATCGCCCAATTTCCCAGTGATGAAAGTTTTTCCGCTGCCATTAACTGCGAGTGCCTCTATTTCGAGCGTAACACCGCCCACTGCAGTCCAAGCTAAGCCATTAACAAGCCCAACCACACTGCCACTTTGAACTTTTTCAAAAGTAAATTTCTTTTTCCCTAAATATTTTTCAAGATTTCTGACATTGACCTGATTTTTTCCTTTTACGCCGCTAACAACATTTTTCGCCGAAATTCGGCAAACTTTCGCAATTTCTCGTTCCAGCTCGCGCACGCCAGATTCTCTCGTGTAGTATTCGATTGTGCTTCGAATGGCCCTGTCGCTAATGGTAATTTGCTCCTTGGTGAGGCCGTTTTCTTTAATTTGTTTGGGAATAAGATATCTCTTGGCAATAACCTCTTTTTCATCTTCAATATAACCATTCACTTCGATGATTTCCATTCGGTCAAGTAATGGTCTAGGGATTGTTGACAAGCTATTGGCCGTCGCAATAAACAAGACGTGAGACAAATCAAACGGAAGCTCCAAATAATTGTCCGTAAAAGTACTGTTTTGCTCTGGATCCAAAACTTCGAGTAGAGCGGAAGCTGGATCCCCTCTGAAATTCTGGCTAATCTTATCAATTTCATCCAACAAAAACAGCGGATTAGCACTGCCAGCCTGCCGAATATGATAAATGATACGACCAGGAATCGCGCCGATATAGGTTCGCCGATGCCCTCTGATTTCTGCCTCATCGCTTAATCCACCCAGGGACATGCGAACGTATTTACGATTGAGTGCCTTTGCAATAGATTTTGCAATTGATGTTTTCCCGACGCCCGGCGGACCAACAAGACAAAGAATCGGTGCTTTTAATGACTGTGTCAGCTGAAGCACAGAAATGTATTCCAAAATTCGCTCTTTCACCTTATCCAAGGCGTAATGATCGCGGTTTAGAATTTTTCGTGCCTGATTAACGTCAATAATTTCTTCTGTCGATTCATCCCACGGCAGAGACAGAATCCACTCTAAATAATCCTGAATAACCCCAGCCTCTGGCATACCCGGCTGCGTTTTAGATAAACGCTTCAGTTCATTTTCAGCCTTGCTTTTAACAGTTGAGCTTAAATTCTTTTCGTCAATTTTTTTCTGGTACGCATCAATGGTGCTTTCTTCGCCTGTTTCGCGATTCAACTCATTTTGTAATACTTTAATTTGTTCACGCAGAACATATTCGCGTTGATTTTTTTCAATTTCAGAACGCACCTTTTCACTAATGTTCTGTTTGATCTTATAAGTTGAAAGCTCCTTCACCATTTCCTGATAGACCAGCATTAAGCGATGATCACCATCAAATTCCTGAAGAATTTCCTGGGCCTTTTCGTGGGATAAAGAAATATTTGCACAAACCAGATCGATCAAGTGATCTGGTTCATCTAGCATTTCCAAAGTATCCTGTATGTTTTCGGATGCGTTCTTCGTTTGATGGATGTAACTCACAAAGGTCTCCTCAACAAGCTTCAGGAGCGTTTGGTTTTCCGAGTTCTGAGTAAAAATGGACTCCTTAGGCAGGACAGAAACCATGAAAAAGGGATCATCCTGAATCCAATATTCAATTACACCTCGCCGAAGAACCTCCACCAGCACACGTGCATAATCATTAGGCAATTTTAATACTTGTTTTACTTTGGCAATACATCCGACAGAATATATATCATTCCGAAAGGGCTCATGAATACCGATATCCTTTTGCTCAGATAAAAATGCCAACTGGTCCGCTTGCATGCAGTATTCAAGTGCTTTAAGGGACTTGGCTCCATTTAAATCGAAATGCAAAATCATCCCAGGAAACAAATTCATAGACTTAACAGGAATAAGTGGTAGATCTTTTGAAAGCTCTGCCTGGCTATTGTTCAATGGATCATTTTTGTTTTCTTGATTTGTATTTATTCCTTTATTCTCATTTTCCATACACAATCTCCTTTTATTCTATGTTAAAAAAGGCAATCTTCATAAAGATTGCCTTGAATTTCTATGGATTATTATGAAGCAGTTTCTTTCTCATCATCAGCTTTTTTCTTTTGCGTGTTTCGATATATTTTAGCCTTGCCTTTTCCAAGAACCATTTGTTTAGTAATGACGACCTTCGTCACATCTGGATCTGAAGGAAGTGCGTACATCAAATCACGCATTAATGTTTCAATAATACCGCGCAATCCTCGTGCGCCTGTCTTGTTTTCTAATGATTGAACTGCTATTTCTTCAATTGCACCCTTTTCAAACTGGAGATCGACATTTTCCAGTCTGAATAATTTTTGATACTGCTTCACGAGCGCATCTTTGGGCTCTGTCAGTATGTTGATCAGAGCTTTCTTATCTAAATGGTCGAGTGTTGCGATTACTGGTACACGGCCGATAAATTCAGGGATCAATCCAAATCGAAGTAAATCGTGAGGCATGATCTGCTTCATCAATTTATCTGATTCAATTTCAGAACTGCTTTGAATAATTGCGCCAAAGCCAATTGAACCTTTTTCCATTCGCTTTGCAATAATCTTTTCGATACCATCGAATGCGCCCCCACAAATGAATAGGATATTCTTCGTGTCGATTTGAATAAATTCCTGCTGCGGATGCTTGCGGCCCCCTTGTGGCGGGACATTGGCAACTGTACCTTCCAATATTTTCAGCAGCGCCTGCTGAACACCTTCACCGCTGACATCCCGCGTAATCGAAGGGTTTTCATTTTTACGTGAAATTTTATCAATTTCATCAATATAAATAATCCCCTTCTCCGCCTTTTCAATATTCATGTCTGCAGCCTGAAGCAGCTTCAGCAAAATATTTTCAACATCTTCGCCGACGTATCCCGCTTCCGTCAATGTAGTCGCATCCGCAATTGCAAACGGAACATTCAACATCTTGGCTAAGGTTTGTGCCAGTAACGTTTTGCCAGAACCGGTCGGACCAACTAAAAGAATATTACTTTTCTGGATTTCAACTCCGTCGTCATCTTCGCTGAGCGAATTAATCCGTTTATAGTGATTATAGACTGCAACAGCTAGCTGCTTTTTTGCTTCATCCTGCCCAATGACATAATCATCAAGATATTGTTTAATTTCCTGAGGTTTGGGTATTTCTGAGTAAGTTACCGTTTCCTCTTCTTCTTCACTGTCAATAATTTCCTGGCAAAGTGATACACACTCGTCACAAATATAAACGCCCGGACCGGCAACCATTCTTTTTACTTGTGACTGCGTTTTACCACAAAATGAGCATCTCACTTGATTGATTCCATCTGTATAATCAAATTCTGACATTCGTTATCTCCCTCTGTGGATCAAAAGTCATAAAAATTATTCACGAGAAGTAATCACTTGATCGATTAAACCGTAAGCTTTCGCTTCTTCGGCTGTCATGAAATGATCACGGTCTGTATCCTTCTTAATTGTTTTTAATGGCTGACCCGTATTTTCACTCAGTATACGATTTAATTTTTCCTTTGTTTGCATCAAGTGCTTCGCATGAATTTCAACGTCGGAGCTCTGTCCTTGAGCTCCTCCTAATGGCTGATGAATCATAATTTCGGAATTCGGAAGCGCCTGACGTTTTCCTTTAGCACCTGCTGCAAGTAAAAATGCCCCCATAGATGCGGCCATTCCATAGCAAAGTGTGCAGACATCGCACTTGATGAAATTCATGGTATCCATAATTGCAAAGCCTGCGGATACGGATCCACCCGGACTATTGATATACATATATATATCTTGGTCCGGGTCTTCGCCTTCGAGAAAAATTAATTGTGCCACCAATAATCCCGCTGATTCGTCTGTGATTTCGCCATCTAAAAAAACGATACGTTCTTTTAACAGACGAGAATAGATGTCAAACGAGCGTTCACCTAATCCCGTCTGCTCGACAACCATCGGAACTAAATTCATTTTAGTCTTCCTTTTCTTCTGCCGTGTCTGCTTTTTCTTCTGATTCTTTCTGTTTTGCTTCGAAATCATCAATCTGATTTGCAGCATCGACCAATAAATCTAAAGCCTTGCGTCGTTTAAGGGTATCCGTGATGTATTCCATCATCTGATCGTCAAGAGATTCCTTGTATTTTTCAAATTCCTGGTTAAACGCATGTGCATATTCTTTAATTTCATCATCGATTTCTTCTTCAGATGGTTTGATTTCTTCTGCTTTGCCAATGGCTTCAAGCACTAAATCCGCTTTGATATTTCTTTCGGCATCCGGTGCCATAGATTCTCTGAAGACTTCTTTGCTCTGGCCAGTGAATTTGAAGTAATTTTCCATCGATAGACCCTGACCCGACATCTGGCGCTGGAGATTTTCATAATCGCGGTCGACTTCTTCGTCGATCATCATTTCCGGAATATCCATTTCTGCATTCTGTACTGCATAATCGAGCGCAGCCTGTCTTGCTGTGTTGAGTCTAGCTTCTTTCTTTTCATTCGCAATCTTGTCTTTTAGATCATTCTTTAATTCATCTAAAGTGTCAAATTCACTGACATCCTTTGCGAATTCATCGTCAAGTTCCGGAAGTTCCTTTCTTTGAACTTCTACAACATGTACTTTAAAGACAGCGTCTTTTCCCTTAAGATCTTCTGCATGATAATCTTCAGGGAAAGTAACGTTGACGTCTTTGTCATCGCCCGCTTTTACACCTACTAATTGGTCTTCAAATCCAGGGATAAACGTGTTGCTGCCCAATTCGAGGCTGTAACCTTCATCTTTTCCACCATCGAACGGTACGCCATCAACAGCGCCTTCATAATCAATGACTACAGTGTCCCCGTTTTCTGCTGCAGCCTGGTCATCTGTAACCAATCTAGAGTTCTGATTCTGCATCTGTTTTAAACGTTCTACGACATCTGCATCGTCAACAGGCTGTTCTAAAACCGGAATTTCTGCACCCTTATAATCGCCAAGTTTAACTTCCGGCTTCACTGCCACTTTAACAATAAAGGTTGCGCCATTATCACCGACATCTTCAACCTTTTCAAGTGATGGACGCGTCACTGGTTCAATTTCAACTTCCTTGATCGCATCTTGATAGGTTTCTGGAAATGCAAATTCAATGGCATCTTCCAAGAAAACTTCTTTCCCATAGTGAGCTTCGATCACTTTTCTCGGTGCCTTTCCCTTGCGGAAACCTTGAATAGTGAAATACTTTTTATTTTTTTTGTACGATTGATCCATCGCTTTCTGGAATTTATCCTGTGGGATACTCATTTCCAGTTTTACGACATTTTTTTCATTTTCAATAATCTTTGCAGTCATTTTATCCTCCAAACCACTATTATTACTCTTATTCAATTTTTAAAGTATAACATACGCGTTTTTTTCAATCAAGAAAAAAACTTTGATTCATTCTATGCTAAATCAGCTGTTTTCTTAATATCGACATTTTTTTCACGGGATGATCAAATTCCATCTGATAGTGCATCTTTGCATGAGGCGTTGAAGAAATTTCATTGCCCTGCTCATCAAACAAACGTTTCACTTGGCAAGAAAGAAATAGTGGATGCCCTGCGTTTTGCTCCGGCTGGATGATTTCAACGTAATCGCCTACTAAAATTTTTCCGCGCTGCTCGACATGCATCCTGCCTGTCCCTGAAAAATCCTCCAAAACAATGCCTGAGAAATCGTAATTGCGTGTATAGCTGCTACTGCCAAAATTTTCTGCTTCAGCTGACGGCGTATGATCGTAAAAAGCAGTGGTATAATGTCGGTGGCTGATTTTAGTCAACTCCTCGATCCAAGCATGCGGCACTGTAAAATCAGGATTGGCCAATGCGGCATCGATTATTTTGCGATAGACTGAAACAACAGTTGCCACGTAAAAGGCGCTTTTCATCCGGCCTTCTATTTTAAAACTGTTTACGCCAAATTTGATCAGTTCAGGAATTTTTTCTGCCAGACATAGATCTTTTGAATTCATTATAAATGTTCCCGTCTTATCTTCTTCAATTGGGAAAAATTCGCCTGGACGTTTGGATTCTTCTAATTGATACTGCCATCTACATGGTTGCGCACAATCCCCTCTGTTGCCATCCCTTCCAGTTAAATAATGTGACAGCAAACATCGCCCGCTGTAGGATATACACATCGCGCCGTGGACAAAGGTTTCGATTTCCATCTCTCCTGGTCTATTCTGACAGACATCTTGAATTTCCTTTCCCGACAATTCCCGAGCAAGTACAATGCGTGATGCGCCGAGGTCATGCCAAAATTTCACGCTTCGGCTATTGACATTATTCGCTTGCGTACTGACCGATATTTTCATGTTGGGTGTAATCTCTCTCACAAGGGTAAAAACACCCGGATCGGCGACGAGCACTGCATCTACATTGATCTTATCTAAGAATCGAATGTAATCTGCTAAGCCCTCAAAATCATTATCGTGTGGGATCATATTGAGCGTCACAAAAATTTTCTTTTCTTTATTGTGCGTGTATATAACCGCTTGCTCAAGTGTCTTTTCATCAAAATTATCTGCTCTGGCGCGCAGTCCAAATTTTTTCCCTGCACAGTATACGGCATCCGCTCCATAAGCGAGTGCGTATTTTAGTTTTTCAAAATTTCCTGCGGGTGCGAGTAATTCTGGTTTTTTTGTTTGATTCATTTTCCTACCTCAAAAAAAGCACGCATCCGCGTGCTCTTTATTATCTATTGATTTAAATATTTATCGACATTCGACTGATGATCTTGCAGATTATTTGCATAATAGGTTTTTCCGGATGCGTCAGAAACAAAATACAAATAATCCGTTTTAGCCGGATTAATAGCTGCTTGAATGGACTTCAAACTCGGTGAACATATCGGCCCAATTGGTAACCCGTTATTTGCGTATGTATTGTACGGTGAGTCGACCTTTAAATCCGTATTGGTGATCTTAGTTTTCTTTTCACCCAAAGCGTAGTTAACCGTCGCATCAGACTGCAGTTTCATGTTTTTGGACAAGCGATTATAAAAAACAGAGGCAACTTTGGGTTTGTCACTGTCTAATTTTGATTCGGTCTCAATTAAAGACGCCATTGTCAAAATCTGATCGACCGTTTGATGATGATCTGATATTTTCTTCAGCATCGCATCCGAAAACTTGTTCTGTGTGTTTGCAAGCATTTGGGACACCACAGCAGCCGCACTACTGTTTGAAGTAAATTGATAGGTGTCGGCGAACAAATACCCTTCCATCGGCGTACGCCCAGCTGCGTTATCCGGATAGGAACTCAAAATCGAATACCGTTTTTTATAGTCTGATATCTTTTTTGTCTCGTTGATGAAATCTTCTGATGAACAAATATGACGTGATTCCAGGATTTCTCCAATCTCTTTTATATTTTTTCCTTCCGGAATCGTGATCGCCACTGCGCCATCATAATCCTTGCCATTCAACATCGCATTAAAAATCTCAACAGATGACATCGAAGGCTTAAAACGATAATTCGCTGCCTTAATTTGCTTAATCCCTCGGCTGTGTCTTCCCGCATAACTCTGAAAAACCATGCGGTTTTTAATCAAACCACTTTCATATAAAATTTTTGCAATATCATCGATATTAGAACCTTCTGGAATTTCAACAATAATTTTTTTATTACTGTTACTAACCGGTTCGAGCTGATTGTTATAATAAATCCGCCATCCGGCACAAAGACCTGCCGCACAAAGCGCAATCACAATAAGTGTTAGGAAAACCTTCCTTCGGGAACGTTGAATATTCTCTTTAACGCTTTCAGAATCGGCGAAAAGATTTATTTTCTCATTTTCGTCTATCGGATTCTCATCAAATAGAGAAGATTTATCTTTTTGTGTCATATTTATGCTCCTGTGAAATTGCCCAACACACCATTCAAAACGCTTGAATCAAAACCCACAGCATTGGCAGTACGTTCTGCCAATGTTTTTAATATAGGAAGCACCAGCATTTGCGCCTGAAAAAATTCGGCAATTTCTGGAATCGACAGCATTTCCCGTGTTTTCTGATTAAAATGTTCAATTTCTTCCTGAGACAATGGCATCCCCATTGCTTGGCGGGCTTGCGTCATCGCTTGTTCTCGCATATACGCTTCAACTTTTTCTTTCATTTCAGGATCAGCATCTATTTTTTGCTGAGCCGCTTTAAAGCGCGCACATTCAGGTGAACTGCTGAGTTTTTGCGTAAATTGATCGATCTCGTCGTAAATATTCATGTTTTATATTATCTCCCCATCACATGATTATTAGCAAAACCATTTGAATTTAAGCTTCCATCAAAATCGGGAGGATCATCGGCTTTCTTTGTGTTTCTTTGTACAGATATTTGAAAAGTGCCTCCTGAATGTCGCTCTTGATTGTTTTCCAATCTGTCACTTTTTTATTTTCGCAATTTTTCAAGGCCTTTTGAACCGTTCCTTTTGCACCGTTAATTAGTTTTTCAGATTCACGCATGTAGACAAAGCCTCTCGAAATAATATCCGGTCCTGAAACGGCTTTGCCGTTTTTCATTGTTATGGCAACAATAAAAAGGCCATCTTCTGACAGACGTTTACGATCGTTAAGAACAATATTGCCGATATCCCCGACACCTAAACCGTCCACTAAAACAGGTTCCGCAGAAATTTCATCAATTTTCTTAAATTCTTTATGGCTTAGCTGCATCACATCCCCATTCTGCTGGATACGGATATTCTTTGCATCCATCCCTAAAGATTGTGCTAAATTCGCATGCAGCTTAAGCATACGCGCTTCACCATGGACCGGCATGAAGAACGTCGGCTTCACTAAAGTATGAATAATTTTCAGTTCTTCGCGTTTTGCGTGGCCCGATGTATGAATGTTAGCAAATTTATTGTAAATGACTTCAGCACCCAAATCAACTAATTTATTGATGATCTCGGCAACCATTTTTTCATTTCCCGGGACGGGTGATGCTGAAATAATGATAGTATCGTCCTTGTCAATCTGAAGATATTTATGATTGCCGTTAGCCATTCGACCGAGTGCGGCCATCGGCTCACCCTGAGAGCCTGTCGTTATGACAACCAGCTGAGATGGCTTGTATTTCTTCATTTCGTGGATATCGATGACCAAATTTTTTGGAATATCTAAATAGCCTAAATCACTGGCAACCGAGACCATCGTTTCCATACTGCGTCCATTGATAACAACTTTCCGATTATAGACCGCCGCTGTATTAATAACCTGCTGGACACGATGCACATTTGATGCAAAAGTTGTCACAATAATACGCTTTTTATTTCCTCTGAATAAATCGTAGAACGTTTTTCCTATTTCACTTTCGCTGCCAGCATAGCCGTTTTCTTCGACATTTGTCGAATCACACAAAAGCAAATCGACCCCACGGTTACCTAAAGCTGCAATGCGCTGCAAGTCGATGATATCGCCATCTACCGGGTTGAAATCAATTTTAAAGTCACCCGTGTGGAATACGGTCGCTGCAGGCGTTTTAATGCAAAGTGCAACAGCGTCGGCAATACTGTGGTTGACATGGATAAACTCAATTCGAAAATCCCCAATTGTCACTTCATTACCAGCTGCAATCACATGGCGCTTGGCTTGACTGATTAACCGATGTTCTTCTAATTTATGGTCAATAAGCCCCATTGTAAATTTTGTTGCATAAATCGGAACATTGATTTCCTTCAGCAGATAAGGGATCGCCCCAATATGATCTTCATGGCCGTGGGTAATGACTAACGCTTTGACTTTTGAGGCATTCTGAACCAAATAGGAAAAATCAGGCAGCACCGAATCAATGCCGTACATACCATCTTCGGGGAACATCATCCCACAGTCGACAATCACAATCTGATTGTCATACTCAAAAGCCGTCATATTTTTCCCAATTTCGCCTAAACCACCAATGGGAATAACTTTTAACTTATCGTGTTTTTTTCCAGTGTTGTTATTATTTTTCTTTTTCTTTTTTCTAAACCAGCCGTGACGTTTCGGGCTGCTTTTTTTATTACCATTACTGTTTTGTTTCTGTTCGTTCAATCGTAATTTCCTTTCGTTATGTTTCCTTTGTCATCTAACGCATACACGGGAATTTCTTTGATGACGTTCATTTGATCAATCGTTACATCGCACAGTAAGACGTGTATTGCCAGTCCTTCTTGTCTAGCTTTGATGAATGCCTGAGAGAATTCCGGATCCGTTGATCGATTTGGGACAAAACAATCCGCATCATTTCTTTGTACAACAAAATAAAGGGCATTGTTTTGATGCTCTTTCAGTCCTGAAGTTAATTCTTTTATATGTTTTGTTCCTCTTTTGGTCGGTGCATCGGGAAAGCAGGCGCATCGATGACGATGATCCTGCGTGATATGAACAAGATTCACACTTTTTACTTCGATATAGCCGAAACCTTTTCCGTCTTCTCTGGCCAAATCAAATCGGCTGTCCCGATAAGTCACCTCTCGACGAAGCCGCCTGACATCTTTTTGCTGCGATAGGTATTCGTAAACCAAACGATTTGCCGCAATAGCATCAATGCATACCCAGATATTTTGATAACGAACTGTAATCAGGGTATAATCTGTTTTTCTTGTCGGAGATGGACAATAAGCCAGTCCAACCTCTGCATCATTTGTTAATAATTCACGCATTCTCCCTGTATTGGGAACATGTGCCTCGACCTTTTGATTGGTCAAGGCTAATAAAATTTCAGCGACAAAACGATTGCGTCTTTTAATAAATTTCCCGTTAACTACTGGATATTTTGATATTTCCAACTTGCGTTCTTGATGTTATTCAGAATAGCCCAGCTCTTCTGGTGAAATTGAGTCGTACGCTGCCGCAACTTCTTCAAATTCTTCGTCGTCCTCTACGGGAATTAAAGCAGCTGTTTCGCCTTCACCCTCAATTCTCATAGCAACAGCGTCTTCTGAATCCAAATCTGCCAGAATAGCGTATTCATTTTCTTCAACGCTTAATGTGCAAACCAATTCAAATTCACGTTCTTCACCATCTTCATTTTTTAAGATAATAGTCTGATTATCTTGATTTTCCATCTTTTCACTTCCTTTTGCTAAAATATATTATTTCAATCATCTGGTTCTAAGATAAAATGCCTTTCGCCGTTATCATCGTAATCAGTCATTTTCATCACATGTTCCTGATGATTTTCATCAATAAAAACCATGTAACTGCCGTCGTCTTTTTCTATCAAACGATTAAATTCTAAATTTTGAGTCTGCTCCATATTAAAGCCATTTTTATGCTTTGTCATTAATCTGATCTAAATACATCTGAAGAATCAGCTGAGCCGATAAGGTGTCGATATATTTTTTCCGATCTTTACGATGAACGCCGCCTTCAATCAGTACATTTTCAGATGCTTTTGTAGTCAATCGCTCATCAATATAAACCACAGAACAGTTTAACCGCTTTGCTAAAAAATTACAATAATTTTGTGTTTTTCTGGCCTGTGTCCGTTCTGTTCCATTCATATCCTTTGGCAAACCTGCAACAATCGTATGAATGTTAAATTGTACAATAACATCATTAAAAAAAGTTAAATCTGCTTGCCGCGTCCCCCGCTTGTACGTGCGGTATCCTTGAGCCGTAATTCCTAACCCGTCAGAAACGGCAATGCCGATATATTTATCTCCGATATCTAATCCTAATATTCTTTCCATTTGATTCTAAAAAAAAATCCCAGTATTTCTGCTGGGACTTTAAATCATTATTTAACTGTTATTCTGGCAGTTTATCCAAATAACGCTTTACCAATTCGTCTAATAACTCATCCCGTTCGATCCGCTGGATCAACGTTCTTGCATCGTTATAGCTCGTAATATAAGTCGGATCTCCGGACATAACGTAGCCAACAATCTGATTAACTGGGTTATATCCTTTTTCGATTAAAGCATCACGAACAGATCTCATAATCATATCGATCGCTTGTCCTCTTTGCTTATCAGCATCGAACATGATGGTCCCTTGTTCGACATCATTTTGATTATTAATGCCCATTATGTCTTTCTCCTCCTGTTTAATCTTGATTTATTTTAACGCAAGTTTGATATTAAAACAAGACTAAATTATTTATTGTTCGGCAATCTGTTCAGAAATAATATCTTCTGCTTGTACTAATGCCTGATCTAAAGCATCAGGTTTCTTTCCACCAGCTTGCGCCATGTCTGGACGTCCACCGCCTCCACCGCCAACAGTCTTTGCGATCTGTTTAATCAACTGTCCGGCATGAAAACCTTTCTTTACAACATCTTTAGTTGCTGTTGCAATTAAGTTTGCTTTGTCAGCGTCGGCTTTTCCAAAGACAACAATGCCGCTGCCCATGCGATCTTTCATCATATCTGACAATTCGCGCATTTCATTGACGTCTTCCACTTTGACCTCAGCAATCAATACCTTGACGCCTTGAACCGTATGAATCTTATTTAACAATTCCCCTGCTTCGGAATCCGCCTGCTGATGTTTTAGTGATGTGATTTCACGATCTTTTTCTTTAAGCTGATCTTCCATTTCCTGGAGCCGATCAATCAACTGATCAGGAGCAGCTTTAACCATGGCGGAAGCTTTTGCGTTGACGCCTTCAACTTTTTCTGCCCAACGATAAGTGTTCATCCCCGTCGTCGCTTCAATTCTACGAATGCCTGCGGCAACACCATTTTCACCGATGATTTTAAACATACCCGCTTGGGCTGAATTCTGTAAATGAGTTCCGCCACAAAGTTCGATTGAATAATCGCCAACTTTCACAACGCGAACAATATGGCCATACTTTTCTCCAAACAAAGCCATCGCGCCCATTTCTTTTGCTTTGTCGATTTCTGTCTCAAATGTTTCAACCGGCATAGACTTGAGAATAGCTTGATTGACGATTTCTTCAACCCGCTTAATTTCTTCAGCTTTCATAGGCTGGAAATGGTTAAAGTCGAAGCGAAGCCGTGTCGGCGATACAAAAGACCCAGCTTGTTCAACATGATCACCTAACACCATTTTTAATGCTTTTTGCAGCATATGTGTTGCTGTATGGTTCCTCGCTGTTGCGTAACGTTTTGTTTCATCAACATGTGTATAAATTGTTTGACCGACATGGAAATCACCTTCGACCACTTTCCCATAATGGATATGACGCTTCAGGCTTCCGTACCGGCAATCGTTAACTTCGATTAAGCTGCTGCCATCTTCGCTTTCGATCCGGCCTGTATCCCCAACTTGACCGCCACTTTGTGCATAAAACGGTGTTTGATTTAACAGGACCAGCACGTCATCTCCCTGATGGGCTTCTTGAACCAATTCATCGTTGACAATTAATCCAATGATTTCAGCATCAGCTTTTAATTTTTGATAGCCGACAAAAGTGTCTACAGCATCCGGCCCCAATGGATTGAAGGGATCGTCAGCCCAGACAGCTGTGTCATTTTGTGCTCTAGCTGTTCTCGCTCTTTCTCTTTGCGCATTCATCGCGTCATCAAATTCTTCTTTTGGAATCGTATATCCTTCTTCTTCTACGATTTCTTTCGTAAGATCAAAGGGGAATCCAAATGTATCGTATAATTTAAAAGCTTCTTCTCCAGAGAAAATATGATTATCCGGATCTTCTTCCTTCATAGCCCGCATCATCGCATTGAGCTGATTGAGGCCTTGATCGATCGTCGCATCGAAGCGTTCTTCTTCGATCTTAATTACTTTTTGAATGGTTTCCTGCTTTTCCTTTATTTCTGGATAAGCATCTCCGGAAACGGCAATCACTTCTTTTGCAACGTCGTATAAGAAGGCGCCTTTAATTCCCAATAGACGGCCATGGCGTGCAGCACGTCTTAAAATTCTTCTCAGCACATATCCACGGCCTTCGTTACTTGGCATAATCCCATCGCCAATCATAAAGGTAACTGAGCGGATATGATCTGTAATGACACGGATCGAAACATCCTTTTGATCGTCATCACCGTAATGTTCACCGCAAAGACTACAAATATAATCTAAGATATGGCGGATCGTATCGACTTCGAAAATATTGTCCACACCCTGCATAATGGTTGCCATTCTTTCAAGGCCCATCCCCGTATCAATATTGGGATGATCCAATGGCAGATAATCGCCATTTTCTACGCGATCAAATTGAGTAAAAACAAGGTTCCAAAATTCGACGTAACGATCACAATCGCATCCCGGACCGCAAGTCGGTTTGCCACAGCCATATTTTTCGCCGCGATCGTAAAAAATTTCCGAGCACGGACCACATGGACCCGTGCCGTGTTCCCAGAAGTTGTCTTCTTTCCCAAGACGCTTTATGTGATCTTCTTCAACACCAACAGAACGCCACAATTCATGGGCCTGTTCATCGTCTAAATAAATGGTGACGTATATTTTTTCAGGATCGATTTTTAAATCCTTGGTAATGAATTCCCAAGCCCATGGAATAACTTCTGGTTTGAAATAGTCACCAAAAGAGAAATTGCCCATCATTTCAAAGAAAGTACCGTGACGAGCCGTTTTACCAACGTTATCAATATCCGGTGTACGGATACATTTCTGACACGTTGTTACACGTTTTCTCGGCGGGATTTCATCTCCGGTAAAGAAAGACTTCATCGGCGCCATACCAGAATTGATGAGCAGTAAGCTTTTATCATTATGCGGAACAAGCGAGAAGCTTTTCAATCTCAAATGCCCTTTGCTTTCAAAAAAAGACAGATACCGTTCTCTAATTTCATTTAATCCCAATGCTTCCATGCTGAATATATTTATCCTTTCAAATTGTCTGTATCTATTATTTTTTATCTTTTAGAACATTTTTAATTTTAACTTAACGAAAAAAAAAGTCAAGGCAGTATCAACGATACAAGCCCTGACCCTCATTAAATTTTTGGTTACAATGATACACTACTGCATCCGTTTAATGATATTCTGAATGACTGAAACCGTCTGTTTCATTTCTTTCAGCGTATTTTCTCTTCCCACTGTCAAACGCAGTGCGTTTCGGGCCTGTTCATTGTCCAGTCCAACAGCTTTTAAGACATGAGACGGATTGATAGAGCCTGCCGTACAAGCTGAGCCGCCTGAAGCTTCAATACCAGCTAAATCCAGCGCCGTCATAAGTGCTTCAGAATGAATCCCTTCAAAATAAAAGCTCGCATTTCCCGGAAGACGTTGACTAGGATGGCCGGTCAAATAAATTCCTGGCATTTTCGTGAGATGATCGATTAAATACTGTGTCAACTTCCGCTCATGTTCAATATTTGCAGATAATTGCCGGTCAGCGTACTCACAGGCTTCACCAATACCAACAATCCCTGCTGTATTTTCTGTTCCTGCACGTGCGCCGCGTTCTTGTTCTCCACCGTGAACAAGCGCTTCGAGTTGGATACCTCGACGGCAAAATAATACGCCCGTTCCCTTCGGACCATAAAATTTATGCCCCGACAAGGAAAGCATATCAACGCCCAAATCAGTAACATTAATTGGCATATTGCCAAAGGCCTGAACCGCGTCTGTATGAAACAGGACTTGCTTTTCATGTGCAGCCTCAGCCAATGCCTTAATCGGCTCAATCGTGCCAATCTCATTATTGGCCATCATAATCGAAACTAAGATCGTGTCGTCCCGAATTGCATTTCGAAGCGTTTGAACGGAGACCAGCCCATACTGGTCAACCGGAAGATAAGTGACGTCGTACCCGAATTGTTCTAGGAAATGGCAGGTGTTCAATACAGCTGGATGTTCAATCTCAGAAGTAATAATGTGCCGGCCTTTATCCCGCATAGCAAAAGCTGTACCTTTTATTGCCCAATTATCCGACTCAGATCCACCAGAAGTGAAATAAATGTCTTCTGGATGCGCATTTAAGCTTTTAGCTACCTGTTCCCTTGCCGTTTCGACAGCCGCTCTTGCTGCTCTTCCTTCTGCATAAACAGCCGAAGGATTACCAAACGTATCAGTGAGAAAAGGATTCATCTTTTCAAACACTTCAGGACTCATCGGCGTTGTCGCCGCATGATCTAAATATATTTTTTGACTATTCATTTTCTTTAGTTGTCTTTGGATGAGAAACAATTAAGTCCTGAAGAGAGCGATGATCGACAACATTGCGAATGCTGTTCAACACATCTCCCCAAAGTGCCGCTGTCGGGCAGGCCATTTCCCGGCCGCAATGTACACTGACTTCTGAGCCGCTACACCCGCAAAATTCAATTGGCCCCTCGACCGCATCGATGACCTCTCCGACCGCAATTTCGTTTGGCTGGCGACTCAATTTATAGCCACCGTGTGCACCTCTCAAACTCGTAATCAGCCCTGCTTTTTTTAATGATGAAAAAAGTTGTTCCAAATAGGCGTCTGATATGTTTTGCCGCTCTGCAATCTCCTTGACCGACATTGGACCATCTCCGTAATGCGCAGCCAGTTCACACATGGCAAGGACGCCGTATTGTCCTTTTGTTGATAATTTCATTTTTTGCCTCCAAAAAAGCATCAATTCCAAGTTGTTTGCTCGGAATTGAATCTCATTATATCACATTCGTTTCTAAAATCAAGGCTTCCAATAAAAAAAGCCGCCGGTTCTTCATCGGCGACTTAAGAATTAAACGGGCATATGTTTCACCATCTCAAGCAAATCTTCTCCGTATCGCTTCACTTCTTCCTGATCCATTCCGGAAATCCGTTGTAACTGATCGATTGTTTTGGGCTTAACGGTGATGATATGAATAATACCCTCATCAGATAAAATAGCGTCTTCTTTCTTTGCTTCGGCATTTGCCTGCTGCTTTCGCCACAAAATCAGTGATTCCCGAAGGGCAAGTTCCGAACGGGTGAAATGATCTTCCGGTCTCTGTTTCCTGTCTTCAATGGCTTTTTCCTGTATCTTGCGAATGGCTGCTTTTTGCTCATCGCTTAAATCGTTAGGATCGTACACTCTGGTCTGCTGAATAGCTTGATCAGAAGCAGAGCGCATTTTCCGCACCTGTTCGTTCTCTTCCTGCATTTCTTTTTTCAAATGTGTCAACCGTTGTTCAAGACCGACATTATTTTTCATGGTCGCTAAGACCCGGCTCATCATGCGGTCCATATTTGGTGAGAATACGGCCGCATTGCTTTCCAAATCATTTTTAAGAACCTTTGGCAGATCACTGAGTAAAATAACCTGCACATGTGTGTCGGTTTGCACATCACGAATTTCACAGCGATCATCAACAACGACATATCCGTGATAATATTCCATGGATGTGCCCGGAAAAAAAGATAACATGGTCTTCACATCATCGTCAATTGTAGTGATCGGGTTGTCAAAAAAATTTTTTTCTTCTGGCGAATCAAAATGAATCCACCACCTTGAACCTTCTTGACCAACGATCCATCCTGATGGCAGGCTCAAATATCTGAAAATATAAAAACCACTTGCCCATCTGAGCATGAGGTGGACAACATGTGTGCCACCGTCTGGTGTGGGCACATAAGTATTCGTATAAAGACGTTCCGGCTCTCCCGACACTTCTTTGACCGTTTCAGC
Source organism: Pseudoramibacter porci (assembly GCF_009696145.1). Taxonomy (GTDB): domain Bacteria; phylum Bacillota; class Clostridia; order Eubacteriales; family Eubacteriaceae; genus Pseudoramibacter; species Pseudoramibacter porci. The sequence goes on from NZ_VUMO01000010.1 coordinate 70,723, forward strand.
GAGAAAACGCTCCTCAAGCGATGGTCCATTGTCCTGATCTGCCATAATCTCTACATCTTCAAACAAATCGTCATCCTGCCTAACTTTTTCATCACTAAAAAGTACATTTTCTTTTTTCGGTGTCTTTGAAGATCTTTTGAAAATAACCACCGCAATGATGATCGCCACTACAATAACAAGGGCAATCAACGCCAAAAAAAAGGGCGACATCTATGTTTACCTCCTTGGAATTAAATACATATTTCGAAGTGTGTCAATCATCTCATCTGAAATGTGTAGATGCTGATGGATATATGCTGATAATCCGCCATAGTGGGAATCAATTGTCGAAATCACGGCTTCAAAATAATTTTCGTGAACAGAACAGAGCAATTCGACTTGCCTGAGTAAATTCAAATCGTTGGTTATCTCGCGTGTTTTTGAGAGAATCCATTGGATTTTAGCGTGGATCCATTGATTGGTCATTAAATAATTTGCTTTTACAGCATGCATTGGAACGCCTAGAATCAAAAGAATCAAAGCCGCCAAAACGCCTGTTCGATCTTTACCGGCGGTACAGTGCCACAACACCGCGCCATCCTCCGCTTCAAGCAAAATTTCGATCCATTTTTGAATCGCCACAGCTGTAAAATCTGACAAAGCGGCCTCAGCATAACGTTTTGATTGGTACGTTAATACATCGTCATCCATATGATGCACCGATTCAAGCATTAATTTCCCAACACTGTTTATCTTTGCGAAGGTTTGGGCCTGTTTAAGTTCTGGAACCAATGGGTCATGCACTAACTTTGCGCCAGACGGTACTTGATCCGGCTGACGCGCGGATTCGCTGTCTCTTCTCAAATCGACAATAGTCATAACCCGATATTGCTCCGACAATATTCTACAATCTTTTTCTGTGAGGCGGTTTAAATGATCGCTTCTAATTAATTTTTTAGAGCGGACTATGCGATGGTCTGACGTCTGTAATCCACCTAAATCACGGGTATTATCCGTTCCGGACAAATGAATGATTTGATCTTTTTCTAACTGTTCTTTCATAAGATTATCACAAATTTATTTAATAATTTATGCAGAGAATAAAAAATCCCGAATGTGCCGTCCCATATTTTTGACGCCTAGCGGATGCTAGGTGGGTGTCTTGTCTTCGCATCCTTTGCCATCCACTCGAAGTGGCTCGGCATCGAGCAAAGAACATCCAGACTCCCTGTAAAAAGATGTAGGTTCAAAAATAGTGTGGTAACGAACACTTCAGGATATCTATATTATAATCTACTTTTATTTTTTTGTGAAGGATAAAATATTGCCGATTCATTGCGTTTTCAATTATTTACGCTTTAAGGCGTGAAAAGCCTGGGCAATATTGTCGACCGGATAAAGGGTCAACGTATCAGCCATTTTTTTGAGCGTTTTTTCATTGCTTTTAGGCAGGATACACCGCGTGAACCCCAATTTTTTCCCTTCGATCAGACGTTTATCAATATCCTGAATATTTCTCACTTCTCCCGTTAAACCAACCTCGCCGATAATTAACATATCTCTTGGGATTTCGAAATCATGGTAGCTGGAATACAATGCACAGCACACGGCCAAATCTGCAGCCGGCTCATCGATGCGTATGCCGCCTACAATATTGATGTACGCGTCCATCTGCTTCATATTGAGGCCCATCCGTTTCTCCATAATCGCAACCAACAATATCATGCGGTTATAATCAAAACCAGTCGCCATACGCCTGGGGTTCGCGTAATCCGACGAAGAGACTAACCCTTGAAGTTCAACCAAAAGCGGCCGCGTTCCTTCCACAATCGGCACAACAACTGAACCGCAGGTATTCTGCGGCCGTGACACAAGCATTGTACCGGAAGGATTTTGGACCGGAAGAAGACCTTGATCTGTCATCTCGAAAATACCAAGCTCATTAGTCGAGCCGAAACGATTTTTCACAGCCCGAAGCATCCGATATGCGTGATATTTCTCGCCTTCAAAATACAAAACCGTATCAACCATGTGCTCCAACACCCGTGGTCCGGCAAGGTTACCTTCTTTTGTTACATGACCGACGAAAAACATCGAAATGCCGTCTTTTTTGGCAATTTGAATTAGTGCATTGGCGTTTTCCCTGATTTGCGTCACTGAACCTGGTGCCGACGTAATTTCAGGATTATACATGGTTTGAATCGAATCGATGATGACCAGATTCGGCTTTTCCTTCACCACGGTCTGGCGGATGTAGGTCATGTTAATTTCAGACAGAAAAAAGGCGGAGTCCGACTGAATGTGCATCCGATCCGCCCGCATCTTGATCTGCTGCTCGGATTCTTCTCCGGAAATGTACAGCACCTTGTAATTTTGACTCGCAACGTTTTCGGTCATCTGAAGAAGCAGCGTCGATTTCCCGATGCCGGGGTCGCCGCCCAGCAGCGCAACTCCGCCGCGGACAATGCCGCCGCCGAGCACGCGGTCGAGCTCTTCGTTTTTCGTTGAAAGACGATTTTCCTGCTTCGATGAAATTTCAGAAAGTCTTCGGGGCTGGTTGTAAACGCCTCTTTCCCGGCCGGTCTGCCGAGCCTTCTCGGAAATCTTCGGCGTCTCGACCACTTCCTCAAAGGTATTCCAGGCGCCACACTGGGAGCATCGGCCCATCCATTTCGGCACAACGTGGCCGCAGTTGCTGCATTTGTACTGGGTCTTTATTTTTGCCATAGGCCTCTCCTTTATTCGTAATAATTCTTTACAATTGACTGCGCACCAAGGGGATAACGGATAAGTTTAAGTGCGGTCATCCTCGCGTAAATTACTTTAGCGACCGTCCGATATCCTTTGGCGTTGAAATGCAGATGGTCGTCTGCCAGTAAACTGGCCGGTACCATACCCGCGCGCATCATGCGCCGGTCTTCCTTTGTCGCCTTGATGCCCGCGATTTTGGTGCCGTTTTTCGACAAAATCTTTCTTAAATTGATGTAATGATCACCGTAAGTCTGCTGCATCTTTTTTTCCAAAGCCGTCCGCTGTTTCGCGGTTCCGGTGTGCAACCCCACGACAATGTACTGATGCTCTGCGCCGATTTGATTGTGAATGATCGCCTTCTGCTGGCGGATCAAATCCGCGGTATTGCTGTAGCCGCCGTTCTGCCCGATGAAAATCACCGGGATCGCCGAGCGGTAATGCGCAGCCGCGTAGGTAACTACCCTTGAATTTTTCGGAAGGGTATCCTGATAGCGGACGTGCGTCGGCGTGAAGGTGTAATGATTCTCATCGTCAATTCGATCGAGCCGCCCGACGACAGAGCCAATCTTCACAGGATTCACACCTGTATCGCCCAGTCTCAGGATTGAAACGGCCTTGCCGCCGTCCGCTGTGATTCTAAAGATCTGCCGTTCACCCTGATTAATGCGAATCGGCGACTGAGTCCGCATCGCGAGGCCGCCTCGACAGGCGATTTCGAGACTCGTTTCGCCGCTGATCCCAAGATTGCGGACAACCGGCACACTTTGCGGATAACCGTTTGCCGTCAGCTGGCGCGCAATAATGCGCCTTAGGGCTTTGGGATAGGTCTCGCCATCGCCAAAGGCCCCTTGCGTCAGGCTGTCGCCCCAGCAATTGATCGCCGGCATTTTGGGCTGTTGGATCTCAACGCCGCCGAGCACGCCAAGCTGCTTAAAATACGGCGCGCTCCACGCGCAATAAGCCACCACTGCCAAAATGATGATGGCAGTGATGGCTAAAATTCGTGTTATTAATTGTTTAATTAAATTCATGTTGCGTAAAAATTCACTAATTATTATTTATTCTTTACAAATATTTTTGCTCGAATTATGGATTGACCGTACTATTTGTATTGTTAGAGTCTGTATTTGGAGCAGGATGTGTTGTTGTACCGTTATTTGTTGTGTCAGTAGTTGGTGGGTTGGTAGTTGGTTTATCAGAAGCTGGTTGTGGTTGTTTAGTTTGATAAGCTTTATATCCGCCAGTACCTTTATTACTACTTCCACTGCTTTGTCCGCTTGAATAATCGCTTGTCCCACTTGAATAGCCGTTGCTTGCACTGCTGCCGACACCGTAACGTCCACTGCTGTACGACGACGAGCTGCTCGACGAAGAATCATTGTAGGACGATGAGCTGCTGGAAGATGAAGACGTGCCGCTCTTCTTTTCTTTTTTCTTAGTATTGATCTTCTTTCCAGATTTATTGGTATAAATTAAGTAACAGACTTCTTTATCCGAATCAAAGTAAATTTTCGCGGTTCCCTTGATTTTATTGAAGGGGAATTTGCTGATTACGTAAGTCGAGTCGTTGTCCAGTGTCACTTTGACGTAATATTTAATCGACGATTCTTCCTTGCCATCTTCCTGAGCGGTATTCACGGCATCTGTCGCGTCGTAGTACATGTAGCGCACCTCGTTATTTTTAAAGGTGTCTCCAGAATCCAATAAGTTATCGCCGTATTCATTATCGATTGAATTTTTGATTTCAACGCTGGTGATCTTCTTTCCTGTTTCGTTCTTCACTTTTGCTTTGTACGCGTTCAAATTATTGGACGCTGTCCCGATCGACTTGATCACACTGTGGCTCTTCGATGTCGCTTGCATCGTTTTGCTGTTTCCACAGGCAGTTAGACACAAGGCGAGTGTTAGAACCAATCCTAATCCCGTTAATAATGTTTTTCCCTTTTTCTTCATTTCTTCTCTATCCTTCTTTAATGATTATATAAATAACGAAAATAATCGTACAATAAACGGCTCAATACATATACAAATCATCGTCGACATCGAAATCGCCGGACCAAATGCCATTTCGTCCTCATGGTGATCATTTTTGCGATGCCACAAGCCATAGATGAATAAACCGATACAAGCTGAAAGGAGCAAATGGAAAAATGCAAAATTTATTGTGAGATACAGCCCTGTCATAAAAAACAGTTTGATATCTCCGCCGCCAAGTGATTCACGGTTTAATACATGATCCACAATCAAAGCGGTTAGCCAAACCAAAGCACCTAGAGCCATGCCACCCATCAATCCCTTTAAAAAAGACAAACGAAGCAGCCAAGTTGTTAAAATCCACCAGAGTATCCCCGCTGCAATTAAAGCATCTGGAATGATTTTCTCACTTAAGTCAATCGTCGATATTGCCAGCAAAATCAGCAAGAGCCCTGCTAATCGAACAGACCATAGATGCCACCCCCATCTATAGGCGAAATAAGCGAAAAACAGTGCCGTAAAGATTTCGTTAATCAAACACGCCTTTCCAATCGGGGCGCCGCAGGCTCGACATCTTCCTTTGAGACGGATGAACGACACAACTGGAATCAAGTCCCGTTTGCCTATCACCTGACCACACGTATCGCAATGACTTCGGCCGAACAAAATGGATTGGCCGCGTATAGATCGATCGCACCAACAGGTAATAAAGCTCCCTAAAATCGAACCGATGATCCATGAAAAAATAATCTGAATCATGATTTCACCTGCACCTATTCTTTTCTGCATATATTATACATGATTTGACAGAAAATAAAAGTCCTGCACAAAATAATAAAAAAATAAAAGCGAGACTTGCGCCTCGCTCTTAGAAAAATTTATTCGTAATAGATTTCGTCAATCGGTTTTCCTGCTGGAACCATCGGATACACGCCTTCGTCGTGATCAATGTGACAGTTGACCAGAACCGGTTCATTTAAATCTTTGATTTCTTCCAAAGTTTGATCCAAGGATTCTAAATCGGTGACGTCATAATTTTTGATGTTAAATGCGTCAGCCAGCTTCAAGTAATCCACAGCATGATCCGTTAAATCTGTTTGAGCGTAACGGCGGTCATTGAACAGTTTTTGCCACTGGCGCACCATTCCAAGGGTTTCGTTATTGAACAGGAAAATTTTGATAGGCAGATTATAGCGGCGAATCGTCGTCAATTCTGTAAAGTTCATTCTAAATGAACCGTCACCTGCAACCAAAAGCACCTGTTTATCCGGATGCGCAAACTGACAGCCAATTGCAGCACCCATACCAAAGCCCATCGTTCCCAAGCCGCCGGACGTGATGTATTGATTCGGAAATTTAAATTTCCAATGCTGACCGACCCACATCTGATGTTGACCAACTTCTGTCACCACGTATGCATCTTCAAAAGCCTTATTAATATGATGAATGATGGTTTTCGGATGATAAGCCGTTTCTGGTTTTTCTTCAAGCGGCCACTCTTCAATCTGCTTATACCATTCCGGATATGACTTTTCGTCCACCAAATTGTAAAGCTTCGGCAATGCATCGGCAACATCTGCACAGATATGCACATTTGCTTCAACGTTCTTTTCAAATTCAGTCGCGTCAACATCGATCTGAATGATCTTTTTATCACGCATAAACTCATTAATGTTCCCAGTGACGCGATCTGAAAATCTTGCACCAATGGCAATGAGGGTATCGCAATTAATGACCGCCAGGTTACATTCCTGAGAGCCGTGCATCCCAACAAGCCCCAGTGACAATGGGTTGTCTCGCGGAATACTCCCCAAACCCATCAACGAATTGGCGACAGGAATACCGGTTTTTTCTGCAAATTGCACCAGCATGTCGGAGGCACCTGCTTTGATGACGCCACCGCCGGCGTAAATCACCGGACGTTTCGCTCTATTAATGTATTTTGCAGCCCGGTTCAGAGCGTCACGCTGAGGAGTTGGCCGATTCATATCGAGGGAATACGGTGTTTGCGGCGTATATACCGTTTCAGCTAAAAAGATATCCTTCGGAATATCAATGACAACCGGACCTGGCCGGCCGCTCTGTGCAATTCTAAAAGCTTCACGAATCGTCGGCGCCAACATCGTAATATCCTTAATAATAAAATTGTGCTTCGTGATCGGAAGGGTAATGCTCGTAATATCCACTTCCTGGAAAGAGTCCCTCCCCAAAAGCTGCTGGGTCACCTGTCCGGTAAAGACGACAAGCGGCGTTGAGTCCATATGCGCATCGGCAATAGCTGTAACCGCATTCGTCGCCCCAGGGCCTGAAGTCGTAATACCGACGCCAACTTTCCCGCTGGCCCGTGCGTAACCTTCTGCCGCGTGTATTCCGTTTTGTTCATGGCAAGGTTCGACCTGATGGATATTGTGTTCCATACGGTAAAATGCGTCAAACAGTGGAATGACCGCGCCGCCTGGATAAGAGAACACATATTCTACATCCTGTTCCTGCAGACATTTTACAACAATTTCCGAGCCCTTTAATCTCTGACTATTCTGATCCATATTGCTCCCTATGTCTCCCTCTTTATTTTAAGACCGCGCCTTCATTGGCCGAAGAAACCAACTTAGCGTATCTTGCCAAATAGCCAGTGGTAATATCTGGTGTTTTCGGCGTCCAGTTGGCCTTACGTCTTGCCATCTCATCTTCTGAGACGAGCAAATCAACGGTTCTGTTCGGAATATCGATCCGGATACGGTCGCCGTCTTCGACAAAGGCAATGGGTCCGCCAGCCGCTGCTTCCGGCGACACATGCCCGATGCAGGCGCCACGTGTCGCGCCCGAGAAACGACCGTCAGTAATCAAAGCAACTGAATCGCCTAATCCCATACCCATAATGGCTGATGTCGGGTTGAGCATTTCGCGCATGCCTGGGCCCCCTTTCGGACCTTCGTAGCGAATGACGACGACATCGCCTTTGACAATTTTTCCGCCATCGATCGCCGCCTGCGCTTCTTCTTCTGAATCGAATACCTTCGCTGGACCTTCGTGAACCATCATTTCCGGAAGGACCGCGGACTGTTTGATGACGCCGGTTTCAGGAGCCAATGACCCTTTCAACATGGTCAATCCGCCTCTATCCATGAACGGATGGTCGATTGGACGAATGATTTCAGGATTTAAATTCTGAACACCCTTAAGATTTTCTGCCATGGTTTTTCCGGTTACCGTCATGCAGTCTAAATTGAGGAGACCTTTTTTATTAAGCTCTGTCATCACGGCATAAACCCCGCCAGCTGCATTCAAGTCTTCAATATGCGTGTCCCCAGCCGGTGCTAAGTGGCAGAGATTCGGGGTGCGGTCAGAAACTTCATTGACAATATCTGGATTGATCGTAACGCCTGCTTCATGTGCAATCGCCGGCAAATGGAGCATAGTATTCGTGCTGCATCCCAGGGCCATATCGACAGTCAGTGCATTGTAAAACGCAGCTTCTGTCATGATATCGAGAGGGCGAATATCTTTTTCGATCATTTCCATCACTTGCATGCCGGCATGTTTCGCCAAGCGCAGTCTCTGTGAATAAACAGCAGGAATAGTGCCGTTTCCTCTAAGGCCCATACCAATCGCTTCCGTTAAACAGTTCATACTGTTTGCCGTGTACATCCCCGAACAGGAACCGCAGGTTTCACAGGTGTGCTGAACAAAATCGTCAAATTGTGCGTCGTTGATTTTCCCTGCCTGATAAGCGCCCTGCGCTTCAAACATCGCTGAGAGACTGACTTTTCGTCCACCTACATGACCCGCCAGCATCGCACCGCCAGAGACGAATACCGTTGGCAGATTCAAACGTGCAGCCGCCATCAAAAGCCCCGGAACATTTTTATCACAGTTCGGGATCATGACTAATGCGTCAAAATGATGGGCAATGGCCATCGCTTCTGTAGAGTCTGCAATCAGTTCACGGGTAACAAGCGAATATTTCATTCCCTGATGACCCATAGCAATCCCATCACAAACCGCAATTGCCGGAAATTCGACCGGGGTGCCGCCTGCGAGACGGACACCTGCTTTGACAGCTTCTGTGATTTTATCCAGGTTCATATGCCCCGGCACGATTTCATTATGTGAATTGACGACACCAACAAGGGGGCGTTCCAATTCTTCTTTTGTATAGCCCAGCGCGTTAAATAATGAGTACGCTGCTGCTGTTCGTTTGACTCTTTTCATGTTCAACCTCTTATTTTGTCACAAATTTTCGATGATGTGCTGTGCCATTTCCTGGCAGCCAATTACATCATCATCCGATGTCGCAATATCTCCAGTACGCCAGCCCTTTTTCAAGGTCGCTTCCACTGCGTCTTCAATATTTTTTGCTTCTTCTTCAAGCCCCAGAGTATATCTGAGCATCATCGCAACAGAGAGTACAGTCGCAATCGGATTGGCCTTATCCTGCCCAGCAATATCCGGCGCAGAGCCGTGAATCGGTTCGTACATCCCGAAATTGTTTTGACCGAGACTGGCAGATGGCAACATCCCGATCGATCCTGTAATTGTCGATGACTCGTCGGAGAGAATATCGCCAAAAAGATTTCCTGTTAGAATGACATCGAATTGATGCGGATTAATGACCAACTGCATAGCTGCATTATCAACGTAAAGATAATCCACTTCAACTTCTGGATATTTTTCTGCCACTTCACTGACAATTTTACGCCACAGACGAGATGTTTCAAGTACGTTCGCTTTATCGACGCAGGTCAGTTTTTTGCCGCGGCGCATTGCTGCGTCAAAACCGACTTTAGCAATGCGTTCCACTTCCATACGGGAATAGTTCATTAAGTCTGAAGCGTATTCGTCGCCTTCGCGGTGTTTTTCACCAAAATAGACATCCCCGGTCAGCTCACGGACGACTAAAACGTCGAGACCATCGCCAATCAATTCTGGTTTAAGCGGTGACGCGTCGCGGAGCTCATCGAAAAGAATGGCCGGGCGCAGGTTAGCGTAAAGTCCCAGTGCCTTGCGAATACCTAAAAGTCCCGCTTCTGGGCGCTGATCCCCCGGCAGATTGTCCCATTTCGGTCCGCCCATAGCACCTAATAAAACAGCATCTGAATCCTTGCAGACGTCAACCGTTTCCTGCGGAAGCGGCGAACCGGTTTTATCGATGGCAATGCCGCCGGCTAACACTTCATGATAATTGAATTTATGACCGTATTTTTCACCGATTTTGTCCAATACTTTCATGCTCGCGCCGACAATTTCCGGACCGATGCCATCTCCTTTAATAACCGCGATTTTATATTCCATTGAGATTCTCCCTTATTATCCTTATTTCAGCATATTTTTATTTACGTAATTAACTAAGCCGCCGGCCTGGATCAGTTCCTGCATAAACGGCGGAAATGCCTGTCCCTGAAAACTTTGATTCTTGGTAATATCTGTAATTTTCCCTGAATCAAAATCCACTTCGACTTCATCTCCAGCCTCAATGACCTCGACCGCTTCCGGGCATTCCAAAATCGGCAGCCCGATATTGATCGAATTTCTATAAAAAATTCGGGCAAAGCTATTGGCAATGACACAAGAAACGCCAGAGGCTTTGATTGAAATCGGTGCGTGTTCGCGGGACGAGCCGCAACCAAAGTTATCATCAGCGACGATGATATCACCCTTATGGACATTATTGACAAAATCCTTGTCAATGTCTTCCATACAGTGTTGAGCCAATTCCAACGGATCGCTGGTGTTCAGATAGCGAGCTGGAATGATAACGTCGGTATCAACGTTATCTCCGTAGCGAAATACTTTTCCTTTTGCATTCATGTCGATTATCCTCTTTCTGTTTCTCTTATAATTCGTCTGGTGTGCCGATGTAGCCTAAAATTGCCGATGCTGCTGCTGTTTCCGGGCTAGCCAGGTAAACCTCTGAATCCACATGGCCCATGCGTCCGACAAAGTTGCGATTCGTCGTCGATACGCAGCGTTCACCTGCAGCCAAAATCCCCATATAGCCGCCGAGGCACGGTCCGCAGGTCGGCGTGCTGATGGCGCATCCTGCTTCGACAAAATCTTTAAAGAATCCGGCTTCCATACATTGTTCCCAAATTTTCTGTGTAGCCGGAATAATAATGACACGGACGTCATCAGAAATTTTGCGGCCCTTTAAAATTTTATCAGCCTTTTCAAAATCCGAGAAACGGCCATTGGTGCACGAACCGATCACGACTTGATCAATCTTAACCGGTTCTTTGATTTCATCAACTGTTTTTGTATTTTCAGGCAAGTGCGGGAAGGCCACAGTCGGTTTGAGTTCAGACAAATCGATATCGTAGACCGCATCGTATTCAGCGTCATCGTCCGCTTCGTAAACGGTGTAGGGTTTTTCAGAATGTTCTTTTATATAAGCGAGGGTCTGTTCATCGACCGGAAAGATCCCATTTTTTCCGCCGGCTTCGATGGCCATGTTTGCTATGGTGAAACGATCGTCCATGGTCAAATTGGCGACACCTGGTCCGACAAATTCCATTGATTTATATAGGGCACCGTCAACGCCGATCATACCGATGATATGAAGAATCAAGTCCTTTCCTGATACGTAAGGTTTCATTTTCCCGGTTAAGTTAAATTTCAGTGCAGATGGCACCTTGAACCACGCTTTGCCAGTTGCCATACCGACTGCCATATCGGTTGAACCGACGCCTGTGGAAAAAGCACTTAATGCTCCGTAGGTACACGTGTGGGAATCCGCTCCAATAACCAGATCACCCGCTGTAACCAGTCCCTTTTCCGGAAGGAGTGCGTGTTCAACGCCCATGCGGCCTACTTCAAAATAATTTGAGATTTTCTGTGTACCAGCAAATTCGCGGACCGTTTTGCATTGTTCAGCTGCCTTAATGTCCTTATTCGGTGCAAAATGGTCCGGTACCAGCGCAACCTTATTTTCATCGAAAACTTTGTTTGTGTTTAAATTTTTAAAAACATTAATTGCCACCGGCGAAGTGATGTCGTTACCCAACACCAAATCGAGGTCAGCCATAATCAAATCCCCAGCTTTGACAGAATCGACACCGGCGTGAGCGGCCAGTATTTTTTGAGTCATTGTCATTCCCATAATGTTTCTCCTTTATTTATATACTCATTTGATATTGAATGCGCTTCATTCTATTTTAATGAAATTATTTTTTATTGTAAAGCATGGTTATAGATAATAATCTTTAATTTTCTGTTCCATATCCTTTAACAGCTTGTATTCGATGGAATCGGTCAAAGCAACGAGACTTGCCTCAATCACGTCCGTCGATACCCCAACGTTGGTCCAAATATCACGTCCGTCGCTGCTTTCAATGAGCACGCGGACCTTTGAAGCTGTCGCGCCTTGATCGATCACGCGGACCTTGAAATCTGTCAATCTAAGTGTCTTAATACTCGGATAAAAACTTTCAAGTGCCGCTCGAAGGGCCTTGTCCAATGCATTGACCGGTCCGTCACCTTCAGCTGCATTTATAGCTTCTTTACCGTCCACTGAAACTTTCACAATCGCAGAGGCAGACAGTGCGCGGCCAGCGACCGGTTTTTCGCCAATGGTCTTGAAATCCTCAATTTTGAAAAACGGCTTAAATCGCCCCAATTCTTTTCGAATTAAAAGTTTAACTGAGCTTTCCGCGCCCTCAAATTGGTACCCTTCGTATTCCAGCTCCTTAATTCGATCCATGACTTTCGTGGCTTCTTCCGAATGCTTCTCAATCGTCGGATCGATATCGTGAATGAGTTGAATGATGGTGCCGCGCCCGGCAACTTCAGACATCAAGATCCGCCGCTGATTGCCAACACGTTCAGGATCGATATGTTCAAAGGAATGGGGCTCCTTTAGAACGGCATCGATGTGCATGCCACCCTTGTGAGCAAAAGCGCTTTTCCCGATATAAGGTTCTCTGCCCGTCAGTGCATAATTGGATATCTCCGCAATTTTAATGGCGGAGGATGTCATTTTTTTCAGTGCTGACTCAGAAAGACAAGCATATCCCATTTTAACTTGAAGATCGGCGATGATCGTAGCCAAATTCGCATTGCCACATCGTTCTCCATAACCGAGAAATGTCCCCTGAACCTGGTTCGCACCTCCCTCAACGCCGGTCAGTGAAGCTGCAACCCCGAGACCGCTGTCGTTGTGAGCGTGAATGGCCACATTAATTGCAACCGTCTGGCACACTTTTGCTACAATATCTTTCACCTCTGACGGCAAAGTGCCCCCGTTTGTATCGCAAAGACACACACAAACGGCGCCGCCCTTTTCAGCCGCTTTTAACGTTTCAAGGGCATACGCAGCATCGAGCTTGTACCCATCGAAAAAATGTTCTGCATCGAAGATCACTTCTTTGCCGTTTTCTGATAAAAACCGGCAGGAATCTTCAATCATGGCCAGATTTTCTTCCCGAGTCGTATTGAGTATCGTCTCAACGTGAAAGGCTGAAGCCTTTCCGAAAATTGCTGCGTATTGGGTACAAGTCTGCAGAATAGCCTGAAGGTTGGCGTCGTCCTCTGCATTTTTCCCGGGATGTCGAGTTGAACCAAAGGCACAAAGCGCTGCATGTGTCAGCTTTGTTTCCTTAAGGGCTTCAAAAAATGCAATATCCTTTGGGTTCGATCCTGGATTACCAGCCTCGATAATATCGATGCCCAGCTCATCCAATATTTTGACAATATCCAGTTTATCTTTGACAGAAAACGAAATGCCTTCGGCTTGTGCGCCGTCCCTCAATGTCGAATCGAATGTCACGATTTTCTTATTGGCTTCTGTCTTCATTCTTCCTCCTAATAAAAAACGCCTCTTTGAATTGTTAAATTCAAAGAGACGGAAAGTACATTATCCGCGGTACCACTCTTTTTGATATGGGAACACCACATATCCACTTCAAGTCTGAAAAGCTCCAAACTCTAATCCACTAACGCTGGATGGGAATCTCGGCGTTTTCTACTCGGCTGTCCGCCATTCGAATCCGCTACTCGCGAGTGATTATTACGCACGGCTTTTCTGCTGTCCTCTCACCGTTCGACAGTTCGCTGAAGAAATCGACCGTGTTTTTCTCTCGTTCATCGTATTTATATATTGTATACAAGTATAACATTGTCGTTTGAATTGTCAAGCGCTTATTTTCTGTTTTTCTCAAAACCGCGTTTGAGCACCGCTTCACACTCATTTTCACAAATACCGCCGTAAATCTCCGTACGCTTCGGCAGCATCGGATGCTGTTTCAGCTGTGCCGTTGATTCAACTGCGCCGTATCTCGGTTCTGAAGCGCCATAAACAATTTTTTTGATATGACTCTGAATGACAGCCCCCATACACATTGGACAAGGTTCAGCTGTTACATAAAGCGCGCAGTCGTCTAAACGCCATCTGGATAGCTTTTTCGCTGCTTCATGAATGACCAGCATTTCCGCATGCGCCGTTGGATCCTGCATGCCTTCCTTCCTATTATGATTGGACGCGATGACCTCGCCATCTTTGACAATTACTGCGCCAATCGGCACTTCTCCTTCATCTTCTGCCCTGTACGCTTCTTCCAGTGCAAGCCTCATATAATCTTCCATCTTTTTAGGCCGCGCCTCGAAAAACACAAGATGATCCCCATCCGTTTCATCAATAACAATTGCTTCGTTCTGATTGATTTCAGGGACTTGAATTTTCGGTATTTCCTGATCCATCGACATCAGAACCATGCCGCTTTTTTCCGGAATGGTCACCATACCTGAAAGCTGACATTCTTTTTGATGATACAAATCGTAGTAAAGGCCATTGAAACGATCATCGCGAATTTGAACAGGAGACGCTTCGCAGTTAAAAACCGCTATCACCGTCTGCTCCTCACTCCTACGGATGAACCCCATTTGACAAGACCGAACAAACATCTGCTCATAACTGCCCTTTTTTAATGCATCGACACTTTTGTGAACGGCAACCATCTGTCTGATTTTTTCAGTCAAAGGATTCGTTATATCAAAGGGAATATCCGCTACAGCTGGACGAAGGGGTGCATCTGTCCCGTTACCCTTCCGCGCTTTAATACCTAACTCACTGCCGTAATAAATCGTCGGAATCCCCGGCATTGTGAAGAGCATCAAATAGAGTGGTTCCAAATCCCTTTCATCATTCAAGGTCGATGCAACCCGATCAACATCGTGGTTGTCAACGAAATTATAGGTGAGAAAATGCTGATATAAGCCGCCTTGGGCGAACAAACGATTGAGCGAATACGCGATTTCAAAATAATTTTTGTCATTTAAGCTGGAATACAGCCCTTTATAATCTTCGTAATTGGTAACAGAATTCAGGCCACCTCTTTCGACCATCAGTGAATAATCGCCAGACACGGATTCGCCGACCATAAAGAAATCTGTTTTTTTAGCTCTGGCCATATCTCCCAGTTCTCTCACGAATCCCATATCCATCACGTTGGCCGCATCCATTCGGACGCCATCAATATCGTAGTCGTCGATCCAAGACGCTAATGTCTGCTTTAAATAATTTTTTACGTCGGGATGATATAAATTTAATTTAACGAGATTGTCACAGCCTGCCCAATTGCGATAAGAAAAGCCGTCATTGTAACTATTGTTTTCCCAAAAATTGACGCTGTCAAACCAATCCTTATATATCGATTGTTCACGATTTTGTTTCAAATCCTCAAAAGCAAAAAACGAACGCCCCACATGATTGAACACACAGTCTAAAATCACAGAAATTCCTTGATCGTGGCAGATTTGAACCAAATGGGTCAGATCTTCGTTGGTGCCAAGACGCGGATCCACTTTTGAGTAATCCGTTGTGTCGTATCCATGAGAAATCGACGAAAACAACGGCCCAAGCAAAATTGTGTTTGCTCCTAATTCTTTCAAATAAGGCAATTGTGCTTCGATTTTGTTTAAACGATGGTGAATACCGTCACATTCTACCTGCGTCGCTTCTGCCCCGCAGTAACCCATTGTAAAAATATGGTAAATGACCATTTCATCGTGTTTCATCATCTGAAAGCACCTCCTTTTGCGTAGATTATATTGAAAAGGGCCTAAAAATGCAAATTTTTCAATAATCATAACCACCGGCTCAGCCGGTGGTTTCAGACTGTAGACAAACGAGGCTCTGAGAAAATACTCAGGAGCCTCGTTTGATTTAATATCAAGCTGCAATTTGTAGATTTATAAATTGAAATCGAAATATAGGACGATTCGGTCCTGAGTGGTTC
>NZ_VUMO01000011.1 GCF_009696145.1 Pseudoramibacter porci
AAGATAAGATATCTCATCCCTTTAAGGGAGTAAGGCCACTGATAGACGATCAGGTGATAGGCTGGAGGTGAAAGCACAGCAATGTGTTCAGCTGACCAGTACTAATCGGCCGAGGTCTTGATCCAAAGACGTGTTAAACGCTAGACTCTATGTTGTTTTGAGTGACCTCAAACAATTGAATAAACTTTGTTAAATAGGTTTCGTGACTATAGCAGAGAGGACACACCTGTTCCCATCCCGAACACAGAAGTTAAGCTCTCTTACGTCGAAAGTACTTGGCGGGCAGCTGCCTGGGAGGATAGATCGTTGCGAGGCCTTTTTTTATTGCCTGAAATTAAATAGATGTTGAGATTGATTAAAATACTGTTACCTAGAAGGCTGACAGTATTTTTTTTATTCTCAATTAAACTATGTTGTTTTTCATTTTATTAAGATGTAAAATTAAAAAGATTACACTGATAAAGATATAATAAAAGTCTAGTATAAAATCTTTGCGTTCCTTATAGTAAGAAATAATAAGGAGAGGGAAATGTCATTAGATCATGTTTGCAAATGGACGGAAAATGGATGGGTTAGAACAAGTGCAGAAAGTTGTAAAAATGAATTTTACAGAACAGTTCATGCCTATGAACATAAATTAGTGTGCGAACTATGCGGTAAGAACGTTACATTTGTATATGGCTCGAAGCGCATACCACATTTTAGACATGAGGTCAGTGATCAAAATCATTGTCCAGATTATACCGTTTCAGATAGGCAAAAGGATGCACTAAAGAGAAAGTTTTCATTGCCGATTAAATTGATATTTACATCGTCACAAGCAATCGAGTTTAAAATTGGCTTTCCGATTGGCTGCATTAATTGGGAAAATGACGGAAAGATTTATATCGAAAGAAAAAGCAAATCATCTAAGATATATACATATTTATCTGAGAAATTAGACAAAAGTAAAATGACTTATCTAACAGTAGGGAGTGTACCTGCAGAAAAATACTTAATCAAAGATTTTGGTAGTATCTTGAAGAAAAATTGTCCTAGAGAAATTGAAGGAATAAAAACAACAGGTACATTATTTGATAAAGAAACAGGAAAAAAACTGATGCCAGATGCGGATGTCGTTGTTAATCACACGTATTGGCTAATTCGAAGGAAAGGAAGCGAATTTTCATATACGTTTACTGATGCTTTAAGTGTAAATAGAATAATAGATGATCGGTATGGATGGTGCGTTTATGAAATTATGGCAACGCAATTTTCAGAAGATGCAGCGAGCTTTTTCTTGAATTACCACGCGCGCTTAACAAAAGCACCCGTTAAATTATATCCAATATGGCCAGCATGTGTGCAAAAACCGTACGAGGTACTATGCAAAGAAAAGGATCTATTTTTCTTTTTATCTGGTTCTTATGCAAAGTTAATTTCTGATTACTCAGCAACAGAAATGACATCAGATAGTGCGGATTCAGAGGTTGTAAAAGTATTGTGTGACGGTCGACAAAAAACGGCATTTGCAAGTCGCTTCAATGTACTCCAGTATATTTTCTACAATCAAAATAATTTATCTGAATTTGCTAATCGTTTAAAAACAGAAGTAGCGGTTTTAGATGACAATAATCAAGTGATTGAATCTGGAGAACAGAAGGGTTTGCCTTTCAAAAATGTCGTTACGGTCAAAATGAAATACGATGGATTTGCTGAGCTTACAGATTTAAATGGTGTGCTGATAAGCCGAGAACGCGTTAAGGCTGATCAAAAAATACGAATCGAGAATATACGGTTTGGCTGTCAAATAAAAATATACTGTGGGAATGATTGTATTTGGCAAGCATCTTATCAAAGGAGAAGACAAGCTAAATACACCAATGCATCTTCAGACCGCGATTTATTGATCCAACTTGCTTCCTACAAAAAAGATATGGTGCCAGTTCCAATATCGATTGGTGCAATGGCATTAGGCTTTAAAAATGATCCGGCATTATGTCGATGGCTAGCGGTTCAATTGCATAATGGTAAAATTTCAAAAAAAGCATTGAATATACTACAAAGTGAAGTTTTAAAGGGAGAAAGAGGATGACTCATAATGATTTAAATATTAATTTAATTTGCGAAGTGGTACCTGGCAACAGAGGAGGAGATGTTAAATTACAATGGCTTGCTGGAATAAAAAAAGACGAAAGCATAGGGATTCTTAGACCAGATTGGTTGAACCTAAAGGACAAGAAGGTTGACTTCAAGAGTGATGGACCGGAGAAAGTCGGGAAAATTGGGGTATGGAATTGGTCAATTCAAATAGATCCAAATGACGCTGATATTGTTCATATTCAAAGTAAATATAATGAGAACATTAAACCAATTGAAATCATCATTTTAGAACAAAAAATAAATTCACAAGAAGAAATTCCCAATTACATTAGATCAAATGAAGTGACTGCATCGAATAATGGATGCAGCATGTTAATCTGTTTTCCTTCATCAGAAGAAAACATGTATTATGGCATTAACTGCACCGATGAAGCATTTAAAATAACAAATTCTAAGCTTTATCTAGAAAAAAATATAAAAAAACTCCCAGTCTATTCTATTTATGATCGAGAGATTATCAAAACAGAACGGCACGATTTTTATTATTTGCCAAAATTAACACAAACATCCAATTATATTGAATTAAAAAATTCAAGGGAAATATTAATCGATTTACTGATCGAGCGTTCTGAATGGTCATCGTTAAGCGTTAAAGGATTGACTGAGAGAGATTGTAAAACCATTAATAAATATTTAAATAGCTTTCTAAGCAGAGATTTTTATGAAGAATTTGCCACAAAAAGCGGATGCTCGCTCACAGATGCAAAAGCAATATGCAGGGATTTTGTTGAAAATAACCATGCGTATTTAAAAGAAAAAATCGATGGCGAAAACCAATTTTTATGTCAAATTTTAGAGAATAATCGATCCCTTCGTGAAAAATACGAAAAGATAATTGACAATAAATGGCACGAGGAATCCGATTCAAAAATAGAAGCGAAGCAAAAAGAGCTGGACGAGCTGAAAAGGAAAATTAAAAAAGATAAGCGAGAGCATAAAAAATGGGAGAAAGAATCTACTGAAAAAAAAGAAAACGTCCAAAAAGAAATAGAGACACTTAAACAAGAAATAGAAAATGAAAAGCTTGCATTGAAAGAAACACAAAGTGAAAGAACACTAAAGGAAAAAGAACTCGAAGCAATCCAAAAACAGATTTTTGAAAATCAAAAAATAATGAAGGAAAAAGAAAAAGTTTACGCTGATCGATTAGTCGTAGGATTGAATCAAACTAGCAATATTGAAAGAGCTCAAAATAGTGCAGCGTCGCTTTTTATTAAAGGGCAGCCATTAGCCGATGACGATATAGACGAGTTCAGCGACAGAGAAGATTTTTTTGAGTGTATGGCGGACAATCTTGAAATGGCCGCTGGGATGAATGCGGAAAGCAATAATCTACTAAAAGGAATAGCGAGATTTTTATATGCAGCCTATTTAAAAAAGATTCCGGTTTTACTAGCAGGACCCAATGCAAAAAATATTGCAGATGCCTTTTCCGCTGCTGTTTTTGGAAAATGCGCCGATCAGTTTTATTGCGAGGGTGACTTTCAGTACACGAAACTAAAAGAAATGAGCGAAAGTGAATTTGTCACAATCAATAACGTGTTCCACGCAGATTGGATCGATCACATTGATGAAATTACTGGAAGTTTAAATGAATGCTGGTTCACAAATGCCTTTGCAGAAAATCTCATTATCGAACCTAAAGGGCTTTAC
Source organism: Pseudoramibacter porci (assembly GCF_009696145.1). GTDB lineage: Bacteria > Bacillota > Clostridia > Eubacteriales > Eubacteriaceae > Pseudoramibacter > Pseudoramibacter porci. Next base: position 3,796 of record NZ_VUMO01000011.1, read on the forward strand.
AATTACATGATTCCAATTGTAACGGATTTATTTGTTACTGGGCGGTCCACAAAAGACTACTACGGCAAGCAGGCAAAAAACTTTGAATTTAAAGAGACGAGTAGAGCAAATAAAAATACAAGACAATTTTTTAAGGAAATCGGTTCAGGCAGTTTGTACCGGAAAAATATTGAAACGGTATTAAAAACCCTTGGCGGAATGCCGGGGTATTGCGAAGATTGGGATTATTATTTTGCACTGCTGCCGTACGCTGTGGTCACAGGTAACGAAAATAGCTTAATTGAAATACTCGAATCCTCTGATCAAAATGTATCTAAGGATTGCCGCAATATCATCGAACAGTATCTTGGTGAAAATCAATGATGAGACGTTTACTGGAAGTGATCGCAAAGGATTTAGACATAAAGCAGGGAAAGAATGAATCGACGTCTGATTGGAAGGCACGGACGGCCTACAGCGCGGCAGGAAAAATGGCGTTGGGTTCGATGTGGGATGAGCAGGAAGACAATGTCAATATCTCGGTACAGCATTTTAGAGACAGAGCAGAACAGGAACTCACAGCGCTTTGCAAAGTTGATCACGACGTTACGAAATTAGCCGATGTGATCAATGAAATGGTAGAGGAAATATATGACATTTATTTAAATTGCGGATTTATTTATCATTCTGCCTACAGAATTGCACCGTGCGAAGAAAAGAAGGTGCAAATTGGGAACTTGTCATTTGTGCGCAGCTGCGGTCTTCAAGAAAAATTACAGGTTTGCGGGCTGGGACTGTATAAGACGTATGCGATGGGGAAATACACGAAAGCAAAAAGCCTTGAGGAACTGTATCAATTGCAAACAGCACCTTACGATCAGTTCTTTGAAAAGTTGATCAAAGATACGGTTTGGCAGGAAACCACATCAATGAACGGTGTTGAATATCTTCGAATTAGGCGATCAACTTATGATAGCTATTGGCAGTATAGTCCAGATGAAGACGTCGTATCCTTAATGAGAATGGGGAAAGAAGGACAAAAAAGCTATTATTTTTACAAAAAAGAGGGTGCAGCCATTTATTACTGTCCACTGCCTAATTGGGTAAGTAATCATTTAGGATTTCGTTACGCTGCAAATTGGGTTCTGAAAAAGCGGGGAACTCTTTTGCCGACGCTTTATTCAATAGATGGCGGTTTGGTCCGGCTTCAAATTCAGTATTTGTATCCGCCTAATATTTTGAATTTTGTCAAACTCTACACTTGGCCGGAATCGATGAAGGAAATAAATGACTTTAATAGAATAACAAAATTGGATGTTTTTCAAATTATTCAGCAGACACTGGAACCGTTAGGATTTCAATTTAAAGAAAGGAAATAAGCAGATATGGCCAATGGGGCAAACTATGTTCAAAAACAATTGCGAACAGAGTTAGAAAATTACATCAAATCACAGTATTTTGGAAAATCACCGCTTTTGTTAAAGGCCATTGATAAAAAGTTGGATCAGGAAGGGATTTTGTACCGTAAGGCTTATATCGAATCTTCTCCTGCGTACCAAATGGTGGACAATGGTATATTTAAAGCGAAGCTGCCAGATTGGCTTAAGCAATTTTTTATGGCGCTTTCAGAAAAAGGGCTTGGCGTTTATTCCTCGCCGTTTAAGCATCAAATCGACGCCCTTGAAAAAGCCGCTGCCGGACAAGATTTATTCGTTTCAACTGGGACGGGATCTGGGAAAACTGAATGTTTTATGTGGCCTCTATTGGCCAAATTGGCGAATGAGGCGCGAAATGGCAAAACCTGGAAACAGCGGGGCGTAAGGGTGCTTGTCATGTACCCGATGAACGCCCTGGTATCTGATCAGATCAGCCGTCTCAGGAAATTAATTGGTGATCCGGAGGAGCAATTTATTCGTATCTTTCGGGAGTCTTGTGGAGAAAATGTGCGCCGTCCACAGTTTGGTATGTATACCGGAAGAACACCCTATCCAGGAGAAGATCCAGACAAAAGGCAGGACCAGGACCACAAGCTTGAAAAAACTTTGAGGAAAATGATTTCCTCTAAAAACGAAAAAGAACAGGCTTATCTCGACAAATTAAAAAAAGACGGGAAAGTGCCGGCGAAAAAAGATTTAAATGCATTTTTGGAACGGCTTCATAACGGCGAGCATAAGCCTGATCCAGAGGACGCGGAACTGATTACACGGTTTGAGATGCAGAAATACTGTCCGGATATTTTGATCACGAATTATTCGATGCTGGAATACATGTTGCTTCGTCCAAGGGAGAAGAAAATTTGGGAGGATACGAAAAAATGGCTCGAGTCCGATCCAGATAATCAGCTGATGTTCATTATCGATGAAGCACATATGTACCGCGGTTCATCAGGCGGGGAAGTAGCGCTGTTGATTCGGCGTTTATTTCACAAGCTTGGGATCGGGCGCGACCGCGTACAGTTCATTCTGACGACGGCGAGCATGCCGAATCGAAACGAAGAAGATCGCCGAAAAGTGATGCAGTTTGCCTGTGATCTGACGGCGGCTGAGGCTCATCATCCATTCGTCTATTTGACCGGTGAAAGAGAAAAAATAGAGGGACTCGCGTCAAGAGACATTCCCTTTGAAAAAATCGCAAAAAAAGAGCCGGGCGACTTTGAAGAAGACACGACACGTTTAGAAGCGCTGAACAATTTCTGGGATGGCGTGGAGGACAGCGACGCGCCGTTTCATACCGTTGAAGCGGCAGCGATATGGATGTACGACAACCTCATTCAATACAAGCCGTTTTCGGAATTGATGCGGCTCTGTCGAGGAGAGGCGTGTTCATTAGATGAATTGGCTTCCATCATTTTCAAAGGTGTCGAAATCGAAGAGGCACGGCAGGCCGTCAGTGTGCTTTTGGCGATTGCGCCAATTGCGAGAAACAAGAAAGGCGCGGTGCTGTTTCCGGCACGCATGCACATGCTGTTCAGAGGCATTAGAGGTGTCTACGCCTGCACTAATCCAGAGTGTGAAAATGCGCACACGGATGGGAAATTAACCCTTGGTGAAATCTTTTTGTCAGACGGTAAGCTGGCGTGTCCGTCATGTCGCAGCAGCGTTTACGAATTGTATAACGACAGGCGATGTGGTGCTTTGTTTTTTAAAGGGTTTGTATTTTCAGATGCTGTTGAAAAGAAAGAAAAAACCTATCTTTGGCGTTACCCAGGGCAAATTGTCGATCAGCGGATGAAGGAGATTCACCTTTACATCCCGCCAAAAGATTATCGGCCGCCGAAAAAACGAGGAAGAACCCCCATTAAATCGTGTTATCTTGATATAAAAAGTGGATTTATTGATTTTGGCGATGATTCTCTTGAGGGTCAGCCGGGAATACGGAAATTGTATTATTGCAATTCTTCTACAAAAGGCAGACCAGATGTGTTGACTTTTAAAACTTGCCCCCATTGTGGACATGCGTTGTCTAGCACGCAGTTGACTTCCTTTAGCACGCGCGGAAATCAGCCGTTTTTTAATTTAATCAAGACACAGTTTCAGGCAGAACCGGCAGTGCCGGGAAAAAATCATGATCCCGAGCATCTGCCCAATGAAGGGCGCAAGGTGCTGCTTTTTTCCGACAGTCGCCAGCGGGCGGCAAAGCTCGCCAGAGACATGTCCGACGCTTCGGATACCGAAGCTGTTCGGAAACTTTTTATTCTGGCGATTGATAGAATGGAGCAAGAGCAATCAGGAGAATGGTCGATGAACGCGCTTTACGATTTCTTCTGTCTTGAAGCCGGAAATCAACACGTTCATTTATTTCACGAACCGGACCGCAATAAATTTATTGACGATTGTAGCAAGGTCATTAAAAGATATAACCAACGGAAGAAACGGAAACGGCAATACAGGCCGACCTTGTCAATGGATAACACACCAGATCAAATGAAGCAATATATTTTGAAGCTTTTTAGTGGAGGCTACAATACGCTTTACGATTCGGCAGTTAGTTGGCTGGAGCCAAAAGATGAAAAGATGGAAGATTGTTTGGATGAACTTGAGGACAGGGGTATAGAGATCGAGGATGAAGCGTTTTACGAGGTGTTTAATGCTTGGCTGATGTGGATCAATGATCAATATACAGCACTGGGGCATACGATCTCTGACGTCATCCGAGAACAAGTACGTCCTAATTATGGTGGTTACGGCCTTCCAACGAATTGGGAATTTCCCAAAGTTATAAGAGAAATCATGAATTGGGATGAACGTCCTGAAGAAAGGGAAATTTGGAAGCGTGTATTTCAGGAACAGTTTCTTGATCGGTCCCAGTTGGGAAGTGGTAACGATTATGTCGACCTGTCTACTGTAAAACCGCGATTTGACAAAACACACACGTGGTATCGCTGTGATCAGTGTTCTGAAATCACGCCATATATGTTAAAGAAAAGATGTCCAAGATGCGGATCAGAAAAAATTCATGCATTCAACGACACAGATATCAAGTCTCTGGAGTTTTGGCGAAAACCGATTGAAAATGCGCTGAACGGCGAGGCCATTCACGTGATCGATACTGAAGAACACACGGCGCAGCTCTCTCATAAAGATCAAAGAGATGATATGTGGTCGCAAACGGAAAAATACGAACTGCGCTTTCAGGATTTAATACAGGATGACGAAACACCGATCGATATATTGAGCAGCACGACGACAATGGAAGTCGGGATCGATATTGGCTCACTCGTGGCGGTCGGTCTCAGAAACATTCCTCCCATGCGGGAAAACTATCAGCAACGGGCAGGGCGTGCTGGCCGGCGCGGTTCCAGCCTTTCGACGATTGTCACATTCTGTGAGGATGGTCCGCATGACACCTTGTATTTTAACGATCCGGTACCGATGTTCAGAGGCGATCCGCGACAGCCATGGGTCGACGTGCAAAGTGAAAAACTATTCCAGCGTCATATCAATATGGTTTTGCTCCAGGAATATTTATTGGACAATAAAAGACTGAGCCTCGATAAATTGCCAGCGGCTGATTTTCTAAAGCGTGATTTAGATGATTTCTGCACGTATTTAGATCATTACATCATGGCACCTCACACGGCGCTTATTCCAGAACAGTCCGCATTCAATTTATCTGAATGTAAGCAATCCCTCAGGCAGGCTTTATCTGAGATGAACGAGAAATTTAAATGTCATCCTGAATTGTTTGGCGTATATAAAAGCGGAGAATTAATGCCCAATCCCAAAACACTGCTGGACGAGCTGTACGAGGATGGTATTGTGCCCACTTATTCTTTCCCTAAAAATGTCGTCAGTACTTATATCATGAAAGATGGCAAAGTAAAGTATGAGGTTCAGCGCGGATTGGATATGGCGATTGGCGAATACGCGCCGGGGCGGGCAATTGTCGTCGATAAGCAGACTTATCAAATTGGCGGGTTGTATTATCCGGGGACTGAATGGCGAGGAAAAGGAAATTCACCGGCGAAGACGTTTATGGATGATCCCAACTACCTGAAAGAAATACGCAGCTGTCCGGAGTGTGGCTGGTTCGGTCTCGCCTCCGAAAATGATGATCAATGTCCTTTCTGTGGCAATACACCGCTTAAACCGATGCGCAAAATGTTAAAGCCGTGGGGATTCGCCCCCAAAGACGGCAAAGCCATTCCAGAGGTGCAGCTCAACGAAGCATATTCAACAGTTCAGCAGCCCTTGTATTCAACACTGCCAAAATCAGACGAGATGCAGCAAGTGCCGGGAGCCGAACATATTCGCATGGCGCAGCGGACGAATCAGCGGATTATTATGGTGAATAAAGGCGTTGAAAATCGGGGCTTTATGGTTTGTGAGGACTGCGGAGCAGCGATGCCTGGCGACGATCCGGACGTGTTAAAAAACGTGTCTCGTCCGTATCAACAAAAATATAGGAAAAAGAAATGTAGCCATGCCAATGCGATCAACGTCAATCTCGGTTACGATTTCGTGACAGATATGCTCGTGCTGGAATTTGCATTGGACGAGTCACAGATTGAAACTGGTCGAAAAAATAACATTTGGCTGAACCGCGCAGCCCAGTCTTTAGCCGAAGCAATCCGCTTGGTTGCGAGCAAAGAACTGGATATCGAGTTCTCGGAACTCATGACTGGCTATCGTCTGCGCAATAGTCCTAAAGGGACATTTGTCGATATTTATTTGTACGACAATCTGTCGAGTGGCGCCGGATATGCAGTTGGCATTGCTGATAATATTCAAAAGATTCTTGAAGAGGTCAAAATACTTCTCGAAGGATGCGATTGCCAAAGCGCCTGTAATAAATGTTTAAAGCATTATCGAAACCAACACGTTCATGGCCTGTTGGATCGTTTCGCCGCCATAGATCTTTTAAGGTGGGGAACCGAAGGAAAAAGACCATCAGCGATTGAATTAAAGGAACAGAAGAAGCTTGTGCGTTCCCTTAGCAGCATATTGCATACAGCCAATTATCAAATCTCGGAAGAATCAAATTGTATCCGAATTTCAAAAAATGGTCATGTGAAAAATTTAGTGATTTACCCGGCTATGTGGAAAAAGCCGAAGCAGTCAGGGACAATCTTTGTAAAAGATACTTTTGTAAAAATTGCCAAACCATATGCCATTAAAGAAATAGCGCAGCAGATTTAATTACAGTCATTGAGCACATATTCTCAATTAATAAGGAGCTAGAATTTTGGAGACGTATCATTTTTACCTCTCTGTTTTTTGCTATAATAGAGACAAAATAATTTAACCTTAGGGGGAAAAACCGATGAGGTGTCACGTTCGCGTTAAAACGGCTGGATTTGTGAAGTGGATGATGGTGTGGATGGCCTTGTTTATGCTATTGAGTGCGGCCCATCCGGTTTGGGCGAAAAGCGTGAAGCGAGCGAAGACGCTCCGAGTGATTTACACCACCCGGGTTGACGGTCAGCTCACTGCCGACGCGAAGGGCCGGGGCGGTGCAGCGAAGCTGGCGGCTTTAATCAAGGCCAACCGGGCGGATAACACGATTGTGGTAGACGGCGGTGGATTTGGCAACGATCTACTCAATGCATTGGTGTACGGCGAGGACGGGGATCCTTGGGGCCTGATGGGCACGATGGGCTACGACGCCGCGCTGCAGACCAACGACAATCGCTTTACGTCCAATTCAAAACAGGCGCAGGTGTTGAAGACACAGAAGAATCAAGCGCCGAAAATCGTCAGCCAGAATCTTTCGTCTCGAGTGTTGACGAAGCAGACCGAACGCATCGCCGTATTTGACAAAGGCGGTATCAAAGTCGGCGTCATGGCTCTTTCTCCGGGAAAAAATTTCTGGACGACAGAACAGCGAGTAAGGCAGGACATTGGTCAGCTCAAGGAAAATCACTGCGATGTGATCATTGCCCTCTCCAATTTATCGAATCGTCAGAACAAAGCGATCGCGCGGCTCAACCGAAACATCAACATCATCGTCGACGGGAAAAGCGGCGAGGAAATTGACGATCCGCTCGTGGTCGGAAAGACGGCGATCGTCTCTGCTGGACAAAAAGGGACGCAAATTGGCGTGATGGATTACGATACCGCGGGCCGAGAAGTCAAAACGGACGGGTTGATTCCCCTGGATGCCAAGGTGAAGGAGGATCCAGATACTGCCGATCAGGTGGGGCGGATCTCGGCTGTGCTGGCGCAGAAAAACGACCCGACGCAGGTTTTGGGTACCAGCCAGAAGGATTTTGCTACTAAAAAAATGAGAACACAAAAATTTGCGGATAACGACACGGGCAACATGATTGCCGACGCGTATGCAGCTCAGGGGAACGATGCGGTCGGTGTGGTGGCGGAGTCCTCCCTTAAAAATGGGCTGGCCCTTGGGGATGTGACGACGCAGCAGGTCGTCGATCTGTTCTCGAGAAATAGTGGCCGCCTCGTGAAGCTGCGGGTGTCGGGTGCTACTCTCCGGGAAATTTGCGAAGTTGACGCGGCGGTGGGCTACCTCTTCCCGGAAAGGCAGCTGTATTTTTCCCATCTCGTGTATCAATACGCGCCAGTGCGCTCGCCGTTTAACCGTGTGACGTCGCTCAAGGTGCAAATCGGAAATAAATGGCAAACCGTGCGGCTGGATCAGACCTATACCGTCATCGCCGATCAGGGTACCGCCGCAGAATTAAAAGCAATCCCGATGAAAATGGCGGTCCAGCAGCAAAAAACATTAGACAGATTGGGATGGCAGGCAGCGGTAACTTATATCAAGGGCTTAAATCAAAGCGGTGAAGCCAGTTTATCAGCCAATTACGTGGTGACACGGGACAGTAAAAAGGCGGATTCGATTCAGTCCCTCGGCGATTATCTGAACAATCCGTCGCGGTTCGGGGTGTTGACTGATTGCGTGATAATTGTTGTCATTGCGCTGATTGTCAGCGCAATCATTGCAGCTCAGAAAAAAAAGCGCAACGGTTTGACACGGCGAACCCAGCGCAGCCGAAAGCTGTAGCTTGCTTCTTCCAATTCATTTCGTGGCAGCTGAAATTTCAGCTGTCTTTTTTTTGTGTTTTATCTGAAGAATCAGGCATTTTGTGGTATGATAAAATTGATACTGAAAACGAAAACAAATATAACAAGAGAGAACAGGAGGGCTTTTATTCATGGGAGTGGCCATTTTTCTCGTATGTTTTCCGCTGTTGGTTGCACCGGTGATGTACCTGATTCCAAATGATAAGGTACGCGGCCGGGTGACGTACGCCTGCGGGGCATTGATCGCGGCGGCGGCGCTGTGTCTGACCGCGTGCTGGGCGGCCGGTGGCATGCAGGTGATCGAAGCTTACGATCCGGCGGCGTGGGTTGACCATTTGATTCTGGCCGGTGAAATCGTGCTGGCGGTCATCGTGACGATTTTGTGTTTTAAATATCACAGAGGCGTCATCAGCCTTTTGGCGATCGTGCCGACGGCGATGATTGCTTTCTTGGAATTAAGGGGACCAAAACTGGCCGAAGTCAACGCCATCTACGTCGATCATCTGTCAATTTTGATGTGCCTGATCATCGGGATCATCGGCGTGCTCATCGTCGTATACGCTGTGGGTTACATGGAAGGCTATCACGAACATCACACCGGATTTGTCAATCGGAAAAATTATTTTTTCATGGTACTTTTTCTTTTTTTAGGGGCAATGTTTGGCTTTGTGCTGTCGTTGAGTCTCCTTTGGATCGATTTGTTCTGGGAGATCACCTCGGTGTGTTCGTTTTTGCTCATCGGCTATACCAAGACCGACGAGGCCATTGCCAATGCCTTCCGCGCGCTGTGGATGAATCTTCTCGGCGGGACAGCGCTGGCCGTCGGCATTGTTTACCTCGGGTATCGAACCGGCAATGTCGCCCTGCAGTCTTTAATCAGTCTGGGCGTGGCCGGAAGGGTAATCGCCGTCATTCCCATTGCACTAATTGCCTTTGCGGCGCTGACAAAAGCGGCGCAGCTGCCCTTCTCGACGTGGCTGATGGGCGCGATGGTCGCACCGACGCCGTCGTCTGCACTGCTGCACAGCGCGACGATGGTCAAGGCCGGCATCTACATGCTGTTTCGGCTGGCGCCGGCGATGCCGGGGACGACGACGGGGATGATGGTGTCCCTGGTCGGCGGCTTTACGTTTTTCATGGCCTCAATCATGGCGATTTCCCAGCGGGACGCCAAAAAGGTGCTCGCACTGTCCACGATCTCGAATCTCGGCCTGATGGTGGCCTGCGCCGGTGTCGGACGGCCCGAAACGATATGGGCCGGCATCTTTTTGATGCTGTTCCACGCCGTATCCAAATCGCTGTTGTTCCAGGATGTGGGGGCCACAGAAAATGCCACCGGCAGCCGAAATATTGAAGACATGCACGGGCTGATGTACCGCCTGCCCCGTCTGGCAATTTTCATGTTCGTCGGGATTGCCGGGATGTACCTGGCGCCCTTCGGCATGCTCATTTCCAAATGGTCGGCTCTCAAGGCGGCTGTGGACAACAACAACATCATCCTCGTGCTGTTCATTGCCTTTGGATCGGCCACGACGGGCTTTTACTGGACCAAATGGATGGGCAAGCTCATCGCCTTCAGCCACCGCAGCGGCCAAAAGGAATCGGACCACATGTTCCCAGAAGAAGTGCTGTCCTTGACGGTGCATGCCGTGCTGATGATCGCGCTGTGCGTGCTGCTGCCGCTGATCTCGAAGGCCTACGTGGATCCGCTTTTGGTCGAAATGTTCGGCACCTATACCGACGTGCTGTCCACGTCGATTTTGATCATGCTGGTGGTTACGATCTGCTTCGTCTTCGCCATCCCGATGCTGTCGATGGTCTACACCCGCAACCTCAAGATGAACATGAAGCTCTCGTACATGAGCGGCATCAACGCCGGCAACAACAAGCGCTTCATCGACGCGATGGGCGACAAGAAGAAAATCTGGCTGGTCAATTATTATTTTGAAGATTTCATCCAGGCCGATCGCATGATGCGGTACAGCCAGATCTTTGCAGCGGCTGTACTGATCATCATGATCTGTGTGGTAATTGGAGGCGTCTTATGATTGAAAAAATAATCGGCGTAGCTGCGTATATTCTGCTGGCGCAGCTGGTCGGTGGTCTGCTCGACGGGCTCGACCGGAAAATCTCAGCCCGGATGCAGGGGCGTGTGGGCCCGCCGCTGCTGCAGCCCTTTTACGACGTGAGAAAGCTTTTCGCCAAGCAGATCGTCGGCGTTATCAACAGTTCTCAGGCGGCCATGCTCTATTCGTATCTGCTCCTGATGGTCTTTTCGGGGTGCATCTTCTTCGCCGGCAACGACATCTTGATGAGCGTCTTCGTCCTGTCGACGGCGTCGCTGTTTCTGTACTTCACGGCGGTCATCACGGGGTCGCCCTACAATTCGATCGCCGCGTCCCGCGAGCTGATCCAGATCATGACCTACGAACCGGCCGTGATCCTCGCCTGTGTCGGCTTCTACATGGCCTCGGGCACCTTCAACGTCAGCGGGATTATCCATTCAGACATGGTCATGATCACGAGACTGCCGGGGTTCTTTATCGCCTTCGTCTTCATCCTGACCATCAAAATGCGCAAATCGCCCTTTGACGTCAGCACCTCGCACCACGCTCATCAGGAGCTGGTCAAAGGGGTCACGACGGAAATGGGCGCACGCAACCTCGCGATTTACACCGTTGCGGAATGGTACGAAGTGGTCTATTTGCTCGGATTCGTTGCGCTGTTCGTCATCAATCAGCAGTGGTGGAGCTTTGTGCTGGCCGTCGTCGTCATTCTGGCCGTCTATTTTTTGGAAATTTTGATCGACAACAGCTCGGCCCGTGTGAAATACGGCGCGATGCTCAAATGGACCTGGGCCATGACCCTCTTGGCGGCGGGGGTCAATCTGCTGATCCTGATGCTGATCCGTTAAGAAAAAAGGAGGAGAACCAATGGCAAAAGTAAAAAAATCGCCGTGGCTGCTGCATTACGACGGATCCAGCTGCAATGGCTGCGATATTGAAACCCTGGCCTGTCTGACACCGGTCTACGACGCGGAACGTTTTGGCGTGGTCAATACGGGAGACCCCCTTCAGGCGGATATCTTTTTAATCACCGGGGGCATCAACACCCAGAATAAAAGCGTCGTCGAGCAGCTGTACCAGCAGATGCCCTGGCCGAAGGTCGTTGTGGCGGTCGGCACTTGCGCCTGCACCGGCGGGATCTTTAAAGACTGCTACAATATTCTCGGCGGCGCCGACCAAGTCATTCCGGTGGATATTTATGTGCCGGGGTGTGCGGCGCGGCCGCAGGCGATCATTGACGGCATTATTCAGGCGGTTGAATTATTCCAGAGGCGGTCGGACGAACACGAGGAAAAAAAGAAAGGAGCGGCCCATGGCCATCATCATTAAAAAAGAGCCAGAGCAGAAGACCATCACGATCGCGGAGCTGCTGCCCGAAGTCATCGCGATCAGAAAGCGCGGGATGCGAGTTTGTCAGATCTGTGCGGCTTGGGTCAATGAGCAGTTCGAACTGAGCTACTCTTTCGCCAATGACGGCAATTATCAGCTGCTGACCCTCCGGGTGGTTATCGACAAGGACGTCGCGGTGCCGAGCATCACGCCGATTTACCCGAGCGCGGTTTTTTACGAAAACGAAATGAAAGAATTGTTCGGCGTCAAGGTCGAAAACATCAGCACAGACTATCGCGATAAATTTTACCGCATTGAAGAAAAGACGCCTTTTGGTCCGGAAAGTGAGGGCGAATGATGGCGAGAAAACACAAACGCAACATCGTGCCCTTCGGGCCCCAGCATCCCGTTCTGCCGGAGCCGATCCATTTGGATCTCGTGCTGGACGATGAAAAAGTCGTCGGCGTGATTCCCTCGGTCGGCTTTATCCACCGGGGACTCGAGGGGCTCGTCGAGAAGTGGGACTTCAAGGAAATGGTTTACGTCGCCGAGCGCACCTGCGGGATTTGCAGCTTTCAGCACGGCATGGGCTATTGCGAGGCGGTGGAGCAGATCATGAACATCGAGGTGCCGCCGCGCGCCAAATACCTGCGCACGATCTGGGGCGAAACCTCCAGGCTTCACAGCCACCTGCTGTGGCTGGGGCTGATGGCCGACGCCTTCGGCTTTGAAAGCCTGTTTTATCAGTGCTGGCGCATCCGCGAAAAAATTCTGGATTTAATCGAGCTGTCCACCGGCGGCCGGGTCATTTTTTCGGTGAACCAGATTGGCGGCGTGCTCAAGGACATGGACGCGGAGATGCTGAAGCATTTCCTCGATGTCCTCGCCGAGGTCGAGACGGAAGTGCGTGAAATTCAGAAGACATTCATGCTGGACTACACGGTTCAGTCGCGGACGGTTGGCGTCGGCGTTATGACTAAGCGGCAGATTCATGCCTGCGGGAGCGTTGGTCCCTTCGCGCGGGCCAGCGGCTTCAAGGTCGACATGCGCAAGCTCGGCTACGAAGCCTATCCCGATCTGGATTTTGAACCGGTGATCAGCAATGACGGCGACTGCTACGCGCGGTGCGACGTGCGCATCCGGGAAATCTTTCAATCCATCGACCTGATCCGCCAGGCAGCGGCGAAGATTCCCGACGGCGAGCTCGCAATCAAGGTCAAGGGCAATCCCGATGGTGAATGTTTTGCGCGGATCGAACAGCCCCGGGGCGAAGCGATCTACTACGTCCGCGGAACAGGGAAAAAATTTGTCAATCGGATGCGCATCCGCACCCCCACCTTTGCCAATCTGCCGGGGCTCTGCGAAATGCTCAAAAACGCGGATTACGCGGACGTGCCGCTGATGATTCTGACGATCGACCCCTGCATCAGCTGCACAGAACGGTAGGTGAGAAAATGGCTCATTTTTTTAGTTTTGCTAAAACGGCATTGAAAAACCTGTTTTCCAAACCGGCAACAACGGCGTATCCCGACGCGCCGGTGGATTACCCGGCGCGCAGCCGCGGCCATATCGACATCGACATCGACCAGTGCATTTCCTGCAGCCTCTGCGTGAGAAACTGCCCGACGGAATGCCTCGCGGTCGACAAAAACGCAGGAACTTGGACGATCAATCGCTTTGACTGCATCGTCTGCGGTTATTGCACCGTTAACTGCCCGAAGCATTGCCTGAAGGTGGTGAAGGGCTACCAGCAGCCGGGCCCGGAAAAGAAGGCGGTGACGTATCAGAAATCGCCGGAGGTCATGGCGGCGGAAAAGGCAAAAAAAGCAGCACTGGCGAAGAAAAAAGCCGAAGCTTTAAAAAAGGCGCAGGCGGCTAAAGAAGCTCAGGCGCAGCAGAAAGAAGGGGATTAAATGTGCGTGGCATGGCCGGGAACGGTGATTTCATGTGAGGACGGCTCAGCTGTCGTGGATTTCAGCGGCAATCGCGTGACAGCTCGGACAGGGCTGGTCGACGTGGCGCCGGGCGATAAGGTGCTGGTGCACGCCGGCTGCGTGCTGCAGAAAATGCGCGAGGAAGAAGCTGAGGAAATGAAAAAATTATTTGAGGCGCTTGGCGATGTCTGATCTAGATCAAACACTTGCGGCGGTTAAGGCGCGTCTGAAGGCTTACGATGGCCCCCGCATGCGGATCATGGAGGTGTGCGGCAGCCACACATCGGCAATTGTCAAAAACGGCATTCCGGGTCTGCTTTCGCCTAAAATTGAGCTCGTCGCTGGCCCGGGCTGTCCGGTTTGCGTGACACCGACGGATTACATCGACCGGCTGATCGCGCTCTCAAAGGAGAAAGACACCTGCGTCGTCACCTTTGGCGATTTGCTTCGGGTGCCCGGCAGCTCGGGCACACTGATGCAGGCGAAGACGGCAGGAGGCCGCGCGGCAATGGTCTATTCGCCCTTCGACACCCTCGCGCTGGCAAAGGCTGAGCCTGAGACGACATTCGTTTTCGCGGCGGTGGGTTTCGAGACGACGGCGCCGGTTTACGCGCTGCTGCTGGATCAAATCCTGAAAGAGCAGATTCCAAACATTCGCTTTCTGACCGCGGTGAAGACCATGCCGCCGGTTATCGACGCCCTCTGCGCAGGCGGGGCCGATGTGCAGGGGTTTATCGCGCCGGGCCACGTCGCAGTGGTGATTGGCGCGGACGCCTTCAAGCCGTTGGCCGAAAAGGTTCAATTGCCCTTCGGGGTCGCCGGCTTTACCGGCCGGCATCTGCTGGCCGCGATCGACGGGATTGTCCGCGCCCGCGGCAGAGGCGTCGTCATGAATTTTTATCCCGAAGCGGTTGCCCAGGGCGGCAACGCGAAGGCGCAGGCCCTCGTCGCAAAGTACTTTGAGCCAGGGGACGCGCTGTGGCGGGGCATGGGGGTCATTCCCGGCTCCGGTTACTATTTAAAAGCAGCGTACCGGCGGTATGATGCCGGCAGCCGGGCGCTTCAGCACGACCGTCCGATGAACGCGGCCTGCCGGTGCGGCGAGGTGCTCAAAGGGACGATTTCGCCGAAGGACTGCCCGCTGTTTAAAACAGCCTGCACGCCGCTGCACCCCCAGGGGGCCTGCATGGTTTCGGCGGAGGGCAACTGCCTTTCGGTTTACAATGAAAATTAAAGGACAGGAGATTTATGGAACAAAGGACGATTACGACAGAGCACGGCAGCGGCGGCGCCGCGACTTCCGAGCTCATCGACGGCATTTTTGCCAAGGCCTTCGACAATCCAGTGCTGGCCCAAATGGAAGACAGCGCCGTGGTTCCGGGGGCCGATGAGATTGCGGTGACGACTGACAGTTTTGTCGTCGATCCGCTTTTTTTTAAGGGCGGCGATATCGGCAGACTGGCCGTCTGCGGGACCGTCAACGATCTTTTAATGCGGGGCGCGGTTCCGAAATATTTAACCTGCGGTTTTATTCTTGAGACGGGTCTGCCCCTCGAAGATCTCGAAAAAATTGCGGAATCCATGGCCGCGACGGCACAGGAAGCCGGCGTCACGATCGTTGCGGGAGATACCAAAGTTGTCGAGGGCCGCGGCGGCCTCTACGTCAATACCGCCGGCGTCGGTTTTGCACCCTGCAGTACCATCGGCGCGAGACAGATTCAGCCAGGCGACGTGATCATCTTATCGGGCAACCTCGGCGAGCACCACGCGGCCATCTTGAGCGAGCGCTTGTCGATCGACACGGACATCCAAAGCGACTGCGCGCCGCTGGTGGACATGGTGGGTGCGCTGATGGCAGGCACCGTGGCGGTTCACGGGATGCGGGACATTACCCGAGGCGGCCTCGGCACCATTCTCAAAGAAATGGCCGAGGCGTCGGGGCTGACCTTTGAACTTGAGGAAAGCCGCCTGCCGGTGACGCCAAAGGTGCGGGATTTTTGCAGCCTGCTCGGGCTGGACCCGCTCTATATGGGCAACGAAGGCAAGATGGCCGTCATGGTCCCCGAATCTGACGCGGACGAGGCCCTCCGGCTGATCCGGATGAGCGCCTACGGCACCCATGCGGCGGTCGTCGGCAGGGTGTGCGCAGGTGAGCCGGGCGAGGTGATGGTGAAAACCGCGGTCGGCGGGCAGCGGCGCATCGACGTCCTACGGGGCGAAGGCCTGCCGCGGATTTGTTGAGGAAAAGGAACGGACGATGCACAAAGTTAAAACCATCGATCTCAAAAAGCAGATCGTCGCGGATAACGGCCGGGATGCTGAGGCGCTCCGAGGGGAGCTGAAAGCAAAAGGCGTGTTTTATTTCAATCTCATGTCGTCGCCTGGCGGCGGCAAGACGACGCTGATCCTCGAGACGGCGAAGCGGCTCAAGTCCCGCTACCGCATCGGCGTGATGGAGGCCGACATCGATTCCGATGTGGACGCCGCGGCGGTCCTTGCCAGCGGCATTGCCAGCGTCCAGCTGCACACCGGCGGCATGTGCCATTTGGATGCGGCGATGTCCCGCCAGGGGCTTTCGGCGCTGGGGGAAAATTTCGATATGGTTATTCTCGAGAACGTCGGCAATCTGGTCTGCCCGGCGGAATTCGACACCGGTGCCGCGGCCAGTGCCGCCGTTTTATCGGTGCCCGAAGGGGACGACAAACCGCTGAAATACCCGCTGATGTTCGAACAGGTGAACGCCGTCTGCGTCAGCAAGATCGACACCGCCGCTTATTTCGATTTCGACCGCAGCCGGTTTGCCGAGCATGTGAACCGCGTTCATCCGGGCGTGCCGGTGTTTTTCCTGTCTGCCCAGACTGGAGAAGGCGTCGGCGAATGGACGGCTTGGCTCGCGGAACAAATCGATAGATGGAAAGGAAAAATAGATGCGTAAAACCGTCAAGATCATTGAAATCGACCGGGACCTCAGCGCAGAAAATGATGCCATCGTGAAACAGATTCGGGAAGAGAACAGCAGGCGGCACCGGTTTCTCGTTAACGTGATGGCCTCTCCCGGCGCGGGGAAAACCAGCGTGCTGCTTAAAACAGCGGAAGCCCTCGGCGGCCGCTTTCGCCTCGGTGTGATGGAGGCCGATATTGCGGCCCAGGTCGACGCGGAAAAAATGCAGGAAGCCGGGCTTAAAGCGGTACAAGTGCACACCGGCGGCGAGTGCGCGATGGATGCGGCGATGACAGCGCAGGGGCTGGCTGCATTCGGCGACACGCCCCTCGATCTCGTCTCTCTGGAAAATGTGGGCAATCTGGTCTGCCCGGCGGAAAACGACGTCGGCGCGGACCTCAACGTGGCCATTCTCTCCGTCCCGGAAGGGGACGATAAGCCGTTAAAATACCCGCTGATGTTCCGGGTTTGCCCGGTGGTGCTGATCAACAAGATCGATACCGAGCCGGTCTTTGCCTTCGACCGGAAGGCGGTTTGCGCGCGGATCCTCGCCCTCCGGCCCGACGCAAACATTTTTTTCATGTCGGCTAAAACGGGGGCAGGCGTCCAGGCGTGGGCCGACTGGCTGACGGCGCAGGTGGAAAAGAAAATTTAAGGAGCCGTCGTGCGCACCGCAATGGCACGCAGCACGGTGTCTTTGCCTTCGATGAGTTTTGCCTGCGCGCTGCCGCAGGCCGGGCAGCGGTAATCGTTGGCCCGCTCCGGATGAAAGACCGTGCCGCAGGCCGCACATTTTGCTTTGACGGGGACGGTGCGGACGACGAGCCGCGAGCCCTCGAGCAGGGTGCCTTTCACAGCTGCGGGATAATAGCGGTAGAGGTAGTCGGGGACGATGTCGGTCATCTCGCCGACGTCGACGGTGATGCTCTCAATTTCGGTGATGCCGCGCTTTTCCGCCTCCTCGAGGGCCGCAGAGACGAAGCGCACGACGGTGCTCATTTCGTGCATGGTATCCTTTCAAAAACGAACAGCCGATACGGTTAACGTATCGGCTGTTTTGGCGTTTAAATCATATAAAACCATCGGTTGTCCATCGGAACGTCCCGGGTGTCGATTTCGTCCGGCGCGTCTTTTTTCGGGATATTGATCGACAGCTCCTGATTTTTAATCGAGACGCGGGCGTGAGCGGGAATCGACGTCGTGATGAAGCAGCTGCCGCCGATGACGGAGCCTTCGCCGATGACCGTCTCTCCGCCGAGAACGGAGGCGCCGGCGTACACGGTGACGTTGTCGCAAATGGTCGGATGGCGTTTGACGTCCTTGAGGTTTTGGCCGCCCTTGGTCGAGAGCGCGCCGAGGGTGACACCCTGGTAAATCTTGACGTAGTCGCCGATGACGGTGGTTTCACCGATGACGATGCCGGTGCCGTGATCGATAAAGAAATATTTGCCGATGGTGGCGCCGGGGTGGATGTCGATGCCCGTCACGCTGTGGGCGATTTCCGTCATCATCCGCGGCAAAATCGGCACACCGAGTTTGTAAAGACCGTGGGCCAGGCGGTTGACGAGGGTCGCGTAAAGGCCAGGGTAGGAAAAGATAATTTCATCTTTGTTAAAAGCCGCCGGATCGCCGTCGTAGGCGGCCTGGACGTCGGTCTCGGTGTAAGCGCGGATAGTCGGCAGCATTTCGAGATAGGCAAAGGTCAGATTTTTAGCCTTTTGTGTGAGCGCCTCGTCGTCGAGCCCTTCGTTTTCTTCAAGGTAAGGCAGGGTCATTTTGATCTGCTGGATCAGGTTGTAGACCACGTCCTCTAAAATCATCTGCACGTTGGTGCGGCGTGTGTAGCCGTGGTACACTTTGTTGCGGTAATACCCCGGGTAAATTAGGATCATCAGGTGGCGAATCAGCGCGATGACCGCTTCCTTGTCCGGGTGCGTGTAGGGCATCAGCTGGTCGATTTTTTTGTTTTCACTGTAGTCCAGCATGAGCATGTTGGTCACGCGGTTAATATCGTCTTCCATTTCTGCGTTTTTAATTTTCATCGTGTTGTTCTTTCTAAGGATTATGCATCCGTTGAATCCATTTTTTGGGCGATATAGCGGGTCGCCGTGCGCAAATCCTGGTCCAGCTGATGCAAAGTGGCGATAAGGGTGTCGTTTTGCTGAATGAGGAGCCAGTTTTGTTCGACGACGGCCTTGAGATTGGCGCGCTCGGCGATCTTCTGGGCCTGTTTTTTGTCGCCCTTTTTGGTCGGCTTCATCTGGGTGGCGTCGACGAGTTCCCGCGCGATGGCCCGGGTTTGATCGGCATATTCCCGCATGTTCTGCAAGCCGCGGCTGGTCAGATAAGCGTCGGTCAGGATTTGACACTTCTTTTCCCTGGCGGCCGCCTTCGCCTCCGCCTTGCTCGCTTCAGCGCGGTCAGCGGCCTCGCCGTCCGCCTGGTCCGCGTCGAATTCGAGAAAGGATAAAATCGGCGGGTGTTGATCTAAATTGGAATCAGCTGGATCTTTCATGTTGCGCACTCCATTTTGTTTATTATTGAGAACAATTTTAACACAGAACGGCGGCGTTGTGCACCGCGGTGTGGTAAAATTAAAGAAAAAACATCGCACAGGTGTGAAAGGGAGGTCGCAATGAAATTTTTAATCGTCGGCGCCGGCGGCACAGGCGGCATGATCGCCTACAAACTGGCAAAGGGCGGACAGGACGTCGCGCTGATCGCTCGCGGAGAACACCTTGATGAGATAAAACGCACGGGCTTGAAAGTCCACACGCAATGGGACGACGCAGTCGACGCGGTGCCGGTGAAAGCCGTCACGGCGGAGAATTGCGGCGGACCTTACGACGTGGTCTTTGTCTGCTTCAAATGGTATTCGGTGGACAGCGCCCTGCCCATTATCGAAGCGGCGGCAGACGCACACACGGTTGTCATTCCGATTCTTAACATTTACGGCACCGGGCGGATGCTTCAAGATCAGCTGCCGGATAAATATATTTTGGATGGCTGCATTTACGTGGCGGCCTCGAAGGAAAAACCGGGCCAGATTTTCCAGTTCGGAAAAATCATGCGCATTGTCTTCGGACCACGGAAGGATCAGGAAAAACGGCCGGCGCTTGCCGCCATCGCCGCAGCTCTCGACGCCTGCGGCATTGAAGGGAAGCTCAGCGATCACATCGAGGAAGAAGCCCTCGAAAAATTCTGCTACATTTCGCCAGTTGGGACGGCCAGCTTGTATTACGGCGTGACGGCCGGCGCCTTCAGCGCGCCGGGGAAAGCGCGAACGATGCTCGTCGAACTTATGAAAGAAATCGGCGCGCTGGGCAAAGCGATGGGGACGCCGCTGCCCGACGACATTGTCGCGCGCAACCTTAAGATTGCCGCCTCCCTCGAACCGGACAGCAGCACGTCGATGCAGCGGGACGTCATGGCCGGCCGCACCTCTGAGATGGATGGCCTCGTGGCTGAGGTCTTGCGCATGGCCGAAAGATACGGCGTGCCGGTGCCGGCGTACGAAAAAGCGGCGGCGGCCTTTCGCAAGCGCGGGTGGCTGCCGTCGTGACGCTGCGGGATTTTGTAACTGCGATGAAAAGCACCAGAAAAATAGCGCGGATAGAAAATGTGACAAAAACCCATCATTTTTATTAAAAGTGTTTAAAAAGTTTGAAAATACGCGAGATTATGCTATAATGAAATTGCCAAGAAAAAGGCGTTGTATCGGCTGATGAGTCGATTTCTGCTAACATGTCTTTTTCATTTCTTTTCCTTATGAGCCGCCGCAAGGCGGTTTTTTTATTTCGGCGCGGTTTTCGAATGTGCTATAATGGAAATATCAAGGGGGACGATAACATGAATTTGATGAAATTGCTCGAAACGCGCAGGACTTACAGGCGGTTCGACCAGAGCCGGCCAGTGTCAGCGGCGGCGTTCAACGACATGGCGCTGGCCTTGCGGTGGTCTTCATCGGCCGGCAATCTCCAGCCGCTGCGCTGCGTGTTCGTGACCGATCCGCAAATCGTCGAGGCGGTTTTCCCACACACTCATTTTGCGGCGCTTCTGCCGAAAGAGCTGGGGACGCCGAAGCCGGGTGAGCATCCGACGATGTATGTAGTGCTCACTTACGAAAAAAAGACGAAATGGACCGATACCGACGCCGGTATCGCGCTGTCGAATCTGACTCTCGCAGCCTGGGGGCACGGCGTGGGCAGCTGTATTATGGATAATATTGACCGGCCGGACATCGCGGAGATTCTGCACATTCCAGAATCGGTGACCATTCACTCGGCGGTGGCGCTGGGCTATCCGACTCACACGTCGCAAATTGTGGAGCCGAAGACACCGGCCGACCTTAAGTATTTTCTCGACGCCCAGAAAAATTACAAGGTGCCGAAGCGGCCGTTTTCGGAATTTATTTTCGAAAACCGTTATCCCGAAGTGTAAACTGATTTTAAAAAAGAAGTCCGAGTGGACTTCTTTTTTTACGCCAGCGGCGCCTCGCCGAATTGAGCGAGCAGATCGTTGGCGGTCATGACAGACAGCTGATTTTTTATGGCGTAGATCAGCACGGCGTCCCGGCGGTTTTTCGCGTAGAGGATGCCTGCGCAGGTCAGCTCCAGCGCCCGCTGGGTCTCGGTTAGATTCAGGCCGGCGGCGAGGGCCAGTGCGACGATTTTGTCCCGGCTCGGTTGGCGGTCGCCGCTTAAAATGTGGTAGGCGTAGGTCCGGTCGAGGCCGCTTTGGCGGATCAGTTCGTTTCTCGGAAGGGCCTGAACTTTCGGCAGCGCGGTAAAATACGCCGCGAAATCTTCAGGCAGCGGGTCCAGCCCGCCTAAATAGTCGTTCAGCTTGGGTTCGCTGTCGGCGGAGACGAGGACGTCCATTAATTCTTCGGTCTTTTTTATCGGTGGCATCGCTTATATCCTTTGGACTATGTTAAAATAACGGTATGGAACAGAACAATACAAATCAGTACCGCGCATGTCGGGATACTTTTTTCAAAACATTATACCATTTTGACGTTCCAGGGCAAAGCCTTGTGATCGACGAGACGTCGGGGCGGCTGTTCCTGCGCAAGGAGCTGACTTATTACGACCCGTCGGTTTATGAGTTCTTAATGGGCTGCCGGGACAGCCGGCTCGTCCACGTGGCTGACGCCTGGCAGGAAGGAGACCGCCTCGTCGTCCTCGAGGCCTACGTTTCGGGGACGCCGCTCAGTGAGCGGCTGCGGCGCGGGGATTTGAGCGCTCCGGAAAAACTGACCATTCTTCACGACGTCTGCGGTGCTCTCGGGGTGCTTCACAACGCGGCGCCGCCGATCGTTCACCGGGACGTGAAGCCGGAGAATATCATGGTGACCGACAGCGGCCGGGCGGTCTTGATGGATTACGACGCGTCGAAGCGGGTGAAGCCGGCGCAATCCCGGGATACGGTGCTGCTCGGGACCCGGGACAGTGCGGCGCCGGAGCAGTACGGCTTCGGGGCGTCTGACGTGCGCACCGACGTCTACGGCGTCGGCAAGCTCATCGCGGCGATGGTCGGCGACGCGCCGCTGTACCGCCCCATCATTGCGAAAGCAACGCAGTTGGATCCGAAGCGCCGCTATCCCAATATCGCGGCACTGGACCGGGCCTTAAAACGGCGCGACCGGCCGACGGCCAACGTGCATAACTGGAGCTGGCTCAGGGTGATCGGGACAGTGCTCTGCGTGATGTTTGCCTTTGCCCTGTGCCGCGAGATGACCTTTGAGAACTCGTCGGGACCGATAGAAGACCGGATCACGCAGATTGCTTTTTTCGCTGCGCAGTTGGCCGTCATCGAGGTGTGGTTCGATTGGACCGGTATTTTTAATCATTTGCCTTTCAGAAGGCAGGGCCAGGTTTCGAGTGGGCGGAAAATCGTCGAAAAGCTGATTTACAGCGCGGTGCTTTTCTGTTTGATTTTGATTGTGGCGGTGATTTTGATTTTGTGTATTTTTGGAGGATGAGGATGAAACTGACAATCCTTGGAACGGGCAACGCGATCGCGACCCGATGCTACAACACCTGTTTTGCGGTGCAGGATCACGGGCAGACGCTTTTGGTCGACGCCGGCGGCGGCAACGCAATTTTAAAACGCCTGCCTGCCGCTGGGATTTCGATAAACGGGATTCACACGCTGTTTGTCACCCACAAACACATCGATCACCTCCTTGGGGTAATTTGGATCATCCGCGTGGTGACGATGAACATGCTCAAAGGGATCTACGACGGGGAGTTGACGATTTACAGTCACGACGAGGTGACCGCGCTGTTGGCGTACATGAGCGAACATCTTCTGACGGGGAAGCAGGCGGCGCTCATCGGCAAGCGCCTGCATCTGGTGGCCCTGAAGGACGGCGAGGGTTTTACCGGCGCCGGCCATAAAATCACCGTCTTCGACATCCATTCGACCAAGGCGAAACAGTTCGGCTTTGTCATGGATTTGGGCGGCGGGCAGCGCCTGACCTGCTGCGGCGACGAGCCCTGCCCACAATCGGCGGAAACCTTGGCCGCCGGGAGCGCGTGGATGCTCCACGAGGCCTTCTGCCGTTACAGCGACCGGGATATTTACAAACCTTACGATAAGCATCATTCGACAGTCAAGGACGCCTGCGCGCTGGCGGAGCGGCTGAAGGTTCAGAATCTGATACTCTATCACACGGAAGACGATCATCTCGCAGACCGGAAGGCGCTTTACAAAGCAGAGGGGCGCCAGTATTATTCTGGCCGTCTGGAAATTCCGGACGATCTCGAAGGATTTTACATCCCGTCCAACTAAAGGCACGATTGATTTCGACAGCGTAAGCGCCTGCGGGCGCTTTTTTATTTGATAACGGCCCCCACCTTGGGTATAATGAAACCAGCTGATAGGAGAAATATAAAATATGCCAAAGACATTGAAAGATATTAAGATCGGTGAAACGGTGACGGTGACCGAGGTGGGCGGCCAGGGCGCATTGCGGCAGCACTTCCTGGACATGGGCATGATCCCCGGCGTGAGCGTTACCTTAATTAAATACGCCCCGATGGGCGATCCGATGGAATTTAAAATCCACGACTACGTGCTGACCCTTCGCATTTCTGAGGCGGCGCAGATCGCAGTCGCGGACCGGCCGCCTGCGGAACAGACGCGGCCTCAGAAGGCGCCGGCCCTTGTCGAGCATCCGGGATACGGTGAGATGGGCGTGCGCTTTCACAACGCGAAAACCGACGAGAGCCGGGCCCTGCCGAAAGATCAGATTTTGACTTTTGCCCTGGCGGGCAACCAAAACTGCGGGAAGACGACGCTGTTCAACCAGCTCACCGGTGCGAATCAGCACGTCGGCAATTTTCCGGGGGTGACGGTCGACAAGCGCACCGGCATTATCCGCGGGCAGGCGCGCGCTGAGGTGACGGACCTGCCGGGGATTTATTCCCTCTCGCCCTACACCGAAGAAGAAGTGGTGTCCCGGGAATACATTTTAAAGGAGAAGCCTCAGGGTATCATCGACATTGCCGACGCGACGAATCTTGAGCGCAATCTGTACCTGACCCTCCAGCTCATGGAGCTGCACGTGCCCATGGTGCTGGCGCTGAATATGATGGACGAAATGCGGGGCAACGGCGGCTCGGTGGATATCAACCGCATGGAAGAGATGCTCGGCATTCCCGTCGTGCCCATCTCCGCCTCTCAGGACGAAGGGGTCGACGAGCTGATTCGCCACGCGGTGCACGTCGCGCGGTATCAGGAGTGCGACGCGGTGACGGATTTTTGCGGGCCGCAGGATCACAACGGCGCGGTGCACCGGGCGATTCACGGGATCATGACCTTGATTTCGGACCATGCTCAGCGGGCGGACATTCCGCTGCGTTTCGCGGCGACGAAGGTGGTAGAGCAGGATGAAAAGGTCATCGCGGCGCTGAACCTCGACGAAAACGAAAAGGAAATGATCGAGCACATCCTCGTCCAGATGGAAAAGGAACGGGGGCTCGACCGCCGGGCCGCCATCGCGGACATGCGCTTTCATTTCATCGAACAGGTGACGAACGCCTGTGTCATCAAGCCGAGGGAGTCGAAAGAACAGCGGCGGAGCGAGCGGGTGGATCGCGTGCTCACCGGCAAATTCACGGCGATTCCCATCTTCGTTCTGGTCATGGCAGCGGTCTTCGCACTGACCTTCAATGTACTGGGGCTGCCGCTTCAGAACTTGCTTGACCGGGGGATTACGGCCGTGCGGGACGGGGTCGGCGCCTGGATGATTGCGGCCGGCGTCGCCAAGGGACTGAGGCTTTTTGTGACGGAGTGTCTGTTTGACGGCGTCGGGACGGTCGTCAGCTTTGTACCGATCATCGTCATTCTGTTTTTGTTCCTGTCCATGCTCGAGGACAGCGGCTACATGGCGCGCATTGCCTTTGTGATGGACAAGCCGCTGAGAAAACTCGGCCTGTCCGGGCGGTCGATCGTGCCGCTGCTGGTCGGCTTTGGCTGTTCGGTGCCGGCAATCATGTCGACGCGGACCCTGCCCTCGGAGCGGGACCGCCGCATGACGATCATGCTCATCCCCTTTATGAGCTGTACGGCGAAGCTGCCGATTTACGCGCTGTTCGCCGGCGTATTTTTCCCGAAATACGCGGCACTGGTGATGATTCTCTTGTACGTGCTTGGCATCGCCGTCGGGATTTTAACGGCGGCGGTGCTCAAACACACGGCCTTTCAAGGCGAACCGGTGCCCTTCGTCATGGAGCTGCCCAATTACCGCATGCCGGGGATGAAAAATGTGGGGCGGCTGATGTGGGAAAAGACCGCCGATTTTATTCAGCGCGCTTTCTCGATCGTGCTGATCGCCAATATTGTGATCTGGTTCCTGCGATCCTTCGATCCGGCGCTGCACATGGTGACAGCCGCCAATATGGACAGCAGCATTCTCGCGATCGTCGCCGGCGTGCTCGCGCCGATTTTCGCACCCATGGGCTTTGGCAGCTGGAAGATGGTCACAGCGCTGATTTCGGGCTTTTTGGCTAAAGAAAGCGTCGTCGCTGTATTGGGCACGCTGTATTCCGGCGCGGCCCTCGCGTCGGTGATTTCGCCGGTCTCAGCGGCGGCTTTTCTGGCTTTCTGCCTGCTCTACACGCCGTGTGTCGCGGCGATGTCGGCGGTGCGCCAGGAACTGGGCACCGGCTGGATGGTCGGCATCATTGCGATGCAGTGCAGCATCGCCTGGGTCATTTCTTTTGCGGTCTTCACTATCGGCTCGCTCATTTAGACGCAGCTCAAAGACTGGTGTGTCCTCTGAGGACACCAACCGGTCTTTTTTTTGTGCTAAACTACCCTAAAGTTTATTGCTACGACAAAGGGGGAAGCAGCATGGCAAAACCAATTTACAAACGATGGTGGTTTTGGATCATCTTGGTGATCGTTTTATTTATCATTGCGGGTGCGGCCGGGGGACATGAAGATTCGCCGTCTAATTCGGGCAGCAAGTCGGCAAAAAAAGTTGAAATGGCTGATTTCAGTGCGATGAGTGAGGCGGACCGCAATCAATGGGGAAAGACCCATCACATCACGATCAATGTGAAGAAAAAATATTCAGGGAACGTTCAGAATGGCGCCTTCATCAGTCAGAGTGTCAAAGCTGGAACGAAAGTGGCGCAAGGCACTTCCGTGACGGTGATGTATTCCAAGGGTGCCAAGCCAACAACTGAGCAGCGAAATGCTTTGGCTAAGGCGAAAGTCTATTCGGATACGATGTACATGTCAAAGCAGGGGATTTACGACCAGCTGACTTCAGACTATGGCGAACAATTTCCGGCAGATGCCGCACAGTATGCGGTCGATCATTTAGAGGCTGATTACAATAAAAATGCGCTTGAAAAGGCAAAGACGTATCAAAAAGACATGAAGATGTCGAAGGCGGCTATTTACGATCAGCTCACTTCGTCATACGGTGAAAAATTTACGCAATCCGAGGCGCAATACGCAGTGGATCATCTAGACGACTAGGAACAGAGAAGACACATAAGAAGAAAATAAGGAAAAATAATGAAGAATAAGGAAAAGAAGGAAAAGAAAAAGGGACTGTTTTAGGCAGTCCCTTTTTGTATGCGCCATGATTTACATGTCAAAAAACGCGGTGCGCACCTTCCCGATCATGTAGAGGGAGCCGACAAAGGCGTTGACCACGTCCTCTGAATCGTCAAGGGTGGCCAGCGCGGCCTCCGGCGAATCGAAAGCGGTGACGTCTTTCCCGTATTCCTTTTTGATTTTTGCCGCCATGGCTTCGGCGTCGACGGCCCGCTCGTTGTCCGGAGTCAGGGTTGAAATTTTCTCAGCCCGGGGCACCAGCAGCTTGAGGCAGCCGTCGATATCCTTGTCCGCGAGCATGCCGAAATAGAGGTTCAAGCGGTAAGGCTTGTCGGCCTTTAAGAAATAATCGTCGAGGTTGTCGACAAAACACTGAATGCCGTCGAGATTATGCGCGCCGTCGATGAGGACCATCGGTGACCGCGACAGGATTTCGAAGCGCCCGTGGAGCTTGACGTGGGCGATGCCCTGGCGGATCGCTTCAAAAGGAATGATGTATTTCTCTTCCATCAATGCGACCAGCGCGGCCAGCGCGTTGCCGGCGTTTTCCAGCTGATGGCGGCCGAGCAGATTGATGCGGAAGCGGCCAAGGGGATGGTAGGCCAGGCTGCGGGACGAAACCAGCTGCCCGTCGAGATCCGCCTTGACCAAATGCAGTTTGTATTGTTCGCCGTCGTAGATCCGGGCGCCCCGGTCCCAGGCGCGCTTTTCGATGATTTGGCGCACGGATTCGGATGTCTGGGGCGCCATGACGACGCCGCCGGTGCCGAATTTGATGATCTCGGCCTTTTCAGCCGCGATGTCTTCGAGGGTGTCGCCGAGATACTCGGTGTGGTCCAAGCCAATTTTGGTGATGACCGCGCATTTCGGCCCTGGGATGATGTTGGTGGCGTCGAGCCGG
Organism: Pseudoramibacter porci; assembly: GCF_009696145.1. Taxonomy (GTDB): domain Bacteria; phylum Bacillota; class Clostridia; order Eubacteriales; family Eubacteriaceae; genus Pseudoramibacter; species Pseudoramibacter porci. Next base: position 31,509 of record NZ_VUMO01000011.1, read on the forward strand.
CCGCCGAGACCGACTTCAATGATGGCGAAATCGACTTTTTTATCCCAGAAATAGACGAAGGCGATGGCCGTTTCCAATTCAAAGCAGGTGGCTTCGGCGCCGCCCTTTTCGACAACGGCTTCCGCCGCAGCTTTAACTCTTTCGGTGGCCGCAGCCAAATCTTCGTCAGAAATGGGTTCGTCGTTCAGACAGAAACGTTCGTTGAAGGATTCCAGGGCAGGCGAGGTGTAAAGTCCGGTTTGGTAACCCGCTTCGGTTAAGACAGCGGAAATCATGTGGGCGGTGGAGCCTTTGCCGTTGGTGCCGGCGATGTGAATGCATTTGATGGAACGTTCCGGATGATTCAGTTCGGCCATGATTGCGCCGATGGTGTCGAGCCCGAGGACACTTCCGAATACCCCCCGGGATTGAATATAGGCCTTTGCTTCTTCAGGCGTCATAATTTGCCTCTCTTTCTTGTTTTATGGCGGTTTCATGTGATGGGTCGGTGTGATAACAGTCGATGATGCGGCGCTCTGTGATGATGACGGGAACCCGTTGATCGTGGTCCTCGGTGGGCAGCGCGTCGAAAAGGAGACATTCAGGGACGAGGGCAATACGCGTCGCATCGGGCCGAAGCCTCAGCAGATAGCGGTCGTAAAAGCCGCCGCCGTAACCCAGCCGTTCGCCGCCCTCGGTGAAGCCGACACCGGGGACAATCAACAAGTCGATGGCGTCCGGCGTCATTTCTGGACAAATAGCCGGGTCGGGTTCGAGAATGCCCATGGTCCCGGGCTTGAGATCGTCTGGGAAATGGGAAAGGGTCAGCATTTTCATCTCGTGGGTTTTCATCACGCAATAGGGCACTGCGACGGCCTTGCCGTCGGCCAGCGCCCGCGCGATCAGCGGGTGGGTGTCCACTTCTGAGCCGTAGCTGACGTAACAAGCCAGTGTTTTGGCCTTTTGGTAGGCGTCGAGCGCCGTCAGGGTCTGGATCATTGCCGCATCGGCTGCAGGATCGTGAGCGGCGTCTCTGAGCGCGAGGATTTTGCGGCGCGCCGCCTTTTTGGCATGCTTCATTTGAACGTCTCCTTTACATTTACATTAAAAATATTATAGCATAGTTCTATGGGGGAGAGCACCAGGACCATTTAAGCTTTTATTGAAAAAAAATGGCCTCTATGGTACAATTTTTATAAATTTAACGGAAGTGAATTACCGCTAGAACAGCGAGGAATCAATTGTCTAAAGATAAAAATCAATTTCGAACCCATGACGGCAGCACGTCGGCTTATGTGAAAAGCATTCTCAAGGAAACGCGGGGGAGCCTCCGGCGCAATTCGCTGATGAGCGCTGCCTCCATTCTTTCGATTGTTGCGGCCTTGATCATTTTGGGTATTTTTGTCATTTTTTCGGCCAATGTCCAGAGCGTGACCCAACAAGTGGAATCGAAGATGGAATTGAAGGTTTACGTTCAGAACAACTTGTCTCAGGATCAGCTCAACATTTTGAATGCAAAGCTCAAGGAAAATCCGCACGTGGTCAGCACGAAATACGTCTCGGCGGATAAGGCATTGTCTGATTTTTCGAAGAGCCTGAAAAGCTATTCGGGTCTGTTGAGCGGCTACAACAGCAGCAACAACCCGATGCCGGCGTCCTACAACGTGAAAATCGACAACGCGAACCATATTGCCGCGGTGCGCAAGTACGCCCTCGACCTCAACAGCTACGGCGTGACCGACGTCAAGTACGGGGAAGAATACGTCAACGCGCTGATTTCCTTTAGCCATTTCAGTAATATCTTCAGCGCCGTTTTGATCGTCATCTTATCGGTGGTGTCGCTGTTTATCGTCTACAACACCATCAAGCTGACGTGCTTTGCGCGGCGCAAGGAAATCCGCGTGATGCGCTACGTCGGGGCCACCGACTGGTATATCCGGGCGCCTTTCATCCTTGAAGGGGCTTTCCTCGGCGCCCTCGGCGCGGTGATTGCGCTGGCGATCATCGGTTTCGGCTACACCGGTATTTCAAATTACATCATGCACGCGGTGTCGATGCCGATGGACGCGGGGGTCGTGTCCTTCTCGTCGATGTTCGGACCGCTTCTGGCTTTCTGTCTCGTGTACGGCATTGCGATCGGCTCTCTCGGGTCTGTCTTTTCGATGCGGAAATACCTCGAAGCGTAAACCGCAGTATCCTTTAGAAATGGGAGATTCATTTTGAGTACAACCAAACCAGCAAAACGAATCCGAATTTTGGCCTGCCTTGTGTCAGCAGGCCTTCTTTTCGTTATGGGATTCGGCTTTCATTATCCGGTGCAGGCGGCCACCAAAGAGCAGCTCGACAATGTGCAGGCGCAAATGCAGAAGACCGACCAGCAGATGGCGGACAATCAGAAGAAAATGGCGGCTCTTGATGCCCAGCTGTCCGAGAATCAGCAGGCCTACAACGATTCCCTCGCGGCCTTTCAGAAGCGGGCCCGCGCCATGTACATGGTGGGCAATTCGGGCTATCTTGAGGTCTTATTCTCGTCCAAGGACATTACCGAGATGATCTCGCGATTGACCAGCATGCGCACGGTGCTCCAGTCGGACCGCAACATGATCGACACCCTGCAGAATCAACAGAATCAAATCAACGCGACCAAGGGCGAAATTCAAAAGGCCCAGCAGGAACTTCAGACCCTGAAAAAAGCCCAGGAAGAACAGTATAAAAAACTTGCCAGCGAGTACAACGCTGAAAATTCGGCGGCCAACTCGATGCATTTGACCTTCGGCAGCGGCACCTGGAAGAACGATTATATCTGGCCGATCGATTTGCATACGGCCAACGCGCTGAACATCAGCAGCGGCTTCGGCGGCCGGGCGTCCCCGGGCGGGATCGGTTCCACCAATCACAAAGGGGTCGACGTGCCGGTGGCGACGGGTACGCCGGTCATGGCCATTGCAGACGGCATCGTCGTCTACGCGGGGGCAGCCGGCGGCTACGGCAATTTCGTCGCGATCGATTACGGCACCGGCTCCGACGGCACCTCCTATGGCTCCGGATACGGCCATTTGAGCAGTATTAAATGCACGGTGGGGCAGCAGGTCAAGAAAGGCGATGTCGTCGCGCTGAGCGGCTCTACAGGCCATTCGACGGGGCCTCATCTCCATTACGACTTCTTTGTCAATAATGCCCAGGTTGATGCGCGGACTTATTATCCGGATCTGACCTTTACGGGCAAGGGACGAAATTAAATTAAAACGAAATCTTTAGACAGCGGCCGCCGCCATTGATCGGGATGATCAATGGCGGCGGCCGCTGTTATTTTTTTAGATAATGGGTGAAGAAAGAATGAGAAAAAAGAAAGAGAAGTAAAAAAAACGCCCGAAGCTTTTGCTTCGGGCGTTTGAACTGTATTTGTATCAACGAGGATTTGATTTAAACAGCTGGCATGGTTTTGGTGGCGATCACGTCGATGCCGGTGCCGCAGACATCTTTGAGCACCACATCGCCGACCTTGACCGGCGCGTTGACGACAACCTTTGAGAGTGCGTCCATGGCGTCGAAGAGTTTGCCCTTTGGAATTTCCTGAGCGGTTTTAACCGGCAGGCGGGAAATCATCGCGCCTTTAATGACGACGGTTGTCGGCAGGATACGACGGGGATCCGTCATTTCCTGGATACCGTATCTTTCACCGTTTTTGCAGTTGTTGCCCGTGACAGTCCAGTTGTCACCTTCACCTTCAACGGTCAGGTGGCAGCCCATCGGGCAGCTGATGCAGACCATTTCTTTTTTCATGATGTTTATGCCTCCTTCGGTTCAACGACGAATTTCAATTCACCATCGCCGTATTTTTCAAGGACAGATTTCTTGATTTTGAAGTTGACCATTTCGGCCGGAACGAATTTCTGCGCTTTCTTGGTCGCGATCTTTTCGTCGCCGATGTAGCAGTTAATGACCGTATCGGTGCTGACCGCGCGGACGCGCATGTAGCAGTTAACCGAATCGTCGAGGTTCGCAACCGTGATCTTTTCGGGCACGACGTTGCCGATACCGTCGCCATTAACCGTCGTGAAGTTGATGTCTTCTTCCAGATGGCCTTTGACGTAGCGGGCAGCGCCCTTGCCGGCCAGAGCCGCTTCCTGAGAAACGAAGTCGACCAAGTCGTGAACGTGGACAACGTTGCCGGCTGCGAAGACACCTGGCAGGTTGGTTTCGCAGAGTTCGGAGATCGACGGACCCTGGGTTCTGCGGTCAATTTCAACGCCAGCGCCGCGGGAGATTTCATTTTCAGGAATCAAGCCGACAGAGAGCAGCAGCGTGTCACAAGGCACGGTTTCTGTGGTGCCCGGGATCGGTTTGAGGTGTTCGTCAACCTGGGTAATATCGACGGCTTCAACACGATCTTTGCCGTGAATGAAGGTGATGGTGTGGGACAGCTTCAATGGAATATCGAAGTCGTTGAGGCACTGTACGATGTTACGGGTCAGGCCGTTGGAGTACGGCATGATTTCAGCCACGCATTTGACGTGTGCGCCTTCGAGGGTCATACGGCGGGCCATGATCAGTCCGATATCACCGGAGCCGAGGATGACGACTTCTTTACCGGTCATATAACCTTCCATATTGATGAAGCGCTGTGCAGTCCCAGCAGTGAAGACACCAGCCGGTCTAAATCCCGGAATACCGATGGCGCCGGCGGTTCTTTCGCGGCAGCCCATGGTCAGGATGACAGCCTTGGCTTCCAGTGCCATGTAGCCATCTTCTTCGTTAATTGCATGAACGATTTTGGTGTCGTCGTCTTTTCTTTCGAGGTCGAGCACCATCGTGTTCAGTTTGTACGGAATCTTCAGGTCCATCGCCATGTCGATGTAACGGCCTGCGTATTCCGGACCGGTTAACTGTTCTTTAAAGGTGTGCAGCCCAAAACCATTGTGGATGCACTGGTTTAAGATCCCGCCGAGTTCGCGGTCTCTTTCGAGGATTAAAATGTTATCGACGCCTTCTTTTTTGGCTTCAACAGCGGCGGCTAATCCAGCAGGGCCGCCTCCGATTACAATAATATCATACATCGTGAAAAAACCTCCCCTTACTGATTCTTCGTTTTGCCGCTGAGGATGTAGCCTTTATCCTTAGCATCGTACATGATGTCTTCCATGTCGCAGCCGAGTTCACGGGCTAAGATTTCAACAACTCTTGGCTGGCAGAAACCGCCTTGGCAGCGGCCAGCACCTGGACGGCAGCGTTTGGTGACGCCACGGACCGTTGTCGCACCGACGTTACGATTGATGACGTCGACGATTTCAGCTTCTGTGATGGATTCGCAGCGGCAGATGATCTTGCCGTATCTCGGATCCTTTTCGATGGCTGCTTTCTTTTCTTCGTCGCTGAGTTCGTTGAAGATGATGTGCGGACGTGTCTTCGGATTGAAGTCTTCTTTTTCTTCAACGTGGACGCCGTCTCTTTCGAGCATCGGCAGGATGATATCTTCAACGCAGTAGGTTGCGGATGCCGGAGCTGAAGTCAGACCCGGGGATTCGTAGCCAGCGAAGTTGACGAAGTTCTTAACCGGCGATTCTTCGATGATGAAGTCACCGCTGGTGGTGGTGTAAGTGTCGGCAACAGGGGTGTTACGGGTGCCGGCGTAGGAACGAATGATCTTGTTGAAGTAGTGTTCGAGTTCTGGACAGTTCTTTAACGCGTTTTCTTTGATGTAGTCCAGACGATCCTGAGTCGTGTCGATGTCGCCCTTTTCAACTGGCATCGCGTCCGGCCCAATCAACAGGTTGCCGTGGACAGTCGGGGAGACCAAAATCCCTTTCCCGTTTTTGGTCGGGCACGGGAAGATGACGTTGTGGACCAAGTCGCCGATTTCTTTATCAAAGATGAAGTACACACCGCGGCGAGCAAGAATCTTGAAGTACGGATCGCCGACCATCTTGTAAATATCATCAGCGTAAACGCCGGCAGCGTTGACGACGTATTTGGCTTCGATGTCTTCCTGAGTCGTTTCGATTTTGAACGTTCCGTCATCTTTTTTGGCAATATTGGTGACCAGGTGGTTCAATTTTAATTCAACGCCGTTGTCAACAGCATTTTCTGCAACCTTGATGCCCAGTTCGTATGGAGAAACCAGACCGGCTGTGCCTGCGTACAGAGCACCGCAGATATCTGGTGCGAGGTTTTCTTCCATTTCGTGGACTTCGTCTTCGAAAATGATCCGCATATCAGGTACACCGTTCATGACCCCGCGCTGATACAGGCGCTGCAGTGTCATCATTTCGCGTTCAGTGTGCGCGACGACCAGTGATCCGGTGCGTTTGAATGGAACCCCTAAGTCTCTGCAGACTTTTTCGTACATGATGTTACCCGGTGCGTTGAACAGGCCTTTTTTCTTGCCTGGCACAGCATCGTAGCCAGCGTGGACAATAGCGGAGTTCGCTTTTGTGATCTGGTTTGCGACATCATTTTCGCCGTCAAGTAATACGACGTTCAGCTGATAACGGGAGAGCTCCCGTGCTACGTAGGATCCGGCAATACCGGCACCTATTATAGCGATATCATACATAATAAAATCCTCCTTGATGAATGATAAATTTGTACAAATAAAAAACCACACAAACGAAAAAACGATGACAGTGCGTGACATCATTTAAAGTTGTGCGGCTCTCCATTGCCATAATCATTTAGTTTTAATTATGTTTGTCTTTATTTTAACACAGAATCGTTCTGTTTGACAAAATTTTCTCGAAAAATTTTGACGGCATCAAATTTTTCCCATAAAGGCTTGTAAGAAGTGCTGGAAGAAATCGAACCTGCTTGGATACAACTCTTCACTTCTTCTTCGGTTTCAATGAATCCGCCAGTAATAATCGGAATGGATAATTCCGCATTGACTTTGCGGATGACTTTGGACACCAGCCCGGGAAGCACTTCGACTGCGTCGGGTTTAATTTTTCTGGCAGCGTTGATGGTGACATCCATTGCTGATGAATCAAGAAGAAATAAACGTTGAATGGTCATCAAATTTTCACGCTTAGCGATGGTAATGAGCGAATTTCGCGTTGAGATCACACCGGTGGGGTGCAGTTCTTCTTTGAGGTATTTGACAAAATAATGGTCTTGTCCGTAGCCTTTTAAGAGATCCAAATGCACGAAAGCGTATTTGCCAGCGACATTGATGTAGTCAATCATTGTTTTGAGATTGTAAATATTGCCTGTCAGAAGAAAGACAATTTGGCAGGGAGAGGCGACAGCGTCATAAATGTCCTTTGGATCGCGGATCGCCGCGATAATCGGATTTTTTTCCAATAAATGCAGACATTTCTTTGTAGTCATTGATCCCCCCTTCAGATTAAAAAGACAAACGCGATAAAATCACGGAATAACTCTCCGACGATACGGGATCATCGGAGAGTTTAAAACAAAATTGAAAATGAAGTTCTAAAATGAAGCGTTAATTATTCTTCGGCTTCGTCAGGATCGACCCAGTGTTCTGAACGGCCAACAGCCTTTGTCCAGCCTTTGTACAGTTTTGCACGGGTTTCCGCATCCATCATTGGTTCGAAGGTGCGGTCAATCTGCCAGTGATCGACGACGTCTTGTAAGTCATCCCAGAAACCGACTTCCAGACCTGCGAGGTAGGAAGCACCTTCAGCCGTTGTTTCAACAACTGATGGACGGTCAACCGGGCAGCCGAGGATATCAGCCTGGAACTGCATCAAGAAGTTATTGTTGGAAGCGCCGCCGTCAACTTTGAGTGACTGCAGAGCGATACCGGAGTCTTTTTCCATCGCGTCGAGGATATCTCTTGTCTGATAAGCGAGAGATTCGAGGGTCGCGCGAATGATGTGGTTCTTGTTCGCGCCACGGGTCAAGCCGACAATGCAGCCGCGTGCGTACGGATCCCAGCGCGGTGCGCCAAGGCCTGTGAAGGCAGGAACGACGTAAACACCGTTGGTGTCAGCGACTTTCTTCGCGAAGTGTTCGGAGTCTGGTGAAGTGTCGACCATGCGCAGTTCGTCACGCAGCCACTGGATAGCAGCACCAGCGACGAAGATAGAACCTTCGAGAGCGTAGTTGACTTTACCATTGATCCCCCAAGCGATGGTGGTCAACAAGCCGTTTTCAGATTTAACTGGTTTTTCGCCAGTATTCATCAGCATGAAGCAGCCGGTTCCGTAAGTGTTCTTTGCCATACCTGGTTTGAAGCAAGCCTGGCCGAACAGAGCGGACTGCTGGTCACCTGCGATACCGGTGATTGGGATTTCGCCGCCGCCGAATAATGTGGTGACACCGAATTTGCTGGATGATGGCTGAACCTTCGGCAATAATGATTTCGGGCATTCGAAGGTTTCGCACAGTTTGTCATCCCAATCCAGGGTGTTGATGTTGAACAACATGGTTCTGGATGCGTTGGAGTAGTCTGTTGCGTGGACGCGGCCTTCTGTTAATTTCCAGAGCAACCAGCAGTCGACTGTCCCAAATGCGAGTTCGCCTTTTTCAGCTCTTTCGCGGACGCCGTCGACGTGATCGAGGATCCATAACAGTTTAGTGGATGAGAAATACGGGTCAAGAATCAAACCGGTATTTTTCTGTACGTAATCAGCAAATCCAGGAATCGCATTGAAACGGTCTGCGTAGCTGGCGGTACGACGGCACTGCCATACGATTGCGTTGTAAACCGGTTCGCCGGTCTTGCGGTCCCAGACAATGGTGGTTTCACGCTGGTTGGTGATCCCGATTGCTGCGACGTCAGCTGCTGTCGCGTTGACTTTCGCCATTGCTTCAGCGCAAACCGCGTTCTGTGTCGCCCAGATCTGCATCGGGTCATGTTCTACCCAGCCTGGATGCGGATAAATCTGCGGGAATTCGTGCTGTGCAACCGAAACGATTTCACCATCGTGATTAAACAGAATGGCACGGGAACTGGTGGTACCAGCGTCACAAGCCATAACATATTTTGCCATAATATAAACCCCCTCGTTTATAAATGTTTTTATTTAATACACTGCTGAGCAGTGCGATTAAATCGATCGAAGTGTGCCGGTTGAATTCATTTGACGGCACAAAAAAAGAACATAAATAGCCTTTTTGCAACGATTAAATTGTTGATCTTTTGCGCTTCTCCATGTTCTCCTGCTAATATTCTGTTAATGATTGTTGTATTGATTACATCTCTTCGATGTGTTCATAATAGCATAATTTATTTTTTGTGTAAAGGGTTTACACTAAAAATATTGAAATAAATTTTCATTAACTTTCAGTAAAGATTTGGTGTATTTTAACAGAATGCATGATCAAAGCACTTTTCTAAAACATTCGCTGAGCGGCAGCGCGGCATCTGTGGTAAACTAACGGTAAAGTTAATTTGTGATGACATTTGAACCCATATCATATAAGGAGGAACAGTGATGAAATTCTTCATGCCGACCAAATTGTATCAGGAATCGGACTGCGTGGCGCGCCACAGTGCGGAGATTGCGGCCCTCGGCAGCCGCGCGCTGATTGTCACGGGAAGACATTCTGCAAAAGCCAATGGCGCTTATGCGGATGTGTGCCAGGCGTTGGATAGGGCAAAAATTGCCCACGTGCTTTTCGATGAAGTGGAACAGAATCCGTCGATCGAGACCGTCATGAAAGCCAGAGACTTCGGAGTTGAAAACGGCGTCGATTTTGTCATCGGCATCGGCGGCGGCTCTCCGCTCGACGCGGCGAAAGCCATCGCGTTAATGATTAAGCATCAGGATCAAGACCGCAGCTACCTGTATCAGAAAGGCGCGGACAGCTCGACGCTGCCGATTGTCGAAGTGCCCACAACCTGCGGCACCGGTTCAGAAGTGACGCCGGTTTCGGTGCTGACCATTCACGCGGAGAAGACGAAAGGCTCGATTCCGCACAAAATTTTCGCGGACTACGCCCTTATCGACGGCAAATATTTAAAGAGCGCGCCGGCTTCGGTGCTGCACAACACGGCGATTGACGCGCTGGCCCATTTATGGGAAGCTCTCATTAACATCGACGCCGACGATTACACCCATATGTGTGTGGCAGAGGGTCTCAGGGTTTGGAAACGGAGCAAAGCGGTGCTCCTTGGCGAACGGCAAGCCACGGATGAAGACTTTGCGAATCTGATGAACGCGTCGAGTCTAGCGGGGATGTCCATTGCCCAGGTCGGAACGACCGTGCCCCACGGTCTTTCTTATCCAGTGACGTACAACCAGCACATGCCCCACGGCAAAGCCGTCGGTTATTTTCAGGCCGGGTATCTCGCCGAAGCGGACGCGGCGGATCGGGAAGAGGCCCTCACGCTCGCGGGATTTGATTCTGTCGACGATTATCAAAACTTTTACGAAGCCCTCTGCGGCAGCGACAAGCTGGCAGATGCAGATCTCGAGTATGCCGTCGACGTGCTGGCTGGCAAACCGGACAAGCTGAAAAAAGTGCCGTACACCTGCGACCGCGAGGTGCTGCGCCGTATTGCTTTCTATACAAAATAGCGTATTATTGAAAAAAAGGCGCAATCGTTTTCCAAAAATAGAAAGAAATTTCGATAAAATTTATTTTTATTTAATAGTTTTCATGCTATAATATAAAAAAATGAACTACTCTTGAGGAGGGTTATTCAAATGAAAAAATTTATTAACGCTGTTGAAGATGTCGAAAATGAAATGCTTGAAGGTATGTGCTATGCCCATCCTGACAAGGTTGAACGCTTAGAAGGAACAGACGTTATTGTCAGAACCCAGAAAAAAGAAGGAAAAGTTGCCATTATCTCAGGCGGCGGCTCCGGCCATGAACCGGCACACGCTGGCTTCGTCGGCAAGGGCATGCTGGATGCAGCTGTTCCAGGGGCAATCTATACCTCACCAGCACCAGACCAGATTCTCGAAGCCATTAACGCAGCAGATGCAGGCAAGGGCGTCTTGATGGTCGTTAAGAATTATTCAGGCGATGTTATGAACTTCGAAATGGCTGCTGATATGGCAGACGACATCGAAGTTGAAGAAGTCATTACCAACGACGACGTTGCAGTCGACAATAAAGAAGACCGCCGCGGTGTTGCAGGTACGATTTTTGTTCACAAAATTGCCGGCGCAAAAGCTGAAGCAGGCGCAAGCTTAGCTGAAGTTAAAGCCGTTGCAGAAAAAGTCATTGCCAATACAAGAACGATGGGCGCTGCTCTGAAACCGTCCACCATTCCAGCAGCTGGGAAGCCGGGCTTTGAATTGGCCGACGACGAAATGGAAATCGGGATCGGGATCCACGGCGAACCGGGGATCAGCCGCGAAAAACTGCAGCCAGCTAACGCGATCGTTGACGAATTGTTAAGCCACATCTTAGGCGACGACGTCGATTTCGAAGGCGCTGAAGTTGCCGTGATGGTCAACGGTTCTGGCGCAACCCCGCTGATGGAACTCTACTTAATGAACAAACGCGTTCACGATGTGCTGACCGAAAAAGGCATCAAAATTGCGAAGACTTTCGTCGGCAACATCATGACCTCCATCGACATGGCAGGGGCTTCCATTTCTCTGCTGAAACTCGACGACGAAATGAAAGAACTGCTCAACGCACCGGCTGATACCGTCGCATTCACGCAGGACTAATCGTCTCGTTATTGAAGGCACAATGAAATAGAGAGAATTGACAGGCATTCGTGCCTGTCATTCTTTTTGAAAATATCTGACGAAAAGAGGAAATCTTATGGCAGCAACTAAAGCAGATGTATTGAGATTCATTGATGAATTTGACAAACGCATCGAAGAACATCATCAGGCATTGACTGATCTTGACCAGGCCATCGGCGACGGCGACCACGGTATCAACATGAACCGCGGGATGAAAGCCGTCATGGAAAAGATCCCGAGTGTGCAGGACAAGACCATCGCGGATATTGTGAAAACCGTCGGGATGACATTGATGTCAAAAGTTGGCGGCGCTTCCGGCCCGCTGTACGGCATGGCTTTTGTGAAAGCCAGCGCAAAGGCCAAGGGCAAAGAAGAACTGAGCCCGGAAGACATCAGTGAAATGATTGGCGCGGCAATTGCGAGCATTGAAAAGGCTGGCAAATCGACGACAGGCGAAAAGACCATGCTCGACGCCATTTGCCCGGCTAAAGAAGCGTACGACAAGGCTATTGCAGACGGCAAATCCGTCGCGGACGCTTTTGCCGACGCGGAAGATGCTGCCTGGAAGGGTGTGGAATACACCAAAGGCATCATCGCAACAAAGGGCCGCGCGAGATATTTAGGCGAACGCTCCATCGGTCATCAGGATCCGGGTGCGACATCCATCTCGTATTTAATCCAGTCCGCACGCGTGGCAGCAGAAGCGAAATAAGCTAATAAATAATGGTACGCGCACGAAGCGCAGGGACCGCCTACGAATAGCCGGTCTCGGTAAAGAGCCAGGAAGGCCGCAAAGATCGTTGAGATCTTTGCGGCCTTTTTATCGCTTGATCAACGCGGTAATGATGCGGGCCGCGTCGCGGATGTCGTCTTTCATGGAGCTGTGGGCCGCGCCGGCGATTTGAATGCCGCAGCGGTTCACCGGAATTAATACTTTTTCGGCAGAACTTTCTGAGACGGCCATGGCGATTTTCGGAGTGATTTCGCCGAGCAGGGCGTTGGCCGCGATAATTCCCAGCGGGCCGGCGATGATGTCGGCGCGGGCAGACAGAACGACGGCAGGATTTTCGCCGGTCGCCCCTCGGGCGGCGCCGGCCTTGATCATGGCCTGGGTTGCGATGCTGTTGGTGCCGACAGCGACGACGGTGTGCCCTTCGGTTTGATCCTTTAACGCTGCGATGAGGCGGGCGCCGATCTGGCCACCTTGTCCGTCGATAACGAGAATATTCATAATCGCATCTCCTTCTTTATTATTGTTTCTTTTAATCAATAAAATTATAACTTATTTAAATCTTTTGTTATACTGGAATTCATGAATAAAAAAGACAAGGAGTTTACCAATGCATATCCCCGACAATTACCTCAGCCCGCAAACCTGTGGCGTGATGGCCGCTGCCATGGTGCCGGTATGGGCAGCCTCAATTAATAAGATCAAAAAAGAGATGCCTAAAGCCAAAATTGTGATGATGGGCGTCGCCGCCGCTTTTTCGTTTCTGGCGATGATGTTCAACGTGCCCATCCCGGGCGGGACCACCGGCCACGCTGTCGGCGGTTCGCTGATTGCCATTCTTCTAGGGCCCTACGCCGCGTGTCTTTCGGTAAGTGTCGCCTTGCTGCTTCAGGCGCTGATTTTCGGGGACGGCGGGATCCTGGCATTCGGCGCGAATTGTTTTAATATGGCTTTTGTCCTGCCTTTTGTCGGTTACGCGGTTTATAAGCTCATTGCCGGCAGCCATCAGAAAGACACACGGGAATACATCGGCGCCGGCATAGGCGGCTACCTCGGCATCAACGGGGCGGCCCTTTGCACGGCGATTGAATTTGGCATTCAGCCGATGTTGTTTCGGGACGCCGCGGGGAGCGCGCTGTACTGCCCCTACGGCCTGAACGTTTCTATTCCGGCTATGATGATCGGCCACCTCACTCTCTTTGGATTGGCGGAAGTGATCTTCACTGTCGCGGTTCTGGCTTTCGTCCGCAGGGCAGCGCCGGAGCTCAGCGTCTCGACAGCGCAAATCCAAACTTCGCCCCCGCTCAAAATCCTCTTAGGTGTGCTCATCGCTGCGACCCCCATTGGGCTTTTTGCCGCGGGAACAGCTTGGGGTGAATGGGGCGCAGACGAAATTGCGGCCACCGGCGCCGGCTACACGCCAAAGGGCATGGCCCATGGCTTTCATTACACTGCACTGTTGCCGGACTACTCATTTTCAGGGCTGCCGGAATGGTTCGGATATATCCTTTCCGCCGCCGTCGGCGCCGCGCTGCTGATCATCCTCTTTAAATTGATTGGCTACGGGGCAGGGAACCGGTCGAAGACTGATCAGGCGTGAAAGAAAATCATCATACAGAAAGAGATTCGATTAAAATATGAGACTTAATCTAAAAGTCATGGAGATGACAGGACGGCTTCTGAGAAGCGATCGCGAAAACGCCAGCCGCAAGCCCAGTCCCGTCGCACCGGCTCTGCGGGTCGGCGCGGCGGTTCTTTGCATTTTGCTCTGTGCACTCTCGCAAAACGCGGTATACGTCATCACCGTCATCGCAGTTGAACTGCTGCGGCTGGCGATGATGCCGCCTGCATCCATCCTTCGGGTGATAAAGGCTTTGATTTTGCCGGTGATTTTTTCGGCGCTGATCATGCTGCCCGCCGTTTTCCTTGGCCATCCGCGGACGATGCTCACGGTCACGATGAAGGTGCTTGAATCGGTGATGGTGCTCGCTGTCATGAATGAAGGCCTCGACTGGCGGGAAGTGACAGCGGCCTTCAGCGCCTTCAAGGGCATGGCGGTGTTCGTTTTGATTCTCGACATGACGATGCGATTTTTGATGATCCTCGGCGACTACAGTGGCAAATTGCTGGAAGCCGTCATGCTCAGAAGTGTCGGCAAAACCAGTTGGAAGAATGCAAAAGTTGACGGCATTCTCGGCACGACGTTTTTAAAATCCCGTCAAATGGCGGAGGCAACAGAAGAGGCGATGGCCTGCCGCTGCTTTAACGGGCAGTACCGCAGCTATCATCAGCACGGCTTGACCTGGCGGGATGGGCTTTTTCTGGGGGTCTACGCCGCAATGATCGCGTTTTTTATTTTGACAAAGTAAAATTTAAAAAGGGAGACGACATGATTCAGCTCGAACATATCGATTACGATTATCAGGGGATCCCGGCCCTTCGGGACATTACCTACACCTTTGAAATGGGGCGCTGCTACTGCCTTGAAGGGCCCAACGGGTGCGGCAAGTCCACCTTGTTTAGGATTTTGAACGGCCTCGCCTTTCCGGCAAGGGGGCGGTACGTATTGGACAGCGACGCCATCACCGAAAAACGTCTTCGCGACGATACTTTCGCTAAGGCCTTCCACGCGAAAATCGGCTACGTCTTTCAGAATGCCGAGGTGCAGCTCTTTTGTAAAAGTGTCGAGGATGAAATTGCCTTTGGCCTTTTCCAGCTGGGACTGCCTGAGGGGGAAATTGAAGAACGCGTTGAAAAATACATCCGCCAGTTGAATTTAGCGTCTCTGAGAAAGCGCACGCCCTACAATTTAAGCGGCGGCGAAAAGAAACGCGTAGCGCTCGCGGCCGTGCTCGCAATGGATCCGCCGATTCTGATGTTCGACGAGCCGTTGAGCGGGCTCGATGAAGACGGACAGTGCTGGATCACGGATTTTATCCGCGCATTAAAATCCACAGGAAAACTGATCATCATTTCGACCCACAACCGAAGGTTAGCCGGGCAGCTCGCCGACGTGCACGTCAGAATGAATAAAGACCACCGGATAATCTGTCCTTAAAGCTCATAATTTTGCATTTACAATGAAGGATTCCGGCCGTAAAATTAAAACAGTTACATATAAATACAGAAGGGGAAGAATCGATGAAAGTCTTACTTGTTAACGGGAGCCCGCACCAGCACGGCTGTACCGACCGCGCGCTCAGGGAAATCAAAACGCAGCTGGAAAAAGAAGGCGTCGATGCGGATATTTTTTGGATTGAAAATGATCCAATTCGCGGGTGTGTGGCGTGCAACATGTGTCTTAAAAAGAAAAAGTGTATTTTTGACGACGTGGTGAATCAATTCTCTAACATCGCGAAATTTTACGATGGCTTTGTTTTCGGCGCACCGACGTATTACGCGTCGTCGGCCGGACAGATGAGCGCCTTTATGGACCGGGTGTTTTACTCCAATATGAACGCCGGATCTGAGATATTCGCCCACAAGCCGGTGGCGTCGGTCGTGTCCTGCCGCCGGGCTGGGGATGTGGCAGCACTCGACCAGATGAACAAATACTACGGCCTGGCCAATATGTTCATCGTTTGTTCGACGTATTGGAACGAGGTGCACGGCTTTAAGCCCGAGCACGTCGAACAGGATGCAGAGGGGCTTCAGACCATGCGCAACCTTGCCAGAAATATGGCGTGGTTTTTAAAATCCGTTGCAGCCGCGAAAAAGGCCGGCGTGAAAGAACCTGAAATCGAAAAGGGAACCTACACCCATTTCATCCGTTAAAATCATTTGTATCGCATTAAAAAACCGCTTGTGGATTTTTCCACAAGCGGTTTTTGATTTTAAGCTGAGATTGCAATTAATCGATGGTCTTGATGACGTCGTCGATTTTCGCATTTGTCAGATCTTCGCCGAACCATTTCTTCGTCAGTTTGCCGAAGGTGCCGTCTTTCTTCATGTCTTTGATCGCGGTATTGATCTTGTCGCGCAGTTCTTTGTCATTTTTGCGGCAGACCACAGCAATCGGTTCGTTGGAGAGCACGTCGGAGCTGACCTTGTAGATGCTAGGTTTCTTTGAAGTGTAGAAATCTGCAACTGGTTTGTCCGTCATGATGTAGTCGATCTGGCCGCTTTCCAGAGCGGTAAAGGCGTCGACCATCGAATCGAATTCCTTCAAATTCATCGTGTTGCCTTTTTTCTTCATGGCTTTAGCGGCGTAGTCCGCGGTGGTTTCGAGTTGGAGGCCGACTTTCTGGCCGTTGAGCTGTTCAGCTTTTGAAGCCTGTGTGCCGTTGGTTCTGGAAACGATGACGATCCCGTTGCCGAGATAAGAATCACTCATAGCGAATGATTTCTGGCGTTTGCTTGTATTGCTGACGCCGGCAATGATACAATCGTACTGACCGGAATTCAATCCGTTGAAGATGCCGTCGAAGCTGGTGTCTTTCCAGGAAGCTTTGATCTTCTTATCCTTTGTGCTCAGTTCTTTAGCCAAGGCATTCCCAAAGTCGATGTCGAAGCCGACCAGCTTGTTGTCTTTGTTTTTGTATTCCATTGGGGTGTACTCAGCATTTGTCCCGATCTTTAAAACGCCGTCCGCCAGTGGGTCGGAATTTTTGGAGCCGCAGCCGGCAGCCAATCCTGCGACGCTCACGAGGGTAAGCGCTAAAACAAATGCGATGATTTTCTTTTTCATGACTGAAAAAATCTCCTTCCTTAAGGAATTATTTATTTTACTTTTAATTATAAAGCAAGTTAGAATAAAATCAAGAGAATTTTATAAAATTGCGAAAATAATGGATAAACATGCAAAAAATCACAGAAAGAGATAACAATATGCATCAGGCATTAGAAATTTATGTTCACATTCCGTTCTGCCGGTCCAAATGCCGGTATTGCGACTTTGTATCCTGGCCGGAGCGCGACGGCAACCGCGTTGCGCAGTATTTCGAGGCGCTCAAAAGAGAAATCGCTGCCTTTAACGGTGGTCTACAGCCTATCCGCTCGGTTTATTTCGGCGGCGGCACGCCGTCGGCGGTTGCCCCGGCCTATCTGGCTGAAACGATTGCCGCTTTAGAAAAAAAATTCGGCTTTGATTTTCCAACGGCAGCCTTCGAGAAAACTATCGAAGTCAATCCGAAGACGGTGGATAAAAATCAGCTTCAGTATTACAGAAAATTAGGCTTTAACCGATTGTCAGTGGGGGTGCAGAGCTTTAATGACCGCCTGCTTCAAATTGTCGGCCGCCCGTACTACGCAGCCGATGCCCTTCAAACTTTGGAGGATGCCGCAGCGGCCGGCTTTGACAATATCTCCGTCGATTTGATCTTTGGCCTGCCAGGCCAGACCCTTGCCGATGTGGACGCGACCATCGATCGGCTGTCGCATTTTCCGCCGGTCACCCACGTTTCCTGCTACAGTTTGATCGTCGAGCCCGGAACCGTCTTTGAAAAATGGCAGCGCGAAGGCAGGCTCAGTCTTCCGAGTGAAAAGATCGAGCGCGCGATGTACCACCGAATCTGCGAACGCCTTGGGGAAAATGGGTTTGCACAGTACGAGATCTCCAATTTCGCGCGGCCGGGCTGTTTCAGCCGCCACAATTCCGGCTATTGGGACTTAACGCCCTACGCCGGCTTTGGTCTCGGCGCCGCATCATTATTATTAGAAAAGCGCACCACAGATGCTGACGGCGCCTTTCGGCGATGGACGACGACGCCGGATTTTGAGGCCTATCTGAAAAATCCGGTCACGCGCACCGAAAATCATCCGCTCTCCAAGCGGGAGGCTGAGGGCGACTTTATGTTTCTGGGCCTTCGCAAAACCTGCGGAGTCGACGACAGAGATTTTCAGAACACGTTCGGGGAATCTTTTGAGACGCGTTATGCTGACGAAATCCCTTCCTTAATAAGAGAAGGACTCATCCAGCGGGCGGACACCCGGATCAAACTGACAGTTCGCGGGCTGGACTTGGCCAATCAGGTTTTCATGGCTTTTGTGTGAAAAAAGCATCAACTTAAAAACGTCTGAAAATTTTCAAAAAGTGAAAATTGAATTTGAATTGTTATTGACAATTTGAAAAGGCGGTGCTATATTATATTCAAGATGTTAGCACTCAAATAAAAAGAGTGCTAATAAATAAGGTGGTGAGTATCATAAAACCGAGAAAGAAAAAAATTCTGGAAGCCGTAATCAGAGATTACATCAGCACGGCCGAGCCGGTCGGGTCCAGAACGCTGTCGCGGCGGTACGATTTAGGTGTCAGCCCGGCGACGATCCGGAATGAAATGTCTGATTTGGAAGAAATGGGTTATCTGATGCAGCCACACACCTCCTCCGGCAGAATTCCGACACAAAAAGCTTACCGCTATTATGTGGACGAAATCATGCAGATCAAAAAGCTGGCGGAGACGATGCGCCGGGATATCCATCGGGGCTATCTGCAGGCGGGTCAGGAAATCGACACAGCCGTCAATCATACGGCGAACGTGCTGTCGCAGCTGACCAATTACACGGCAGTGGTGCTGGCACCGCGGGTGTCGCGGTTCAATTGCAAGCATTTGCAAATCGTACCGCTGATTCGCAACCGCGTGCTGGTCGTTATGGTCACAGTCGAAGGGATTGCCCGGAATTTGGAAGTGACTTTGTCCTCGGATGTGGACGACACGATGGCCCTTCGAATGTCCAACGTGCTCAACAGTATTTTGAAGAATGTGGCCTTTCAGGACTTTGGGACAGACCTCATCGACAAGATCGGCGATCTGAAACCGATGGAAAGAAAGCTCCTCGACGAGCTGATCCCGATGATTCGGGATGCGCTGCTCGAATCAGAAACCGATGTGACGGCGAGCGGGTTCAAGAATTTACTGAACTATCCGGAATTCAACGATGTCGACAAAATCAAGAATCTTGTCGATGTGGTCGAAGCGAAACCGCTGCTCGCGAAAGTCATGATCAACGGGGCTGAGAAAAAAGATGAGAACAACCGCGTCATTCACGTCACTATTGGTGATGAAAATGACAACCAGCACCTCAAGGAATTTTCAATCATTACTTCGACCTACGAGCGGGAAGGTGTTCCGATGGGGGCATTTGGGGTCATTGGTCCGACGCGGATGAATTATTCACAGGTGTCATCCATTCTCGATGCCATTCGAGAGGAATTAAACACCAGCATTATGAAATTACTGAAATAGCTCAAAACAAAGCAGTACAATATCAAAGGTGGGAATATGGCGGAAGAAGAAAAGAAAACGCAAACCGCAGCGGATGAACCGCAAAATCAAGACGATTTAGCGGAAAAAGAAGCGGCACATCAGGAAACTGAGATGGATCAGGAACCGAAACAAGAAGAAAAAGAAGCGGCACAAGAAGAAAAACAAGACGAGGGCGACCCGAAAGTGAAGGCGCTGACGGATCAGCTGATGCGGCTGCAGGCTGATTTTTCCAATTATAAAAAGCGGACGAGCCGGGAAAAAGCTGAAATCGCGTCTTACACCACAGAAGAGCTCTTGAAAAAGCTTTTGCCGATTATTGACAACTTGGAAAGAGCTCTTGCAGCGAGTGAAAATGACGATGGAAGCGAAGAGCTCGCAACCGGCATTAAAATGGTCTACAAAGAATTGATGAAGACGCTTCAGGACGAAGGCCTTCAGGAAATCGAAGCGGAAGGCAAGCCCTTCGATCCGACTTATCATCATGGCGTCGCCATTGGCAACGAAGACGGCGTAGAAGATCAGGTGATCTTGGACGTCTTCCAAAAAGGCTATATGTACAAAGACAAGGTGATTCGGGCGGCAATGGTCCGGATCAATCAGAAATAAATCGTATTTATTAAATTTATGCAAAGCGAAACTCAGGAGGAAAGAGTTATGAGTAAAGAAAAAATCATCGGTATCGACTTAGGTACAACGAATTCCTGTGTGGCTGTCCTTGAAGGCGGCGACCCGGTTGTCATTCCAAACGCTGAAGGCAGCCGCACCACACCGTCTGTGGTTCAGATCAAAGACGGCGAACGTCTGGTCGGTCAGGTCGCAAAGCGCGGCGCCATCACCAATCCGGACGGCACCGTCTCATCGATCAAACGCCACATGGGTTCAGACTATAAAGTGACGATCGAAGGCAAATCCTACACCCCGCAGGAAATTTCAGCCATTATTCTGCAGAAACTGAAAGCGGACGCAGAAGCTTACCTCGGCGAAGAAGTGAAAAAAGCGGTCATCACCGTTCCGGCTTACTTCAACGACGCTCAGCGTCAGGCGACCAAGGACGCAGGCCGCATCGCAGGGCTCGATGTTCAGAGAATCATCAACGAACCGACCGCAGCCTCTTTGGCTTACGGCCTTGAAAAGGGCGAATCCCAGAAGATCATGGTCTTCGACTTGGGCGGCGGTACCTTCGACGTTTCGATCCTGGAACTCGGCGACGGCGTCTTTGAAGTCAAGGCGACAGCTGGGAACAACCACTTGGGCGGCGACGACTTCGACCAGAAAATCATCGATTGGATGGCGGACGAATTCCAGAAGGAAAACGGCGTCGATCTGAGACAGGACAAAATGGCCCTGCAGCGTTTGAAAGAAGCGGCTGAAAAAGCCAAAATCGAATTGTCCTCAATGTTAAAAACTGAAATCAACCTGCCGTTCATCACCGCAACGGCTGAAGGTCCGAAGCACTTGCAGATGGATCTGACCCGTGCGAAATTCGATGAATTGACGAGAGACCTGGTCAATGCGACGAGAGGCCCAGTCAATCAGGCGTTGTCTGACGCAGGCATCTCTGGCTCAGAACTCGGCCGCGTCCTGCTGGTCGGCGGTTCTTCGAGAATCCCGGCAGTTCAGGCGGCGGTTAAAGAAATCACCGGCAAAGAACCAGACAAGAGCATCAACCCGGACGAATGTGTCGCTGTTGGGGCGGCTATTCAAGGCGGCGTGTTGGCCGGCGAAGTTAACGACGTGCTGCTGCTCGACGTCACCCCGCTTTCACTGGGGATTGAAACCCTCGGCGGCGTTACAACCAAGCTGATCGAACGCAACACCACCATCCCGACCAAGAAGAGCCAGGTCTTCTCAACTGCGGCGGACAACCAGACCGCTGTTGACATCCACGTGCTCCAGGGTGAACGTGAAATGGCGAGAGACAATAAGACACTGGGCCGCTTCCAGTTGACCGGTATTCCAGCAGCGCGCCGCGGTGTACCGCAGATTGAAGTCACCTTCGATATTGATGCCAACGGGATCGTCAATGTTTCCGCGAAGGATTTGGGCACCGGCAAGGCACAGAACATCGTCATCAAATCCACTTCCAACATGAGCGAAGCCGATATCGACAAGGCGGTGAAGGAAGCAGAACAGCACGCAGCAGAAGATAAGAAAGAAAAAGAATTAATCGAAGCGAAAAACAACGCAGATACGGCGGCTTATCAGGCAGAACAGTCTCTGAAAGATATCGGAGACAAAGCGACAGCCGACGAAAAGGCAAAAGTTGAAGACGCGATTAAGGCTTTGAGAGAAAAAGCTCAGGGCGACGATCTCGACGCCATCAAATCCGCAACGGATGCGCTGAACGAATCGCTGTACCCGATCGCGCAGAAGCTCTACGCGGACGCACAGGCTCAGCAGCAGGCGCAGGGCGGCGCACAAGCTGGCCCGCAGGCTGGTCCGCAACAGGGCGGCAGCCAAAACGGCGGTGACGACAACGTCGAAGACGCCACTTACGAAGACGTCACTGATAAATAATCATCTGCAGACAAATCAACAAAAAGAAGGGCAGCTTTCACGAGCTGCCTTTCTTTGCACCGGCAGAAATGATATAATGCGGTGCAGTTTAGAAAGCAAAGCCAAAAGAGGTGACGATCAATGAGTGAAGAAAAACGCGATTATTATGAAGTGCTCGGCGTCGATAAAAACGCCAGTGCGGATGAAATCAAGAAAGCTTACCGTAAGCTGGCGATGAAATACCACCCCGACCGCAACCCGGGGAATAAAGAAGCAGAAGAAAAATTCAAGGAAATTAACGAAGCCTATGAAGTTTTGAGCGACGAAGACAAACGCCGCAACTACGATCAGTTCGGCCACGCCGGCGTAGACGGACAGGGCTTTGGCGGATTCGGCGGCGGTTCCGGCTTTGGCGGATTCGGCGGCTTTGACGATATTTTCTCCGACCTGTTCGGCGGCGGTTTTGGTGGATTTGGCGGCGGCGCTTCCTCCGGCAGACGCGGCCCGGCCCGAGGCGCCGACATGCGCATCAATTTGCGCTTGTCTTTTAAAGATGCCGTTTTCGGAACGGAAAAGAAAATCAAGATCAAGCGCCGGGAAGCCTGCTCGGCCTGCGGCGGATCTGGAGCACAGGAAGGCTCACACCCGCACACCTGCGATAAATGCGGCGGCAGCGGCCAGGTGACCATGCGCCGTCAAACGGCATTCGGCATGATGGCTCAGACCGTGGTTTGCGACAAGTGCCACGGCGAAGGGCAGATCATCGACAATCCGTGCCCCCATTGCCACGGCAGCGGTGTGGAAGAAAAGGAACGCACAATCAAAATCACGATCCCGGCGGGCGTCGACAACGATTCGGTGCTGCCGCTGAGAGGGCAGGGCCATGCCGGATCCAACGGCGGCGCCAGCGGCGACATTCTCGTCTACATCAATGTCCAGGAAGATCCGATTTTCAAGCGCAGGGGCGACGATATATACGTTGAATTGCCGATTTCCTTTATGCAGGCGGCTCTGGGTGACAATATCGAAGTGCCGACCATTGACGGCAAGGTCAAGATGAAGATTCCGGAAGGCACGCAGACCGGTAAGGAATTCAGAATGCGCGGCAAGGGCGTGAAGAACGTCAACGGCTACGGCCGCGGCGACCAATACGTCACCATCCGCGTGGAAACCCCGCAGAAATTGACCCGCAAGCAAAAGGAATTGATGCGGAAGTTCGGGGAATCCCTGACGAATAAAAATCATCAGAAGGGCACATCCTTCTGGGATCGCGTAAAGGGCGCGATGTAAGTTTCAGCTTGTAAAAATTCGAAGAATGCCTCTGACGGCATTCTTTTTTATTTTCTCAATTTTAAAAACCTTTTCATCTAAATTTGACTGAGATTATTGACGGCATTAGGCCATTTTGTTAGAATGAATATGTTAACAAGTGTATGCTTAATCGAAAAAATATGGATAGACAAGGAGAGCAATATTATGGAACAGATTCAATTTGACGCCAGCCGTGTGAAGGATTTTGTCCGCGATCACGAATTGGAACAGATCAAGGCCCAGGCCGAAACCGCTCGCAAAACTTTAATTGAAGGCACCGGCGCCGGAAACGATTTCCTCGGCTGGATCGATCTGCCGGTGGATTACGACAAAGAAGAATACGCCCGCATCAAAGCGGCAGCAGAAAAAATCCGAAAGGATTCCGACGTTCTGGTGGTCATTGGGATCGGGGGGTCTTACCTCGGCGCCAGAGCGGCTATTGATTATCTAAAGCCGAATTTCTACAATCAACAGCCAAGGGATATCGTTGACGCGCCGGAAATTTATTTCGCCGGCAACAGCATCAGCGGGGCGTACCTCAACGATTTGCTCGCTTTAATCGGCGACCGCGATTTCTCGGTCAACATCATCTCCAAATCCGGGACGACGACAGAACCGTCCATCGCTTTCCGCGTTTTTAAAGCAAAACTGGAAGCCAAATACGGAAAGGAAGAAGCTGCGAAGCGCATTTACGCGACGACGGACAAGGCCCGCGGCGCGTTAAAAACCGAAGCCGACGAAGCCGGCTACGAAAGCTTTGTCATTCCAGACAATATCGGCGGCCGCTTCTCCGTGCTCACGGCGGTGGGACTGCTGCCGATCGCGGTGTCCGGCGCGGATCTCGACGCTCTGATGGCCGGGGCGCAGGCCATGCGCGACAGCGTCAAGACCACACCCTTTGAAGACAATCCGGCGATGCAGTACGCGGCGTTTCGCAATATTTTCAGAA
Organism: Pseudoramibacter porci; assembly: GCF_009696145.1. Lineage (GTDB taxonomy): Bacteria > Bacillota > Clostridia > Eubacteriales > Eubacteriaceae > Pseudoramibacter > Pseudoramibacter porci. The sequence goes on from NZ_VUMO01000011.1 coordinate 55,794, forward strand.
ATAAAGGCAGACAAATCGAAATCCTCGCGAACTACGAACCGGCGCTGCACAACATTTCCGAATGGTGGAAACAACTATACGGTGAATCTGAAGGCAAGGACGGCAAGGGGCTCTACCCGGCGTCTTACGACTTGTCGACCGACCTGCATTCCCTGGGGCAATTTGTTCAGGATGGCAATAACATCCTTTTTGAAACAGTGCTCGATGTTGAAAAGCCCATGTCCGATGTGACGATTCAGGAAGATCCGGAAAATTTGGACGGATTGAACTTCCTGGCAGGCAAAAAAATGGACGACGTCAACAAAAACGCGATGATGGGTACGATGCTGGCCCATACGGACGGCCAGGTCCCGAATTTGATGATCAAGATTCCGGCTCGAGACGAAAATTCCCTCGGCCAGCTGTTCTATTTCTTTGAATTCGCAGTGGGCGTCAGCGGCTACCTCTTGGGCGTCAACCCGTTCAACCAGCCGGGTGTCGAAGCCTACAAAAAGAACATGTTTGCGCTCCTCGGAAAACCAGGTTTCGAAGAACAGGCTGAAATTTTAAAGAAACGGCTGTCTGAATAATCCTCGGCGGCAATTGTAAAGGAAAATAGCCTCCAATGGGGGCGACAAAAGGGAGAATGAAATGAAACCTTACGCTTTCGGTGTGGATATTGGGGGGACATCGATTAAAATCGGACTGGCAAAGACATCGGGATGGCTTTTCGAAACGCGAAAAATCGGAACCCCTTCAGATCTTTCGGCAGAATCCTTCTTACTCAGCATTTCGGAAGTGATCAAACAGCGCATTCACGCGCGCGGCTTGAAGGCTGCCGATTTCGCCGGGATCGGGGTTGGTGTCCCCGGTCCGGTGGACGAAAAGGGCGTGGTCCACGGCTGCCCTAATCTCGGCTGGAGCGAGGTGGACGTGAAAGGGATCCTGTCGCGCGCTCTGGATATCCCGGTGCAGGTCGGTAACGACGCCAATGTCGCAGCCCTCGGCGAAATGTGGCAGGGCGGCGGCAAGGGCTTTTCCAATCTTGTGATGGTGACCCTGGGCACGGGGGTTGGCGGCGGCGTGATTGTCGACCAGCATATCGTGTGCGGGCAGTACGGATCCGCCGGCGAAATCGGCCACCTGCACGTGTCAGACACCGAAAGCGAACCCTGCGGCTGCAGCAATTTTGGCTGTCTGGAGCAGTACGCCTCAGCCACGGGGATTGTTCGAACGGCATCCCGCCTTTTGTGCGTCCATCCAGACGTCCCTTCGATCCTCAGGAAGGCGGCGCCCCTTGACGCGAAAATCGTCTGCGACGGTGCGCGGGCGGGCGATGCGCTGGCCACCTCAGCCGTCGAATCGGCTATGGATCAGCTGGGAAAAGCCCTGGCGATGGTTTCCTGCGTGGTCGATCCGGAGGCTTATGTGATCGGCGGCGGCGTCTCTCTTGCGTCCGACGTGCTCATGCCGCCGCTGAAGAAGGCATACAGGCGGTACGCCTTTCCTTCATCGCGGCACACCGCTTTTAAGCAGGCGGTTTTAGGGAATCAGGCAGGCATCATCGGCGGCATCAAGCTCGCGGTGGCGGATGCTAAAGGAAATAAGGAGAAATAAAATGACGGTTAATCGAATAGGCGTTTTGACGAGCGGCGGCGATGCGCCGGGGATGAATGCTGCGATTCGCGCGATTGTACGAACCGCAGTCTACAACGACATTCAAGTTTACGGCATCGAAGAGGGATTTTTCGGTCTGAACGAAGAAAAATTCAGACCGCTCACCAGCCGCAGTGTGGCCAATATCATCGACCGGGGCGGTACCATTTTGCAAACCTCCCGCTCGGCATTTTTCAAGACGCCGGCTGGCGTCAAACACGCGGCGAATAAAATCAAAGACTACAATCTCGACGCGCTGGTTGTCATTGGCGGCGAAGGCTCGATGAAAGGCGCCAAGGCGCTCAGCGATCTCGGCGTCAACGTCGTCGTGATTCCGGGCACCATTGACAACGACATCGGCGCGACGGATTACACCATTGGCTTTGACACGGCGGTATCCACAGCGATCGATGCGATCAGCAAAATCAGAGACACGTCCTTCTCTCACAATCGGATGAATATTGTCCAGGTGATGGGACGGCACTGCGGTGACATCGCGATGTACGCGGGGCTGGCCTGCGGCGCCAAGGCGCTGATCATTCCGGAAAAGGATGTGCCCCTCGAAGAGATCTGCGCGAAGCTGATCGAAGGTCACGAAAGGGGCAAGCTGCACAGTATCATTATGCTGGCTGAAGGCTGCGGCCACTACCGGGATTACGTCCCGAAAATTCAGGAGCTGACCGGCGTTGAAACCAAGGGGACAAACCTGGGCTACATTCAGCGTGGCGGCGCGCCGAGCCATTTTGACAGACGTCTCGCCAGCTACATGGGCTTTCAGGCAGTGCAGGCGATCATGAAAGGCGATGTCAATTCGATGGTCGTGACCAAAAATGGAAAATTCCAAGTCATTCCCCTTGACGAAGCGATCGACACGCCAAAGGTGTTCGATGAAGCCATGTACCACATGATTCAGGTGCTTTCCATTTAAAGTTCAAAAATTGATTTTAAACAGGCAAAGCCTGCGTTCAGCGGATCCGGTTGCGGGTCCGTTTTTTTTGTGCACAGACCGATGCTCACTTATACACAAAATTATCCACAATCTTTTTGCGGTCAACAAAGCATCGCGACATTCTGTCCACAGTTATACACAATTCGGAAAGGATTTTTCAACAAGTTGTGGACAGGGGATAAGATTCTTGTGCTCAGGGCTGCTTTTTGATAAAATAAAAATATTATTGAAGAGAGGATGACAGAATGGATCGAAATAAAAAAATTCTGATTGCGGCCTGTGCGGTGGCGATCGCGCTCATTATTGTGGTCGGCATCCTTCTGGCCATGTTCGGAAGAGATAAGACCCCGTTGAGTGAACGCACGCTCCATTTATCAGTCAATGGCTGCGATATTGAAGTTCCGCTGAAGAAAAACAACGTGACGGTCAATGCGCCGTCTTTAGCAGTTGGGGAGAACACCTTTGAAGTACTGGGCTATCCGGGCGGTACGGTCAAGGCCAACGGCAAGACCGTCAAAGTCGGCAACACCTCGACGATTAAGGTTGACGCCATCTCATCGGAAAATCAGATTGTCATCACGGTCCGCAACGTCAAAGACAGCCGAACGGTTAACCTTCGCACCTACTCGACGCGCCTGCCCAAGCTGCGCACCATCGGAAAAGGCGTGAAAGGCGGACAGTACCTCGTCACCGAGGCGGACCGGCCGGTCATGTACGCGCTGGACGATACAGGCGAAATCATCTGGTACAAGGCGCTGTCGGCCAAATCGAAAACCCGTTTCTCCGATTTCAAATGTCATCAGACGAAAAGCGGCGTTTATTATTCATATCAGGTCGTCAATGCAGATGCTGATAATTTTGGCATCGCGGACTACCGTCCGGGCAAGCGGGTCATCATGGACGACAAGTTTAAAATTTTGACCGGCGACGCCGGCATCACCGCCTACAAAAAGGATAAAAGCATCGATTGGGACCAGGCGGGAACGGCGATCGACGGCAATGCCTTCGAGATGCTGTCGCGCCATAATACCTTCGCGGTGTACTGCAAGCCGACCCGGGTGACGAACATGCCCGACGGCATCACAGCGCACAAAAATACGACTGTCGCGGCGGTCGTTGTGCAAAACGCCGGGCGCACCCACGTCAGCTGGGAATGGAACAGTGCCGATGTGGCGCGGCTGTACAGCGATTCGGCCGCCGGCAACGATTATTCGAGCGACGACATTCAGGATTATTTAAATCCGTCGGCGATGGTCGTCGATCCGACGGATGACAACCTGATTCTCTCTTTTAAAAATGCGAATTGCCTCGTAAAAATTGACAGCAAAACCGGAAAAATGATGTGGACTCTCGGCGGCAAGTCCGACGAATTTGGGTTGAAAGACAGCCAGAAATTCGCGGGCCAGACCGACGTTCAGGTGTCGGCGGAGGGCACGCTCACCATTACGCAGCCGGGCAAAATAACGGTCCTCAAACTCGACGAAGCCAATAAGGCTGTTGCGTCGATTAGAACGAGAAATATCGACAATGCGGTCGGCGCCAATCTCATGAACGCAGACAGCGGCGAGCTCTGCGTCGGGAAAAACGGCAGCGTGCTCATCGAAGAACGAAATGTCGACGGGGGCGAAGTGAAAAACGCTCTGCAAATCAAAACGACGACGCCGCACAGCATCGCGTCGGTGCGTTTTGTGCCCGCTCAGGCGGATTAAAGGCTAGAGTGTCAAAAGGATCCAATCGGGTCCTTTTTTTGTGCGTTAAATTATCTTGCCATGACTTTAAGTTTGTGTTAAGCTTTAAAGGCAATGTTGATTGCAACTCTGGAGAGTTCCAATTTGGGCGCCGAAGGTGTAAGCATCGATTTCGATGTGATCTCTCAGGCAAAAGGACAGAGGTAAGTTTTTACTTCGTCTTGACTCTCACATTTTTACATGTAGAGGAGGACACATGTTTCATTCAATCAACCAATTTCTCACACAGGTTGACGGTATCGTTTGGGGACTGCCGTTAATCATCTTAATTTTATTTGTCGGCATCATGCTGACGATTCGGCTCCACGTCCTGCAATTCATTCATCTCCCGAAAGCGCTGAAGTTTATGGTGCGCAACGAGGAAGAAGGCGAGGGCGAGGTCACAAGTTTCGGCGCGCTGAGCGTGGCCCTTTCCGCTACGATCGGCACTGGGAACATCGTCGGGGTGGCGACGGCCATCGTATCCGGCGGGCCGGGGGCGCTGTTCTGGATGTGGGTGGCTGCCTTTTTCGGCATGGCGACCAAATACGCTGAAGGGCTTTTGGCCATCAAATACCGGACCATCGATGAAGAAGGCCACGTCCTGGGCGGCCCTTTCTATTACATCGAAAACGGGATGGGACAGAAATGGCGCTGGCTTGCGAAAATCTTTGCGTTCTTCGGCATGGGGGTCGGCTTATTCGGCATCGGGACCTTTACCCAGATTAACGGGATTACCTCAGCGGTCAACACCTTTTTCGATCCTAAAAATGCGAACACGATCGCGCTGTTCGGCAATCAGTACTCGCTTTCTGTTGTCATCGCGGGCTTGCTGGTGACCTTATTTGCCGGCCTGGTCATCATCGGCGGCCTCAAGCGCATCGCTGGCGTCTCTCAGGTGGTGGTGCCCTTTATGGCCATTGCCTACGTGGTCTGCACCGTTGCCATTTTAATCATCAATCGCCACGCGCTGCCCGGCGCCTTGGCGGAAATTTTTGAATCGGCCTTTGGGGTCCGCGCCATTGCCGGCGGTGCCGTCGGGACAATGATCGTCGCGATGCAGAAGGGGATCGCTCGAGGGATCTTCTCCAACGAATCGGGTTTGGGGTCGGCGCCGATCGCTGCTGCCGCTGCCCAGACCAAATCCTGCGTGCGCCAGGGTCTGGTTTCCATGACGGGGACGTTCATCGACACCATCGTCATTTGTACGATGACGGGCCTTTCGATTGTCTCAACCGGAAGCTGGAACAAAGGACTTGAAGGGGTCAACGTCACGATCCGCGCCTTCCAGAAAGGGCTGCCGATTCCGGCGCAGGCGTCCAGCTTTCTTCTGATGATCTGCCTGGTTTTCTTCGCCTTTACGACGATTCTGGGATGGGATTATTACGGCGAACGCTGCCTCGAATACTTGTCCAACCGCAACAAAAAGGCCGTCATGACCTATCGTCTCCTTTACGTGCTGTGTATCTTCTTCGGCCCGTACATGACCGTCGAAGCGGTTTGGACCATCGCTGATATATTCAACGCTTTGATGGCGTTCCCGAACTTGATCGCGCTCATCGCCTTGTCCGGCGTCGTGGTTGCCGAAACCCGGCAGTATTTCAAACACGAAAACGATCCGCGGATTTTGACTGGCGAAGATATGGACGCCTAACCGGCATTTGACTGCTATAAAAAAGTCTGAGCTTTTGAATTGGCTCAGACTTTCAGACTGTAGACAAACGAGGCTCTGAGAAAATACTCAGGAGCCTCGTTTGATTTAATATCAAGCTGCAATTTGTAGATTTATAAATTGAAATCGAAATATAGGACGATTCGGTCCTGAGTGGTT
>NZ_VUMO01000012.1 GCF_009696145.1 Pseudoramibacter porci
ACTGAATGCATGGCCTGTTTCTATTATTGCTATTTTACCACGGTTGTATGGCAACAGGTGAAAAATGATTGCGATAATAAACAAAGCCTAGAGCGTTTGCCCTAGACTTTGTCTACAGTCTGAAACCTCAAACGCAATGTTTGAGGCTTTTTTCACATTATTCTTTTTGCTTAGTGTAGAGACGCTCCACATTTAAAAAATCATGCGGGGTCATAATTCTCGGATCCTTAATGCCTGATTCCAAAAAATCTTTGTCGCCTATCAAAAATACGTCAGCGCCTGCCATAACGGCTGCTCTAAATATAGGTTTATCTTTCTCATCTCTAATTTTACTTTCATCATCAATTGGTGCTTCTGGAACCTTGACGATTGTAATGGACGTCATAATGGCAGAAAGAAACTGATCCAATATCAAGGTTTTTGTTGGAAATTTTCTATTGAAGACCTCTTTTAATTCATCGATATTCAAATCACAAATTATTGCACTATTGGGATAGCTCACTGCTCTGCAATACGCTTGAAATGGAATGCTATTAGGAAATAAAGCTGCAGAAATCAATATATTCGTATCAATAAAGACCTTCACCATTAGTCCTCATTTCGCACAGACTTCACCATTTCAACAACGTCTTGTTCGTTCTTAATGTCTGCTCTGCACGCTTCACCTCTAAGACTATCCTGCAGCATACGCATCGCGTAAACAGCGGCATTCACAACTTTGACCTCACCATTGTTAACGATAAAACTAATGCGGTCGCCACTATCGACACCAAGGACTTTTCTGACGTCTTTAGGAATTGTAATTTGTCCCTTTGATGTTACTTTTGCATTATCGACAAATACTTCTGTGCTCATAGATGTACCTTCTTCCTTTTTGCTTAAACTTTTTTCTATATATCTTTCGAATATATGTATTCCTTACTTTTCTTACTTCGATTATACGCCCATTTTTAATAAATAGCAAATGAAATGCGTATTTTTTGTCCCCGCAGCAGAAAAATGATACATCAGGCATCCAAGCTTCAAAGTGAAAATACCCATACAAAAAATCGCCTCAAACTTTAGAGTCTGAGGCTTTTTTGTATGATTCCACTACTGGTCAAACGTCTATCGCCGGCGTCTGCCCGACGTGCTGCCGCCGATCCTGCCAGGTGACGGCGGCCGCGGCCGCGCTGTCCGGCCAGGCAGCTTCGAAAGTCAGGGTTTTGTGCTGCCAGGCCCGCAGCGTCACGGGGGCGACGTCCTCGAGCACAGGCGTCTCGCTCAAAACCCGGTCCCCTTCGCCGTAAAGGACGAGGGTGAAATCTGAGAGGACCGCCGTGTCGTAGGACGGATTCTCGAGCCGCAGCCGAAAGCGGACTTCGTGCCCGTTTTCGGGCTTTTCAGCGGGATAAACATTCAGCCGACCTTCTGCCCGACCGAAGCGCATCCGTCCCGAAATCAGGGCTTTGAGCGCTTCAGATGGGCTGCCAATGACCGCGGAAGCCATCAGTCCTCCAGCGCAGCGGCGCAGTTTTGCAAGTCAGCGATAATCGGCAGGTGCTGAGGGCAGGCCCTTTCGCATTGGCCGCAGGCGATGCAGTCCGAGGCCTTCCCGACCCCGGCCGTCGCGTTGGCGTAGCGGCGCTTGGCGTCGTCAGTCTGGCTGTAGACCATTTCCCGGTTCATCGCCGAGAAAATATTCGGAATCGGGATCTGTTTCGGGCAGCCGGCAACGCAGTAGCGACACCCCGTGCACGGAATCGCATCGATGGCGGCAATCGCCGCCTGAGCTTTTCGAATCACGGCTTGTTCGCTTTCGGACAGCGGCTTAAAATCGCTCATGTAGGACAAATTGTCCGCCATCTGGGCTTCGTTCGACATGCCGGAGAGGACGGTGAGTACCCCGGGCAGCGACGCCGCGAAGCGGATTGCCCAGGATGCCGCGGACACGTCCGGATTGGCCTCGGTCAGAATTTTCTCAACCGACGCCGGCGGCTGGGCGAGAAAGCCGCCCTTGACCGGTTCCATGATCACGATCGGCTTGCCGAATCGGCGGGCGATGTCGTAACACTTTCTGGACGCCACTGCCGGGTTGTCCCAATCGGCGTAATTGATCTGCAGTTGGACAAATTCCGCTTCGGGGTGATCAGTCAAGAGTTTTTCCAAGAGATCCGGTGTGCCGTGAAAGGAAAAGCCGATATGGCGGATCTTCCCTGCCGCTTTCTGCGCCTTGACGAAATCCCAAAGGCCGTATTCGTCGTATTTTTTATAATTGGTGAGCATCAACGAATGCAGCAAGTAGCAATCGAAATACCCTGCGCTGGTGCGCTCAAGGCTGATCTCGAGCTCTCGTTTTGCTTCTGCCGCGCTGTTTACGCCGATGGTGGCGTGCAGCTTCGACGCCAGCATGAAGCTTTCTCTCGGGTAGCGGTCGACCAGCACCGTCTTCACGGTCTCTTCCGAACCGCCCTTGTCGTAGACGTAGGCGGTATCGAAATACCGCAGCCCCGCGGCCATGAACGCGTCGACCATTTGCGTGACCGCGTCCAGATCCACTTTCCCGCCGCCCTGGGTACCGGGCAGACGCATCAAGCCGAAGCCGAGCTTCGGAATGTCTTGGGCCCATTCTGTTTTCTGCATCGTGTTCTCCTTCTTTGTTTATCTTCTTTGTTTATTTTGTATTCTTGTCTTTTCTTATTATGCCACAGCATGAGCTATTTCGGGCACAAAAAAAGCGGCCAATGCCGCTTTTTTCCCGCACATTAATACTGATCCCGATGCACCTTTGAAAAGTCGTAATTCCGGCCGTCTTCGCGGTTCGGCTGTGCCGGATAGCCGATGGATGCGATGGCGAAAGGCACCACATTTTTCGGAATGTCCAGCGCTTTTTGAAGGTTTTGAATACGGTCTTCAAAGGGGGCGATGGCAAGCCACACCGCCCCAAGCTCCAAATGCACCGCTTCGATCAGGATGTTTTCCATGGCGGCGCTCATATCGGCGTCGAAGCAGTCTGGGAAGCGGCACGTCGTCGGATCCCCAACGGGCACGATCAGTACGCCGGCCTTCGCCGCGCATCCGGCGTAGGGTGAAGCGGCTGCGGCCTGTTTTTTCACTTCCGGGTCGGTGACGACGACGAATTCCCATTCCTGCTGGTTGCCCGCCGTCGGGGCGGCCATAGCGGCCTTGATCAGGGTTTCAATTTTTTCTTCTTCAACTGGCCGGTCGGTGTACTGCCGGACCGAGTGTCGGGTAAATAATGCGTTCATACATTCTCCTTCGTGGGTTTGATCTTAGTGCCGATATTTTATCCTGTCTGCCCCAAGAAAAACTTAAATACCCCATCAAAAATCACTGCGCTTTGCGATGTCAAATCCAGCCGAAATGGGAGAGGGCTGCAGCGACCCCGTCTTCCGAGCACGGCGTCGTCACGTAATCGGCGCAGGCCTTGACGTCATCGGTCGCGTTGCCCATAGCGATGCCGATGCCCGCGAAGGCGATCAGGCTTTTGTCGTTGCCGCCGTCGCCAAAAGCGGCGCAGGCTTCCCGGGGCAAGCCGTAAGCGGCCAGGACTTTTTCCGCCCCCACCGCCTTATCGCTGCCCTTCCCGACGATGTCGCAGGCCCAGTCCCACCAGCGCAGAGGCTGGACGCCTGCGGTGCCGGCCAGCAGGGCGGCGTCCTGGTCGGCCCACGTCCCGGCCATGACCTGGTAGATGTCATCGGCCATGAGGTGCTGAAAAGTCTCGCGGTCAACAACATGGTTCGGATGGCCTGCAAAGGACATGTAGGTTTCGAGGTTTTTCTGATAAAAATTGCTGCCCATGGTCTTTGCGCCTGCCAGCAGCACCGGCACACCCATGCGTTCGCTGTTTTCAGCCATTCGCCTGATGTCGGTTTTGGCGATGGGGGCAGAGCAAAGGGGTCCCTTTCGGTCGAAGCCGTAGGCCCCGTTGAAACACAGGGCGCCGTCGAAAGCCAGGCCTTTCACCTTCGGCAGGAGATAGGGCGGACGGCCGCTGGCGAGAAAGACCTTGGTCCCTCCCGCGCGCAGGCGGCGCAGCGCGTCAGCGACGGCCGGGCTCAGGCTCGGCGCGTCGAAATCGATCAGGGTGCCGTCAATATCAAAGAATGCAATTTTCGGGTTCATCGTATGTCCTTTCCGCTGTGTTTGCTTCTATTATAAGAGACTGTGTTCCGAAATTCAAAGGCTGCCCGTTATTTCGCCATGCGATTATTTCCCGGGCAATAAAATAAGGCTCCCGAAGGAGCCTTGAATCTTATGGCCGTATGAATCGTTATTCTGCGTCGCGCAGCCGTTTGACGGTGAGGACGGTGACCGCGCCCGCTGCGGCGATCAGCGCGATGAGTCCGCCGATCGTTGTCGGGTCACCGGTCTTCACGCCTTGTGCTATCGTCTGGGTCTTATTGTTGTTGGTAGTGGTCGTCGTAGTTGTCGTCTTCTTATCGGTCATGTTGATACCGTCTTGGACGTACTGATCGATCCCGACGATATCTTTTTCCTCCACCTTAAAGGTTTCGTCTGCTGCTTTTTCGTAGCCTTCCGGTGCTTTGAGTTCTTTCAGTGTGTAAGTTTCGCCGGCAACAAGCTTAGCCGTGATGCGGTGTTTTGTGCCGTCTGATGTCCAGCTTTCGATGAGCTTGCCGTCCTTGTCGTAAACAGCCAGGATCGCGCCCTTCACCGGTTTGCCGTTTTCGTCAACTTTGGCGATTTCAACATTGGTTGCGGTTTCGCGCCAGCGCAGGAACTGCACCGCACCTTCGGTTTCCAGTTCTGCCGCGCCGTTGGCGTTCGAGATCATTTTCTTGGTGCCGTCTTCCTTGAGGCGGATAATCGCCGGATTCGCCGTCCGCTGATAGCCTGCCGGCGGAACTTCTTCCATTACCGCGTAGACACCCGGTGTGATGTCATTATCGCTCTTTTCAATTTCGCCTTTGGAATCGGTATCGGATTTGCCGATCATCTTCCAATCCTTGGCTTTCATGATGTCTGCCCGGGTCAGGTCTCTGAACCGTGCGTACGGATCCTTCTGATCAGCTGCCGCTGTCGTTGCAACGTTTGATACTCTCAGTGACGCGCCGAGCAACGCATTATCTTGTGCGTCAGCTGCTGCGATCTGGCCTGTCCATCTGAACATGGCGTAGCGGCTGCCGCGGATGCGCTTGTTCGTGTCTTTTTTGTCGATGTTTTCGGTCTTTCTCACCTTGAGGGCGTATTTTTTAGTTGCCAGCTTCTTATCCTGTATAGTGAGCTTCCCGGTCTTAGCATCGTATTTGAAATCACCTTCTGTCCCGGTGACGGTCATCTTCCCGTCTTTGCCGACACTCAGTTTGATTGTATTGATGTAGTCGTAGCCTGCCGGTGCGCCGTCTTCTTTGATCGTGTACTTGCTGCCAGCTTTCAATGACGAGCCGAAATCGTGTTCCGTGCCATCTGAGGTCCAGCTATCTACTGCCTTGTTGTTTTCGTCGTAGACGGTGATCTTTGCACCCGACACTTCTTTGCCGGAGGTGAGGTCGGTCTTGCTGACTTTTAACGTGATCGGCGTTGTCGTTTTTTTCTGATCGGTCATCGAAACGCTCTGGATATTTTCAGTTTTGCCGACTGCGTCTTTCTTTTCAATCGTGATGGTCTGATCTACCGCTTTTTCATAGCCTTCCGGCACATCGATTTCTTTGAGTGTATAGGTTTTTCCAGCGGTCAGGCTCGTAGCAATTTGATGTGCTTCACCGTTTGTGGTCCATCTTTCGATTTCTTTATTCCCGTCGTAGAGTGCGAGTGTCGCGCCTTCAACAGGTTTGTTATTCTGATCTATCTTGGTCACTTTAAGCACGACAGATGTTTCGTGCCAAACCATGTTGCCGTCTTTGTCGATTTCAGCCGCACCATCAGCGTTGGCGTTTTGAATCAAGCTAACTTGGCCTTTCGTGTCAACCGTAAAGACTGCTGGGTTCGCCGTGCGCTGATAGCCATCCGTTGCTTCGGTTTCCATGACCGCATAAGTACTGCCTGCATCAAGCTCTTTTGAGGTGTACACACCATGAGCATCGGTTTTCTTACTTTCTTCTTCCTGTGTCCATTGATCTTTATTCGTCTTTTCGATCTGATCTCGAGTAACTGTGCCGATCTGGCTGGCGTCTGTGCCGTTCCATTTGTAGAGCGTGTAGGTTGTGCCTGCAATGGTTGCACCGTTCTTTGACTGCTTCCGCAATCTCAGTGCGCCCTTTACTGACTGTTCTTTGGTATACGTATTCGTCAGTGTGATATTCGCTTTTTGGCCTTTAAAAACTGTCGCTTGTTTGTCGCCCGTCACCGTGACTTGATAATTGTCTACTTTTTCACCTGTTTCTTCAACGGTATATTCACCAACTTCAAGGCCATTAATTGTGACACTGCCGTCTGACTTTTTCAGATCGCCATACGTTCCCTGATAAACGACACCGCTCGGCCCCTTGATGGTAAATTGTGTGGAATCCGGTGTTTGCGCATCGCCTGCTGTCTTCTTCGTAAAGGTTAGCGAGCCTGTGTCCTTGCTGTAAGTATTAGTCAGCGAAATTTCTGCTGTTTTACCCGTTTCAACGGTCGCTGTCGTTGTTCCATCCACCTTCAAAGTGTAGCCATCGACATCAGCGCCGCTTTCTTTTACATTGTATGTGCCAATCGGAAGATCTACTGTAAAGGAGCCCTTACCCTCCATCTGCCTATACGTCACCGTTGCGGTTGGTTTCGTTTCACCCTCTTTTGTGATGGTGAACGTCGCATTCTCTGGTGTTTCGTGCCCTTCTGAAATTTTTGTCAGTTTCAGCGAGCCTGTTTCTTCTACTTGATCGGCTAACGTCAGCTTGACTTTTGCCTTTGTCTTCGTTGAGAGGGTATCTCGGTGAATTTCTGGACCTTGCGGAAAGTCCACACTATCTGCGATTACTGCACCGCGCAGACCGCCACCGTGCTTATACTGCGCAGCAGGAGCCAGAACCTGTCCGGCTGCCACATTGTTAATTCTTATATTTCCCGTATAGGCTTCATATTTTCCGTTAGTGCCTTTTTGGACAAAGTTATAAATGATGTGCCGAGCTAATTCTTCCGTTTCCGAATCAGCACCTAAATTGTCGATCTGTATTTGTTCGAGTGTATAAGTATCTTGACCATTCGTGTCGATGTTAATCAGCAGATATCCATCTTCGTTCAAGATTCCTTGAATGGCCTTTCCATTTTGCGGTTCAAGGAAATTGGCGTTTTCCAAATCATCTTTCAAGTTGCCTGTCGTCGACTTCAGATTGATGACACTCAGTGAATTTTCTCCGCTGGACGCGCCATTTTTTGCGTTGGCCAATTCAGCTGAAACACCCTTCAAATAAGTTAAGTTATCGCTGACGTCCTTCGTAATGTTTTTCTTCTGCTGAATATACTGCGGCATATTATCGAAGCCTTGGTAGTCCTTGACTGTGATTTTATTGTCGCCAGATTCAAAGACATAATTAGCCCCGTCATAATGCCCATTTTGCATATTTTCAATATAAGTCGTATAGCCCTTTCGGCCTTGATCGAAGAAATTTTGATCCAACATCTGGACACCGCTGCCCATTTTAATGGTGCCTATGTAATTCGTGAAATCTGATTTCTTGATGGTACTCAGAGTCTGAAAAGCCTCGCCTTTTTGAGTGAGTTTACCTTTATCATCCAGCTGATAAACGCTGACATTATCTCCGGATTTAATCGCGTTTATTGTAACGTCATTAAACTTGAGAGTGCATGAACCTTCTTTTTCACCTTTTTTAACGGTAATGGAAAAAGTATCTAAGATATTTTTCTGGCTATCACAGATTGCCATTTTAAAGGCTGTATCCTTTTCCACCTTATTGCCAGTATCCAACTCCACTGTGACTTCTGTCGGACAATTACGTCTGATCACAGCGTCGTTTTGATTCAGCGGTCCACTCCCATTGTTTACTGTTATCATCCCAACTTTGACATTGCCTTCCAGATGCATACCGTCAGTGAATTGATTGGCATAAACGGCAACATCTGTCGTCATTTTATCCTGTTGGTTCAACATATCCAAAACCTGTTGATACGTATAGGTCGTGCCTTCATTGGTGTTCCAGGTTTTCGCCTGATTTTTTTGAACGCCATTTTCGGTTTTGAAGTTAAAAACCGTTTTGGCAGCCTCTTTCTGCGGTGTTCCTTGCTTGGTGCCCTCACTCGCTCGAACCGCTACGATTCCTGCCACACATAAAGCAGCCAGTACCGCGATGACAAGCATCACGACCCGCTTCGTGTCCTTTCCTGCTCTTTCCATCATGTCATCATTCTCCTTTCTCGGTCACCGATTTGTGATCCTGTTGGCTATTTCTCTTCTTATTGAAGTCATTTCATTTCTTGTCATTCTATTCTTCGTTTACATAAACATTTTATGCTACTTTCTTAAATTTGTAAATAAATTATTAAGCTTTTTTCATTATTTTAAATTTGTCAAATAAGTTCGTTTTATCTTAAGTGTTTCTAAAATATTATCTGCGCGTATTCGCCATATATAGAATAGTAAACCGTTTCAAATACTAAATAATGATGCTTTCGTGATTTAAGTTTTCATCATTTGATAAATTATTCAGTTAGATTATCACATTTTACGTTACCTTGTAATTATTCTAATCTTTTGGTCAGTCCCATTCAATAATTTATTAAGGTAATCTTTTGTTAAATTGATATCATTAACAAAATAGATAAATGCTCATCAAATTGAAGCTTTCCTTAATTGATCGATCAGCTTCTCACACAATGCGTTATCTTCCATATGAGGCGAAATGGAACAGCGTAACGCGCCAATGGCGTCAACCTTTGCGCACAAAAAAATCCCGCTGCCGTAAACAGCGGGATGATCGGATTTAATGATTTAGAAGTTCAACAGGTTGCCCGTAGGGCAATCAGTCCCATGTTTCGTCGAGGTTTTCTTTGTCGCCTTCTTCGAAAAAGGGTGTGGTTGTCACCGTGTAGACGCAGGGCGCGTCAAAATCGTTGCGGATCATGTGCGCTTCGCCCGGTGCCATGTGGATGAAATCCCCAGGGCCGGCGTCGTGGCGCACGCCGTCGATGTAAAAAGCAGCCCGGCCCTCGATCACGTAGAAATCTTCCTCCATTTTGTGGTGGACGTGGGGACCGAAGGTCTGTCCCGGCTTCACCCGGACGAGGCCGAAGTTGAGCCGCGGCCCGTGAATAAAGTATTTAGGACCGCTGTCCCCGTGGCGGTATTCGCAGTCCTTTTCGTGAATGAGCTTCATGATTAGAGCAGATAAATCGGAAGGTCAGCCTGTTCTTGAATGTGCTGTTTTTCTTCCGCTTCTTTTCGCGCTTTTTCTTCTGCTGCTGCCTTGGCCGCCGCTTCCGCCGCTTTGCGTTCAGCTTCGGCTTTTTCAGCTGCCGCTTTCGCTTCAGCTTCTGCTTTAGCTTTGGCTTCAGCCTCTGCCTTAGCCTTCGCTTCAGCTTCCGCCTTGGCTTTCGCTTCAGCTTCCGCCTTGGCTTTCGCTTCGGCTTCTGCCTTAGCTTTAGCTTCAGCCTCTGCCTTAGCCTTCGCTTCAGCTTCTGCTTTAGCTTTGGCTTCAGCTTCTGCCTTGGCTTTCGCTTCAGCTTCAGCTTCTGCTTTAGCTTTCGCCTTAGCTGCTGCTTCGGCTTTGGCCTTGGCTTCCACTTCAGCCTTTAATTTTGCTTCCGCCTCGGCGTTTTTTTCGCTCGCTTCGGCCATGGCTTCAGCCGCCTTCGGCTGTTCCTTCACTTCTTCTGTATGACTCTGTAACATTGATTTTAATTTGCTTGTCTTTCTGGCCATGATTTAAAATCCCCCTTTGGCTTTAATTTCATCGTACAGCGCCTGGTAATCCTGCGCGCCGTTCGCTTTGGGCTTGTACTCAAAGATCGACTGTTTAAACACCGGCGATTCCACCAGCGCCACATTCTTCCGAATGGTGTGCCGCATGAATTTATCGCCGAAGGCGTTTTCCAAATTTTCGTACTGAAGCTGGTTGATGTTGTTGCGATTGTCGTGCATCGTCGCGAAAATGATCGAGATGTCTTTTTCGACGCCCAATGAATCGTTAACGTACTGGAGCGTCTCCTGGAGCAGGTGGACGCCGTCCACTGCGTAATACTCGGTCTGCACCGGAATGAAGATCTTGTCTGTCATCACCAGGGCGTTGGTCGTCACTACCGAGAAAGACGGCGAACAGTCGATGATGCAGTAGGCGTAATCGTCCGCGATGGCCTTGAGCCGGCGCTTTAAAATAAATTCACGCCCGACCATCCCCGACAGCCGCGGGTCGATGGTCGCCATGAGCAGGCTCGACGGGATGATGTCCACATTGTCCTTCAAATGAAAGAGCGTGTCCGCCAGAGGCTTGTCCCCAGTCATCAAATGGTAGATACACGGCCGGTCGTAATCCGCCTCCATCATCGAGGTGGTCAAATTCGCCTGCATGTCGCAGTCGATCAGCAAGAGCTTCTGGTTTTTTTCGACCAAATCCTTCGCGAGAAGATAGCCCAGATTGATCGCGGACGTGGTCTTGCCGCATCCTCCTTTTAAATTAAAAAAACTGATTACCTTCAACCTTCAGGCTTCCTCCTCTCTACACTGTGCCATCTGTTAAACCTTTAGATGAAATGCTTAACACATGGCACAAATAAAAGCTCCGAAGGGCTTGCGCCCTCCAGAGTTTCCATCAATCCGATTGACTGAAATTAGAGAATCAGCTTGCGCACATCCTGATGCGGCGAGGCGATCACAGAAGTGCTCGTGATCACGCCGTATTCGCGCATGGCGTTTTCGGCGGCTTTCACGGCCTGTTTGACAGGAGAGACTTCGCCGGTCATGATGACGAAAGCTTTCCCGCCGAGCCCGCGGGCCATTCTCACTTCAACCAATGTAATATTTGCCGCTTTAACTGCGGTATCCGCCACAACAATCGATGAAATGGCGTTGATCGTTTCAATAATCCCAATCGACTGAACGTTATCGACATCGACGTTTGCCATCAATGCTGGGAAAACAGCTTGATGGATGTTTGGAATCACATGGGATTCGATGACGAACATTCCCCCGACAACTTCACCATTCTTGACAGAGGATCTAACTGCTCCAACATCGCCAGAAATGATGGTGACATATTTCCCAGGACAAATCGGTGTCGCTGTCACCAACTCAACATTTCCGGATTTGAGCATTTGGTCAGTGGATTCGATACCGATAGGGATACTTTTAAATTCGATAAATCCTATTGCGTTTTTCAAATTTCCACTCTTTCTTTATGCATCGTTCAACGCAAATCTCATGCCTTGACGGTGACCACACCGTTTTCGACCGATGTGACTTTGCCATCAATGCTTGAGAAAATACGTGCACTCAAAGCCCCTTCCGGAATTTCTCCGACCAGCTGACCCCGTTTGACTTCATCGCCGACGGCGACGACCGGTGTTGCCGGTGCTCCAATGTGTTGAGACATCTGGAGATGGACTTCTTTAAACTGCTTCTTGCACGGTTCCATCGGCGCGTCTTTGTCAAATTCGTCCAGGCCTAAACGCTTGGTCAGGCGGTGAACATTGAAACGACGGTCTTCGATGAACGGATTGGCCGATTTCGGCTGTTCGTGATGCGGGTTTTTGATCCCGTTTTTCTTCAATTCCCCTTTGAGGAATTCGTTGACCTTCCAAGGCTGGAGATCCATCACGCACGCATACTGGCAAAGCCCGCAGTCGCAGCACAGATAGGCGTTCGTCGGCAGGGCGACGTTGTCGCATGTCGACGCGTAAGCCGCAATGCGCATCATCTTGTGCGGTTCCAGATGGTGGCCGAGATTGTGTCTCGGGCAAACTTCCGTACACAGGCTGCACTGCATGCAGTAATTCGCAGCCAGCTTCAACGAGCGCTCTAAGCTTCTCGTTTTCGAGTGGATCAGATAGTGATCTTTCGGTAAAACGATGAGACCTTTCGTTCCCTTCGTGATGTAAGAATCTTCGGAAACGATTTTCCCCATCATCGGACCCCCATTGATGATGACATAATCACTGATGGTCGGGCCGCCGGCCAGGGCCAGCGCTTCTCTTACCGTGATTCCCAAAGGCACTTTTGTCGTGATCCGGCGTTTGACGTTCCCGGTAACCGTCAAGTATTTGTCGATAACCGGTTTGTCTTCGGTCACACAGTCGTGAAGGTTGAGTAAGGTTTCAACGTTCATGACCAATGCGCCGACCGCCAGCGGAATACCACTTTCAGGAACAACTTTGCCCGTGCATTCGTAGACGAGGGTTTGTTCGTCGCCGGCCGGGTAGAAGTTATTCATGATGTGCAGCTTCAGCTTTGGATATTTCGGCAAAAGCGAATTGAGTTTATTGATCGCCGGCACGTATTTTTTCTTCAGGCCGATAATGCCTTCTTTAGCTTTGGTGTGTTCGACGACCATGTTGAGAGCTTCCAGTAAATCGGAAGCTCTCAGGTCCATTAATTGTTGATCAACTCGAAGCAGAGGTTCGCATTCAGCACCGTTGACAATAACGACATCAGCCGTCGCATCGATTTTGACGTGGGTCGGGAAAGTGGCCCCGCCAGCACCGACAATGCCAGCGCTTTTTACTTTGTCAACCAAGCTCATATGCAACTCTCCTCTGATTATTTAATGTTGAAGGCGTCGCAGAGTACGCATCTTCTTCTTCTTGCGAATGTCTTCGCTGAGGTTAAGCCTTCACCGGTCGGGCCAGCGATGGTAAAGGTCGGATAGCCTTCGCCGCCAGCGCCCAGTCCTGCGTAGGAAGGACCGTTCTTGACAAAGATCGTGGAAGCGATCTTCTTAGACATCTTGGACAGCGCGTCGACGTTCTTGGAGTGCATCGTCGCGGTGTGGCGGTTGCCGTGTTCCAATTCGCAGGCCAGGTCGATCCCTTCGTCGACGTTGTCGACGCGGACGATCCCGAGGATTGGCATCATTAATTCGATCTGTACCAATGGATGGTCAGCTGGCAGTTCGCCGATTAAGACTCTGGTGTCTTCCGGCACGTCGATGCCTGCTGCTTTTGCGATGTATTTTGCGCTCTTGCCGACATAGTCACGGGAGACGCGGCCGTCCGGTGCGACCATTGCAGCCAAATCGTCGAGGACTTTGCGGTCTTTGATTTCGAAAGCGCCGTTCTTCTTCATGTTGAAGATCAGGTAATCTGCAACCTGGTCGACGACGACAACTTCTTTTTCAGCAATACACGGCAGGTTGTTGTCGAAGGTGCAGCCATCGATGATGTCTTTTGCTGCTTTTTCGATGTCGGCGGTTTCGTCGACCAGTGCCGGTGGGTTCCCAGGGCCAGCGCCGATGGCTTTCTTGCCGCTGGAGAGAACGGCGTGAACAACGCCAGGGCCGCCTGTTGCGCAGAGGAGTCTGACATCAGGATGGTGCATCATGACGTTTGCAGATTCCATGGTCGGGTGTTCGGTCGAAACGACCAGGTTTGCCGGGCCGCCTGCTGCTGCGATGGCCTGGTTGACCAGTCTGACGCAGTAGAGCGACGTCTGGAGTGCGCCTGGGTGCGGAGCGAAAACAATCGCGTTCCCAGCAGCGAGCATGCTGATGGAGTTGTTGACGATGGTTTCATTCGGGTTGGTCGACGGGCAAATTGCACCGATGACGCCGAATGGCGAGAGTTCAAGAAGGGTTAAGCCTTCATCACCTGTCCAGCAGTTGGCCTGGAGATCTTCCATCCCAGGAGTCTTTTCTGCACAGAGATAAGCTTTTGTAAGTTTGTCTTCTACATTGCCCATGCCCGTTTCTTCAACGGCCATATTGACGATGGTTTCGACGGTTTCCTTTTTCGTAAAGGTCTTGCGAATTTCGTCAATAATTTTGTAGCGCAGTGACAATGGGCGCATCTTGTAGTCGTTCCATGCTGCCTGAGCTGCGGCGATGGCATCTTCCATATCGTCGAAAATGCCGTCCTTGCCCTTGGCATCCTGGGTCGCTGGTGCAACACCGTTAGCTGCGTCGATAGATGTCATCACTCTTTTAACGATTGCTTCAATACCAGCTGTATCTATATTCATACTGCCTTCCTCCTAAAAATTAATCATTCTGTTGAATCACCGCAAGGCCTGCCTTGGCAATGGCCATGTCTTCGTCGGCAGTGCCGCCGCTGACGCCGATCGCGCCAATCTGCTTGCCGTCGACGATCAACGGATACCCTCCGCCAAAGGTCACAATGCGGTTATGATTTGTGAATTGAATTCCGAATAAGGGGCTGCCTTCCTTTGCCAGTTCCTGAACATCTTCCGTCGGGCATTTCAGCGCGTTAGCGGTGAACGCCTTGTTCTGAGAAATGTCGATGCTGGCAATCAGCGAATCCTTCATTCGTTCGTAATAAGCTAAATTTCCGCCCCGGTCAACCGCCGAGAAGACGATAGGCACGCCGAGTTCCCGAGCCTTGACCCGTGAGCCGGCGGCTGCGCGCTTCGCGAGCACGAGCAACAATTCGTTGTCGTCTTCAGACGTTTCAACTGGAACGTTTGCTTGATTCTGATCCTTCATACCTTTTTCCGCTGCATCTCGGATATCCTGTTCAAATTCTTCAACCCGTGCCAGCGTGAACAGCAAGTCTGACAGACGGTTGACGAATTTAGTAACTTCTGGTCTAAGGTCCGGGTCCTGCGCTTCGTAAGACACGATCCGTCTTTCTCCCCTTCGGACGACGGCGCGCGCGGTGTGCAGCGCTGCGGATGCGGGATTTCTGCCGGGAATGACAAATTTTGTCTGTTTGCCGACAATCTGCAGATAATGATCGATCTGCTGTTCCATCAGATCAATATCCCCTTGTTCGACTTTTTCCGTCAGCATCTTTCTCCCGCGGTCATCGCTGGCCAGCTCAGCTTCCAAGATGTAGATTTTTTCTTCAACGTGCAGAAGGATGTTCCGAATTTCTTCGTCTTTCGTTAGGGATGCTGCCAAGCCGATGAAGGCCTGCGCTTCGTCCATGGTCCCGTAGGCTTCGATCCGGATATTGTCTTTCGAGATCCGGCTGCCGCCAAACAGGCCCGTCGTCCCTTTGTCCCCTGTTCGGGTGTAGACATTAGGCATTCTGTTCTCCTCTGCTTATAGTGTTTTCTTAACCTCCGGATCCGATGTCTGAATTTCATCGACGATCCCGACGATAGTCATATCCACAGGTGTTGTCTTGTCGCCGTAAACGAAACGGGCGGTACTCCCGCTCGTGAGAATGACGGTTTCGCCGATGCCGGCGCCGACCGTGTCGACGGCGATGGATGTAGACGAACTCGAATATTTTTCGAAGTTGCCGTTTTCGTCGATTTTCTTGACGATCATCAGTTTACATCCCATCAGATGTGGATCCTTCTGGGTAGAGACGATGGTGCCAACTACTTTTGCAAGCCGCATACCACTCACCTACTCTCTAACTAATTTCATCCCAAATTCTTCAGCCGCTTCAGCTGCAAACGCGGTTATGATCGCGTCTTTTCTGACTTTGACGACTTTCTGTCCCTTGCGGGTCATTAAATCTTTTCGACTGATAATATGGGAAACAATGACGTCACCTTCCACTGGTGCCGAAACAGGTGCGGCAGGTGCCGGTTCTGCTGCTTTAGGGGCAGCCGCTTCCGGTGCGGCGCATTCGCTGACTTTCTTTTCCGCACAGACTTCGTACAGATCAGCCGCTGCGCACAGCGTCCAGCCGAAAGTCCCGAGGGTCGCCAGGTTGTCGCGAAGGACTTTGCGATAACCGGCTGGGACTTTCCCCATTCCGAGCTTCGCGCGGACTTCATCGTCCGGGTCTGCCCCGTCGATGGCACAGACAAACGATTTGCCCGACATAATGGCCTGGCTGATCGTCGTCAATACCGGTGTATCCGCGATGCCGTGAGCAATTTTCGCCGCTGTGTTGATGGTCAGCGTCGGCAGAATCACTTCATCGGCTGTCTTCACAAATTCCTTGAGTTCAAACACGTTTTCGTTCGTGTAAACCTGGTCGACATCTAAAGCCTTTTTTATTTTATCAAGATCAAGGACTTGTTTCGAACTGTCCGTCACTAAGACTTTAAGCTGCCATCCATCTTTGCGAAGCTTTTCCATTGCCTTCAGGCCGTTGGTGTAGCCAATCGCGGCACCTGTAAAGCAAACCAATGCGGTTTTCGGTCTATTGTTTAACCGTTTGATGACTTCATCGACGATCCGCTGAACCAGAAGATTAAACATGTCTTCATTGTTCACCAAATCTTTTAAGTCCAATTGATCACCACATTTCTAATTCATTAAACTTCTTTTTCCGCCTCAGGCCTTGCAGTTAAATGCAATGCCCAGCGGCGTTACCAATAAGGGTTCTACAGGTTTGACGGTCTTGATGCCAATTTCCCGTTCGAAGACGCTTTCGAATTTCTTGAATTCGCAAGCCCCGCCGACGACGTAAATGGTATCGACATTGTAGCCGTCGATGTAGCGCCGGACGATTTCAGCCATTTTTTCCACCGTGGGCTTAATCAGCGGGAAGATTTTACTCTCATCGTCATGGATTTTCATCTCTTCCGCTTCATCAAAACTGATGTGGTAGGCCCCGGCGATGACTAGACTCATGTGGGTCCCGCCTGTCGGCTCATCCGCGGTGAATACAACTTTTCCATGATCTAAAATAGAAATCCCTGTCGTTCCGCCGCCGACGTCTACAACCGCGCCGTTTTCGATGCCGAGCACCGTAGCGGCCGCTGTCGGTTCGTCGAGCACGTTGGTCACGTTGAAATCACAGGACTCCACAACATTGGCAATGATTTTGGTATTGCCTTCGATGATTCCCGGAGGAATGGCCGTTGCTGCCGGCGCATTGCTCAGATCCACACCAATCCGGTCTTCAAGCTGGCGCTTCAAGTCTTTGACAATGTCGACCGCGCCGATATAATCGACGACGATCCCGTCTCGGACGACGTGGGCGCCCTGGGTCGCTCCGGCGACCGGCTTGTTGTTTTCGTCCACTACAGCCACAACGATATTAGCCGTCCCGAGGTCAACGCCAACTTTAAGCCTGCCTTCATAGGGCGCGACTCTTTTTTGTTTGATCAATTCGTCAAATGCTAATATGGTATCGTTGCCGCTTTTCCAATCCATTAATACGCTACTCCCTGTTATTTTTTAATTACGATTTTGACACTGCTGCCTTTTTTGAGGCCTGCCGCTTTCGCTTCGTCGCCGGTCAGCATCAATTCGTGCCGGCCGTCTTCGGTGACGTGAACGAGGACATTTTCAAAAATCGTGCCGTCGACCCCTCTGGAATCGACCGATACAGTGTCTTTTTCTTTAAGCTGCAGCTGGTCTGCGATGTAAGTCGGTAGATTCACACTCCGTCTCGGAATGATGGCCCCCTTTTCGCAGGCGACTGCTCCGGCCGGGCCGACAATTCTGCACGCCGCCGATTGATAATCATCTTTTGATTCGCGCACCGGCGCGTCGACGCCGATGGCTTCACTTTCCGATCGAGATAACTCGATCACCGGGTCTTGATCATCGTCGAGCAGCGGTCCGAAAATGTAGCCATGGGTTGAACCCTTCGGCCCGCTGATGGCAACACCTTCTTCATAATAAAAAGAATTCAGATCTTTCGCCCGCGTTAATGTGGCGTGAGACCCGAAAAGCTGTTCCACCGTTTTCTGACTGCAGTAAATGTGTGCGCTGGGAATCCCCAGTGTGATGAGATCAGGTGATGCTTCACATTTTTGCGCCTTCTGGAAGGCTTCTAAAACGATCTGAACCATCTGGCTGATCTGTTTTTCATCGTACATAGTTCGGCTCTCCTTTCTTGTTAATGACAAGTCCAGATTGCTTAATTTTTCTTGTCTACCGGATCCGGCATTTCTGTCTTGGTTCCCCGTGAGGGTTCAAACTGACTGCCAAAGGTCGGAATGTTCCAGTAGTACTTCATCCAGTATTTGTCCCGAACATTTTCGGGATCAAAGCCTTTTGTCTGTGTATTGTAGACCATCGGCATGAGCCCATCTGAGGGTCTGGCGATGACGATGGCTGACTGACAGCCATTGCCCTTGTCGCAAGCTGCTTCCGCGGCAGCAACTGCCGCTTTGCACGCGCCGACATCTCCCAATACCTTGACAACATGCATGCCGCCGCCTCGGCTGGACTCAATGCCCAATAGACAGACATTTGCGGACTTGACCGCTGCATCAGCTGCTTCGATGGCTGTTGCAAGTCCCTTGGCTTCAATGAAACCAATAGATTGGCGCATTGACTTCTCCTTTCTTTGGCTTAAAGCATCACGCGTCTAATGACTTAAACGGCATCCGCTTAATCAAGCGCGCTGCGTTGGACCCGATGGCCCGCAGCTTTTCTTCTCCTGCGTTGGGCGAAATGGTGAACAGCGGTTGACCGTCCCTTAATTTAATAAAATGCAGGACGATGTTGTGGCTGTCAATCCCAATGCCCACACCCAGGTGAGAATCTTCTGCCGCTTTGTACGCTAAATCTTTTGCCGAAATTTTTTCTGTTTTGTCTTCGTATTTATAAGGTAAGCCTTCTTCTTCGATCCCGAGGATGACTTCGGTGACGACGTCCTTCGGCACCGAACCCTTAATACTGTAGACCATTATTTCAGGTTTTGGTGCTTCTAATCCGGGATTCATATTACTCTCCTTTGCAATATGAGAGAACAAGACCTGTTGCCACAGCGTTTCTCGGCCCTTCCGTCGCCCGGATATTGGCGCGTCCAGCTACAATAGAGTAGCGCGACAATGCGTCGGTGATGAGCTGCGGAATTTCAAAGTCGAGTGACGATCCGCCAACCATGGTGACGTATTCCATATCCCGTGCATTGCCTGTCGGGCTGACCCGTTCCAATGCGCGGATGGCGTTGACAACGAAAACCTTTTTCTTTGCTTCCTGACGAACCGTTTTGATCCGTTCAACGGTTAAGTTGCCCGGCAATGGCACCATGCCGTCCGGTGTCAGAATAACCACTCTCGCAAACACGGTCGGCGGGAGTTGATTTTCGAAGAATTCCACAGAACCGTCTTCGTGGCGAATGTGGAACAAACTTTCGACCTTCGCAACCGGATATTTCTTCAGATCTTCCGCCATGTGCATGTCTTCGATGCCCAGCTCTGAGCCGATCAGCATCGTGACCATGTTGCCGGCGCCTGCCAAATGAATGAAATGAATTTTGTCTTCGCGGTTGATAATGGCCGCGTCGGTCGAACCGGCACCCATATCGAGAATGGCCATCGGTTTGTCCGCACCTGGTGTCGTCAACGCACCGAGGATTGCCATCTGTGCTTCAACACCGCCGACTTCAACCTTGACGTTTAATTCTTTTTCAAGTTCATCCGCGATCATATTCATCTGCAGTTTATCTGCCTTGACCATTGCGGCCAATCCAACAGCATTTTCCATTGAAAATTCGTTGGCCATCCCGCCTTTAACGGCTTGTGGGACGAAGGTATCGACTGCCAGAATATCCTGGATCTGAATTTTATCCGGGGATTGGTTCGTTAAATTGGACATGACCTGACGGACGCGTTCGAGCATACCGCCGGCATTTGTTCCCGGTTCCCCTGTCACATCTTCCACGGGCTGGACGCTTCTCAGCGCTTCCATGATCTGTTCGGCCCCTGCGTCAACAGGCACTTCGGCCTTTTTGTTTTCGCCCTGAATGATGATTTTGCCGGCCGGGATCTTTCTTTCTTTGACATCCCCTGCCGGCGTTTTGATGATAACCGCTGAACGGTTCCCGATTAATGCTCTGGAAATCGGAACGACTTGTTTCGTTTCTTCGGAGCTTAAATCAAAAACGGTCGCAATCCCGTAAGGGTTCGACAGCTGTTCGATGACCTTACCGGGTTCGGCGACTTCTACAGCCGCCCGCATGCCAATCGGCACCTTGTCGATTAATGCGACTTCATCTACAATCGGTATTTTTTTGTTTAAGCGGTTGTTGATCAAAACACCGTCGTCGCGCTGGACGATCGCGCCGTTGACGTGGACCCCACGTTCATCGGCCGTGTTGATCATCTTGGACGAGGTTTCAAAATCAACTTCTCTTGGGATCACCACAATCACCGCTTCCCCAGGTTTCACCTGAGTCAAGTTGCGGATGTTAATGGTCTCGCCGACGCCGGTTCCCAATCCACCCGGTGTGGATGGATTGTGACCGATCATCGTGGATTCTGTGATAATCGTTTCTGTGATGGTTTCCATCGCCACATCGCCGATAACAGGAGCTGCTTCGTTTAAACGAATCAGCTCCACATCATCAAGCGTTAAATTGGCTTTGTCTAAGGCTTGCTTTAAGGAAGAGAAGACACCGTGGATATTCTGCCGCGTCCCCTTGATCCCGGTTGTCGCGACGATACCACTAGCTAAAAATTCGGGTTTGTTATGATCAACACGTGCCAATGCCGTTTCGGTACTGGCATTGCCGATATCAATCCCTGCAATAATCATGTTTCCCTCCAAACAATCCTAACGAAAACTTATTTAAATTCTTTGGTTCTCTTTCTCTTGTATCCGATGTAAGCAGCTTCTCTAACGAGCTGAGCGCTAACTTTAGCGTTGTATTTGGTTTCGAGTTCGTCAGCGATTGCTTCCAGTTCGTCTTTCGTTGAACGGTACGGACGCAGTGCGTTGTAGATTTCGAGAACGCGAGCATCTGGAACGGCGATGAGTTCAGCCGCACGACGCAGGTTGATGCCGAAAGCATCACGGCCGACAGAGTCAGCAACCTGAGCCTGGAGTTCCAGAGTCTTCGGATTGATTCTCAAGTCTTCAGCTTTGAGGGTGCCGTCCAGAACTTTTTCAAGAGTTAATTCTTTCAGCGGAATCCCTGTTGCTGATGTGATTAATTCTGGTCTTTTTTCACCCAGCGGATAATCAGCATCGGTTACTTTAGCGTCGCCTGCTGGTGCTGCAGCGGCAGTGCCGGAGGACATCGATGCCATTACCTGTTTGACAATTTGTTCTAACATTTGTTCTTGTGTCATCTGTGCACCTCCCGATTATTTGTAGGAAACTTTCATGTTGACCGGTTTTTTACCTAAGACAACAGACTGGACTTCTTTTAAGTAAAGGAGTGCAGCTCTTGCCTGGTATGCCGGGCGAGCCATCTGGTCGTTCTTGACTGGAACTGGTTCCGGGCTTTCGCCTTTTGCGTAGCGCGCTGCGTTTTTACCGATCTGACGATAGGTGTCAAGGTCGATCAACGGGCACTGCGGGAATAATTCCAAGTTCCCTAACTGCGGCAGGTCTGCCTGGTGGATCAGGCATGTCCCACGAGACTGGATGCCGATTGCAACGCCAGAGCCTGAAAGTTCTGCACAGTCATGTCCGATAACGGCAACGTCACCTGAACGATAGACTTTGACAACACGAGCTTTCATGCCTTCTTCTTCGATACCAGCGATCATTTCTTTCATGATCTGTGCGTGAGGAACACCGATGATATTGGTCTGCTGTTCTGCACCGAACTGTGCGGAAACACCGATGATCACTTCATCAGCTGCAGTGCCTTTCTGTGCTTCTCCGTCTGGTGTTAATACCAATGTTTCAGCTGGGCCTTCATCTACAGGAGCCGCTTTCGGCGCTTCTGCTGGTGCATCAGCTGACATTTCTTTTACAACATCTGCGATGATTGATTTTAACAATTCTTCGTTAACAGCCATTCTATACAC
Source organism: Pseudoramibacter porci (assembly GCF_009696145.1). Classification (GTDB taxonomy): domain Bacteria; phylum Bacillota; class Clostridia; order Eubacteriales; family Eubacteriaceae; genus Pseudoramibacter; species Pseudoramibacter porci. The sequence continues at coordinate 21,692 of NZ_VUMO01000012.1, forward strand.
CCCTCTCACTAAATTGTTTCTGGGTCATCTGCCCAAGGCAGATCAGCAATCTGATTCCAACGTTCTTCAGAAATCTGATACCCAGTTCCGACACCATGGTAGTCGTTCTTGTAGTTAACTGCAGAAATGACTTCCCAGTCAGAAGACAATTTAGAAGCTGTATGCAGGTAGTCACCAGCGCATTTGATGTACTGGATGTTAAAGATCGACTGTGCGACATCGTGGAAGCCTTCTTTATCGAGTGCTTTGATGAAATCAACAGCGGTGACGCCCTTGTTCATCATGTCTTCGATGGCTTTCAGGTCGGCGACAACGTCACGATCCGGCATATCTTTTGAACCGTCTGCGTAAGTTGCGGCTTCGACTTCTTCGTCAGTGATTTCCGGAAGTCCCATGCCTTTGAACAAGCCCTGGATGGCTCTTGCAGCTTTAGCACGTGCTTCAACCAATGCGTCTTCAGTGATCGGCTGTAAGCCAGCATCGATTCTCAAGTCACGCTGGATGACGTTCCAGTCATCGTAGTCATGAGCATCCCAGTTGGAGCCTGCGAACATGTTGTCGTAGTTTGGTGTGGATGAGTAACCGGAGCAGATGTAGTCTGTCCCTGGAACCATCTGCATCAGTGAACGAGCGACACGGCGTAAGTCTGAGTGTGTGAATGTCTGGTCGTTTGATGATGCACATTCGAGGTCGAGGCAGGCAGCCAGCAGGTTTTCTGCCAAGATTTCACGAATACCGCCTGGTACAGCAGCCGGAACACCAACGCAAGAAACGGAACCATTCTGAGTCCCCTGAACGCCGGCGCCTCTTGTGACGTACAAACAGCGAGCTTCGAGGTACAGCATGGAGTGACCTTCTGCATAACCCATCTGAACTTCTGAACCAGAACCAGAGGTGAAACGCATTTTCAGGCCGCGTGATGCGTAAGCGGATGCCAAGAATGCTTTTGAATACGGAGTATCGTCACCATCCATGAAAACTTGTTCAGTCCCGTAAACGGAAATGGTTTCTGCGTAAGCGGTGAAGCCTCTCATCCCCATATCCAGTTCGGTTGCTTCTTCAACAGAGCACTGAGTCAAGATACCCGGGCGGCCGCAGTTTGCACCGACCATGATCCCTAAGGCGTTGAATGGTGCATAACGTGCGATACCAACGGTTGTTTCCTGTTCGTCGAAACCACGGATAGCTGCTTCAGCAGCGTCAGCCGCGATCTGAACCATGTTATCTTTAACGTTTGTGACGTGGCACTGGTTTGATGGCATTAAACGTGCACGCATTTTGTTCTGAGCCATCATCATTTCGAGGACACTCATGTATCCTAAAACTTCTGTCATCTTAGCTGGTGTAACAGCTGTTGTGATTTTGATGATGTCTTTTCTCGGGACGTGGATGTCAACGAGTTTGTTTGCGATGTCGATTGATGGAATCGCCATTGCTTCTTCAGCATCTTCGATATGAATAGCGTGGTCAGCGATGAACTGATCGAGCATATCGAAATCTTCTCTTGTTTTGCCGTCCATTTCGACGATCTTGCCGTCGACAACTTTGATACTTGGCTTTGGATCCAAGTCAGAGTTCATGGCAATCAAGCCAACTTCAGGCCATTCTTTAACGAAACCGTCTTTTTTAATTGGACGAGCTTCCAGAGCTTCAAATCTTTTTGATCTCATTTAGTCATTCCTCCTTAAATCTCTTTGTGTATTAGTGTGGGTCTAATCACATTAAATGTAAGGAGTTGTTGCTGATGGGCAAGGTCCGCCTAATGCTGATAATGCCTGGATACCTGCATCACGGGCTGCACGGACTGCCTGACGAACTGCGCCAGCATCGCCGTAAACATTGATGAAGCCTTCGTTTGAAGCCTTTGTGCCGTGATCTGGTGAGCAGTAGCTGATGAGTTCAACGTTAGCTGCTTTCAGAGCGATATCGGAAATCAGGATACCAATACCAGCAGGAGCGCCTAAGATCAGAGCGTATGCGCGGCCGATCGGTGCGCCGAATGCTGCGTTGCAGGCGAAGGAAGCACGTGCAGTGTACTGGAATTCCAAGTGGCCAGCATCGTTGCCGTAAACATCGCCGAAGTGTCTTTCAGTTTCAACCAAAGCAACTTCAACAGCGCGTTTCGCATCGGAAACATCTTCAGCACCGAAGACAACCAGTGAACCGTGGCCTGCGCCGCCTTTGGTATCACGAGCCATTTCACAGATAACCATTTCAGTGTTGGTCGCTTTAACAGCTTCATCGGCTGCCATGATCTGCGGGCCAGCCCCTGTACGTGCAGAAATGATACCGATTGAACGATACTTCGGATCGATTTCCATTGCTTCGTGTAAGTTAGGATCTACGTTAGCGATGACGAGACCAATTGTATCCCCCATGGTCTGTCCTACGTATTCAGTCAGTCCACATGTACCTGTGGCTTCAGAGACGGTACCAGTTTCTTCAACTTCTTCCATCTTCTTCATGACTTCTTCCATCAATTTGTTCATAACATCGTCTTTCATTAATTCACACCTCCACTATTTTTATAAAGTTGGTAACATTTTTTCCACATCTTGATGTGGTCTCGGAATCACATGAACTGAAACAACCTGGCCAACTTTGTCAGCTGCCGCTGCACCTGCGTCAACAGCTGCCTTGACCGCACCGACATCGCCGCGAACCATGGTTGTGACAAGACCGGAACCGATCTTTTCATAGCCTGTGAACGTGACGTTGGCAGATTTGACCATGGCATCAGTTGCTTCAATGCATCCGACGAGGCCTTTGGTTTCAATCATACCCAAAGCTTCATTTGTCATAAGCTTTTCCTCCTTTTAGGTTATCTGACTAACAATATTGTAAACCATTCGCCCGGATAATTACTTGCGGTGTTCTTATAAAAAATACACTTTTATGCGTTTACACCCGCGTTTTCATGTGCTTTTGAAAATTCACACCACAACATATAGATCGGCCCTGATTTACGATTTTATTTTACCGAATAATTGTAAAAAAAACACAAAGAAAGCAGGCTTTCTTTGTGTAAATTTGTCACCTTGTATACACAAGTACGATTTATTTTTGCTTTTAAGCGGCTACTTTTTGACGGATTCGAAGGCGTCAATTTTTTCCCAAGGGCGATCCGGCTGTCCAAAATGCCCGTACGCTGCCGTCGCCTGGTAAATTGGCTGGGCCAGATTCAGACCCGTGATAATATCCGGCACCGCAAAGGAAACGTTGCGTTCGATCATCGTTTTTATTTGACTTTCCGGCGCTTTCGCTGTTCCGAAAGTATTAATTTCGAACATTTCCGGTTCTTCCCGGCCAATCGCAAAGGCCAGAGCGACCTCACATTTTTCGGCAAGGCCGCAGCCCACGATATTTTTTGCTAAGTAACGCGCCATATAGGCCCCGGAACGGTCGACTTTTGTCGGGTCCTTCCCCGAAAAGGCACCGCCGCCATGATGGCAGGCTCCGCCGTAGGTATCGACCATGAGTTTTCGGCCGGTCACCCCAGTGTCGCCCAGCGGGCCGCCGATGACAAAGCGCCCGGACGGATTGATGTGGATCTGGGTATCCGCCGTGATCCAGTCCAATCCCACCGTTTTTTCAAAAACCGGCACAATCACATGCTCGGCAATGGCCTGCTGAAGGTCGGCCAGGGCGATGCTCGGGTCGTGCTGGGCAGAGACCACGATGGAACTGACTTTGTGATCCCCGTCCAGGGTCACCTGGCTTTTGCCGTCGGGGCGCAGCCAGGGCAGGGTGCCATCTTTTCGAACCGCTGCCAAACGCTTCGACAACGCCGTCGCCATTACAAAGGGCAGCGGCATGAACGTCTCGGTTTCGTCCGTCGCGTAACCGTACATGATGCCCTGATCGCCGGCACCGACATGGCGAGCCTTGTCGTGCGCTCCGGGCATTTGATCTTCCGGCGGCAGCCACCTGCAGCGCACTTTCCCGGCGATCCACTTCGCCGTTTCTATTGTATCCGACTTCGAGACTGCCGCGTCGATATCCGCGGACTGCGCGTTGATATTGGTCAAAATCAGACAATGCGCCGCGTCGAGCCCAACCGCTTCGGAGGTGTAGCCGATATCTGCCGCTGTCTTTCTTGCGATCGCTTCGATTTGAATGGCACCGCTTTTTAATAATTCCGGCGACATTTCCCCCGCCAAGAATAACATATTTTTCGAGGCCATCACCTCGACCGCTGTATGACTTTTCGGATCGGCCGCGAGACAGGCATCGACAATGCCGTCTGCAATTTGATCGCAGAGCTTATCGGGATGGCCCTCTGTTACAGATTCTGCTGTTCTTTTCATTTTTTACCTATTGTATTTTGTGCTTTTGCCTTTTTCTTTTCTTCGCGGATCATTTTTTTGTACTGTGAAATGGTCATGTTTTCGTATTTTTTAAACAATTTGCTAAAATACGAGCTTTCATTGTAGCTCAGGCGGTAAGCCACGTCGGTGACGCTGTCTCCGGAGACGCAAAAATACCACTTCGCCTGCATCATCCGGCACAAGTGGATGTACGTCATTACCGAAATGCCCAATGTCTTCTTGAAGATACGGCTCAAATATCCCTGGGACAGGCCGCTGTTCTCGCGGACTTCCCGAAGGCCGATGTTCTCTTCGATATGATCGTCGATGTACTGAAAGGATTTCTTCATCACGGGATAAAGCATCACAGCATTGTGCCGGTAGATCAAATCCAGGGTTGCGTAGAGCCGAAAAGCCAGCCAGCGCTCGGCCGGCAGCATCTTCCCCGCCGGGCGGTTCACGTAATTGGTTTCGTTCAGGCAGCCGTAATGGGCAAACAATTTATCTTCTATTATGTAATAGTAATCGATGATTTCTTCCGGCGCGTACCAGCTCTCTTTCTTGATGTCCTCGATCAATTTCGGCAAATCGTGATACATTGCGCCGTAATCCCGGCTGTCCACTTCGTCGCAAAGATGATCAAAGGTGAGATTTCGCCGCTGCTTCAGCCCTCTAAAGCTTTCCAACAACCGTTTAACCCGCGAAAAGCTCAAAGGCTTGAGCAGGTATTCATCGACGCCAATGTGGATGGCTTCCTTTGCAAAATCAAAGGTGTTGTAAGCGGACACGAGGTAAATGGTCACATGAGGCAAAATTTCGCGGATCTTCTGCGCCGCCCGAATGCCATTCTCGTCCGGCATGACCACATCCATGAATACGATGTCGGGATGGTCTTGCTGAACTTTTGCAACTGCCTGGGTCCCCGTCTCCGCAACCCCACAGACTTCAAAGTCCTCGACCATGTTAATCATACGTGCAAGGGCTTCGCGCATAAGGGGTTCATCATCGACAATAAGCACTTCAAACATCAGCCAGGCCTCCCTTCGGAATGCTGATCATCAAATGGTTTTCGCCCTTTGCCGATGTGCGCGCGATGTGATACCCTGTGCCGTAAATCCGAGCCAGCTTGTCCCGGACCGCATCGATATTCCCCTCGATTGAGTAGTGATTTTTCGCCTCAGCTGGCACATCGGCAGACGGCAGATGGCTGGCGTTGTCGATAATTTCACAGATCAAATGCCCGGCATCTTCCAGCATACGGACGAGGATTTGTCCGCCTTCATTTTGATTGATCACTGCGATGGCGCTGTCTTCGACAAAGGGAATCAGCGTCATTTTCGGAATATGCAGCTTCATCATGCTGCGGGGAACGTCGATTTTATACTGAATGCGTTCCCCAAAACGCACGCCCTGAATCCGCAGATAACTTTCGACCGCTTCTGTCTCCTGCGCGATCGTCCAAAAGGTATCGTGTTCAAATAAAGTTGCCCGCAAAAAATCCGAGATCAGCGTGATCATCTCATTGGTGCGCATGGCGCCTTCGATAATGGCGAGGTTCGCCGCCGAGGTCAGCGAATTGAACCAAAAATGCATGTTCAGGCGATTCTCGAGATTTTCTTGGCGGGGCTGCTTTTCCCGCTTTTCGTAGGCTTCGATTTTCCGATATTGCTGTTCGATGATGGCCGTGCTCTGAGCACCGCGCGCCGTCTGTTCTTTCAGCTGCTGTTCCAATTCAACCCGTCGGCCGAGCCACATTTTTGCCACAGAGGCGATCGACTTGAACTTCTCAACACTTAAACAGGGCAAGTCGTCGATCAGAGGTTGATTGATTTTGCAGAAGGTTTCCTCTTTTTTCTTCGATTTTCCGGCATAATCCACGATTTCGAAAGGCGCATCCGCAATTCGGACCGGGCCGACCTGAAAAGCGCCCAGATAGGCGCCGCCAAAGGTCATCGGCACTACGAAAAATGTCAGCTGCTTCAAAGCGCGGTACATGCGGACGGCGCCGTCAGTCACCGCCTGAACGCTGGCTTCCCGTGCAGATTTTTCCAGCGTCTCTTCGATATCACGCCATTTTTCGCATTCTCGCATAATAGGCGACGTTTCCCCCTGACCGGCCAACGCTCGGCCTTTGTAATCAATTAAACGGCAGGACACGCCGATTGCGCCTTGAAACGCCTGCTGAATGTGCTTGAATTCTTCCGATTGGGCCCATTTTTCAAAATCCGACATGATCCGTCCTCTTTTCTCTCAATTTGTTTCTTACTTTTTATTTTAAGGAACAAACAAGAAAATTTCAATACTTAAATCTTCGAGCCGTTAAATAATTGTATTCTATTGTTCATATCATCGAATTTGAAAGGCCTCTGACAAGACGCAGCGTCTGCAATGTGTGAAATGTCTTGCCGAGATCGGCCCTTCGCCGGTTCGAGAGGCAATGGAAAACGCACAGGGCACATCCGCATCAAAGCCAATCGCTGAAATGAACGGGGCGTTTTTGACAAAAATGGCGGTGTCCATGGCCCGCGCAGCTTCGTCTAGACGCGCGATGCTGCGGCTGTGGATGCCTGCTGTGTGGCGGTTGTGCTGTTCAATTTGCAGGGCCGCCTGAAGCGCCGATTTAAAATCCGGCATCCGCACCAACGGCACGATCGGCACCTTGACTTCTTTGATGACGATCAAATCGCTGAGACGCGCTTCGCCCACGGCGAGCTTTGCCGGATAACGGTACGTCACCCCTGCCCGATTCAGAATGTCCTTTAAGGACCTGCCTTCAAACTGGCGGGCGATATCGCCCTCCCCATTGATCAAAATTTTTTCGACCTTTTCCATTTCCTGCGTGTTCAAAACCTGAACACCCTTTCGGGCAAACGCCGTCAAAAGCGCTTCGGCTACACCGTCCAGCGTAACAATGGCTTTTTCCGAAACACACAGCAAATTGTAATCAAAGGCAGCCGACTGGGCGATCGCCGCTGCAGCGCGGTCCAGATCTGCCGTTTCATCCACGATGACCGGCGGGTTAGCCGGTCCTGCGCCGATCACTTTTTTATCGGCTCGAAAGGCTGCGCTGACAGCGGTGTCGGAGCCGGTCACGATGATCATGTCCACATCCGGATGATGCATCAGCTCCTCGCTGACCCGATGTCCTGTCGACGGCAGAATGGCGACCAGGTGATCGATGCCAACTGCCTCCCTGACGCTTGCGTTCATCAATTCAACGGCCCTTTGGCTGCATTGAAAAGCCCTCGGATGCGCGCAGTGAATCACAGCATTGCCCGCCGCCAGGGCGGAAATCGTCGTGTTAATGAGAACCGCGATGGGGTTGGTGCACGGGTGAACGGCGGCGACGACGCCGCACGAAGCGCGTTCAGTCAGGACGATGCCGTCGTCATTGGTGAGCACTTCCGTTTTTAAATCCTCAACCCCGGGTGTTTTGTCGATGGCCAATGCGATTTTTCTCGCTTTATCTACCGAATGGCCCATGCCGGTTTCCCGGCAGGCCATTTCTGCCAGCGTCATCACGGCGCCTCTCAGTTCTGTTCGAATGGCGCTGATTGCTTTTTTTCTTTCTTTGAGTGTACATTGCCTATACGCTGTGTAAGCCTTTCCTGAGGCAGCGACCATTTCTCCTATCGCGTCCATTGGTTTTCCTTTCCGAATTTGTTTTATAAAAATAGGGCCCGAAAGTCGGACCCTGAAATCAAAACAGATCAAGACATCCTGAGATCAAAAAGAATTAGCTCTGAAAGCTCGTATTTTTCAGCTTTTGTCACGCCCACATCGCGACGCCGTCTGACATATGCATTCGTCTTGTCGTTTGTTTTGATTATTGAACGGCTGTCACACGTTGACCGCCGAATCAACCTGAGTATTTCACTATTTAACCTTATTATCAATCCACCATCTTTTTCCATCAACCGCCGATTTTACATTTCAGTCCTGCTGCTTCGACCATATCTTTAAAATGATTCATGGTTTCCCGAGAAGGGGTCTGAGTCTCCGGCATCCGGTATGGAATGCCGAGCAATTCGTATTTGTTCTGGCCTAAGGTATGGTACGGCAGCAAATGGATTTCGCAGACGCTTTGCAGCGATTTCGCGTACTCGATAATTTCTGCTATCGTGCGGTCGTCCGCATTGACGCCCGGAATGGTCGGCACGCGGACAATGGTTTCGCCCGCCTCCTGCGCGATGCGCACCGCATTTTTTCGAATGACTTGATTGCTGACATTGGTGAATTTTTTGTGAATCGCGTCATTGGGTGCTTTCGCGTCGAGCAGTGCCAAATCCACATGCGGCAGCACTTTGTCCAAGGCTTCTTCATTGGTGGTATAGCCCGTTGTTTCGATGGCCGTGTGCCACCCCTGGGACTTGGCCGCTTTAAGCAGCTCTGCCGCAAATTCGTACTGCAGCAGCGGTTCGCCGCCTGACAGCGTCATGCCGCCGTTGGTCCGCCTGTAATAACTGGCGTCTTTTTTAACTTCCCGAATCACCTGCTGCACTGTCATCGGCTTGCCTTTCTGCGTCAGGGCATCCGCCGGGCAGACAGCGGCGCATTCCCCGCAGCCGTTGCATTTATCGTAATCGATAAAATGGGGGTTGTCCGGCGACAGGGCCCCCGGCACCGGACAAACCTGCAGACATGAGCCGCAGTGAATACAATTATCAACCTGATACAGCACAACGGGCTGAAGTTTCTGAGATTCTGGATTGCAGCACCACAAACATCTCAGCGGGCACCCTTTCAAAAATACGATGGTGCGGATGCCCGGGCCGTCGTTGAGAGAAAAACGCTGAATGTTAAATACATTGCCCTCCAGCCCGTACTGGATATTATCATCTGCAAGCAACGCGGCTTCTCCTTCCGTTTAGATGAAAATTATTCGAATGTCTGTTCCGTTCTGGCGATGATATCGTCCTGAACGTCTTTGGCCAGAACAACGAATTGTGCCGAGTACCCGGCAACACGAACGATCAAATCCTTGTGCTGTTCCGGATGCTTCTGCGCTTCGATCAAGGTTGCGCGGTCAACGATGTTAAACTGAATGTGATACCCCTTATGATCGAAATAGGCTCTGACCAATGCCGCGAAGCGTTTCAGGCCTTCATCCCCTGCGACCGCTGACGGTAACAACTTCTGGTTCAATAAGGTCCCGTTGCCGAAGTCAAGGGCGTCAATCGTCGCAGACGAGGCATTGGCTGCCGTCGGCCCGCTGACATCACAGCCGTGGCGCGGTGAAATGTTGTCGGACAATGCAGTCTGAGCCAAACGGCCGTCTGGCAGTGCATCGACGGCGCGGCCCATCCCGACGTTAGCCGAAACGGTGTAGCAGCCAGCGTGGTAGATCCCGCCGCGCGGATTTTTTCTGCCGTGGACGTTGCTGGAATAAATCTTCGTGATCCGGCGCCCGAGCAAGTCGACTTCTGGAATGTCGTTCCCGAAGTGCGGCGAGTTCAGCAGCTGCTGATGAATCTTTTCCCATTTCGCCAAATCAGCTGCGCTCGCATCTGTCTTGCATCCGCCGCCGCACGGCGTCTTGGCCGCTTCTGTGATCGAAGCCATATCGACATTGTTGCTGTTCTTGAGGACTGACTGCACGACATCCCAGATCTTTTGTTCCATCGCCGACCGGCCGGACGCTGCAGCGGCTTGGCCTGTGCTGCCGCTCGGGGAAATCTGGCTGCGGTCTGAGCCGCTCGGCGCACCGGTCGGATCGACGGCGTAACCGAAGTTGTTGTCGACCGCTTCCATCAAATCAGCCATGGTCATGGTCTTGTCGTCGAAGACTTGCTTCTTAATGGCGACAAAGGAGTCAATGACATCAGCCGTGCCGAAAGCCTGCGGGCCGGTGAAATTGTAAATGGCGGCGCCTTCCTGAACCGTTGCGCCTTTTTCCATACAGCCGTCAACCAAAGCGGATTCGAAAGGCAGGGTCATGTTCATCATGTGCGCGTAGTCGACACAGTTGTCGGCTTCGACCAAGTAATCGATGAAGAATTTCATCTGTTCTTCGTAGGCTGCGACAAATTCTTCAAAGGTCTTGAAGTCGGTCATTTCGCCGGTCTTCGGCCCGAGCTGTTCGCCGCGGCAGCGGCCGTTGTGCATCGTGATGTCCAAAACTTTGCAGCAATTGAAGAATGCGGCGTCGTGCCAGCCGTCTGTCTTGTGCTGAGGCTGCGGTTCGACACAGCCGATGGGCAGCCAATCGCGGGCATCTTCAAGGGACACACCGTCGTTTTCGAGCATTGGAATGGCGACTTCGTCGTTGTACATCGCCGGCAGGCCGTGGCCTAGGCGGACCACTTCGCAGGCGCGGTGCAGGAATTCGTCAGGGGTGCCGTCCCAATAGCGGATGGACATGGACGGCTGCGGCAGCCCCGTGTGCGCGATCGCGTCCAGCTGCATGTACGAGATGTCGTTGGTCGCGTCGAGCCCTTCAGGGGTTTGGCCGCCGGCGCACATGTTTTGGAAAATCGCGTAGCCGGCGAACAACTCGTCGGAAACCGCATCGCGGGTTTTGTTGAGGTCGTTGAGTTTAATAAAGATACAATCCACCAATTCCTGAGCAAAATCGTGGGTGATGTTCGGATCATTCTTGTAATAGGGATACATGTACTGGTCAAAGCGCCCCGGCGAAATGGAGTGGCCGGAGGATTCGATCTGCATAATGAGTTGGACGAACCAGAAAGATTGGCAGGCTTCCCAGAAATTGGACGCGGGTTTTTCCGGAACGTTCTGGCAGTTCTGCGCGATGACTAAAAGTTCCTTCTGGCGCTGAGGATTGATTTCCGTCTTCGCCATATCAAGGGCCATTTCAGCATAGCGGTGCGCGTAGTTGATACAGGCGTTGTAGGTGATGATCACGGCGTCGTAGAACTGGCGTTTTTTGATGGTCGCCGGATCGTTCGGATCGAGGGCGGCTTTTCTTTCGGCCGCTTCTTTAATAATACCGCTGAAACCCACTTTCAGCACTTTGCCGTAATCGACGCAGACGTGGCCGATCCCGTTGTAATAATAGTTGCCGACGGTGAAAACACCGAGATCCTGGCATTTTTGACAGGTATCCGACATGAGGGAGCTGGCCAGTTCCGAGTTCGTTCTGCCCGGCCAGTATTCAAACACTTTTTCCAGACGGTGTTTTGTATCTTCCGGAATTTCGAACGGGTCGCATTTACGTGTGGCCATGGTATCAAACTCAGCCGCTACCCAATCGTACGAGTATTCCGGGAAGAGCTGACATCCGCGGTCGGTCAATGTCGCCGACCCGACAATCAATTCGTCCGGACGGATCGTAATTGGAATATGATTTAAAATGTGTTCATTTGCGTGCGCAATCCGCATCACCGGCGCTTCTTTTTCGTGTGCGCGGTACGCTTCTGTAATGAGTTCCGCGCGATCAGCTTCGACGGTTGGCGTCGCGTCGATAATTCTCTGTTTTAAGCGTTTAACCCGATCAGTCGGTTCGGTGAATCCTTTTGCAATGCCCATAATAGCCTCCTCTATAAGCTTTCTTATCATTTTATTGCTTCGCACTGTTTCACACACACCAGCAGTGCTTACGATTTCATTATAAGGCAAGTTCAGCGGCACCTAATAATACAGAACAAACCAAAAAAATGTAATTTTAAATTCACATCCCCTTCGTCATTGCCGCGCAGCGGGCACAAAAAAACGCCCAAATCCGAAGATTTGAGCGTTAATGATCTGATATTTTTTTATTCGACGGTTACTGATTTGGCTAAGTTGCGCGGCTGGTCCGGGTCGAGGCCCTTGCCGACCGAAGTGTAATAGCCGATCAGCTGGCAGATCACCGCGGTTTCAAACACCGTTAAATCGTCCGGCACGTCGGGAATTGACAGATGGACGTTGCAGATTGTCGGGTCGTCGATGGCCTTGTCCTTTGAAATTAAAATGACAAAGGCGTTTCGCGCCTTCACTTCCCGAATATTGGAGATCATCTTTTCGTAGACTTTCTGCTGATTGGCGATAGCGATTACCGGCACGCCTTCTTCTATCAACGAAATGGTACCGTGTTTGAGTTCGCCGGCCGCGTAGGCTTCCGCGTGAATGTAGGAGATTTCTTTAAGCTTCAAAGCCCCTTCCATCGCGACCCGGTAATCCAAGCCCCGGCCGATATAGAACGCGTCCTGGGCATTGACCATCCGGCTGGTCAATTCTTTGACCCGCTTTTCATATTGAAGCACTTCTTCCATGTGCGCCGGCACCGTCTTGAGAGCCTGCACCTTTTCTTTCGCTTCCGCTTCAGACAAACGGCCGTTCATGAGGCCGAGCTTAAAGCCGAGCAGGTACATCATCGCGACCTGAACCGTGTAGGCTTTTGTCGAAGCGACTGCAATTTCCGGACCGGCGTGGGTGTAGACGACGTAATGGCTTTCTCTGGCAATAGACGATTCTTTGACGTTGACGATCGACAGCGTCCGGTCAGTGTATTGTTTTGCCAGCTTCAGCGCTTCAAAGGTGTCAATGGTTTCGCCGGACTGGGAGACGACGATGACGAGCGACTTTTCGTCGATCACTGGCTGAGAATAGCGGAATTCCGACGCAATCGAAACCGTCACCGGCATTTTTAGACGATTCTGGATGAATTCCGCGCCGACCATACCGGCGTACATCGCCGTGCCGCAGGCGATGATCGTAACATTTTCTGCCCCGTCAAAAAGGGTATCGGGGATCTGGTCGCCTGAAAAATCAGGCAGATCGTCCTGAATTCTCGGCGTAATGGTCCGGGTAATCGCAGCCGGCTGTTCGTGGATTTCTTTGATCATAAAGTGCGGATAGCCATCCTTTTCCGCCGCAGTCAAATCCCAGTCGACGGTCATCATCTTCGGCGCGATTTCCTTGCCGTCTTTCAGATCTTCAAGGGCAATGCCTTCCGGCGACAGCGACACGATGGTGTATTCCGGCACGACAAAATAACGATTGGTGTGTTCAATGAACGCCGTAACATCAGATGCAATAAACGCACCGATTTCCGGATCGTAAGCCGCGACCATCGGGCTGACGTTGCGCACCGCGTAAATTTCGCCCGGATGATCTTCGAATAAAATGCCAAAGGCGAAAGAGCCTTTAATTTCAGCGACGGCCTTGCGGATGGCTGTCTTTGGATCGTGCGTTTCGCTGTAGAAATGATTTAACAGAGCAGCGCCGACTTCCGTATCCGTTTCGGACTGGAGTTCGTCACCCAAATCAAATTTACGGGTGATTTCGGCGTAATTTTCAATGATGCCGTTGTGGATCAGCGCGACCTGGCCGACCCGATGCGGATGAGCGTTGGCCGTCGAGACGCCGCCGTGGGTGGCCCAGCGTGTATGGCCGATGCCGCAGGTCGACGGGTTCACTTTATCGCAGACCGCACGCAGATCTTTAACCTTGCCTGCCGTCTTTCGAAGTGAAATATGCGGTTGATTTTCTCTGAAATAGGCGATACCCGCGCTGTCATACCCGCGGTATTCCAGGCGTGAAAGACCGTTGATCAAGACGTCCTGAACCTCTAATTTTCCAGTATAACCAATAATGCCACACATGATAGTTTCCTTTCCTGTCGCAATGCGCGAAATCTAAAAATGATATTTGTATCTGATTCGTTGATTATTGCTGTAATTTATTCGGATAGTTTATCACAAAAGAAGAAAAAGAAAAAGAACTATCTAGGTCATTTGCTGGTCATTTCTGCTCGGCCGTTTTGAAGGGTCACCGTCCCGCTTTGCGTGGCTTGCGCTTTGCCGGAGCGCGCTTTGCAGGTGAAAAACCAGCTGGTAGCGTTGAGGCGGCTGACGGCGATCGTCACCCTGCCCCGCTTCTGCGACAGGGTTTCGCCCGTATACTCACCGTCTAGCTCAATCTGGCTCCTGCACCGCGCAGCGCCGGAGTCCAGCAGGACGAGACACGCCTCGTGATCCCGGTAACGCGCCGCCGTCTGAACCTCCTGTCCGTGAAAGGTGTAAAGCGATAAGACCGGCACAACCGCGAGCATCATCACGACAAGAACCAGCGGCAGGACACTCCCCCGCTGGTTGTTCAGATGCCGGTTGAATCTACGGCGTTCTAAGCGTAATGCTCTGTGCGTGCTTGGGCGCGTAAATTTCTGTTTCATAGATTTCCGGATCTCCCGTATATTGCATTTTGAGCCGGAAGCGGCCGTTCGGCGCATCGTCCTGCCATTCCGGTGCCAATTCAAAAGCAGCGACTTCCGCGTCGAGCTGACTGCGGAAGCCATTGCTGAGGGGGACAAAGGTGTCATAATATTTGTCTCGGTACAACATGTGCGTGCTCGGCGACAGCGTGTACAAATCGTAATACTTCGGCGTCTCCATATCCTGCACGTAGACGTTTTCGCCGTCAATGACGATGGTATCCGCTGTGCGGATGGTCTTCTCGATGAACAAATGCACATGTCGGAATTCCTGAACGTGGGTGCGCGCTGAACTGGCCTTGGGTATTTTTGTAAAGACGGCGATAAAGTTTGGCAAGATGCTCAGCATCAAACCCATTACAGCCAGGGTGATCAAGAGCTCAATCAGGGTCATGCCCCGCTGGCTCTGTCGTTTCGTCTGTTTCGGTTGACGTCGGTGCTGCATAAATCACTTCCTGATACGTTTCTGCGCGCAACCCCCTTGGCGCAATCGTGATGTCCAGATTGTACCCATTGCCCGATATGCCGGTGACTTTGAACCGATAGGCGGTCTGGTCGTCTGACATATCCTCGCCAAGGGTCTGCAGCCGAGCATTGGCCGCTTGACGGTCCGGGTGATCCATCGCCGCGATGGCCGATGCCGCCCGGTGGTACGCTTTGGGCAGCCCCCGCCCTTGAAGATTGAGGCCCGCCGACGCGTTTTTTAAAATGGCCAGGTTGCTGAGCAGCGAGACCATCAAAACCGATAACAGCGCCACAATCACCAGCGCGACCAAGGTGTCGGCCAGCGTGACCCCCCGCTGATCTGTCGTCTTTCTCATCATCCGCCCTCTCCTCAATTAGACAGCCGAATGCGGCCCGTGACCGGCTGAAGGATCAGACTGCGCTTCAGCTGTCCCGGCCCATTCAGGCGAATCGTCTGCCCCTTGTTGATAGTTCCCGATGGTAAAAAGCGAACACGATAATGATATTTTGGATCGACAGGTCCCTTTGCGGAAGAGGCCTGAATGTGCTCAAAGGCCACACTGTCAGTGCAAAACTTTCCCGCCTGATCGTCCCAGGTATTAATACTATAACCATCATTACGAATGTCCACATCAACTTCCCGATTAGCATCCTGCATCATCGCCCGGTCTCTGGCGTCGTTGAGGGCATCCTTCAGCGCCTCGCACTCTGCGTCGAAGGAAGCCCGGCTGGCCATGCGCGCGCCCGATGCGCCTAGCATCACCGTGCCGCTGCTCAACAAGCCGACCAAAAGCAGCGTGACGAGCATCTCCGCCAAGGTCATGCCGCGATTATTTGTCAGCGATCGAAACCAGCCCTTCTGCCGAATCGTAGACGAAAACTTTCCCTTTCGATTTGGCTGTGTAATCATCGTCTGCTTCTTTCTTGAGGTACTTGTTGTTCACCAACGTCTGAACCACTTCGTTGTAAGCCGCATTGCTGCCCGACTGCGCCGCGACCGTCGGCAGCGCGCCCTGGTCCGCTTCGTAAAGGGTGACAGCCGAGGTGACTTGTTTGGCGTTGGCCTTGTCAACCTGCAGGCGGGAGCGTTCCATAATCTGCGGCACCGCCACGATCATGATGCCCGCCAGAATCCCGATGATCACCAGTACCACGAGCATTTCCGCGAGGGTAAATCCCTTTTGATTCCGATGCGTTCTTTTCATTTTTTTAGGCCTAAGCATGTTTTCGCCTCCTTTATGCGCCTTTATATAAGTTTTGCTACATCATCGCTGCGTAACCACCGTAAATGGTGTAGAGCAGACTGATAAACGAAACGACCACGCATCCCACCAGCACGCCGACGATGACAATCAGCGCGGGCTCCATCACGGACGACATCCGCGCGAACCGCCTGTCGTACTGTTTGCGGTAACGCGTGCCTGCTTTCTTCAGCATGGGCAGCAGCGCCCCTGATTTTTCTCCAACCTTAATCAGCCGCTCACCTCCTTCATCGAGCAAACCGGTTTGTGCAAATCCTTCCGCAAGTCCGACACCTCGGCCTGCCATCTCCGACAGGCGGCTGAGCTGTACCTTGAAATAGGCGTTGGCCACGGGTCTGGCCGACACGGTCAGGGCTGTGATCAAATCGACGCCGCTGTTCAAAGCCAGCACCAGCATATCCAAATATGCCGCCCAATTTTCCAGACGGCGCATTTGGCCGAAAACAGGGGTTTCCAAAAGTAGATGATCCAGACGCACCCGAAGGCCCCATCCTTCGGGCAGCACTTTGTGCAAAATGCCGATGACCGCAAACACCACGGCCGCCGCCAGCAAAACGTTGGCCATCGCGCCGTTTAAGCTGATTAACATCCGCGTGCCGGCGGTCATCGACAGATTAAGCTCGGAAAGGGTGTTGATCAAGCTGGGCAGCACGCGATTCACCAGGTAGCGCGTCACCGCCAGGGTCATCACCAGTACAATGGCGGGATATATCATGATCTGAATCAATTTATTTTTCTGACAGCTCCGCCTGTCGTAATGCGCTTCCAGCTGTTCCAAAATCGGGACGAGCTGGCCGGAGGTTTCGCCGACACGCAGGGTTTCAATGACGAGCTCCGGCAGCCCGATGGCGGAATCACCCATCGCCGCACTCAAAGGCGCGCCCCGTTCGACCGCATAAATGATCGCTGACACCCCGGTTTGAAAAACGCGGCGGGTTTTCCCGCCGGTAAAAGTCTTTAACGATTCGATCAGATCGAGGCCGGAGCTCATAAGCACAGCCAGCTCACCGCAAAACGCCGCCAGTTCTTCGTCGTTCAGCGTGCGGTGCCGCCCCTTGCTGCTGCGTCGCTCAGAGGTAAAGACTGACGTCTTCATAAGCCACACTCCCGTCCTTTAAATGCGCCACTGCACTGCTGCGAAAAGGCCGCCCGTCGGATAGATCGCTATCCGTGCGCGGATCGACCAGGTCAAACAAACCGATGCGCCCGAACTTGCCCGTCTGCCGGCAGGCCGGGCAGCCTCTGCCGACACGCAGCTTCCCTGGCTGCTTGAGATTCAAGCGTTTGGCCTGCACCGCGCTCATCGCGACGGTTGCGCCGCATTTCGGGCAAATCCTCGGGACGAGCCGCTGCGCCATCATGCCAATCAGCTGATCGTCCGCCATATAAGCGGGAACGCCGAAATCTAAAAGCCGTTCTCTGCAGCCCCAGGCGCTTCTTGCGTGGATCGTCGCAAAGCACAAATGGCCCGTTGCCGCAGCGCGGATGGCCGCGTGCGCCGAACGGATGTCCCGAATCTCGCCAAGGATGATGACGTCCGGATCCTGCCTGAGTACGGCGCGGACGCCCTTTTCAAAATCCATATCCCGAACGCTGGACAACGATACCTGGGTCACCCCGGGAATCAAAATTTCCGCCGGCTCCTCTAAACTCACGAGATGCACCCCTTCCCGGTTCAGACGGTTCGCAATCGAAAACAGCGTCGTCGTTTTGCCTGAGCCCGTCGGCCCGCTGATCAATATCAGCCCTTCCCGCCGGTTGACCATCACCGTCAGTTTCCTGATGTCCGCCGCTGTCAGTCCCAGCCGGGATAAATCCTGAATGTAATACCGGCTGTCGAGAATGCGGATCACCATGTGCTCCCCGTGCACCGTCGGCAGCACCGAGACCCGCATCGGAATCTCGTGAAACACAAAGGCGCCGTCCTGCACCGAGCGTTTGTCGCTGATATCCATCTGTGCCAGAATTTTAATTCGCGAAATCATGCTAGTGTAGTCTTCTGACGACAAAGAAGTGTAGAAAAAGAGCGCACCATCAATCCGAAAACGTACGCGAAAAGTGTCTGACCCGAACGGTTCGATGTGGATATCCGAAGCCCTTTTATCCACCGCCGCGGTCAATAATTCCTCTGTTAATAAGACAATCCGATCGCCGTGTTTTTGATTTGTGGTGCGCGCTTTGGTCGCACGATTTGTATCAGAAGAGCGCTTACTTTTTAAGAAACTCATTTTAAGCTGCTCTCTTTGATTTAAAATTTTTCAGAGTATATCACGTTATATTCATTTTTGCAATCGTTTTTAATAAGTTCTTTAAATGACTATGAAATTGTATGTATTTATGAATGAAATGCAAAAATAATAATGAGAATTGTTTGAAATTAAGCACCTGGCTTTCTAAATTTTAGATATCGTATTTCTGAAATCAAATGACGATTTGCAGTCCTATTTTAATAAAAGAAAATCGCGCATTTGATTGCAAAATAAATTTTTCCTTCGGTCTCCTGAGCCGCAAGCTTTCCCGTGCGTCTATCCCCCCGCACGCTTGAAATGAACCGCATCCCGTGATAAAATGAAACCGTTATATATCGTTTATACCTCATTTTATTGTGGAGATTATTCAGCATGTTTGATTTTTTTCAAAACCCTGCCTGCTTGTTAGCAGCCAAAACCGATCGCAAAGACCGTCAGAAATGGCTGCCCCTCTGGATGCATTTGCTGGATACAGCCGACGTCATGGATGTGCTCGTTTCCGACTGGCTGCCCGATCATATCAAAGATATTCTATGTGCGGACGAAGATACCTTATCTCAAACTGCGCGATGTCTCGGTGCCATGCACGACATCGGTAAGGCCACCCCTTTATTTCAAAGCAGAATTTTGCAAAGCATCGACAACATCGACGATCTTCTTGAAGGACGCGGCCTGCCCATTTCTTCGTTAAATTGTTTCGACCGTTACACCCGTTCTCCTCACGCTTTGGCTGGAGAGGCGATTTTACTCAACCGCGCCGTGTCAGAAGATTTTGCTGCCATCGTCGGCGCCCATCACGGCATACCCCATCCTTTAGATCAGCCAAATTGGGGGCAGCTCCAAATCGACCCTTACGGTGCTACGTATTCCAATTATTACGACGATATTCATCTGCACCTTAAAGATACATGGGAAAATACGCGGAGTGTCCTAATTCACGCAGTGCTCAATATGTGCGATTGTGCCTTTCCCGATGACCTGGTCTCATATACGCTGCCGCAGCAAGTCATTTGGACGGGCTTACTCATCATGGCGGATTGGATTGCCAGCAATGAAAATTACTTTCCGCTGCTGTCCGTTGAGGAAGAAGGTCATCCATCCCTTTATCCGGATCGCGTTGAGGATGCCTTGGATAGACTCAACCTGCCGCCGATTTGGTCGCCTTGTTGTTATGCACTTCCGCCCGAACAATTCAAAACACGTTTTGGGTTTTCCCCAAACTGTGTTCAAGAAAGCATTATTCAAATTGCCGCTTCTGTTAATAAACCCGGTCTTCTTATTTTAGAAGCGCCCATGGGTGTCGGCAAGACCGAAGCGGCTCTGGCCGCCGCGGAATTGCTTGCGAGTCGAACGGGATGTGGCGGTCTGTTCTTTGGCCTGCCCACCCAAGCGACCTCTAACGGTATTTTTCCTCGAATTGAGCATTGGGCCGCCTCCCAAGCCAAAAGTGATCAAGTGATCTACAGTATCAAGCTTGCCCACGGCGCCGCTGAACTCAATGAAGATTATCAATCTATATTTCACGGCACGGCAATCACCAACGAAGATAATGAAGATAACGGAACCAATCGAGATTTGCTCGTTCATCCGTGGTTTGAAGGGCGTAAACAAGCGCTGCTCTCTGACTTTGTTATCGGCACTGTCGATCAGATCTTAATGATGGCGCTAAAACAGCGCCACTTGATGCTCCGCCATTTAGGTTTAGCCGGCAAAGTCGTCATTATCGACGAGTGCCACGCGTACGATGCTTATATGGATCAGTATCTGGAACAGGCGCTTGCCTGGCTTGGGGCTTACGATGTTCCTGTGATCCTGCTATCCGCCACTTTACCTTATGAGACACGGACTCAGCTCATTCGTGCCTATCAAAACATGCGTTATAAAGAATTTACACGAATCGAAAAAGAACCTTGGATGACCTGCCGCGCCTATCCACTACTCACTTATACAGATGGTAAGGCGGTGATTTCCAAGGCGATCCCAGACGAAAGCTCTGAACGTACTGTCCGTATTGAGCAGATCGATGATGAGACCCTGTGTGACAGCTTATCCACTGCCTTATCTGAAGGTGGCTGTGCCGGTATTATTCTCAACACGGTTAAACGGGCGCAAGCTGTTGCAAAAAAACTGCAAGTTGCTTTCCCTAACGATGAAATTCTCATCTTCCATGGTGCTTTTACAATGGAACAACGTGCGGCGATTGAACAAATTTTACTTGCGCGTCTGGGTAAAAATTCAAAACCGGAAGATCGAAAAAATCTTATCGTCGTGGGCACTCAGGTGATGGAACAATCCCTCGATGTCGATTTTGACGTGATGGTCACCGATCTCTGCCCGGTCGATTTGCTGTTTCAGCGCATTGGCCGACTGCACCGACATCAAAGAAAAAGACCCAATCCCGTTCAAAATGCCGTCTGTTATGTCCTGGGGGCGGATGAAAATCAGGAACTTGAGAAGGGTTCTGTCGCCGTCTACGGCGAATATCTCCTCTTACGAACAAAAGAAATTTTGCCTGATCAATTATCAATTCCTAAAGATATCTCTGAAACCGTTCAGAATGTGTACGACCCAACCTATTTGATCAATCCCCAAAAAGAAGCGGACGCTTTGCAAGATTATCAAAACCATCTGAACACGCTCAGGCAATCCGCTCATGCGTACCGCCTTGGCGCGCCATCAAAATCCAAGCGTCGCCGTACTCCCCTTTCGGGGTTATTGGACACTGCTGTCCCGAATGACGTCAAAGCAGATGCCGCGGTACGATACGGGACAGACAGCATCGAAATCATTCTGCTTAAATATGATGCTAAAGCAACCCTGCTTTCTACTCTCTCCGCTTCTCCAGAATATTTTGCACCCGATGAAGCCCTCTCTGACGACGAAGCGCTGACCGTTGCCCGGCAAAAACTGAGGCTACCTTTAGCCTTCAGCGCCAGTTGGTCCATCGATGAGATCATTGCTTTTCTAGAAAAGCACTCGCAGCAATGGGTGCCGCTTTGGCTCATCCACCCCATTCTGAAAGGCGAATTGTTCTTGATTTTAGATGAAAATAATCAGGCACAGCTCAATGCCTATACTGTCGGTTACGATCTGCGCCTCGGATTCTATTTTGAAAGGAAACACGATGAAAGACATTGAATTCAACTTAATCGATGAACCCTGGCTCAAGGTGATCCGAGAGGATCTGACCGTTGAGACCTTATCGTTAAAAAACCTTTTGCTTCACGCTCAAGATTACAAGGATCTAGCCGGCGAAACGCCAGCCCAGAATTTTGCTGTTCTGCGCATGCTGCTCGCCTTACTCTATACGATCTTTGAACGGGTCGATGTTGACGGCACACCCGATGCGCTTATCGAGATCGATGATATCGATGCGGCTTATGACGCCGTCTTCAACCGCTGGCAGACACTCTGGGAACTCAAACATTTTCCAGAAAAACCGATTTTAGATTACTTCAACCAGCACCACGATGCGTTCTGGCTGTTTCATCCGGCAAGGCCATTTTATCAAGTACCCGAGGCCACTCTGGGCAGCCCCTACAACGCGCCAAAATTAATCGGTGACTTATCAGAAAGCGGTAATAAAAAGAGACTTTTTTCTAGCCGAAGTGGGATTGGAAAAGAACAAATCCCGTTTGCTGAAGCCGCGCGCTGGCTTCTCTACATTAATGCCTTTGACGACACATCTGCCAAACCCAAAAAGAAGGGTCTTCCTTCTCCTGGTGCAGGATGGGTTGGCAAATTGGGTATGGTCGAAAATGTCGGTAACAATTTGTTCGAAACACTTCTGCTGAATCTTACCTTTTTGAAAGATGGCACCGAACTTTGGTCGGCCCCCCCTTTACCAGCTTGGGAACACCCGCCAAAACCAGACGAGCGAACCGAAATTTCGATTCCTGATGAGCCTGCTGCGCTTTTATCTTTGCAATCCCGCCGTATTCTTTTAAAACGTAAGGATGACGCTGTTGTCGGGTACACTTTGCTCGGTGGCGATTTCTTCTCTAATGACGATGCCTTTAACGAACAGATGACCTCATGGCGAAAAATAAACAAAACGAAAAAACAATTTGTCTGGCATCCGAAACGCATGGATCCCAATCGTCAAATGTGGCGAGACTTTGGCCAATATTTTCTGGTCCACAGTAGGAGTAGTGCGGAAAGCAACCATCTTCCTGGAATAATTCAATGGTTATACGCATTGAAGAAGGAAAATATCATAACTCCTCATAAAAAAATTCAACTTCGCGGCATCGCCTTGCAATATGGCGATAAAGATTTTTTTATCAATGATTTTTCCAGCGATACGTTAACTTATTTTACTGACTTGCTCAATACAGAAAGTGACGGTCTTCGGAATCAAATTGAAACTGAAATTCAAAAATGTGATGATACTGCTAACGCGATTCATTTACTTTGCCGAAATATTGCCATCGCTAGCGGTTCTGATTCTGAAAATGAAAAAAATCAGCAAAAAGGACGCCGTCTGTTTTATCAAACGATTGATCAACCCATGCGCGCCTGGCTGCTTCAATTTAATCACGAGGTTTCTCCTGAAAACAACCAAGCGCTTTTCGATCAATGGGAAAACGAATCGCGAAGGATTGCTGCAGCTATTGCTGAACAATTAGAAGCTAACGCTGGACCTGCAGCTTTCCGCGGGCACACCATTCACGACCAAAAAACAGAAAAGGATTATCATTACACCGTCTCAAAAGCTGATTTACAATTCCGAAAATCGCTCAACAAAATTTATCCCAGAAAGGACGTGAATCATGAACAAACGACAACAAGTTAAAACTTTTGTGGGTCGAAAACTCACACGATTTGAAAGAAATAAGGAAAACGGATCCGGTAAAGCCGAACTTGCCGCACTCCGCCGCGGCGTCGGAAGACGCCCGGGTGAGCTGCCGGAATTGACCGGTACTTTTCTAAACGAAATGCCAGAAGAACTGATGGGCCACACTGATGCGCCCAGTTCCGCAGAATGGGCTGTTTACACCGCACTCACCCTCTACGCGCTGCACCAGCAGGGCCAAAACCAGCCGATGCACCTCGAAGGGCAAAAGCTTGGCACGGCAATCCGGTATTTAATGCCTTCGGGCATGCCTGAGGACAATCCACCCATTCTCGCGCGCTTCAACCAAATGGCCGCTTCAGCTGACATCGCTGAGCTGGCTCAGCACTTGCGCGGCATCGTCACACTATTGCGTGCCAATAGCATTCCCTTGGATTATATCGATCTGGCTGACGATCTTTACCGCTACCAATTTGAAGACAATCGAAACAGCCTGCGCTTAAAATGGGGCCGAGATTTCTACCGAACGCCTCTCAACGAAACAGATTCGAAAAACAATACCGAACACTAAAACACAATCAACAGAAAGGTTAATATTATGAACAACAGATTATTTGTCGATTTTCACGTTTTACAAACCGTTCCGCCGTCCTGCGTTAACCGCGACGACACCGGGCGTCCTAAAACCGCCGTTTACGGCGGCACCACTCGCGCCAGAGTTTCTTCCCAATCCTGGAAACACGCGATTCGCGAATATTTCACCACACACATCCCAGAATTCGATTTAGGCAAGCGCACAAAACGCATTGTAGGGCTCGTCGCCGACGCGATTCACGAACTTCGCGCTGATCTCGACGAAGAAAAAACACTCAAAATGGCTGAAAACGCATTGAAAAATGCGGGGCTTAAAATAAAATCGGCCGACAAAGGGACTGACGCCTTGTTTTTTATCAGCAACGAACAAGTCAAAGCTCTTGCAGAATTAGCCGTTTCAGGTGAAACTGGCAAAAAGAAATACGCTGAAGCTTTGAAAATTCATCCTTCTATCGATATGGTGATGTTTGGCCGAATGGTCGCCAGCGATCCTTCTTTGAATTACGACGCAACGGTGCAGGTTGCTCACAGTATCTCGACACATACCGTGCACACCGAATACGATTATTTTACCGCTGTCGACGACTGTTCTTCAGAAGATAATGCTGGAGCAGGGCATCTCGGAACAACTGAATTCAATTCCGCCACACTGTATCGTTACGCCACCATCAACGTCAGTGAGCTAAAAAAATTTGCAGGGGAGCGCACCGCAGAAGCAGTCAGCGATTTTGCACGGGCTTTTGTTCAGTCCATGCCAACTGGAAAAATCAACGCCTACGCCAATTTCACGGTGCCAGACGACGTCTACATCACCGTACGGCGTGATCAACCCATCAATCTCTGCGGGGCTTTTGAACGGCCTGTCCGAAGCAAAGCGGAGGGTTACGTCAAAGGATCGGAAAGCGCTTTTAATGACTACACCCAAAAAGTATATACAAACTTTGCAGAAGCGCCCGCAGCCGCCTTTGGAACCGGTGACGGAACCGCAACGCTCATCGATACGGAACCGCTGTCTCAGGTGTTTGACGATCTCCAGACCTATCTCGAAAAAGTTCTCAGGAGCGTACAATGAGCACGCTCCTGCTGCGTCTCGCTGCCCCACTGCAATCCTGGGGCGACGATTCGAAATTTAACGTACGGCGAACATACACGGTGCCAACAAAAAGCGGCGTGATCGGACTGCTGGCGTCAGCTCTAGGGCTGCCACGCACCGCAGATCACGATATCCAGCATTTAAACGAAAGCTTAACTATGGGCGTTCGCGTCGATCAGCCCGGAGAAATGATTGAAGACTTTCATACAGCCCACGGCGATAAACAAAGCGATATTACACGGCGGCAATATTTATGCGATGCGGTGTTCACCGTTGGCCTTGAATCGAAAGATGCCAATCTCATCAAACAGTTGGAAGAGGCTTTGCATCATCCGGTTTATCCGTTGTTTCTAGGCCGGCGCGCGTGTCCGCCAACACTGCCGCTTTCTCTCGGCATCCGAGACACTGCACTGATCCCTGCGCTTCAAAACGAGCCCTGGCAGGCTGCAGACTGGCACCAGAAACAGCTCGATCCCAATCTTCGTCTCGTCATCGAAACAACCACTCCGGGCAGACGCCCTTTTCACCGGCTTAAAGACGTCCCGATTTCTTATAGCCCAATTCGTAGGCAATACACTTACCGCTACGCGGCCGAATGGGATTTGACTCAGATGAAGGGAGAACCGATTGAAACGGAACACGATCCCTTCAGCGAATTGAGGTGATGATCCATGTACATGTCAAGAATAGCGCTCAATCCATCCAAGCGCAAAACCATGATGGCTTTAGCCAATCCCAATTTATTTCACGGTACGGTTGAACATGCGTTTTCCGGTCCGCGGACGCGCAAACTTTGGCGTATCGACACACTGCACGGGCAGCGTTATCTCCTGTTGGTCAGTGAAACGCCGCCGGATTTAACCGCCGCCGTCGCTCAATTTGGTTACGACGACCACCCAAATGCTGCCCTCACCAAAGATTACACCCCGCTGCTGAACCGCATTGAGTCTGGCAGCCAATGGCATTTCCGCCTGGTGGCTAATCCGACCCACGCCGTGCCACAACGAAAAAATGGGAAAGGTGTTCGCGGCAAGGTTTTCCCGCACGTCTCGCCCGAAAACCAAAAACGCTGGCTGATCGAGCAGGGCACCAAACACGGTTTTGCGTTAACAGACAATGATTTTCAAATTGTCGAAGACCGGACCTTCTCGTTCAGAAAGGGTAAAAATCACAGATATCGCATCTCGATTGTCGCGGTCACCTACGAAGGGGGGCTTCGGATCACAAATGCCGAAGCCTTTCGCCAAACGTTAATCGAAGGCCTCGGCCGCGAAAAGGCCTTCGGCCTCGGGCTATTAACCGTCGCCGGACAACGCCCATGAGCGGCCAGATCCCGGGGATGAAACAGCCTGACCTTTCATCCCTTCCACAAATTCGAGATCGCATGACCTTTATCTATCTAGAGCATTGCGATATCAACCGTCGAGACAGCGCAATCACCGTCACAGACAAAAAGGGCGTCGTCTATATTCCGGCTGCGTCCATTTCAGTTCTGCTCTTTGGCCCCGGAACCAACGTCACACACCGTGCCATGGAATTAATCGGCGACAGCGGCGTCACCATCGTCTGGTGCGGTGAGCACGGCGTACGTTATTACGCCAGCGGACAGCCGCTGACACACCGATCCGCGCTTCTCGTACAGCAAGCTAAAATGGTCAGTCACCAGCGCATGCACCTGGATGTCGCGCGTAAAATGTATCAACTCCGCTTTCCCGACGAAGATGTTTCAAAACTGACCATGCAGCAGCTTCGCGGACGGGAAGGCAGCCGTATCCGACGCGTTTATCAAAAATCATCAAAGCAATGGCACGTGCCGTGGTCCGGCCGCACTTACGATCCAGAAAATTTTGAAGCTGGCGACGCCGTCAATAAAGCCTTATCCATGGGCAATGCCTGCCTCTACGGTCTGGCCCACGCCGTAATCGCCGCCCTCGGCTGCTCGCCCGGTCTCGGTTTTGTCCATGTCGGTCACGACGCCTCCTTTGTTTACGATATTGCGGATTTATATAAGGCCGAAATCACTATTCCTGTCGCCTTCGAAGCCGCTGGCACCAATCCAATCGATTTGGAACGAACCGTTCGCCATCGCGTCCGGGATGAAATGGTCAAAGCGCATATTCTCGAACGTATGGTTCACGATATTCAATGGCTGCTTCAAGACCCTGATCATCCAGTCCCCTTGAAAAAAGCAGTCTATCTCTGGGATAATAAAGCAGGGCTAGTTGACAACGGCAAGCAGTACCGAGATGATGAAGAGGCGTCCTCCCCATGATTGTCATCACATTAACCGATTGCCCGCCCAAACTCAGGGGCGACTTAACCAAATGGCTGTGCGAAATCAATACCGGCGTGTATGTCGGGCAGGTCTCGGCCCGTGTTCGCGAAGCGCTTTGGACGCGTATCTGCGAGCACTTAAAAACTGGACGCGCAACCATGGTTTATCCTGCCGCCAACGAACAGGGCATGGCCTTTCACGTCTGGCACTCCACTTGGGAGCCTGTGGATTTTGACGGGATCACACTCATGCGCCATCCCTTAGCTGGAGCTACTGCTGTTCCGTACGATGATAAAAATAATCTCAAAAGTAAAGCGAGTATCCGAAGAATGGTCAAACGAAAAAATGCAGCTCGGCGTCAATTAAGGACATTCAGTGATTACACCGTGATCGATCTGGAGACAACCGGGCTCGACATTGAGCAAGATGCTATTATTGAGTTTGGTGCGCTGCGCGTCCGGCATAATGTCCCAGAAAAAGGCTTCAGCCAGCTGGTGCGAACCGACCGGCCGCTATCGCCTGATATCATCGAACTGACAGGCATCACCCCAGAAACAATGTTGAAAGAAGGGACTGAACTTAAATCAGCCTTAACTGCATTTCTCAAATTTATCGGAAAGGATCGGCTTCTGATTTACAATGCTCATTTTGATATGGGATTTCTGATGCATGCCTGCCAAACCTGCGGCATCGAAGCACCCACCAACACTTGCGTCGACGTCATGAAAACAGCCAAACAGCAGTGGCGGTTCAGTCCAAATTATAAACTCGAAACCCTTGCCACGTTTTTTGACTTGCCGCAGCAGGCGCATCGTGCACTCGACGACTGCGAATTAACCCATCAGGTTTATCAGAAGTTAAATGAAAATGGGATCCAACAAAATCAGGAACACTGAAAAATCAAGTGTTTCGTTAGTGTGTTCCCCGCATACGCGGGGATGATCCTATCACCGGCATCAATCAGAAGCTGTCGACGGAGTGTTCCCCGCATACGCGGGGATGATCCTTTTCGCGAAGTCGATACCGACCACGCACGTCCGTGTTCCCCGCATACGCGGGGATGATCCTCAGTGCGCCCGACGCGAAATTGGCTTTGCTGTGTGTTCCCCGCATACGCGGGGATGATCCTCACACGGCCGCCCAAAAATGGGCGGTCATTTCGTGTTCCCCGCATACGCGGGGATGATCCTAAAAAATCGCAACAGTGAGCCGGGGGCGTCTGGTGTTCCCCGCATACGCGGGGATGATCCTTCCAGCGACGTGGTGTTGACCGCAATTTCGATGTGTTCCCCGCATACGCGGGGATGATCCCGCGCCTGCGATGGAGTCAGCATATAAAGTAGAGTGTTCCCCGCATACGCGGGGATGATCCCCTGATCGGTATACCATTTCTGATCTTTTTGCAGTGTTCCCCGCATACGCGGGGATGATCCTTTCGCAGGTCACCGGCACCACAAACCGACTAGGTGTTCCCCGCATACGCGGGGATGATCCCAGGGACCGCGTCGTCCGGTACGAACGACGTCAGTGTTCCCCGCATACGCGGGGATGATCCTGGACCCCAGCGACGCGCCGAGTACCGCCGTCGGTGTTCCCCGCATACGCGGGGATGATCCTTTTTCCGATTTCAGAAATCGCGGATCCGTTAAGTGTTCCCCGCATACGCGGGGATGATCCATTATAATCGCCCTCAATATAGAGGACCCAGAAAGTGTTCCCCGCATACGCGGGGATGATCCTGTGACCGCCCGGCGCACGCTGACCGTTTTGTTGTGTTCCCCGCATACGCGGGGATGATCCTTTGCCAATGTACCCCAGAGGGGTATATGAATAGTGTTCCCCGCATACGCGGGGATGATCCTCTACAAGCTGCCGCCTTCGGTACGCGGTGAGCGTGTTCCCCGCATACGCGGGGATGATCCTGATTCTGCCTTTTCCGCTTTTAGCTGATAGCTGTGTTCCCCGCATACGCGGGGATGATCCTAAGGCCGCGGCAGCAAGGCGCCCCGCGGCCGTGTGTTCCCCGCATACGCGGGGATGATCCTATCTGCCTGCCTGACGTCGCGTATCGGCGCGCGTGTTCCCCGCATACGCGGGGATGATCCTTATAGCCTCGACATCGGGGGCGCGTCAAGTCAGTGTTCCCCGCATACGCGGGGATGATCCTAAATCGATTACGGCACTAGTACGACACTTAGTGTTCCCCGCGCACGCGGGGATGATCCCTTAATGTCAATCCGTACTTTCTAAAAATCGAAGTGTTCTCTGCACACGCAGGAGTGAATTCTATTGTAAATCTTCGCCCTACTAGATCGCAGTTAAATTTTTATATATTCCCCGCTATTTTATCTTTCACCACGCCCAACACTTCCCTCAGCATATTATTCGGCAGGTACAGCGGGGTTGAGGGTGCGGCGATGCCGTACACATGGCGGTAGCCGGCCTTTTTCGCAAGGCGCAGTCCGCGATAGACGTGGAAATTATTTGTCACAATGCCGATGTGGTCCGTCTTGATCTGCATCAGCCTGGCCGAATACCGGATGTTCTCAACCGTGTTCTGCGACCGGTCTTCCATTTGGATGCGTTTCGGCGCAATGCCTTTCCGGATCAAATACCGGCGCATGGCCGACGCTTCGGTTTCCGGCTCGTTGGCGCCGCGCCCGCCGGAGACGATGCACTGCGTTTCCGGATGCGCCTTGAGATAATCGGCCGCTGTATCCAACCGGTAGGCCAGGACCCGGCTCGGCCCCGCCGCTCTCACCTGGGCACCGAGCACGACGATCGCGTCGAGATGTTTCGGCGCTTTAGCGTGGAACTGCGTGCTGATCAGCGCGCACATCGCCGCAATGCCCACAACAACCGCCGCCAGCACCACGCCAACCGCAATCCGCACACCCGCTGGCAGCCGGCCCCACGCACCGCTGTGTATCCCTGCCGCTGCCAATGCGCAAAGGGCGCCGACCGCGAACCAAATGAGATAAAACTTCGTTCCCGACGCGAGACTGAGGATCAGCACGCCGTAAAGGCACGATAATGCCGCCAGCCCTATCAGTATTTTCATTTTCACGCCTCCCCCCCGTTTTCATACTCAATCTCCTCTTTTTCATGATGCTTTTATTGTATCATGATCCTTTAAATCCGTGTCAATCCTCAACGGCTGACAGCTGTGCTGTTTTTTTCAATATAAATATTTTTAGCGGTTTTAATTTTTGACAAAGTTTCTTAATTAAATTAAGGTCTCCTTAATTTGAATTTGCAAGAATGAACTATAAATAAGATACAGAATGAAGAAAATAGAGAGCTATTATGACCATTGATTTCAACACCGTAACCGTCCAGTTATTCAAACAATTTACCATGCGCTACAAGGGCAAGACCTTGTTTTCCAAAGAAGCAATGCCCTTGCGCCGATCGGTGCTATTGGCTTATCTCATCATTCATCGCGATCAGGTCAGCTCTGTGAGCGCCTTGTCTGAACTTTTCTGTTCCCATTCAAAAAAACCAGAGGGGGCTCTGCGCAACCTCATTTACCGGATCCGCCAGGCCCTGTCCGACATCTGGCCCGAGGACACCTTCATCCTCTCCCGCCCCGGCGGCTATCAATGGAATCCCGCAATTCCCTTACAAGTCGATACCCAAACCTTCGATGCCCTCTACAGGCGATTTAAACTTTCC
Organism: Pseudoramibacter porci; assembly: GCF_009696145.1. Taxonomy (GTDB): domain Bacteria; phylum Bacillota; class Clostridia; order Eubacteriales; family Eubacteriaceae; genus Pseudoramibacter; species Pseudoramibacter porci. The sequence goes on from NZ_VUMO01000012.1 coordinate 52,560, forward strand.
GAAGACATCGACGGCCGAATCGATCTGGGCCTTAAACTCATGGAATTATACGCCGGTGATTTCAACAAATTGGCTCAATCCCGCTACGAATGGGTTCGGCAACGGTCGGTCTATTTCCGTCTCGCCATGACAGAAATGCTGAAAGTCCTCGCCAATGATCTCGCCGCCCGCCAGCACCGTGCCGATCTCGAATCCATTGCCCTCTCAGCCATCTCTAATGCCTACATCGACGAAAGTCTGCACCAAGCCATCATCCGTGCGCTATTATCCTGCAGGCTTTTCCCTCAGGCGGTGTCCTACTGCCAGTGGCTGATTGATTTTTTCCGCCACACCCTGGAAATCGAACCCTCACCGGATACCTTTAAGCTTCAGGCTGAAGTCATCGCAGCCGCCTCGCCTTCTACGGCACCCGTCCATCACCATTCTCTGGAAACGATCATGGCGAAGCTTGATGCCGCATCGGAAAACGGTGCTTTATACTGTGAGTACCCTGTTTTCAGAAAAATATATACTATCGTTTCTAACGCTGATCAAGTTCCCACATCCTTTTTCTATCTGATCTTAATCACGTTGAAGGACGCGTCCTGCTTTAATAACGGTCAAAACCGTCATGCCGCGATGATGGTGGTCAAGGCCAGGCTCTCCCACATCCTCTGCGAAGACACAGTCTACACCCAATGCGCGGACAATCAATTCCTCATCCTTTTGCCGGTCCAGCGTCCGGAGAAAGCTGAACAGCTTGCCCGCAGACTGTGCAGCCATCTCGATCTGGATTTGGGCCAAACGGCTTATACCCTCGAATCACAGCCGCTTTCCCGTTGTAATCCATTACCCCCCCCCCACACACATATTAATTCGTGATTCGCTCCTTTCTGCTAAGTATTATTTAAGGTTTTTTAATTTTTTTTGCTTTTTAAAATTTTTCTCTGTTTTCTTAATAAATGTGATATTTTTGTGATCTGTAAATTGTATCCTTTCTAAAAAACACTAAAGAAAGGATACAGCAATGAAAAAAAGCAGGTCTCAACTCGCATACACGCCGTTTATCGTCGGGGCCGGCGCTGTTTTTTTGCTCGTTTTGACCATTCTGCTCGGTTTCATCACGCCCCGCGTCCAGGCTGCCGACAAGCAGCCTGACACCATCGCCACCGCCGACAACCGCCAGGACGGCATCACCTTAAATCTGTTCGACTATTCCGGATACGATGGCCAGAACGACGCCAGCAAATATTATCTGGATGAATATCCCAACGAAGTTGCCCCTGGAGATCTTGGCTGCCAGCTTAAAAAAGGCGACACCTCATCCATCAATTGGCAGACCAGAGGGGCCCACAGTAAGTCCGGTATCAACTGCAACTACAATACCGGCGAATTTCGCCGTCTCTTGTTTTCTTCCAGCGGCAAAGGGGGCGACACCCTCAACAATTCTTCCGGCAATGCGCCTCGGACCGGCATTGTTCAGAGCAGCTTGGGCAGCGACGGCTACCCGGTGCTCACCAACGACGCCACGACGCTGCGCACCAATGGCGAAAGCCTCAGCTACCTTTTCAACAACGACACCACCAATGCCAAAATCTACGGCAAAACCGTTTATCAAAACGTCACCGGTCTGATGACCAAAGATCAAAACGGCACCTATAGCTACAACAGCAATAATAACTACGCCTACTACGACCCCTCCCAGGGAAACGGCGGCAGCTTCAAGGTATACAATAGCACCTTTAAAAACGATGATGGTGCAATAGTCGGCTTCTTCCCTTTTGACGATTACGACGCTACCAAAACCGATACTCACAACTACGCGGCAGTCGCCAATCGCTACGACCACCATTTTGGGATGACCATGAGCGCCCAATTCTCTCTGCCCAAAGACGGAAAGCTGGACGACGGCCAGGACGCCACCTTCGACTACAGCGGCGACGACGACATGTGGCTCTTCATCGACGACGTCCTCGTCCTCGATTTAGGCGGCATTCACAATGCGCAACACGGTCAGATTAATTTTGCTACCGGACAGGTGCAGACTAACCCGGTGAACAAGGCTTCTACCACAACCACCACGACCCTCAGCCAAATCTTCAGCGACCATTGGGAAAACAACAAACCCCACACGATTAAAATGTTTTATCTGGAACGGGGCGGCTATTTGTCCAACCTCTCCATGACGATGAACATCATCACTCGAACCGTGAGCGTCACGAAAAGGGTGGACGGCACCACTGCCGACGCTTATTCAAAACAGGACTTCCACTACAAAGCCGAAATCCAGCGGCCAAACAGCTCGACGTGGGAACCCTACACCGGGCAGAAAGTGATCGACGGGGACACCTCTGACGTCAGCGACGGCACCTTCACCTTGAAACCGAATCAGACAGCTCAGCTCATCGACGTCCAGTCCACCTGGAAATACCGCATCATCGAAACCGGCGTCAGTGGCAGCGACTTTGACAAGGTCGCGATCAGCGGCAGCGATTCAAAGACCCAAACCCTCACCGACGGCCAAACAGCCGACGCCGCGAGCAGCGACCTCTCCGCGAGCAGCTCGACCAACGCGCTGACCTTCACCAACCACATCCGCGAGGCCACCAAACCCCTCACCGTGACAAAAGTCTGGGCGGACAACAGCAACGCCGATGGCGCCATTTCGAGCGTCAAGTTCCAGATCATCCAAACTGCGCACCACGCCGACGGCACCACCTCGGACACCGTCTGGCAAGACGCCGACGGCAAGGCAGTTTTCACCGCTGAGGCTTCTAATAACTGGCAGCACACCTTCTCCAATATGCTGGTGCGCAGCGGCAGCACGACGTACACTTATCAAGTAAAGGAAGTGGATGCGCCAGCCGGCTATATCGCCAGCTACACCAATAACAACAGCGGCAGCAGCCTGGCCGTGACCATTACCAACAAAAAAACTCACGCGCTGCCAAAAACCGGCGGCTCCGGCATTGACAAATGGCTCCTCGCCGGCGGTCTTCTGATGCTCATCGCCTTCGGATGGGCCGCAGCGCGAAAACAACTGTATCAAAATCATTCTTGATCCTGACCATTTAGATCGTGCAACACGAAATGAATCCCCTCTAAATCCATAAACACAAAGGAGAAAAACCATGCAAAAAACCATTCGCAAATCAAGTATCGTCCTGTTCGCGATTTTATTCGCAGCACTGATGGCCTTTGCGGCCCTTCCTGTTCATGCGCTCAGTTTCGACCAGACGCTGACCATTCAAGGTGTAGAATCTGGCAATACCGTCACCGGTTATCAAATCGTTAAAGACGACGGCTCCGGCAACTGGGTCGTCGCCAACAGCAACATCAGCATTAAAAACCCGGAACAACCAACGGCGGCAGAAATCAACAAAATCGCTGGTCAGGTCAAAGGTCTGAACTTACAAACTGTCGACTTTAAGGAATCTAATGGCGACTACACCGCCACCGCGCCGGCCGCCGGTTCTTACCTCGTGCTGGTCACCAACGGCGCCAACGCCACCTACGTCTACAGCCCGATGCTCGTCAGCGCGGACTACGACGGCGCCAACGGCACCAAAACTTTGGACAAAACCACGGCTGACGCCAAAAAGACCCAGCCCGGCGTCGAAAAATTCATTACCAAAAAAAATGGCGCCGCACCATCTAACGCTAAAGGGGTTACCCTGGCGCCTGGAGATAAAGTGAGTTTTGAAATCACCCCGACCATTCCAAACTACGGCGCCGAATACACCAACGCGACCTACACCGTCGCCGATACGCTGACGAACATGACCCTCTCCGGTGACATTACCGTCACCGGCGCAACCGATAAAGATTACACCGTTACACAGACGGACAAATCTTTCACCATCGAATTCAAACAGGATTTCCTGACCAGCGGCAGCGCAAAAAACGTGAGCATCACTTACGACGCAATTCTGGATACCGCCGCACAAAGCGGTTTTGCCGACAACCCCAATAAAGTCAAAGTCACCTATTCCAACAACCCGAACACCTCGGACAACACCAAGACCGTTGAAAAACAAACCCATCAATACACCTTTGACATCGACGGCGACATCAACGGCGAAAACTCCGAACAGACCAAGGATATCGTCAAAGTCGGCGTCGATCAGAAGGGTGATCTCATCACGACTACCACATACGGCGACATGACCACAGACAAGAATCCGCTCCAGGGCGCAGAATTCACCCTGACCAGCCAAGATGGCAAGGTCACTAAAACCGTCACCACGGACGACAATGGCCTGATGAAAATTTCCGGTCTGGACGCCGGCAGCTACATTTTAAAAGAAACAAAGGCGCCGGCCGGCTACAAGCTCGACACCACGGAAATCCCTGTCACAATCAGCGCGACTTTAAATGATGACGGCACTCTGAAAGAATACGAGATCAACATCAACGGGACAAACACCAATACCTACACCGCGACTTACACCAATGGTACAAAAACCGTCGCAGCGGCTAACGCCAACAAAACGTCTCTGTTCAACGATGCGAAATCCAACGGACTGCCCGCAACCGGCGGCGCCGGGATCTTCTTCTACCTCATCGTCGGCGGCGCACTCGTAGCCCTCGCTGTGGTGCTCTACACCAAAAACCGTAAAAACCAGGCATAAGCTGACGTGAAATTATCCTGCAGAGCGGGTTTACACCCGCTCTTTTGTCATCACATGTTCTTAAGGAAATGCTTATGAAATTCAGAAGTCATTTAAATAAAAGGCGCTTCCTGACCGCGCTGCTGGCCGCTGTGGCTGCCCTATGCCTGGCCGCCTTTCCGGTTCACGCCGCTGTCAACAACGTGCCGCCTTTGAGCGGCCAGAAGGCCAGCCTTGAACTGCGCTTCATTTTCAACGATAATAAGACTCAAAAGGCGATCTCTGGCGCCGAATTCACCCTTTACCGCGTAGCGGATCTCAGCGTTTCGGGTAACACGGCGGTTTTCACACCGCTGACACCCTTTCAGGCACACCCAGTCGATTACGACCACCTGTCCGCCTCAGCATCAGAAAAGACCGCAGCCGCTTTTGCAAAACTCACCGCGAAAGCCCATCCAGCAGCCAACGCCACGACGGATTCGAACGGCACGGCCCGTTTTTCATCCCTGCCCTACGGGATGTACCTCGTGGTGCAAACCGGCACTTCGGGACAGGCGGCGGCTTACGACAAGGTCGAGCCCTTCCTTGCCATGGTGCCAGAAGGGGTCGATCAAGGCAATGGCCATTCCCTCTGGGATTATTATGCGGTTATCTATCCCAAAACCACAGTAAAGGCGAGACCCACGCCCAGTACGCCGGGCCAACCGAAATCACATCGGGTGAAAACCGGCGATACCACCTCGTTGTTTGAACGCGTCGGCGCAATCCTCATCGCCTCTGCGGCGCTGATTGTCCTCGCCCGTCGACTAAAATCTGAATAAAAGCCGGACTTCCGGCTTTTTTTGTATGGACTGATCTTATTGATATGATTCCAAAGCGAAAGGGGCCTATGACTTCCCAAACCCAATCTAAAAAACCATCTTCTAAAAAAAACAAGGCCGTCAACCTGCTGATTCTGATCATCTTTGTGGCCGGCCTCAGCATTTTCATTTACCCGATGGTCAGCAACGCCATCAACCGGCACCAGAACGCCGTCGCCATTGCAGACTACCAGGACAAGGTCAACAAGCTCTCCAAGGCTAAACGTCAGAAAATCCTCGACGAAGCGCAAGCTTACAACGCCCAGCACACCGTCAACAGCATCGAAGGCGACGTCTTCGACAAAAACGACCATTACGTGCTGCACCATCCCTACGACACCTTGCTCAATCCCGCCGGGGACGAGATCATGGGCTACCTGCGCATTCCGAAAATTCACCTGCGCCTCACCGTCTACCACGGCACCAGCGACAAGGTGCTGAAAAAGGGCGTCGGCCACGTCCAGGGCACGAGCCTGCCCGTCGGCGGCCCCTCGACCCACGCCGTGCTCGCTGCTCACCGTGGCCTGCCCTCGGCCAAACTCTTCACCGATCTGGACAAAATAAAGAAAGGCGACCGTTTTTACATCACCGTCGTCGGGAAAACCCTCGCTTACCAGGTCGATCAAATCAAAGTGGTGAAGCCCGATCGGGTCTCAGCTCTGGATATTGTGCCCGGCATGGATCTCGTAACACTGCTCACCTGCACCCCCTACGGGGTGAATACCCACCGTCTCCTCGTCCGAGGGCACCGCATTCCCTACATCCCGATTCAAGACGGCTTCGACTGGGACCGCTGGTGGCCGCTGTTCATGGCCGCCGCTTTGGCCGTGCTCACTGCAATTCTGATTTACCGGACCGTCAAAAAAAGTAAAAAGAACTGAAATCGAGCAAAGAAAAAAGACTTGTGCTATCAAAAAAGCATAAGTCTTTTTTCATTTACACATACCACTCCGGCCGCCTCAGTCCCGTGTAAGGCTTCGCCCGGCGCCGGTTCGCGGCATGACCCAGATCAACCTCCGCGTAAAGCATCGTCTCGCTGTCATCCGCCAGTGCCAGCGTTTCGCCGTCGGGGCCGACAACGAGAGAACGTCCGGAAAAAGTCATATCATCCTCAGTGCCGACCCGGTTGCCCATCGCCGCGTAGACGCTGTTTTGAAAGGCCTGAACTTTGATCTCCCACTGGAAAAGCGCATCAGGTTCGTCGATATTGTTCGCGGTCGGAATCAAAATCAGCTCGGCACCTTTCAGCGCCTCGGTGCGGATACTTTCGGGATAATGCCGGTCAAAACAGACGACAATGCCAATTTTTCCGATTTTCGTGTCAAATACCTTGAACCCGTCGTCTGCCGGCGTGTAATAATCCTGCTCGTAAAATCCCGGACACTGGGCGATATGTACCATCTTCTGCATGCCGAGAACAGCGCCAGTATCGTCGAGCAAAAAGCTGGTGTCATAGGCCTTCCCGTCGAAAGCCATATAAAAATTGGGCGAGGCGAAAATATGATGCGCCGCACACGCCGCCTGTACTGCTTTGAGCTGCGGGCTGTCCATCGTCATCCGATACTGGGAAGCGTCCTGCTCCGGGTGCTTCGGGAAAAAGGGACTGAGCTGAATTTCCGGAAAGAGAATTAAATCGGCGTCATGGGCTGCCGCTGCCTCGATCTTTGCCAAAGTCTTGTTCAAATTCGCTGCCATGTCCTCGGACATGCACATCTGCGCGATCGCTATTTTCATAAAGCCTCCGCTTCGTTTCGTTTTCCCTTATCATAACACAAGGAAAAATTGCGCGACAACCATGATCGCTTAAGAAAACACGGCAGAGACAAAACGCTCCCACTGGATAAAATCGAGAAAATTTTGGAAGAAGTTGATAAAAAACAAGGGTAAAAAACTAAATTCTACAGTTACTTGTCTGTATCGTTCACGAAAGAAACGATTACAACTGCTATAATAAGAGAAATTAGATTTGTAATCCTTTAACCATGCTTAATACGGATTACAAAAGGAGGGTAAATATTATGGCAAATCGTTTTATTTTAAATGGCGCTTCCTATCACGGACACGGCGCAATCGAAGTAATTCCAGATCTCGTAAAGAGCTATGGCTGGCAGAAAATTTTTGTGACCTCTGACCCGGATCTCGTTAAATTCGGCGTCACCGCAAAGGTCACTGATTTACTGGACAAAGCGGGTATCGCCTACACGGTTTACTCCGGGATCAAACCGAACCCGACCATTCAAAACGTTCAGGATGGGGTCGCGGCATTCCGCGAAGCTGAAGCGGATTCCATCATCGCCATCGGCGGCGGCTCCTCAATGGACACTGCAAAGGCGATCGGGATCATCATCAACAACCCGGAACACGAAGATGTCCGTTCCCTCGAAGGGGAAGTGCCGATGAAAAAGCACGCGGTGCCTACGATCGCTGTCCCGACAACAGCCGGCACCGCCGCTGAAGTCACCATCAACTACGTCATCACCGATGTCGAAAAAGAAAGAAAATTTGTTTGCGTCGGCCCGGATGATATTCCAGAAACTGCCATTATCGACCCGGACATGATGGCTTCAATGCCGAAAGGCTTGACAGCTTCAACCGGTATGGACGCCCTGACCCACGCCATTGAAGGCTACACCACAAAGGGTGCTTGGGAATTATCTGACATGTTCCATCTGGAAGCCATTAAGCTGATCGCAAAGAACCTGCGCGGTGCTGTCAACAACACACCAGAAGGCCGCGAAGGCATGGCTCTTGGGCAATACGTCGCCGGGATGGGCTTCTCTAACGTTGGCCTCGGTATTGACCACGCCATGGCCCACACCCTGTCCGCACACTACGATATGCCACACGGGGTCGCCTGCGCGATGCTGTTGCCGATTGCGATGGAATTCAACCGCGATTATGTCGGCGACCGTCTCCGCGACGTTGGACGCGCCATGGGCGTCGAAGGCATCGATGACATGGATGCCGAAGCTGCAAAAGATGCTGCTATCGCCGCCGTTAAACAGCTCGGCGAAGACGTCGGCATTCCAAAAACAACGGATAAAATCCGCGAAGAAGATCTCGATCAGATCGCCGCAGACGCGCTGAAAGACGCCTGCTATCCAGGCAATCCGCGCGAAGCCACACCGGAACAAGTTAAAGATATGTTCCGCATGCTCATGGCTTAAGCCATTCATTGTTGTCTCTATTTATTACTCATTAAAAAACAAGGTATTCAGGTGTCATCCTGAATACCTTGTTTTATTATTGATGTTTTGGATAATAACGAGCAATAAAAAAAGGCCTCGCAACGATCTATCCTCCCAGGCAGCTGCCCGCCAAGTACTTTCGACGTAAGAGAGCTTAACTTCTGTGTTCGGGATGGGAACAGGTGTGTCCTCTCTGCTATAGTCACG
>NZ_VUMO01000013.1 GCF_009696145.1 Pseudoramibacter porci
AGAACCACTCAGGACCGAATCGTCCTATATTTCGATTTCAATTTATAAATCTACAAATTGCAGCTTGATATTAAATCAAACGAGGCTCCTGAGTATTTTCTCAGAGCCTCGTTTGTCTACAGTCTGACGGCGCGCCGTCAGAGGCGCGCCGCGATCGCTGTTCGTTTATTTCTGTTCCAAATCAAAAATTTTCCCAGGGTTGAGAATGTCGTTGGGATCGAGGGCTTTTTTAATGGCCTGCATCATCTTGAATTCCGCCGGATCGGTGTATTTTTCAAAATCAGCGACCCGCTTGTAGCCGATGCCGTGTTCACCGGACATGGTGCCGCCCACGCTGTAGACCAGCGGGTAAACATCGTCGTGAAAGGCTTCGACCTTTTGTTTCCATTCGTCGTCGTCAAAATCGTAATTCATAAGCGCCGTGTGGATGTTGCCGTCGCCGATGTGCGCGCAGGTAATCGTCGGGATACCGTGCTTCTTTTCAAAGGTCGGAATGGCTTCCATCACATCGATGATTTTGTCCAGCGGCACAACGAAATCTTCCTGATAATATTTCGGGCTCGCTTCTCTCGCCGCTTCGCCGAAATTTTTACGCAGATTCCATATCGTCGACTTCGGTTCGATAATGCGCACATCTTCTGCGCCCATTTCCCGCGCCACTTCGTCGATGGTCACCAGCTGTTCGTCCATGTAGGCTTCGTTGTAGGTTTCAATGGTCATGATCACGTAGACGCAGAAATCTTCTGCAAAGGGCGCCGTCACATCTAAATATTCCGCCACCGCTTGAATCGCCTTGTAATCCAAATATTCCATGCTCATCGCCACAATGCCTTCCCGGGTCAATCGGTTAGGCAGACGCAGCGCCTTCGCATTGTCCCGGAAGACCGCGACCACATCCTGGCGGTATTTCGGAAGCGGCAGGAGCTTGACCGTGATTTCCGTGATGATGCCCAATGTCCCTTCTGAACCGATCATCAGCTGTTCGAGGGCGTAGCCGCAGGCGTTTTTCTTCGTCCGCTTTCCGACTGTCACAATGTCGCCGGTCGGCGTTACGATTTTCATGGCGTAAATCTGATCCCGAGTGACGCCGTATTTAACCGCGCGGTCGCCGCCGGCATTGGTCGCGACGTTGCCGCCGATCATGCAGCTGGTCGCCGAGCACGGATCCCCTGCGTAAATCAAGCCCTTAGCCTTGGCCGCATTCTGCAGATCAGAGGTGTAGACGCCGGTTTCCACCACCGCGTACAAATTGTCCGCATCCAGCTTTAAGATGTGATTCATTTTCGTCAGCACCAGTACAATGCCGTGGTACACCGGAATGGCCCCGCGGGAGACTGAAGTGCCGCCGCTTCTCGGTGTAATCGGCACCTTGTATTGATTGGCCAGCCGGACCACCTTTGCGACTTCTTCCGTCGATTCTGGAAAGACGACCAGCTCCGGCATGTGGTGATACTTGGGATCCCCTTCTTGATCGGTCTGGTAAGACTGCAGAATATCTGGATCCTGTTTAACCTTGTGTTCACCCAATGCGTCGAGCAGCGCATCGACCAATTCCTTTGTAACCGGATTAAAACTCATGACAAGAACCTTCTTTCGTTTTTATGATCATTACTGCGTTTTAAAACTTATATTGTATACAATGTTGTGATTTCTATCATATCACCTGAGGACAATTTACATTTATTGTTTTTTCTAAAAAAATGGGTTTCATTCTTTCAACAAATGCTCATGTACGGTAAAGAAGCAAGCAACCGAAAACAATAGATAGACCGCCAGCACTACACTATTCCGAACCAAAGACCAAAAGATAAGCATTTTGAGAAAATCTAAACTTTTGGATTTTCCTACAATGCCGACTACGGCGGAATCCCTCCCACTCCTTATATCTTTCTGTATACATTGAATTTGTATTTAGTAAAATGCAGACAACACCACGGATCGGCTTTTGGCTGGACAATTCCAACCAAACACCACAGCAGACAGCAGAAACCATTCTGAACGCCAGGAAGCCGGTATGATTATTACATATAAGGGGAAGAAAAATTTCTTTTAGGTACTTTCTTTCCTAAAACTGATGTGATATAATAGTTCCATTCCAGAAAAGGAGTAAAAAATATGCGGCAAGGTATTCTTAAATAAAACTATAATCAAATAGTGGGAACAAAGGATTATGATAGTTCCTTTTGTGGGGGCTTGGTTTTTTGTACCCAATTTAAGAATACTTTTGCCTTATCAATTTTGACATATCCAAAAAACAGCATTCACAAACAGGTGTATGCTGTATATGTGTATGTCCGCAAATTATCATCCCCAGTGGTAAAAGTATTTTACTGCTGGGGATTTTTATGCCCTTCGGGGCAGTAAAGGGAGGACAATCACATGAAAATAATCAATATTGGAATTCTTGCCCATGTAGACGCTGGAAAGACGACCTTGACGGAGAGCCTGCTATATGCCAGCGGAGCCATTTCAGAACCGGGGAGCGTCGAAAAAGGGACAACGAGGACGGACACCATGTTTTTGGAGCGGCAGCGTGGGATTACCATTCAAGCGGCAGTCACTTCCTTCCAGTGGCACAGATGTAAAGTCAACATTGTGGATACGCCCGGCCACATGGATTTTTTGGCGGAGGTGTACCGCTCTTTGGCTGTTTTAGATGGGGCCATCTTGGTGATCTCCGCTAAAGATGGCGTGCAGGCCCAGACCCGTATTCTGTTCCATGCCCTGCGGAAAATGAACATTCCCACCGTTATCTTTATCAACAAGATCGACCAGGCTGGCGTTGATTTGCAGAGCGTGGTTCAGTCTGTTCGGGATAAGCTCTCCGCCGATATTATCATCAAGCAGACGGTGTCGCTGTCCCCGGAAATAGTCCTGGAGGAAAATACCGACATAGAAGCATGGGATGCGGTCATCGAAAATAACGATAAATTATTGGAAAAGTATATCGCAGGAGAACCAATCAGCCGGGAAAAACTTGTGCGGGAGGAACAGCGGCGGGTTCAAGACGCCTCCCTGTTCCCGGTCTATTATGGCAGCGCCAAAAAGGGCCTTGGCATTCAACCGTTGATGGATGCGGTGACAGGGCTGTTCCAACCGATTGGGGAACAGGGGAGCGCCGCCCTATGCGGCAGCGTTTTCAAGGTGGAGTATACAGATTGCGGCCAGCGGCGTGTCTATCTACGGCTATACAGCGGAACGCTGCGCCTGCGGGATACGGTGGCCCTGGCCGGGAGAGAAAAGCTGAAAATCACAGAGATGCGTATTCCATCCAAAGGGGAAATTGTTCGGACAGACACCGCTTATCCGGGTGAAATTGTTATCCTTCCCAGCGACAGCGTGAGGTTAAACGATGTATTAGGGGACCCAACCCGGCTCCCTCGTAAAAGGTGGCGTGAGGACCCCCTCCCCATGCTGCGGACGTCGATTGCGCCGAAAACGGCAGCGCAAAGAGAACGGCTGCTGGACGCTCTTACGCAACTTGCGGATACTGACCCGCTTTTGCGCTGCGAGGTGGATTCCATCACCCATGAGATCATTCTTTCTTTTTTGGGCCGGGTGCAGTTGGAGGTTGTTTCCGCTTTGCTGTCGGAAAAATACAAGCTTGAAACAGTGGTAAAGGAACCCACCGTCATTTATATGGAGCGGCCGCTCAAAGCAGCCAGCCACACCATCCATATCGAGGTGCCGCCCAACCCGTTTTGGGCATCCATCGGACTGTCTGTTACACCACTCCCGCTTGGCTCCGGTGTACAATACGAGAGCCGGGTTTCGCTGGGATACTTGAACCAGAGTTTTCAAAACGCTGTCAGGGATGGTATCCGTTACGGGCTGGAGCAGGGCTTGTTCGGCTGGAACGTAACGGACTGTAAGATTTGCTTTGAATACGGGCTTTATTACAGTCCGGTCAGCACGCCGGCGGACTTCCGCTCATTGGCCCCGATTGTATTGGAACAGGCATTGAAAAAAGCAGGGACACAACTGTTGGAACCATACCTTTCCTTTACCCTTTTTGCACCGCAGGAATATCTTTCACGGGCTTATAATGACGCACCAAAGTACTGTGCCACCATCGAAACGGTCCAGGTAAAAAAGGATGAAGTTGTCTTTACTGGCGAGATTCCCGCCCGCTGTATACAGGCATACCGTACTGATCTGGCCTTTTACACCAACGGGCAGAGCGTATGCCTTACAGAACTGAAAGGGTATCAGGCCGCTGTCGGCAAGCCAGTCATCCAGCCCCGCCGTCCAAACAGCCGCCTGGACAAGGTGCGCTATATGTTTCAGAAGGTAATGTAAAGATACATAATCGTCAAGACGGCAACAATCAGAAGTTATGGAGGGTAACAATGGAATATAGTAAGGAAGATTTAATGGAAGCAAAAAAGCAAATTTGGGGAGTGGGAGAGAACATGGGAACAGAGGAAAGTAAAAAAATCTGGGAGGAGAACGCACAATTTTGGGATAATGCAATGGGTGACGAATCTAATGAATTTCACAGAGAGGTAGTGCGTCCCAAAGTAACGGAACTTCTATCTCCTAATCCTGCGGATTACATTTTGGATATTGCGTGTGGCAATGGAAATTATTCTTCGTATCTTGCACAAAGAGGCGCTTCGGTTGTCGCTTTTGATTACAGCAAAAAAATGATAGAATTGGCTAAAAGACGGCAATCACAATATGCAAAACAAATTGAATTTTGTGTGGCGGATGCGACCGATAGAAAAAGTATATTAGAATTAAAAAGAAATCGAGCCTTTACGAAAGCAGTTTCTAATATGGCAATTATGGATATTACGGATATTGAACCACTTCTTATGGCTGTTTATGAACTGTTGCAGGAAAGCGGAATTTTTGTCTTTGCAACGCAACACCCTTGTTTTGTCACGTTGACTGAAAAATATATGACACCGCACAGTTACTATGATATAGCGATTGAAGGGCAACCGAAAGAGCAGATTTATTATCATCGTTCCATACAAGATATTTTTAACCTTTGTTTTAGAGCTGGATTTGTCATTGATGGATTTTATGAAGAATGTTTTAAAACCAACAAAGAAATTCCTATGGTAATGATAGTAAGGCTTAAGAAGGTAAAACGTGATAGCTTAAAATAAATTCAAGTTTGTCGGGTAAATAGCAAACCCAGCCGAGCCAGTCAACGGTCAAGATGAACGGCGCATATGCGCAGCCGTTGACAGCCCCGCCCGCCTTTGCTGGTAGGCAATCAAGGGGCGACAGCAAGAAGTGCCACCGCCCCGCACTATTATTCAGAAAGGGGAATTTCCATGACCGACCAGATAGCCTATCAAGAATATATCCAGCGCAGGTACAACGCCTTTTGCAAGACTGTTATCCGCTGTGCCGCCTTGGACAAGATTTTGAAGCTTAAACGGCAATGGGAACGGCAAGTTTCCCTTGACTATCTGATGAACGAGAAGTTTGTCCAGTTTGCCGCGTCGGAGCCGGACGAGGAATACCCATTTACCGTCTGCGGTCAGACCGTCCTGCTCTGCAACGCCGCCCTTGCCGACGCGATCTCTGTTTTGCCGGAGCAGACGCGGGAAGAAATCCTGCGCTATTACTTTCTGCGCCAGCCGCAGCGCGTGATCGGCGCGTGTATTGGCCGGTCACGCAGCACAGCGGGGCGGCATATCCAGCTTGCCTTGCAGCGGCTACGCGAAGAAATGGGGGTGAGCCGGTATGAGTAGACTTCTCCCCTATGAAACAATCCTCAAAGCCCGTGAGGGCGACCCGGACGCAATCGACACCATTCTTTCCCACTATGCCGGATATATCCGCTATTTCTCAAAAGTGAACGGGCAGGTCAACGCCGAGGTGGAGGACTATGTAAAGCAGCGGTTAATTGACTGTCAATTCAAGTTCCGGCTTGACGAACCACCGGACAAGTCATAAAAACTGAATACCAGCCGCCACCGACGCGGCCAGCGAAAGCAGTAAGTCTTGAAAAAGATTTACTGCTTTTTTTGTTGTCCGGCTCCGCTCCCGGCCATTTTGCCCCCTGCCGGTTGTAGTAGTAAGCGAGGAGGGAATTTTTCTGCCCTGGTGTTTGGCATTTGGAGCATTTACCCGTAGTAGAGGGCAAAGAGAAAGGATTTCTCCAACACCGGGTAGAAACCACTGCGTCCGGTGTCATTTTAGCGAAAGCGGGCAGGAATGCCCTTTACAGGATTAGTAGTAGCAGAAAAAGAGAAACAAACTTTTGTGGTTGCAGTTTTCCAAAAAAGTGGCGGACGGAAGTGAGAGAAAGTTTGCAGTCACGGAGAGCAAGTTTCTACCACGGTGCCAAAATCCGCAATTCTGCAGTTTTGCCCCTCGCGGGAAACTTGTTGGGGAGTGCCTTCCCCAAACCCTGCTCATGCGCCCTTACGGGCGAGAAAGGAGGTCACACCATGCGAAAGAAATACAACACGCCCCACCGCAGCCGCGTTGTGAAAACCCGGCTGTCCGAAGATGAGTATGCCGACTTCACAGCGCGGCTTGCGCCCTATGGTATCAGCCAGTCCGAATTTCTCCGGCAGGCGATACGGCGGGCGACCATACGCCCGGTTGTCCATGTGTCGCCGGTCAATGACGAGTTGCTTTCCGCTGTCGGGAAGCTGACAGCCGAGTACGGCAGGATCGGCGGCAACCTCAATCAGATTGCCCGGTATCTGAACGAATACGGCGTACCCTACAACACCCTTTCCGGCGAGGTACGCGCCGCCATATCCGACCTTGCCGTCCTCAAGTATGAAGTCCTCAAGAAAGTAGGTGACGCGGTTGGCAACACTCAAGCATATCAACTCTAAAAACGCCGACTACGGAGCCGCCGAGCAATATCTTCTCTTTGAGCATGACGAGTTTACCATGAAGCCCGTCCTTGATGAAACCGGCAGGCTTATCCCCCGCGAGGACTACCGGCTGTCCACGCTGAACTGCGACGGGGAGGATTTTGCCGTTGCGTGTATGCGGGCCAATCTCCGCTATCAGAAAAACCAGCGGCGGGAAGATGTGAAAAGCCACCACTACATCATCAGCTTTGACCCGCGGGACGGGCCGGACAACGGCCTGACCGTAGACCGGGCGCAGGCGTTGGGGGAACAATTCTGTAAAGAGCATTTTCCCGGCCACCAGGCCCTTGTCTGCACCCACCCGGACGGGCATAACCACAGCGGCAACATTCATGTGCATATCGTCATAAACAGCCTGCGGATTGAGGAAGTGCCGTTCCTGCCCTACATGGACAGGCCGGCCGATACGAAAGTCGGCTGCAAGCACCGATGTACCGACGCTGCCCTGCGCTACTTCAAATCCGAAGTCATGGAGATGTGCCACCGGGAGGGGCTTTATCAAATCGACCTCTTGAACGGCAGCAAGAACCGCGTCACCGACCGGGAGTATTGGGCGCAGAAAAAGGGACAGGCCGCGCTGGACAAGCAGAACGCCCCCATGATTGCCGATAGTATCACGCCCCGGCAGACCAAGTTTGAAACGAACAAGGAGAAGCTGCGGCAGACCCTACGGAAAGCCCTTGCCACCGCCGCCAGCTTTGACGAGTTTTCCTCTCTGTTGCTGCAGGAGGGTGTGACCGTCAAGGAGAGCCGGGGGCGGCTTTCCTACCTCACGCCGGACAGGACAAAGCCAATTACCGCCCGGAAGCTGGGCGACGATTTTGACCGCGCCGCTGTCTTTGCCGTTTTAGAGCAAAACGCCGCCAGAGCAGCCGAAGCGCCAGCCAGATCCCCCGATCCCCCACGCACCATAAAAGACCGCTTGCAGGTTGCCAGAGCCGAGATAGCCGCCCCGAAACAGGACGGAGTGCAGCGGCTTGTGGACATTGAGCAGAAAATGGCCGAGGGCAAAGGCCGGGGCTATGAACGCTGGGCGAAGATACACAATCTGAAGCAGGCCGCCAAAACGCTGTCCGTCTACCAGCAATACGGCTTTACTTCCCCGGAGCAGTTAGAAGCCGCCGTTGACACCGCCTATCAGAAAATGCGCCAGACCAGCGGCGAACTGAAAGCACTGGAAACGAAGCTGCAAGGGAAAAAGAAGTTGCAGCGGCAGGTGTTGGCCTACGCCCAGACCAAGGCCGCCCGCGACGGGCTGCGGGCACAGAAATCCGAGAAAGCCCGCGCCGCATACCGGCAGGCCCATGAGAGCGATTTTATCATAGCCGACGCAGCAGCCCGGTATTTCAAGGCGCATGGCATTACCAAGCTGCCCGCCCGGAAAGCGTTGCAGGCCGAGATCGAGCAGCTTATCTCCGAGAAAGACGGCCTGTATAACACCTATCACGAACAGAAACAGCGGTTCAAGGAGTTGCAGACCGTCAAGCGGAACATCGACCAGATTTTGCGCCGGGACGAGCCGCACCGCAGAAAGGAGCAGAGCCATGAGCGATAACCTGCCCCACATGGACTACCGCCAGCACCGGCGGGCGCGGCGGCTGGTACATGAGTGCTGTAACTACGATGAGGGGAACTGCCTGCTATTGGACGACGGGGAGCCTTGCGTGTGCGTCCAGAGCATTTCCTTTTCCCTCATGTGCCACTGGTTCCGTGTGGCTGTCCTGCCCCTTGACGGGGAGCTGGCCGCAGCCCTCTTGTGCCGGGGAAGCCGGAAACGGTGTGCCGTCTGCGGGGCGGCCTTTGTCCCCAAATCCAACCGGGGAAAATACTGCCCCGACTGCGCCGGGCGCATGAAGAAAATCAAAGCCGCCGAGAGAAAGCGGAAACAAAGGCAGAGATGTCACGCTTTAGAGCCTTTCAAACCCGCATAAATCAAGGCTTTTTTCGTGGGTGTCAAAGGGTACGCGATACATTTATCCTTTTCCCCCGGAAACGGCGTTTTAATGCGTGACAATACGCCAAAATCAACCCGAACACAGGGAGGTGATCCTATCGCTGATTATATCAGGGCAGACACGCGGCTGCCCGCCTATCTGCCGTATCCCCGTTTCCTGCTGAAAATGGAGATTTCACAGACCGCCAAGCTGCTGTATTCGCTGCTGTTAGACCGTTCCACCCTCTCCCAGAAAAACAAGTGGCTGGACGACGAGGGCAGGATTTATATTATCTATCCCATCGCGGAGATAGCAGAAATACTGGATAAAGGCAGCACCACCATCAAGGGGGCGCTTAATGAACTGGACACGGCGGGGCTGTTGGAACGGGAACGGGGCGGCTTCTCCGCACCGAACCGGCTTTATGTCAAAGTACCGCCAGTGCCACAGGTACAGTTTTCAGACCAACTGATGGCCGGAAGTCCGCCCCTCATAGAGCCGGAAAACCGTCCTACTGATGGTCAGAAAACCGACCTTATGATGGTCGGAAAACCGTCCCCTAACCAAACTACTATAAACAACCTTACAGAGAGCCAAACAAAGGGAGTGAGTGGGGGGCCGTCCGCGCCCTATGGCCGATATGGAAATATTTTTCTGTCACAGACCGAATACGACGAGTTGCAGGCAGAGTACCCTGACAGGCTGGAACGGTTCATCGAGGAAATGAGCCGCTACCTTGCCGCCAACGGGAAAAGCTACCAGAACTATGCCGCCGCCCTGCGGATATGGGCGGGGAACGACAAAAAGGAAGCCCCTAAAAAGGGCATACCAGACTACTCATGCAAGGAGGGCGAGAGTTTATGAAGAATGAAATCAACGCGGTTTTGGAGAATATGACGACCACCATCCCGGAGCCGGAGGACTACACCGGCGAGGACGGTTTACTGTACTGCGGCAAGTGCCGCAAGCCGAAAGAAGCCTATTTTGCGCCGGATAAGGCCGCTATCTTCGGGCGCGACCGCCACCCGGCAGAGTGCGACTGCCAGAGAACCGCCCGCGAGGAACGGGAAGCCGCCGAAAAGCGGCGCAGACACCTTGACACCGTGGAAGAACTGAAACGCCGGGGCTTTACCGACCCCACCATGCGGGACTGGACTTTCGAGAACGACAACGGCAGGAACCCGCAGACCGGGCTTGCCCGCCGGTATGTGGAGCATTGGGAAGATATGCGGACAGACAATATCGGCTGCCTGTTCTGGGGCGGCGTAGGCACCGGCAAAAGCTACCTTGCAGGCTGTATCGCAAACGCCCTCATGGAGAAAGAAATCCCCATCCGCATGACGAACTTTGCTCTTATCCTCAATGACCTTGCCGCCAGCTTTGAGGGGCGCAACGAGTACATTTCCCGCCTTTGTCGTTATCCGCTGCTGATCCTTGACGACTTCGGCATGGAACGCGGGACGGAATACGGGCTGGAACAGGTGTTCAATGTGATTGACAGCCGTTACCGCAGCGGCAAGCCGCTGATCGTCACGACCAACCTTACGCTGGACGACCTGCACAACCCGGAGGACACCGCCCATTCCCGGATTTATGACCGCCTGCTTTCCATGTGCGTCCCGGTACGCTTTACCGGCGACAACTTCCGGCAGGAAACCGCCAAGCGGAAAATGGAGAGCATGAAGAAACTGATTACCGACTGAAAGGAGTATTGCCTATGGCAGATAACAAGCAGCACGACACCCGCACCACCCGCCGCCCTGACTGTGTGACGGAAATCCGCATGGGCAATTCCGTCCTTGTCGTGTCCGGCTATTTCAAGAAAGACACCACAACCACAGCCGCCGACAAAATGGCGCGGGTACTGGAAGCGGAAGCCGCTGCTACACAGGAGCCGACTTATCCGGCGTGAACCGGGGCATGGAAAAGCGGCCATGCCAGGGAGCATGACCGCTGGAACGAAAATCGGAAGTGCTTTAGCAATTCTTAATCTCATTCTCTATAAAATAATTTGCAATTTCAAAGGCTTTTATTCTTCTCTTTGCCAATGTGATTTGTGATTTATAACGCTCGGAATTATCCTTTGATTCAAATGTTTTTACTGTTTCTCTTAGCTTGTGCAGAGTTGAATCAATTTGCCTTTTGGCCGCGGTTAATTCATCTATTGTATACTTCATGTTTTCTCCTTTAACTTCTGATTTTTTTGTTAAATCAGAGTATACCACGGAGTTATGAACTTTTCTACTGCAAATATGGGACGACAACCCATACCATAAAAATCGGAAAATTGAAAAGCTGTAAAGAAGCAAATTTAACGCTTTTGCCGCTGTACAGCCCCCGCCGTTCCGTGGTACAATGAAACCACGGAATAGTGGGGCTGGCTGTCGGAAACGGAGGATTTTATGTTAAGACAAGCCACCCAAAACCTCATTACCGCCCTTTATCCGAGATTGTCCCACGAGGATGAATTGCAAGGCGAGAGTAATTCCATATCGAACCAAAAAAGGATACTCGAAACCTACGCAAAACAGAACGGCTTTACCAATCTGCGCTGGTACACCGACGACGGTTTTTCCGGCGCGAACTTCCAGCGGCCCGGATTTCAAGCCATGCTTGCGGACATTGAAGCCGGGAAAGTGGGTACGGTCATCGTCAAGGACATGAGCCGGTTAGGGCGAAACTACTTGCAGGTAGGGTTTTACACGGAAATGCTGTTCCCTCAAAAGGGTGTGCGTTTTATCGCTGTCAACGATAATGTGGACAGTGCCAGCGAGGGCATGGACAACGATTTTACCCCGCTGCGAAATCTGTTCAATGAATGGCTGGTGAGAGATACGAGCAAGAAAATCAAGGCAGTGAAAAAGTCAAAAGGCATGAGCGGCAAGCCTGTTACCAGCAAGCCGGTTTACGGCTATGTGATGGACGAGGACGAGAATTTTATTATAGACGAGGAAGCCGCCCCGGTGGTGCAGCAGATTTACCAGCTTTGCCTTGCCGGGAACGGCCCGACCAAGATTGCCCGTATGCTGACGGAGCAGCAAATCCCCACGCCGGGGACGCTGGAATATCAGCGGACAGGCAGCACCCGCCGTTATCACCCAGGCTATGAGTGCAAATGGGCGACCAACACCGTCGTTCATATCCTCGAAAACCGAGAGTACACCGGATGTCTGGTGAACTTCAAAACGGAAAAGCCTTCTTATAAGGTCAAGCACAGCATAGAGAACCCCGTCGAGAAGCAGGCCATTTTCGAGAACCACCATGAGCCGATCATCGACAAGGAAACATGGGAACGGGTGCAGGAGTTACGCAAACAGCGCAAACGCCCGAACCGCTACGATGAAGTGGGGCTGTTCTCCGGGATTTTGTTCTGCGCCGACTGCGGCCATGTGCTGTATCAGCAGCGGTATCAGAACAAAGACCGCAAACAGGACTGCTACATCTGCGGCAGCTACAAGAAGCGCACCCGCAACTGTACGGCGCACTTTATCCGCACCGATCTGTTGACCGCTGGTGTCCTGGCAAATCTCCGGCAAGTGACCGAATACGCAGCCAAGCATGAGAGCCGGTTTGTGAAACTACTTGTCCAGCAGAACGAGATCGGCGGCAAGCGAAAGACCGCCGCAGCCATCAAGCAGCTTGAACAGGCGCAGGAACGCATTTCTGAAATCAGCCGCATTATCAAGCGGCTGTATGAGGACAATGTAAACGGCAAAATCAGCGATGAGCGTTTCATGGAACTGTCGGCTGACTACGAAGCCGAGCAAGCGGAGCTGAAAAAGAGAGCCGCCGCCCTGCAAGCCGAACTGGACAAGTCACAGGCAGCTACCGTCAACGCCGAGAAATTTATGGGCATTGTCCGCAAGCACCTTGCCTTTGAAGAACTGACCCCCACTCTCTTGCGGGAAATGATCGAGAAAATTGTGGTGCATGAGTGCAGCTATGATGAGAACGGCACCCGCAGGCAGGACATTGAGATTTATTACAGCTTTGTCGGCAAGATTGACTTGCCCGAATAACCGCCCGACCTATCCGACACAATGGCCAAGTGTCGGATAGGAACGGCAAAATTTTTTGCACTTCTATTGCTTCTTTATCACACATAAGCAAAAAAAGCAGGCTTATAATTCAGCCTGCTCAGCACACGTTTATATTTTCTCAAAGGGTTCCGCGCCTGATCCTTTGATAACCATCGGAATCCCCGAAACGCAGAACACAACGCGGTCCGCCTCGGCGGCCACCATCTGGTTGACCCGCCCGGCGATATCCCGAAATAGATTGCCCATCCGGTAAGCCGGGACGAGCCCCATTCCGACTTCATTGGTCACAATATAAGCTTCCTTTTTCGTTCGAAGGGCGTGAATCAAATCCTTCACGTCCGCCAGAATATGGTCTTCAACCTCGCCTGCCCTGCCCATCGAAATGTGATCCCAATCCTTTTCGAGGGCCATCATCTGATTGGTGATCATCACCGTTAAACAGTCGAAAAGCACCGTCTCCGCTTCTGCAAAAGCCGGCTGCTGCATCAGCGTGTGGAATGCGCTGTATTGTTCAATCGTGGCCCAACGCGCTGGGCGTCTCGCCCGATGGTGGGCGATGCGGTCTTTCATCCCGTCATCGAAAGGAATGGCTGTCGCAATATAGGCGACCGGTGACCGGCCCGCCGCCTCTGAAATGAATACTTGTTTTTCGGCGTAGCGGCTCTTGCCGCTGCGCGCGCCCCCTGTCACCAATGTAATGGCCATGTCTCCCCCTTTATTTGTCCTCATAGGCCTGACTCGTCAAGATGGCCGTCAGTGCCGCAATCAATCGATCGTTTTCGTCTTTTTTCTTGACGGCGGCTCGAAAATACGCATCGCCAAGCCCCACAAAATCTTCGCAGGTCCGGATATAAATTTTCTGCGTTTCGAGCAGCGCGTTGAGATCTGCCGCTGTCCCCTTCTTCAACCGGAATAAATGAAAATCCGCTCCGGATGGCAAGACCTCGAGTCCCGGAAGCGCCGACAGCGCAACGCGCACCCGGTGCCGTTCCCGGCTGGTATAGGATTTTGTATCCTCGATGTATTTCTGATCCTCAAATACCGTGTCCAGCGCCGTCAGCGCCAGCGTATTGACGCTCCAGGGCATCTGAATCGCCGCCATCTCTGAAATGATTTGCGGCTGCCCAACCGCATAGCCAAGGCGCAGTCCCGGAATGCCAAAAAATTTCGTCATCGAGCGCAGCAGCACCACGTTTCGATTGCCGTCCACCAGAGAAAAGCAGGATTCCTTTGATGAAAAGCCCACGAAGGATTCGTCAATGAACCACTGCACTGTATTCGGACAGTGGTCGATGAGCGAGCCGATGTACATCGGCGAATAAGCAACGCCGGTGGGATTGTTAGGATTGCAGAGAAAAACCGCGTCGGGCTTCGTCTGGCAGATGTAATCGGCAAAGGCGTCGGTGTCCAAGCGGAATCGAGATTCCCAATCGGTCTGCCACAGCCGAAGTTCCCACCCTGCCGCTGTCAAGGCTTCGGCGTATTCGTTAAACGTCGGTACGACGATGACGGCAGTGCCACCGGAAAAAGCCATCGCGTATAGATAAATCAGCTCAATGCCGCCGTTGCCGAGGATCACCCAGTCGTCCGCAACGCCCAAGCGGCGGGCCAGGCGTTTTTTGTGCCGCCTGCCATCCGGCTCTGGGTAGCGTCCAAGATCGCCGAGGGCATCCTCCAGCGCGTATTTCAAGTGGGGCGGCATACCCAGTGGGTTGATGTTGACTGAAAAGTCCAGCATCCCTGAACGGTCGCCCTGATATCCTCCGTGACGATTCATATTATTCTCCTCTTCTCTCTCATTTTACACAGCCTACCGCAATTGAAAAAATATTGAGACAATATATACGGCCGTAGCCAATACCGCAAAGACCATTTCCGACCCGGTCATGATCTTTAAACTCTGACGCACGGTGTCGGCCGTCAGCGGCGTATCCGCGTCGCCGATGGTCGGCTTCTCCACCACTTGGCCGAAATAAATATTGGTGCCGCCAATCTGGACCCGCAAAAGTCCAGCAGCTGCCGATTCGGGATGGCCGGCGTTGGGACTTTTGTGCATCCTGTGGTCCCGCTTGTAGACGCGCACGCCATTCTTAAAATCAAACCCAAGCGCCGCACCGGCGATCAGCATCATCCACGAGCCGAGACGCGCGATGGGAAAATTGAAGGCGTCATCGAGCTTCGCCGGAAAATAGCCGTAATGCGTGTAGGGCTTTTGCAGGTAACCCGTCATCGAATCCATCGTGTTCACTGCCTTGTAGACCATTGCCAGCGTCAGCGGTGAAAGAAACCAAAGAAAATGCTGAAGAACCATACCGACCAGCATGTAAAACATCGGCGCGAGAATCCCGTCGATCGTATTCTCTGCCGTCGTCTCCACCGTTGCACGAATGACATCGTGTTCCGAAAGCGCGCTGGTGTCCCGTCCGCAAAGGTAGCCCACCTGCACCCGCGCTTGTTCTAAATCGCCGGCTTCCAGCGCTTTTACCACGCCTTCAACCGCCTGACGCAGGCTCTTTTCCGCGAGCGTCGTCCCGAGAAACCATAAGGTCACCACGACAAACAGCACCGGGTGAATTTTCAGACATAGCCACTGCACCCCGGCGCTCACTGCACCGGTCAGGACGATGACGACCACCCACATCAAAAGTCCCTTTGCTCGGGATTTACTTTTGATTTCTGGGGTAGTGTTCAGCCTTTTGGTCAGCCCGCCGATACATTTTCCAATCCAAACAATCGGATGGGGGATTTTCACCGGATCGCCGACAATCCAATCCAATGCCACTGCGCCGAGAATCAACAGCATCCACCACAAATAAGGCACAGAGCTACCCATCAATGTGTCTGGCTCCCGTCGAGAATGGCCATGATCTGGTCCATATCGACTGCTGCTTTGACCGTTTGAGCCAGTAAATCGTATTGGCTTTCTTTAAAGGCTTGATAGTCGTGCACCTTTCCAGCTTCCATGTGCTTCTTCGCCTTAATTTGATTGAGCAAACCTTCCCGCAGCTCGTCGTTATCAAAAATGCCGTGGAGGTAGGTCCCAACGACAGTTTTATCCGGCGATACCGCGCCGTCGTACCGCCCGTCAGCCAACTTTGCAAAGGGCTTCGTTTCCGCTGTCCTCGGCAGGGACTGTCCCATGTGAATTTCATAGCCGCGCACATTTTTGTCGTTCGGGTCGATGTCGAGGAAGCCGTTGAGCATTGTTCCGGTTTCCTGGGTGGTCGTCTTTGTTTCCTCGAGTTCGGTGTCGATATCGAGCAAACCAAGCCCTTCGATGATATCCGCCTGAGATTCAACGTGGTGCGGATCGGAAATGGTCTTGCCGATGATCTGGTAGCCACCGCAAATGCCCACTACCGGCACCCCTTCCTCGTGCTTTTTGATGATCGCATCGGCCATCTTTGACATCTTCAGGTGTTTGACGTCATCAATGGTGTTCTTCGATCCCGGGATCACAAGCAGATCCGGTTCGGCCCGTTCGATTTCCCGTTCGTTTTTGTAATATTCGACCGAAACTTCCGGATACATGTCAAAAACTGTCACATCGGTGAAATTTGAAACGTGGCGCAGACGGACAACCCCGATTTTGATTTGCCCCTCGTGGGTGCCGTACCAGCGCTCGGTCACAGAGTCTTCATCGTCGATTACAACCCGCGTGTAGGGCACGACGCCGAGACAGGGCACGTGGAGCATCGGATTCATCATTTCGATCCCGGGCTTTAACAATTCAACGTCGCCTCGGAATTTGTTGATCAGATACCCGGCGAAGCGTGCCTGTTCTTCCGGCGGCAGCAGCTTGATCGTGCCGTAAATGGATGCGAAGACGCCGCCGCGGTCAATATCCCCGACGAGTACGACCGGTGCATCGATCATTTCCGCCAGCCCCATGTTGACAATGTCGTTGTCTCGAAGATTAATTTCCGCCGGGCTGCCGGCGCCTTCGATGACGATGACATCCGCCTCATTGGCCAGCGTATTATAGGCGTCCATGACGACGTCCGTCAACTGGCTTTTGTATCGGTGATATTCTGCCGCATCCATGTTGAATTCGGCAACACCGTTTAAGATCACTTGAGATCCCACATCCGAATTGGGCTTGAGCAGAACGGGATTCATTCGGACATCCGGTTCGACCCGGGCGCATTCGGCCTGTGTCACCTGGGCGCGGCCCATCTCTTTTCCGTCCTTAGTGATGAACGAATTCAATGCCATGTTCTGCGCCTTGAAAGGTCTGACCGTCATGCCCATGTCGTTAAAAATGCGGCACATTGCCGCACAGATCAGGCTTTTCCCTACCGACGAGCCGGTGCCCTGAAACATAATTTTTTTAGCTTGCTTTCCCATTCTATCTCCTCGATCTATTTTTTCGTTTGTTGTTCTTCTCTCTAAAGCTGGCTCATCAGCTCGCCTGCATCGGTGACGATTTCCGGATAATCCAGCGCCGGACGATCGACGCAGAGCATTTCCGCGCCACACGCTTCTGCTGCCGCAATTTTATCCGTCACACCGCCGATATCGCCGGAGTCTTTCGTCGTCACGAAATGAATATCGAAGTTCTCGATCATCGCCACGTTCATTGCCTTTGAAAACGGCCCTTGCATCGCGGCGATATGATTGGGCTTGTAGCCTAGGTCTTCGCATTTTGCGAGCACGCCGGAGGTTGGCAGCACCCGAATGTAGAGCCGCTCTTTGTCAAGGGGCTGATAATGCGCCAGCTCCCGGCTGCCTGTCGTCGCCAGGATATTGCCCGGGGCGTCTTTCAGGTAGGCGACCATGGTGTCGTAATCTGGAAAATGCCGAACGATACGCTGAAATTCCGGCGTCATCGCACTGATTCCCGGCCGTTCAAGACGAATGTAGCGAAGCCCCACCGCTTGACACGCGGCCATGGCGTTGACTGACGCCGCCTTTGCGTAAGGGTGTGTGCCGTCGACAAAGACCGTGACAGCGTTAGCCTTCAAAAAAGCTTCAAGGGCGTCGCCATCCATCGTGCCGATGTGCCACTTTAGGTGTGTGTTCTGTTTCGGTGCGTTGTAATTGGAGATGGACGAATAGATCACATCCATGCCGCGAGCCGACAGCTGCTCCGCCGCCTCACGGCCATCGGCGGTGCCGCCTTCGACGAAAATCAAAGGGTGTACCCCCTGGGTGTGATCATCGTCTGGCCGTCATCTGTGACGTAAGTCTTAGAATTACCGATGATGACGAGAGAAAACATGTTGATTTCTTGATCGCACATCTGATCCAGCGTCGTGATGCATTTTTTCTGGCCGTCCCGCATGGCGTTCTGAACGATGCCCACCGGCGTCTTGGGATCTTTCACCTGAAGCAGGATTTCCTGACAGGTGTTGATATTGGTCGGACGCCCCTTACTTTTCGGATTGTACAGGGCGATGACGAAGTCGCCTTCGCCGGCGCAGCGGATGCGCTTCTTGATCAGTTCCCAGTCAGTTAACAAGTTGGACAGGGAAATCACGGCATAATCGTGCATCAGCGGTGCCCCCAGAATAGAAGCGGCTGCGTTGACGGCTGAAATCCCCGGCACCACTTCCACTTCCACGTCGGCCTTCTGTTTTTCAACCAGTTCCAGCATGATGCCGGCCATGCCGTAAACCCCGGCGTCTCCGGAACTGACCAAAGTCACCGTTTTGCCTTCCAGGGCCAAGTCCAGACATTCCTGGCAGCGGTCGACTTCCTTGCGCATGCCGGACGCTTTCAGGGTTTTGCCCTGGACACAGTCCAGATCTTTAATTAAATCGATATAGGTTTTATAACCCACGACAATATCCGCATCGGCCATGGAAGCCAGTGCAGCCCCTGTCATGTGGTCTGCATTGCCAGGGCCAAGCCCTGTCACATAAATTTTTTTCTGATTCATTATTTTCTCTCTGATTCTATTTTTGATTGTGCGCCATTCGCCACAGGGACAGCGTGACGCCGTCTCCCTTCACCACAGGGGCAATACAATTCCCCTGTCCTGACGCAACATAGCCGGCCGGTTCACTGACGCCGCGAAGGCCGGTGATCTTTTCGACAAAATCCGAGCCTTCAAATCGATCCTGAACGGACTTAATGGCATCATCCTCTACAATTTTGACCGCTGCGCCAAAAGCTTCGGCACTTTTAATTAACCCCTGCTCATGGGCTTTGAGCCCGATGGTCGCAAAAACGGCGAGGGCCTTGGGATGCAGATGATAGGCCTTCAAAAGCCCTTTCACCTTTGCCGTGATGCGTTCGGCCGGCGTGTTTTTCTTACAGCCGATGCCGAGCACCACATCCCGGGGAATCAGCTGAACCTGATGACCGGACTGAAGGGTCAGCCGGTCGCTTTCAGAAATCACAATCTGTCCCTGGGAGGATGCCGTCATGCGTGCCGTTACCGCCACCGTGTCCGGCAGGGAAACAGCCGACAAATCCACGCCCGCTTCATTGACGATTTCAACGGGTTTCTGATCTAAAATCAAGGCCGTCACATTTTTGGCGGCCTCGAAATCCGTAAAGGTGCAGTTAAGTTTCTGGGCCAGCGTGTCCACAGCCAAAAGCCCGGCCACGTCCGTTCCCGTTGTGATGACCGGTTCGGCGCCGATTCGCGCGGACAACGTCCTCGCTGCGGCATTGGCGCCGCCCAAATGGCCGGACAGCAGGCTGATCACGTAGCGGCCGCCGGCGTCGAGCACCAGCACTGCAGGATCTTTTGACTTGTGCTGAATATAGGGCGCAATGCCCCGCACGACAATGCCCGCTGCCATGACACAGACCAGCACATCGAAGTCCATCATCGCCTGCGCCCAGAAAGATCCAAGCTTGCCGTCGCCGGGGTAAGGCTGCGCGGCTCCCTCTGCATATTTTTTAAGGGTGTAAACCGAAATCTGCACCTCGCCGGCCATGGCCTTGGCGCAGCGCCCGGCCAAGCGCGCCCCCTCCCGGCTGACACTTAGAAAAGCCCAGCGCTTCTTCATTCATTAAACCTTGGCTTTTCTGAACTCGTGGCTGAAGCTCGGGTCGTAAAGTTTAGACAGTTCGTAGCGGTCTCCGAGGAAATCGCCGACGAGAATCTGCGCCGTCTTGTGAATATCGGCCGCCTTCACTTTTTCTTCGATGTCGGCCAATGTGCCCTGAACGATTTTCTGATCCGGCCAGGTGGCGCGCTGAACGACAGCCACCGGCGTCTGTTCAGGATAGGACGTGAGCAGGCGGCGGACCACTTCGCCGATATTCTGAACCGACAGGAAAATGGCCATCGATGCCTGGTGCTTCGCCAGGGATTCCAGCTGTTCCCGCTCCGGCACCGGGGTGCGCCCTTCGAGACGGGTACAGATCACGGTCTGGGAGACGTCCGGCAGCGTAAATTCCTTTTTAAGCACGGAAGCCGACGCCGTAAAGGACGAAACCCCCGGTACCACTTCATAAGAAATGCCCATTTCTTCGAGACGATCCATTTGTTCGCGGATTGCGCCGTAAATCGACGGGTCGCCGGTATGGACGCGGACGACGCGCTTGCCGGCTTCGACACCGGTCTGAATCACGTCGAGCACTTCGTCTAAAGTCATTGACGCCGAATTGTGAATTTCAGCACCTTCCTTGTGGCCTTCCAAGACCTTGGGATTGACAAGGGAGCCCGCGTAAATGATCACGTCGGCGGCGTCAATCAGACGCTTGCCCTTGAGGGTCATCAGCTCGGGATCCCCTGGCCCCGCGCCAATCAAATAGACTGTATTTTTTTTCATTTTAACTCCTTTAAATCATCGGCGTTTTGAAGATGCGCTGAAAAAAGCGCGCGAATTTCCGGCAGTTCGCCCATTCCTTTAACCATACAGCTCACGTCAAATCCCTCGGCGATGAGCTGATTTTTCCAAGAGTCCGGCGCATCGCCGGCCATGTCGTTAAGGGCGTGATCCCCTGCGACAACCATAAAGGGCACCAGTGTCACCCGGCGGATGTGCTCAGCCTTCAATCGGTCTATCACTTCCGCCAACGTTGGATAACCTTCAACCGTGGCCATATAAATATGCCTGCCGCCCGCCTGTTTTAAATAATAATCCATCGCCGGATAGGCGGAATTGGCGTGGTGTTCGGTGCCGTGGCCCATGAACACCAGCGCGTCCACCGGCGAGAGCGGCGGTACCTGCTGCAGCATAATGTCAGTGACCCGTTCAAAATCATCGTGTCCGCTCAAAAGCGGCCGCCCGATTCTAATCGAAGGGATTTGATCGAGATAGGGTCTCAGCTCCAAGAGCATGCCGTAAAATTCATGGCCATTGATGACGTGAGTCGTCTGACAGATCACGCTGTCGTAGCCGTCCGCGACGATTTGCGCCATCGCTTCTGCCGGCGTCATCACTGAAATGCCGTCCCGTTTTTTTAGCTTCTTAATGATAATTTTCGATGTGTAGGCCAAAAAAAGATCGCTGTCCGGAAAGGCAGTCTGTAAATCGCGGCAGATCGCCTCAATGGTTTTGTGATAGGTTTCGTGGTAGGAAGTCCCGAAGGATATGACCAGTAATGCCTGTTTTCCCATTTTATTCTCCTGTTAACAACCTTCCGCAATGGCTTCCAAGGCCTTGCGGTTGTCCGCAATGGTCTTTTCGATATCCGCTTCCGTGTGGGCGAGGGAAACGAAAATCCCTTCATACTGTGACGGCGGCAGCATATTGCCCATGTCAAGCATTTTTCTGAAGTAATTGGCGTACACTTCGGTATCGCTCGTCATGACCCCGCTGAAGTTTTCCACCTTCTGATCGGTGAAGAACAGCGCAGACATACCGGCGCAGCGATTGACCACCGCCTTGACGCCCGTCGCCTTGATATTGGCTTCAAAACCTTCCGCCAAACGTTTGGCCCGTGCGTTGACAACATCGTAGGTTTCCGGATGGGCCTTCAGATAACGCAGAGTGTTGAGCCCCATGTGCATCGCGATGGGGTTGCCCGACAAAGTGCCGGCCTGATAAACCGGACCGTCCGGCGCGAGCATGGCCATGATTTCAGCCGGGCCGCCGAATGCGCCGACGGGCATCCCGCCGCCGATAATTTTGCCGACTGTGGTCAGATCCGGCTGAATGCCAAAAAGTTCCTGTGCGCCGCCGTAAGCGACACGGAAGCCGGTGATGACTTCGTCAAAAATGAGCAGTGCGCCCTCTTCGCGGGTCATTTCCCGAAGACCTTCCAAAAACCCCGGGTTCGGCGGCACAACACCCATATTCCCGGCGACCGGTTCGACAATGACGCAGGCGATTTCACCTTTGTTTTCGGCGAACAGTGCCTTGACTGAATCCAGATCGTTGTAAGTGGCGACGAGGGTGTCCTTCGCCGTGCCCCTTGTCACGCCGGCACTGGTCGGCTCACCGAAGGTCAGGGTGCCCGATCCGGATTTCACGAGCAGCGAATCCGAGTGGCCGTGGTAGCAGCCTTCAAATTTAATGAACTTTTCCCGGCCGGTGTAGCCGCGCGCCAGACGAATGGCCGACATCGTCGCTTCCGTCCCGGAATTGACCATGCGCACCTGTTCGACGCTTGGGAAGGCGTCGACGAGGGTTTCAGCCATTTCGACTTCGATTTCTGTCGCAAGGCCGAAGGTCGTCCCCTTCGCCAGCGCCCGATCGACGTCCTGATAATAAATATCCGATCCGTGGCCGAAAATCAGCGGTCCCCACGAACAGATGTAGTCGGTGTAGGTGTTTTGGTCCGCATCGGTGATCTGGGATCCTTTGCCGTGGTCGGCAAACACCGGCGCAATGCCGACGTTTTTAAAGGCGCGCACCGGTGAGTTGACTCCGCCGGGAATGACTTTTTTTGCACGCGCGTATAATTTTTTTGATCTTTCGTGATTCATCTTAGCCTTGTCCTCAGTCCTGGTATTTTGCGAGCAGTTTCTTGAGAATCGGCGCAAAATAGGTGATGATGATTTCGGCGCCGGCCCGCTTGATACAGATCAGGCTTTCGAAGATCGCCCGTTCGTCCAACAGCCCTTCGTCGACTGCAGTGCGGATCATCGCGTATTCGCCGGAGACCTGATAGGCCGCCATCGGCAAAAACGATAAATCCTTCGCCTGGCTCAAGACGTCGAGATACGGCATGGCCGGCTTGACCATGACAATGTCCGCGCCTTCTTCAATATCCAATTCCACTTCTTTCAAGGCTTCTTTGCCGTTGGCCGGATCCATCTGATAGGCGCGGCGATCGCCAAAGGCCGGCGCCGAATCCGCCGCATCTCTGAATGGACCGTAGAAGGTTGACGCAAATTTTGCAGAGTAGCCCATAATCGGGATGCTTTCAAAACCAGCTGTATCCAGCGCGTTTCTCAAGGCCGCGATGTGACCGTCCATCATATCCGAAGGCGCGATCATGTCGACGCCGGCTTTCGCCTGGCTGACCGCAACCTTGCACAAGGTATCGAGAGATTTGTCTCGTTTGATATCGCCGTTTTCTTCGAAGAAGCAGCAGTGGCCGTCCGCCTTGTATTCGCACAGGCAGACGTCGCCGATGATATACATGTCCGGCGCGAGGGCTTTGATTTTGCGGATCGCCTGCTGGACGATGCCGTCGTCGGCAAAGGCCGGCGTCGCTTCGCCGTCTTTCTTGGATTCGTCCGGAATCCCGAACAGGATGATGTATTCGATACCCGCCACCTTGAAGCCTTCGACGGCTTCGTCGAGCCGATCGATCGAGTAGCGGTACTGCCCTTTCATCGACGGGATTTCTTCTTTAATATTTTCGCCTTCGATCACGAAAACCGGATAAACCACGTCGTCCATGGACAAGCGGGTTTCGCGAATCAATTTGCGGATCTTTTCATTTTTTCTCAATCTGGTTGGTAACATATTGAAACCTTCTTTCGTAAATGCTGTAAACACAAATCTTTATAAAAATATTATACCCTTAATGATTTTTTGTGCAATCTTCTTTAATGGCGGCCATCAAACCGTCGATCGTGTAAGTTTCGGCCTGAATATCCACCGGCAGGCCGAGGGCTCTCAGCTGTTCTGAGGTTTTCGGCCCAATGGAAGCGCATTTCGCACCGGAGTCCCGAATAATTGCTGGACACGTTTCCCCGATTTTTTCGGCGAAATATTTTGCCGTCGTCGAGGACGTAAAGGTAATGTAATCGACCTGGCGGGCTTTCAGCATCGCTGCGACGTCGACGTCTGTACGGTCTTCTCTCAGAGTTTCGTATATTTTTATTTCATCAACTGCGCAGAGCGCCGAAAGTTTTTCAGCGACATACGCTCTTGCGTTTTTCGAGCGCGGCAGCAGAATTCGATCGTCCGCCGTCAGCATTGGCCCCAATTGTTCGACGAGGGCTTCACCGATGAAGCGCTCCGGCACAACGTCCGGCGTAACGCCGTGGGACTTGAGCGCCGCCGCCGTGGCCTTTCCGATGGCTGTGACCGTCAGACCGGACAGCGTGCGGCTGTCCCTGCCCATATCGTCGAGCTGCTTGAAGAACAGGTCGACGCCGTTGACGCTCGTCAGAATCAAGTGGGTGTAATCGCCAATGTGGTCGATCGCGCTGCCCAGCCGTGCCATCTCCGACGCAACCGGATGAATTCGAATCGTCGGGTACATGATTGCCTCGCCGCCCTGATCTTGAATTTTTTCAACGAGTTTGGAAGCCTGCGCCCTCGAACGGGTCACAACGAAGCATTTTCCGAAAAGCGGACGGCTGTCAAAAAAGCGCAGCTCTTCCCGAAGGCCTACGACCTTGCCGATTACAATCAGTGCCGGCGCGCCGAGGCCTGCAGCTTTCGCTTTTTCCGCAATGTCGGCCAGAGTCCCTGTCACCGTCTGCTGTTTCGGCGTCGTAGCTTCGCGCACCACCGCCGCCGACATATCAGGTGCCATGCCGTTTTCGATGAGCTTCGACGTGATGATCTCGATGTTTTTCATGCCCATCAAAAACACGAGGGTGCCTTTCGTCGCCGCCAGCACCGGCCAATCCAAATGGGCCGCGTCATTTTTTAGGTGACCGGTCACGACTTGAAACGAGGACGCGCAATCCCGATGGGTGATCGGAATTCCCGCGTAGGCCAACCCGCCGATCACTGACGTGATCCCTGGGACTTCTTCAAAGGGTACGCCGGCCGCGTGGAGCCGGACCCCTTCTTCGCCACCACGTCCGAAAACGTAAGGGTCGCCGCCTTTGAGCCGAACGACGGTTTTGCCTTCGCGTCCGAGTTTGACGAGCAGTTCGTTAATTTCATCCTGCGGCAATGCGTGATGCGCCGCCCGCTTACCGACGTAGATTCGTTCACAGTCGGCCGACACATATTCCAGAAGGGCCGGGTTGACGAGCGCGTCGTACACGACAGCGTCGCAACGGGACAGAACCCGTTTCCCCTTGAGTGTCAAAAGCTCAGGATCGCCGCAGCCGCCGCCAACCAAATACACCTTACCTATTTTCTGACTCATCCCTCTACTTCCCCTTTCAGTTGTTCGGCCAGACGTCGGCCGAGATCTTCCGCCTCGCAGCAATGGCCCATCATTGACGCCATCGCAAGGTGCTCGCCTGACGCGTCGCCGTAAATGCCGTGAAGCGTCAGTCTGCCGTTTCGGCCAATATCGCAGTAAGCTCCGATTGGCAGATGACAATCGCCGTTGAGGGCAACGAGAAACGCGCGCTCCGCCTTCATCTGGAGTTCAGCCTGTTGATCCTTGACCTTTTCAATCATCTTCCGCATTTTGAAATGATCCTCGCAGACTTCCACAGCGAGAATGCCCTGAGCCGGTGCGCAGATGAAATCTGTCGGCTCCAGCGGCACGACGTTGTAGTTGGGGTTGTCGTAAACGCCGAGGCGCTTCATGCCCGCAGCCGCGAGAATGATGCCGTCCAAATGCTCGCTGTCGAGCTTGCGGATGCGCGTGTCGATATTTCCGCGAATGTTCACACATTGGATATCCGGCCGCATTTGAGCGATCTGGAACATCCTGCGCTTGCTTCCTGTGCCGATGACGGCGCCTTCCGGCAGCGCTTCAAGGCCCCAGACGTCTGCGTGGGTCACGAGCACGTCTGCCGGATCCTCCCGAACCGGCGGCGCCGCCAGCATCAACCCCTCCGGCAGTGCGGCCGGCATATCTTTCATGCTGTGAACGGCCATCTGAATCTCCCCGGACAGCAGCTCATCTTCAATTTCTTTTGTGAACAGCCCCTTGCCGCCGATCTCGTCCAGCGGGCGGTTCTGTACTTTATCCCCCCGCGTCTTGATGATTTTGATTTCAAAATCGACGTCGGGATTAGCGGTACGCAGCTGGTCGATCATCCAGTTGGTTTGGGTGACCGCCAGCTTGCTCCCTCTGGACCCGACGTACACCTTTTCTTTTTCCATATTACGCTCCCCTTTCAGCCTCTTCTTTCAGCCTTTCGAGCGGCCAGCCGGCGATTCGCTTGAGATCGCGGCGCTGCTCTGCTTTCGGGCGGCCATCATTCAATATACGCCCTCTCAAAATTTTCAGATATTTTAATTTTTCACCGACCGACTCCGGATACTGCTCCCGAAGGGTCTCGGCGATTTCCCGCGTCATGGACGGGCTCGCGCCTTCGGTGCAGACCGAAATGGTTAAATCCCCCCGGCGAATCACCGACGGGAAAAAATAATCCGATCGATCGGGATCGTCCGCTGCGTTGACGAGAATGCCTCTCGCCTTGCAATCATCGACAATCTGAGCGTTGAGGGCGTGGTCGCTCGTCGCCGCCGCACAGATTGAAACGCCCTCGAGCTGCTCGGCCGAGTAGGGCTGCGCCTGCACACAGCACCCCGGAATTTCCCGTTGATTGCCTTCAGACGATGGGGTAAGCACGGTGACGCGGCAGCCGGCCTGCGCAAAAGTCTGCGCCCGCCGGCTGCCGACATTTCCGCCGCCGATCACCAGCGCCTTCAGCCCGTCCATTTCCAACAGAATCGGCAGTTTCATCGCTATCTCCACTAATTTTCTTCCGTTTCGATCAGCCAATGGTAGGCCTTCTTGGCCTTTTTCACACTGGCGTCGTCGTCGAGCTTTTTAAGCTTCTTGATCGTCGGCATAACCATTTTTCTAAATTCGGACCGAACAATCTTTTCGAGATATTCGTAATCTTTACCCTCGAAATGATAACGCTTGTTCAAAATCGCGATGGTTTCGTCGGCGCGTCCCTGAGCCTTGCGGTTCAGACCCCCGACCATGTCGTCGACCTTGGCCTTTTGAAGCCATTCCATCATGTCGTCGACCGCGTCCTCGACGGCGACGGCGATTTTCTGCGCCACCTTTTCTCTATAAGCCTTGGTTTCGTCGATGATATGGTTGAAATCGTCGATGGTCAAAAGCGTGACGCCGTCGACCTGGGCGAGGGCCGGGTCGATGTCCCGGGGCAGGGCCAAATCGATGAGCAGCAGCGGCTTGGCCAGTGCCGGGAAGGCTTCGCTTTTTAACACCGTGTGGGGCGACGCCGTCGCGGAGATGATGACGTCCATTTCCGGTACTGCATTGTAGCGGTCGGGATAGGGGACAACTTTCACTTCACCGTGGTAGGTGTCCTTGTAGTCCAGTGCCGGATGGTAGGTGCGATTGGTCATGGTGACATCGTTGAACCCTTCGGCGTCCATGTACTGGAGTGCGAGGGTCCCCATCTTACCGGAGCCGATGATCAACACCTTTTTATCCTGGTAATCGTCGGGGAACAAACGCTTGACATGCTTGACCGCTGTCGACGAAAGGGACAGCGGCGTTTCGGAAATCTTATAAACGGTTTTGATCTTCTTTGAAAAAGTAATCGCTTCGCGGAAAGCTTTGGTCAGAAATTTGCCGGTGCCGTGAATTTTTTCAGCGTTGGCCAGTGCGTCCTTTGACTGTCCGAGAATCTGATCTTCTCCGAGAATCATCGAATCCAGACCGGCGACGACCCTGAACAAATGCCACACTGCGTCCCGGCCGTCAAAGGTGTAAAGATAGGGTGCGATTTCCGGCGTTTTGTAGTCAATATAATATTCTTTTAACGTCTCGACGGCTGCTTCCCCATCCGCTGCTGCCGCGTAGATTTCGCTGCGGTTGCAGGTTGAGAGCACCACCACCTCCGCAATGCCCCGTTTCTTTAATGTCCCGGTCACCTCTTCGAGGGAGCGCACGGTGAAAGCCGCCTTTTCGCGAACCTCCATCGGCGCTTTCCGGTGATCCAGTCCCACTGCTACGATTTCCACAAGCTGCCTCCTATCTTTCTTCTTTCTGTTTGAACCTTTTAAGCTGTTCGGCCCGGTACGCGCTGACAATGCGCTGCACACGCTGCGGCAGCTCCCGCCATTCCTTTTTTCCAAAATCCAAAGTATCAATCGGCTCGAGCACCGTCAAGGACACCTCCGCCGGATGAATCCAAATCGAGCCGGGTTTCATCATCCGTTCGGTGCCCTCAATGACGCAGGGCACGACCGGCACGCGGTCCGCCTTTGCGATGCGGAACGCGCCGGATTTAAAGGTGTGTACTGCGCCATCTTGGCTCCGCGTACCCTCCGGGAAAATGACCATTGAATAGCCTTCGGCAAGCCAGTGTTCACTTTCCTTCAGCGCCTTAATGGATTCTCTCGGATTTTCCCGGTCGACGAACACGCAATGCAGTTCCCGCATCCACGCCGCAATGCCCGGAATTTTGGTGATCTGCTTTTTCGCCATCATCGGCTTCGTGTCGTCGCCCAGAAAGCCGATCATCAGCGGAATGTCAAAATACCCCAAATGATTGGACACGTAAACCGCTGGTCCTTCCACAAGGTTTTCAAGTCCCTTGACACGGACGCGCCCGCCGGCCATCGTGAACATGGTCCGCGCCCATTTGCCGACAATCTGATGCAAGCGTGCGTCGTGCTCAGCCGTCTTGCCCTGACGGCCGAGCCGGCGAATCTTGATATACGCGGGAATCGCAATCAGCTGGTACAGCCAAAAGCGAATGAACCAGATCAATGTCCGAAAAAACGCCATGACTGCCTCCTTCTCTCTTTTTAACTTATTTTATTTCGACGGTGATGAAGACGGCTGTGTTGCCGTCATCAAATAGACCGGATTCTGTGCCGTCATCATCGTCAGACCGCCGACCATTCTTCCGCGGCTGACGCCGATTTCGACCACCTCGACGTCGGTGAAGCGCTCGCTCATCAACACGCGGGCGCGGGCTGCGTTTTCCAACGTAATGAAATTCGCGTTGATTTTTCCGCCCGGCTTGAGGTGTGTCTTTGCCCAGTCAAAAATGCCGGCCATTTCACCACCGGTGCCGCCGACCACGATTTTATCCACCATCTCTGGAATTTGATCGAGGGCTTCCGGCGCCTGACCCGCGATCAATGTGACCGGTGCCGCGTCAAAATGGGCCTTGTTCTGAAGAATCAGGGCCTGTGCCGCTTCTTTGCCCTCTACCGCGTAAACCTTGCCGCGATAAGCTGCGTGGGCCGCTTCCATCGTGATGCCGCCGGTGCCGGCGCCAATGTCGACGACGACATCCTCAGGCTGAATGTTCAGAAAGGCAATCGTCAAAATACGGATCTCCCGCTTTGTCATCGGCGCCTTGCCGCGGACGTAAGCCTCGTCCTGATAACCTGCTATTTCACTCATCTGTTACAATCACGACCGACATTCCCCGTTCCGAAAACGTCAGTCCCTCCTCCGTTGTTAATCTCGTAATCCGCTCCTCAGGGTAGGACAGATCTTCCCCGACGTACAGAATTTTTCCGCCCAGTTCATTGGCCTTCAGCGCGCCGGCAATATAGGCGGTGTTGTGGGTGTCATCCGTCAGGACGCCGACCGTGCCGTGGCGTTTCACGCGGCCGATCAAATCCTGATCACGTCCGTGCAGGCTGATCAGTGCCGCGTCCTGCCAGGGCCTGCCGATTTTAGCGAATAAGTAAGTCAGCGACGACACTCCGGGAATCGCCTGAACATGTTCAGCGCCGACGACGCGGCGCGCGTAGCTGAGCAAGCTGTAAAAGCCGCAGTCGCCAGACACCACCAGCGCCGTCTTTTTGTAAGGATAGACCGCCTTGACCGCCGCCATCACTTCGGTGAGCTTTCCGCCGCCGGAGCCGATGATGTGGACTTCCTTGCCCGACGCGTCAAAACTTTCAAGATGACGCTTGCCGCAGGCGACGACCTCCGCCTCGCCAATGGCTGTCAGCGCTGCCGGCAGAATGTAATCCGGCGCGCCGGGGCCAAGGCTGACAACCGTCAGTGTATTGTATTGGGGTTCTGTTCTCATTTGAATAATGCCTCGAATGTTTCCGCACCTTTTGATTTTCCGAGCAGGCCGTATTTCCGGCTGAAGAGCACAACTTCAACTGCGATATTTTGGTAAACCTTGCGCTCACAGCGGATCTTCACCCTTTCGGCGAGATGGTCGAAATAATCCCGGCCCATTCCGCTTTGCCGCAGGACCTCAACGGCGTCGTCCGTCGTCGTGCAGCCCATGACCTGCGCGATGCAGCTCTGGTCTGCGCCTTGAAGCGCCGCGTAAGCCGCTAGAATTTCCATCCGCGCGTCGGAATAAGATGAATGGGTTTGGAAAATACCGCCGGCGACTTTAATCAGCTTGCCCAGATGGCCAACAAAAAGGATGCGTTCAATCCCCATATTTTCCGCCTGCTCAAACATGTAGCCAACGAAATTGCTGATTTTGACCATGCGGTCTGTCTGAAGTCCCAGTTCCTCTGAAAAATCTGCACCGTAATTGCCCGGCACAAAGAGGATATCGCGGATCCCTTTCTCTTTTAAAACCGAAAGTTCCAGACGCATCGATGCCTTCAGAGATTCCTCGCTCATCGGCGTCACAATACCCGTCGTCCCGATGATCGAAAGCCCTCCTTCGACACCAAGCTTCGGATTGAAGGTGCGCTTGGCCAGCTCTTCACCCTCGGGCAGCGAAATCGTCACTTCGAAACCGCCGGTATAATGATACGTCTCCGCCACCGACGCCAGCGCCTTGCGGATCATCGCGCGGGGCGTGGGGTTGATGGCCGGTTCGCCTACGGGCACGGACAGGCCTGGCAGCGTCACGATGCCAAGCCCCTTGCCCCGCTTGAAAGTCACGCCGGGCGCATCGATCAGACGCACAGCGGCGTAAATTCGGGTCCCCTTTGTGACATCCGGATCGTCGCCCGAATCTTTGACGACAGCGCAGGACGCCCTATCTCCGTCGATCTTGCAGTCGAACAAATCGATGGTCAGGTCCCAGCCCTTTGGCGTACTGATTTCGACCGTGTCTTTGATCTCGCTGGAGAACAGCATGCGTGCCGCAGCCTTCGACGCCGCCGTCGCGCAGGACCCCGTTGTGTAACCGTAGCGCATCCGCTTGCCGCCCTTTTCAACGTAGCGATCGACCGGATGTTTCAGAATGTCTTCACTCATTTTGCTTTTTTAATCAATACCGTCGATAGATACGGCACCTTCTTTTCAAGATCTGCAATATCGCGGGTGACCTTTTCGCTGTCCATCCCGATATTGGAGATCATCACAAAATGATCTTCTAAATGGCGGTCCCGCAGAGCTTTCGCAAGTCCTGCAGCATTGGCCGAGACCTTCATGACGACGACGTTCTGATGGGCGTCAATCACTGCAGCGACTTCGTCTTCTGACTGGGTCATGCCGACCACGCCGAGGGACTCTTCTCCCTGGGTCAGCGGCAGGTTTAAATGGGCGGCCAGGCTGCAGAAGGATGGAATCCCGGAGATGGTTTCCACTTCCATGCCCCGATCGAGCAGAAATTCCATGACGTAGGAATAGGTGGAATAGACCATCGGATCGCCCAAGGTCAGAAATACTGCCGTCTTACCCCAATTCAGCATGCTCTGGATCTGGTCGGCGTTTTCACTCCACTGCTTTTCGAGGGTTTCGCGTTCTGCCGACAGCGAAAGCATCGGGAAGTCCATGACGACGAGTTTCGTCTCCGGTTTGATGTACGGCTTGGCGATTTGAAGCGCAATGCTCGGCTTGCCCATCTTCTTCGTCGGGCTGATGATGACGTCTGCTGATTCAATGGCTTTGACTGCCTTGACAGTGAGCAGTTCTGGATCGCCAGGACCGACGCCAATTCCGTAGAGTTTACCTTTTTTCTGCTGTTCCATACCCTTTACCAGTCCCTTCCGAGTTTATAAAGCATGGCGTTGAGAATCGCACCGACTACCGGGCTGCCGCCTTTGCGGCCGTTAATGCGGATGTACGGAATATCGTACGGATCAAGTTCGTCCAACGCCTTTTTGGATTCCGCGGCACCTACAAAACCAATGGGAGCCCCGATAATCAAATCCGGTTTCGGCGCGCCGCCCTTAATCAAATCGATCAGCCGGTAAAGTGCCGTCGGTGCGTTGCCAATCGCAAAAATTGAAACGTCCTCGCGGTTGACGGCCTTTTCCATCGCAACGGTGGAGCGGGTAACGCCCCGTTCTTTCGCTTCGGCGATCACATCGTCGTCGTGAACAAAATTGAGCACATCGATGTGCTGCATGGCCAGCGCTCGATTGTTGACCGCTGCCTTGATCATCCCGGTATCGGCGTAAATATGCTTGCCGGCTTTTAGTGCGTTGAGTCCGCGGGCCACCGCGTTGTTCTTGAATTCAATGAGACGTGCGTATTCAAAATCGGCTGTGGTGTGAATCACGCGTTTGATGATGCTGTCGGTTTCTTCAGGAAATTTAATGGAGCCCAGCTCCCTGCCGATAATTTCAAAACTCTTTTTTTCGATTTCATGTGGTTCATTAACGTAATCTCGCATATTTTTCCCTTTCTTTTTTCTGGGTTTAAAATTCATTGCGCAGCAGCTGTACGCCGCCGGGCACAACCCGTCTTTCAAACGTACTCTCAATCTCGTCCGCCGAGATGTGTTTCAAAAGCTCCCGCATGAGATCATCCCGGGCCAGACGCCCCGGTTCGTGGAGAATGCCGACCACCGTACCGCTGTGTCCGATGACGACCCCCTGACCGCCGAAGCGGCTGCTCAAATCGATCAGCAGCGGCAGATAAGGCTTTTCAAGTACTTTTTGGTTGAGCAGCGCCGATTTTGTCGTCGCATTGCCCACCGTCTGCAGGTTCCGCCGCCCGAGGCCGCGCTGAAAGGTTTCGACGATGCCGGCGAACTTCGCCTGATCCCGAGCCGTGTAAATTTGGCGCTGCCCCTTGAAGCCAACGGTATCCACGGTGCCTTTAAAATCTATCACAAAGATCGCCGCCTGCAGATTGTGCCGGAAAGTTTTCAGGACGCCGCCGTCGACAAAATTAAACAGGTTCAGCGTCGGAAACATGATGTTGTCCGACGGTTCAACCGCGATGCAGAGCTCGGCAATTTCCGACGCGTCCAGATGCATATCGAAAAACGCGCTGAGTGCGCCGGCCAGCGCTGCCAAATCGGCGGTGCTGCTGGCCATGCCCTTGCCTCTTGGAATTTCTGAGTCCAGCTCAATGTTTAGGCGGCGGATGACCTTTTCCGACAGACCGTAGCGCCAAAGGAAGTAATCGATTAAATCCATGGCCTTCGGGGGCAGCTCGATGCGCTGCGGCACGTCGGTAATGGTCACTCTGGCGTAAAGATCAATCGGGCAGGACACCAGGCACGGCCGTCCGCGGTAAATCCCCTGAATCCACTCACCGCAGGACCCCGGCGCTCGGGTCGTCAGCCGCCTCACAGGCGTTCTCCTTTGATCTGCCGCACGCGGTCCAGCAGCGCGATAAGAAAATCGTCGGCGCCGTCAGCGTAGAAATGCAGATGGGGATAACCCGCCAGCGTGTGTTTTTTGATGTAACCGCCGCCCCAAGTCTGCACCCCGGCCGCCTTTTGCTTCGTCACTGTGTAGATTTCCGGTATGGTTTTAAAGGTTTCCAACCGGCTGTGGTGAAATTCGTGGGCGTGAAAATTGTACCTTTGGCCGCCGAGGCGCGCCGCAATGTCGACGTATCCGAAATGCTGAAGCCGTTCGGTCATGATCGTCGTCGCCGGCAGAAAGCCGATGCCGTCATGGCGGGCACCGCCTTTATTCTGCAGCGACTCAGTCAGCACCATCAACCC
Organism: Pseudoramibacter porci; assembly: GCF_009696145.1. Classification (GTDB taxonomy): domain Bacteria; phylum Bacillota; class Clostridia; order Eubacteriales; family Eubacteriaceae; genus Pseudoramibacter; species Pseudoramibacter porci. Next base: position 33,827 of record NZ_VUMO01000013.1, read on the forward strand.
GCCGCATTCTGCAAAGCAGGGCATCCCAGCCTCCAGCTTGTCCCTTAAATCCCGGCGCATCGCTGTATTGGCCTCGAAGGCTTCGCCGAAAACTTCCGGAAAGCCGCCGCCGATGTAAAGACCGTCGATCCCATTAGGAAGGTGCGAATCGTCCAGCGGGCTGAAGGGTACCAAATTCACGCCCAGCGTCTTAAGCGCGGTGAAATTGTCGTGATAGTAGAAATTAAAAGCGCGGTCCCAAGCGACGCCGATCGTCAAATCCGAATAGGCGCCCGCGCGGTCCGCGAAGGGGTCAGGCCGGCCGACACGCGGCGTGATCTCGGAAAGGGCAAGCATGCGGTCGAGGTCGACGTGTTCGGCGGTGAGCTCCCCGGCGCGGCGAACCGTTTCCTTGAGCTTGGGCAGCTCGTCCGCCGGGATCAGGCCGAGATGCCTGGAGCCAATCGTCAGTGCCGAATCCTCTGGAATCCAGCCGACACAGGGCACACCGGCCTTGGTTTCGATCGCGTTTTTAAGGAGTTCAAAATGGCTATGGGATTTGATTCGGTTGACAATGACTCCGGCGATCTGCACGTCCGGATCGTAATGGACGTACCCCATGACGAGCGCGGCGGCCGAGGCGGCCATACCTCTTCCGTCGATAATCAGAAAGACCGGAATACCGAGGGTCTTCGCCAGGAAAGCGGATGAACCGATCTCGCTGCCCGACATATTGCCGTCATAAAGTCCCATGACCCCTTCGACAATCCCCAAATCGTCTGCCTTCAGCCGGCGGGCGTACAGAGTTTTGATCTGTTCGGGATCGACAATCCACGTGTCGAGATTGACAGAGGCTTCGTCCGTAACAAATTGGTGAAACATCGGGTCGATGTAGTCCGGGCCCGTCTTGGCCGGCACAACGTGGCAGCCCTTTGCTTTAAAGGCCGCCATGATTCCCATGGTGGCCGTTGTCTTCCCGACATTACTATTGGTTCCTGCTAGCATCAACCCGTGCATTTTATCCTCCTGCGCTTTTTTCTCTTTTTATGCCCGTATAAGCATATACCCCTAATTGTATTATTATACCCGATTTAAATCGATTATGAGAGATATTTTTTAGCAGTCAAACAACGCATTCTTACTTTCATTTTTCCTATTTTTCAGTCTCAAGGCATCCTTTTTCAGGACACTTTAATGGTTTCAAGCCAGGCATCAAAAGCGTCGACGTCCTGGGGATAAGCGTCGTCATCCGGCGCGATGCCGCGCTTGACCATATCTTCGTAAACCCGCATCAGCATCGGCTTACGCAGATTGGCTTGTTCACAGACTTGCTGATTGCTCAACACTTCCACCGGCGTGCCGGTCGCAATGACCTGCCCATCTGAGAAGACCACCAGCTTCTGCGCCCAACGGTAGGCAAAATCCATATCGTGCGTGGAAATCAGAAGGGTTTTGTTTTGTTTTGCTAATTTGCTCAGCGCTTCTTCGAGCATTTTGGCATTGAGCGGATCCAACGCGGCTGTCGGTTCGTCGAAAATGATCACTTCAGAGTGCATCGCGATGATGTCCGCAATGGTAATGCGCTTTTTTTCGCCGCCGCTGCAGTAATGGGGCGCGCGGTGTTTGAATTCAGACAAATTCATTTCAGCCAAAGCTTCGTCGACACGTTTTTCGACTTCATCGTCTGAAAGCCCCAAATTAATCGGCCCGAAAGAGACTTCACCCATGACCGTCGAAGCAATGATCTGGTTGTCGGCGTCCTGGAACACAATGCCGACGCCGCGGCGCAATTCGTTAAGAGATTCTTTTTTATCGGTGATTTTTTCACCTTTAAAATAGATTTCCCCGGAATCTGGATGCAGAACCCCGTTGACGTTTAAGAAAAACGTCGATTTGCCGGCGCCGTTATTGCCGACAATGCAAATGCGTTCACCTGCCATGACATCGAGGCTGATGCCCTTGAGGGCTTGATGATCGCCGCCGGAATAAGTGTATTTTAAATCTTTGATGCTCAAAATAGGTGTATTAGACATTGATATTTACTCCTTGGAAAGTCATGAACCAAACCAAAACGAAATAAGCTGTCGGGGCAATCACCCAAAAGAGCTGTTTTTTCGTAATTGGCTTTTTATCTTCGAAAAATCTTAAATCTCCTGTGTAGCACCGCGCTTCCATCGCGTCGTAAAACTGTGTGCCCCGCTTCATCGAGACGAGGAAGAGATTGCTGGCTGTACTGCCAAAGGAATAAATCGAGCGCTTTAACGTGGTGTAGCCCAAGCGGGATTCTGCCGAATTGCGCATCCGGTGCTGGGTATCCATTAAAATAAAGATAAAGCGGTACATCATATTCATGAGTTCAATGATCAGCTTGGGGCAATGCATATCTCGAAGCACCCCAAATATTTCGTTGGACATCGTGGATAAAGACATCATGTACATCGCTGAAATGGCGCCAAATGCCTTGCACCAGAGATTGACTGTCGCTTTCGCAGTCTTCGGTGTAATGATCATATAGGCCCAGTGGGTCGGAATATTGACCAATGCATTTGAAAACGGCGTGTGTGAGAAATTAAATAAAATAAAAATAGACCCGGCAATCATAAAGGCCAGCGGAATGCCGAGCAGGCCAATATAATGATCCATGTCCAATTCGCCGAGACAAACCGTCACAAAAAAAGTGTACAGGATCACGCCGAAGGAAACGTAGGGATCGTTGGAAATTAAACAAATCAGAAGCAGTAAAATACCGTAGCCGATTTTAAGTTTCGGATTCCAATTCCCGATTTTCGAATGGTAGGCATACATGTCAATGGACAGGGTGCCTTCGCCGTGTTTATGACCAAAGCCGTGATGGTGGTGTTCTTCTGCGCGGTGAATCCAGGCTTTCCGAATCCCGCCCGCAATTAAAAGCACCAGTGGCGGCAGCAGCCACATCAAATAAATCACATGATAATGATATTGCATGAATAATGCCTCTCAATTCTTTTTATTCATTCCAAAAAAATAGGCCGGAAGGTCGCCCCCTCCAGCCTCTTTGCTTGTTTTCGTTAAACGTTACAGCTCTTGATCTTCTTTTCCCAATTTTTTACGTTCGACGAAGCGGCCCAGGAAGAAGAACAGAATGCCAACGCCAATACCCGTCTGAACACAGAACAGCAGCGATTCAACTTCGCCTGGCAGTTCTCCGCCAATGGCTTTTTCCATAATAGGTTCCGCCCAGACTTTATAAGAAGCATCGTTCTTTTTAACCAGTTCTCCGCCCGCGTCATCCGAGCCACCGAAAGATGCGCCGTGTTTTGAACCGTATGCAAACGGAATAACGGCGATCAAAATGCAAGCAATGATGCAAATCCAAATGGTTTTTTTGTTCGATTTACTCATAATTTTTCACCTCCGCCTTACGCTTCAATAAATCCGAGAGATTTCATTTCGTCTGTCGCGTAGTTTTCAAGCGCGATGATGATAACGACTGAAATCAGCCCTTCAATGATTGCCAAAGGCACCTGTGTTGCAGCGTAGATCGCCATATTGGTGACCATGGCTTTAGCGAAGCCAACGTTGCTGTGGTGTGCCCATGCCATCTGGAAAGATGTCACGCAATAGGTGAACAAATCGCCAATGGTACAAGCGATGAAAATGTTGACCTTTTTATTCCAATGCAGCTTTTCGCCCAGTTTGTACAGGCCATAGGAGACAAAGGGGCCAGCAATGGCCATTGAGAAGCAGTTTGCCCCAATTGTGGTTAAACCACCGTGAGCCAGCAGAATCGCCTGGAACAAAAGAACAATGATGCCAAGAACAGCAACAGCAGCTGGCCCAAAGAGCAGTGCCCCGAGGCCTGTCCCTGTCATGTGAGAGCAGGAACCTGTTACTGATGGAATCTTCAATGAAGAAATGACGAAAATAAAGGCGCCTGCCATTGCCAGAAGCGGCATGGTCCGGCGGTTATTCTGGACAATCTTCCGAATGGAGAAAAATCCCCAAATCACGAACGGCAGCGCGATGACACCCCAAAGCACACACAAGCCAAGCGGCAAATAGCCTTCCATGATGTGCATAGCATTGGCAGCCGGCGCGACACCAAAACAAATCGCCACAGCGAAGGAAGCTGCGACGATCCACATTTGTTTCTTTGACAAACGAGTTGACATTAAGAAACCTCCCTTATAAAAATTTTGACGTTCAGCTTGTCGTCTCGTCTTGAACCAATTCATGTTGATAATACCAATTATTTTTTAAGTATATTTTGCAAGACGGGCGTGTGACGACAAATATGATTATAGGTCATATTTCTGAACTGTTCATTATAAGGTATATTATATTTATTCAAAACAAAGCCGTCAATAACTTCATTTAAATTTACATTATTAAGTTTTCCGTACTTTTTGAAGTTTTAAATTTACTTTTTTTATGCCTATAGTTTATGAAATTGTAACTTCTATTGCAATTATTTTGATTGCCACCTATGATTTTTTGTCTTATACCCTTAGGTGTACGCGTTTTCTATTGTTTTATTCCCATTTTAAAATAAAAAAATAAGGCAGACCAAAAAATCTGCCCTAAATAAATTTTATGCGTCTTGATTTTCCTGCTTCGCAGCTGCCTCTACAATATCTCCGACGCCTCCAAATATTTCTGTTGGACGGTAGGCGTAGGTTTTAATGGATTCCCGGGTGGACACGCCAGAAAGCACCAGCGCTGTCTGTGTGCCGCTTTCCATGCCGGCAATGATGTCTGTATCCATCCGGTCGCCGATGATCAGCGCGTTTTCCGAATGACAGCCCAGGATGCGTAGGCCGGTGCGCATCATCAGCGGATTCGGTTTGCCGCAGAAATACGCTTTTTTGCCGGTGGCCAGCTCAATGGGTGCGACCAATGCCCGGCACGCCGGCACGATGCCGTTTTCAGTCGGGCCTGAGACGTCAAAATCCGCGCCGATGAGGCGCGCGCCTTTCATCACAAGGTTCGTCGCGATGGTCAGGCTTTCCATCGAATAAGACGGTCCTTCTCCGACAACGACGTAGTCCGGATCGACCGCATTGTTGGTGATGCCGACATCGTACAGCGCATTCATCAATCCGCCTTCGCCAATGACGTAAGCTGAACATCCGGGCTTCTGGCTGTCGAGAAATTTCGCAGTGGCCAGCGCCGAGGTGTAAAAATGGTCCTCGCTTACGTCCAGCCCCATACGCTTCAACCGCTGCGACAGTTCCCGGGGCGTGTAGACTGGATTGTTAGTCAGAAATAGAAAAGGCAGCTCCCGCGCCTTCAGCCATTGGATAAATTCCGGTACGCCCGGCAAAATTTGATTGCCGTGGTAAATCACACCGTCCATATCGCACAGTATGCCTTCGATTTTGTCAAATTGGATCATGTTTTCCTCTTTCTTCTATTTTCTTTTTCATCATAGCGTCATTTTATCATTCAATGCCCGCATATCCACCCTATATGCGTAAAGCTTCAGTTAAATACGTCATGCGTTACGCTTCGTCGATGATAAATGGAAAATACGCCGCATCTTTTTCGGCCTTGTAATGCGCCTCAAGCATCGCCTTGTGCGCGAGAAATTCCGGATCGGTAAAAGCGAGCGCACCCGGTTCGCAGCCGCGCAGACACGCCTGGCATTTGATGCAGATGCCGTGGATTTCGGCTTTTCCGCTGACCGGATTGACCACAATGGACGCCATCGGGCAAAGCCGGACGCAGACGCTGCAGCCTGTGCATTTATCCCCATCCACCTCAGGCTTGGCCTTGAGAAAATTCGCCGGCGTCCCGTCAGATTTCAGCGGCTTGTAATACGGCGCTTCCGGATCGCCCGGCACGGCGACGCGCTTCAGCTGGCGCTCGTATTCCACCTGGCCGAGATTCACGCCGACCTGCTGGCCGAAACGAATCGCATCTACAAGATCTTTCTCGTTTGGCCGGCCGCTGCCGATATTGGCGAACGCGTGCGCACACGGTACCGCCAACGCCGCGACGACGATGAAGCCGTTATTCGAGAGCAGATCTACCAATTCGGCTAAACTGTTTTCGTAATCCCGGTTGCCGTACGTGACGACCGCAATCGCCGGCGTCTTGTTTCCTTTTAAATGTGCCTTCAAAGACGGCGCGATCAAATTCGGCAGGCGTCCGGCGTAAGTCGGCATCCCGACCACGGTCAGGGTCTGACTGCCGAAAACGGCATCCTGTTCGCGCATCCTTGGCCGTGCCCAGTTTTTAAAGTGAATCTGCGTGCCAAAGACACTGGCCACACCCTTCGCCACCGCAAAGGTCATCTGGCGTGTTGTCGTCGTCGGACTGAAATAAATCGCCATGGTTTTTGTAATTTCCATTTTCCCCTCCCGATACATTTTTATGCTATTCGTGTTCGATTTTTTCTACCTCGTCCATCCAAAGGCGGACCTTCGCGTCAGACGGCATCCGCCAGTCGCCCCGCGGCGACAGCGCGACTGAGCCGACCTTCGGCCCGTCCGGCAGACAGGAGCGTTTGAATTGCTGCGCGAAAAACCGCCAGTAGAAGCTTCTGAGCCATTTGTAAATCACCCCATCGGCGTAAGCGCCGTCAAAGGCGCGCTTCGCGAGCAGATACACTTTTTGCGGACCGTAGCCGTTGCGCATGACGTGATACAAGAAAAAGTCGTGAAGCGCGTAGGGCCCCACGAGGTCCTCGGTCTTCTGGGCGATCTTCCCGGATTGATCCGGCGGCAGAAGCTCCGGCGAAACCGGCGTGTCAAGAACGTCCTTGAGAATATCGCGGATGGCTTCAGAGCCTTTGCGGTCCGCAACGTAATCGACGAGGTAGCGCACCAGGGTTTTCGGCACCCCGGCGTTGACCGCGTACATCGACATGTGATCGCCATTGTAAGTCGCCCATCCGAGGGCCAATTCTGACAAATCGCCGGTCCCGACGACGATGCCCCCGACTTGATTGGCCAAGTCCATGAGAATCTGTGTCCGCTCTCTGGCTTGGGCATTTTCATAGGTTACGTCGTGCAAGTCTAGCGGATGCCCGAGGGCGTTCAAATGATCGGTCACCGCGTCGCCGATGCCGATTTCATGGAAGGATGCGCCAATACCGTGAATCAAATCCACCGCGTTGTGGTAAGTTCGGTCAGTTGTGCCGAATCCGGGCATCGTCACTGCGTGAATGTGATCTCGGGACAGATTGAGCCGGTCGCAGGCTTCCGCGCAGACGAGCAGCGCAAGGGTGGAGTCGAGCCCGCCCGAAATCCCGAGCACCATCGGCACGTTGCCGATATGGCGCAGTCGGCTCATGAGGCCGACCGATTGAATCGCAAAAATTTCTTCGCAGCGGCGGCGTCTCGCGGCTAAATCCGACGGAACAAAGGGGGCCGAATCGATTTCGCGCTCGAGGGCGGCGAAATCCCCCATCCGGCAGGGAATTTGCCGCAACGGCTCCCCAACGCTGCTTTCGTCAGCAAAACTCGTCTGGGTGCGGCGGTCGTGAATCAAGCCCTCAATATCGAGATCAGCGTACACTATTTGTGCTCCGTCAATGAAACGCTCAGTCTTCGCGAGACAGGCGCCTTTTTCGTAAATGTACCCGTCTCCGCCGAACACAAGGTCCGTCGTCGATTCACCGATGCCGCAGGACGCGTATAGATAAGCGGCGTTGCACCGCGCCGATTGCTGCCGCACCAATTCTTCCCGATACTCGCTTTTAGCGATAAGCTCATTGCTCGAGGACGGATTGACGATAACCGTCGCGCCCCCGGCAGCGAGCCGGCCCGACGGCGGCATCGGCGCCCACAAATCTTCACAGATCTCAACGCCGATTTTGATGTCGCGGTTGTCGCAATCGCAAAACAGCAAATCCGTCCCAATTGGGAAATCCTGTCCAGCATATCGGATTTCCCGCGTGCCCTTCAGTGAAGCGGCCGGCGTAAACCAACGCCGTTCGTAAAATTCATGGCTGTTGGGCAAGTGGGTCTTCGGCACTGCCCCGAGGATTCGCCCGCCCTGAAGCACCACCGCACAATTGTACAGTCCCGCGTCGACGGGAATTGGCGCCCCAACGACTGCCAGTACATTTTTATTTTTCAAATGCGCCGCAAAGGTTTCAACCCCAGATTCTGCCCGGTTTAAAAGTGCTGACTGCGCGAAGAGATCCCCGCAAGTATAAGCCGTGACCGAAAGCTCCGGGAATACGACTACAGCTGCCTGACGTGCTTCCGCCGCATCGATCAGGTCCGAGATGGCCTGAACGTTAGCCGACACATCGGCCACTTTGATCTGCGGAACGGCAATTGCCGTGCGCACAAATCCAAATTCTTTCATAATTTCTGTCTCTTTTCTAATTCTTAATTGTTAATCTTGAAGAACACATCCAGATATGGTGGCCCCCTTCAGCGAATCTTTTCAATTTAGAGGATTTTCCACTTTTTTGCACAATTATCCACAAACTTTAACTGAACCCGCCCTAAAATTGTGCACATCTTAAGAAAGGGTAAAGGTGCTGAATTTCAGCCATTCTTCAAAACTTATCCACAGTTTCCACGTTTTCCACACGATTTGTCCACATTTTTTATGTTTTACACGAAAAATGGAAGCCGTTTCAATAAAGTTATCCACTTTTCCACAGGTTATCTACATCTTGTGTCAAGTATTTTCCGGTAAAAAAATCGGCCACTGTGCATTGACAGCGGCCGGTAAATTTCGCTTACGCTTTGTCCTTCTGGTTCATCGCAGCCTGAATCAGATGATCAAACAGCGGATGGGGACGGTTCGGTCTGGATTTGAATTCCGGATGAGCTTGTGTCGCAATGAAATACGGGTGATTCGGCAGTTCAACCATTTCAACCAGCACGCCGTCCGGCGATTTGCCTGAGAATACCATGCCAGCCTTTTCCAGCTGCGGAATAAATTCATCGTTGACCTCATAACGGTGACGGTGGCGTTCTTCAATGTCCTGGCTGCCGTACACTTTGTATGCGAGGGTACCCGCTTCCAAATGACATGGATAAGCGCCGAGACGCATGGTCCCGCCCATATTTTGAATCTTCTTTTGTTCTTCCATCAGACTGATGACCGGATGCGGCGTATCCGGATCCAATTCGATGGAGTTCGCATCCTTCAGGCCTGCGACATTTCTCGCGTATTCGATGACCGCAAGCTGTAAGCCGAGGCAGAGCCCGAGGAATGGGATATTGTTTTCTCTCGCGTACTGGATGGCAGCAATTTTGCCTTCGATGCCGCGGTTGCCGAAACCGCCGGGTACGATGATTGCCTGTTCATTGCCGAGAATGCGTTCGACATTTTCCGAATTCAAATCTTCAGAATGCACCCATTTGATGTGCACCTCTGCGTTGTTGGCAATGCCTGCATGGCGCAGCGCCTCAGCGACAGACAGATAGGCATCGTGGAGTTCGACGTATTTGCCAACGATCGCGACGTTGACCCGATTTTCGAGATTCTTTGCGCGGACAACCAGTTTTTTCCATTCGTCGAGTTTCGGCGTGCGTTCCGGCAGGTGGAGTTTTTTCACCACCAGATTCGCCAAACCCTCTTTTTCGAGCATCAGCGGCACTTCGTAGAGCTCGCCGGCGTCGAGATTGCTGACGACGGCGTTCTTGTCAACGTTGCAGAAAAGACTGATCTTTTCTTTCAAGCTGTCTTCGACCTCGTGTTCACTTCTCAGAACGATGATATCCGGCTGAATCCCGATGGAACGCAACTCTTTGACCGAGTGCTGCGTCGGCTTCGTCTTGAGTTCGCCGGACATTCTCAAATAGGGTAACAGGGTAACGTGAATATAAAGCGTATTTTCCGCGCCGAGATCTCCGCGGCACTGACGAATCGCTTCGAGAAATGGCTGAGATTCGATATCCCCGACCGTCCCGCCGATTTCTGTAATGACAATATCCGGATCAAGGGGACTGTTGGCGACTTTGGACACGCTTTCCTTGATTTCATTGGTAATGTGAGGAATGACCTGAACCGTTCCGCCGAGATAATCGCCGTGGCGTTCCTTCGTGATGACATTCCAATACACTTTGCCGGTGGTGACGTTGCTGTATTTACCCAGGCTTTCGTCGATGAACCGTTCGTAATGGCCGAGGTCCAAGTCGGTTTCCGCACCATCATCCGTGACAAAAACTTCCCCGTGCTGATACGGGCTCATTGTTCCTGGATCGTAATTGATGTACGGATCAAATTTCTGAATGGAAACCTTAAAGCCCCGGGCTTTTAAGAGCCGCCCGAGAGATGCCGCTGTAATCCCCTTGCCAAGGGACGAAACCACACCGCCGGTGACGAAAATATACTTTGTCTTCATGCTGCCTCCGTATTCATTAAATAAAAAAATCACTGCAAAAGGCGTTTTTTTTTTGCAGTGACAATGGATTGCTTTTCCTGTCAAACAATACTTATATTTTAAAGGATATTCGACACAATTTCAAGGCTTATTTATTTTTCCAGACCGGTGCCAGCGCGCTCCGCAATTCTCGGTAGCGCCTAAACCCGTCGACGTAAACTGATTTCGTGTGGGGCTGAAAAACCTGTCTGAGTCTGGCACATTGCTGAGCGGCATCCTCGGGCGTCGTGTAAACGCCAGTCGCCAGGCAGCAGGCCATGGCTGCCCCTCTGGACGGAAATTCACTGCCGCCGGCGACAGATACCGTCGCGTCGAGCACATTGGCAATGATCCGCGGCAGCAGACTGTCTTGTTCGGCCTCGCCGCCGAAAAAGATGTGATCGATCTGGTCCCGGTCGCCGACTGCATCCCACACCGCGTAGCCAATGGATTCGTAGACGGCGCGGATCATCTGCGCTTTGGTCGTTTCGCCGGTCATGCCGAAGAAACAGCCGCACGCCTGGCTTTCTACACTCTTGATGCGCTCTGCCTGGCTCAGCAGATAGGGCAGAAAAATAACACCGCCGGCGCCAGGTTCGCTCTTCGCGACTAACTGGTCCGCCAGATCCAAATCGAACCCGCCGGTGAGCTCATCGAGCGCCCAAGCGACATTGCACTGGATATCAAGGGTTGACACCAGCTCAATGGCCAGATCGTCGGTCAAATGGGAGAGATAATTGCGGCTGCTTCGGCTCGGGTCGCATTGTCTGCGGTTTAAAATGCGGCCCACCGCCGGCGCGTCGCCTAAAAGAATGCCAAAGTCCCCTTCCTGCACCGCGCCGATGCCAAACATGCCAGAGGCGATTTCACCGCCGCCGACCGCCACAGGCGTTCCCGGCAGCAAATGCATCTGGCGCGCCGCCTGCTCTGTGAGCTCGCCCGCCGTCGTGCAGCCGTCCAACACGCCTGGGAGCTTCGAGATCGCGTCGTGCAGCTCGAGCACGGTGAGCATCTGATTGGGGATGCGCCCATTGGGAAAGTGGAGCAGCCCCGCGTTGCCATCGGAAAAATCGGTGACGATGCGCCCCGTCATTTTGTAGCGCAGCCAATCTTTTTCCATCAAAATCGCCTGAATCTGACGGTAAATTTCGAGGCGGTGTCGTTTGGTCCATCTGAGAATCATCAGTGGACTGCCGCTGTTCGGGTAAAGCCCAAGGTTGCGGTGAATCAGCCGACCCATTCCCGGGTTCTTCTTTGTGACGTATTCCGCGTCTTCTCCGGCGCGGCCGTCTGTATTTAGTACGGCATTGCCGACAGGCTCGCCGCCTTCACCTACCGGCCACAGCCCTTCGCTGGCGCCGGTGAGCCCGATGCCGACGATGTCTGAGCCGTAGGTTCCGCTGTGCTCCACCAGCATGGCCACCGCTGCGGCCGCGTTTTCCCAAAAAACATTCATATCGATTTCCCGATAATCGCCGACTGAGATGATCTCGTTATCGACGACGACCTTGTCGATCTCCTGCCCTCTCAGATCGAACAAGACGGCCCGGGTTTTGCTTAATCCCCCGTCCAGGGTTACGATGTATTTCATCCGATGCTCCATTTTTCGCGTATTTTCTTTATAGTATAGCAAAGGCGCAGAGAAAAATCCACATCGAGCGCGCCGTTCTCACGCTTCCTTAACTTTACTTTTGACAGCCCTTCTTTTATAATTTTGGTAACGAAAAATCAAGGGAGAAACTAGGATGAAACTCTATTCATGGAACGTCAACGGCATCCGCGCCGCTGAAAAAAAGGGGTTGGTTGACTGGATTCAGTCCGAACAGCCCGATGTGCTCGGCATTCAGGAGCTCAAGGCCACTGAAGATCAACTGCCCGACACACTCAAACAAATCGACGGCTACCACGCCTTCTTCAATCCGGCAGAGCGCAAAGGTTACAGCGGAACGGCCGTCTATTATAAAGAAGAACCGCTGAACATTCACACCGGGCTTTCCGACGACCGCTTCAACCACGAAGGCCGCACCATCGTCATGGAATACCCGGATTTTACCCTCTACAATATATATTTTCCCAACGGCGGCCAGGGCGACGACCGTCTGCAATTTAAAATGGATTTCTACGACTGCTTTCAAAAAGATGTGAACGCCCTCGTCGCGGAAGGCAAGCGCGTCATCGTCTGCGGCGATGTCAACACCGCCCACACCGAAATCGACTTGAAGAACCCCAAATCCAACGCGAAGCGTTCCGGCTTTCTGCCCATCGAACGGGAATGGGTGACACAGTTTTTAAATGACGGTTACATCGACACCTACCGCTATTTCTACCCGGATCAGATCGAATATTCGTGGTGGAGCTACCGCTTCAACGCCCGGGCCAACAATGCCGGGTGGCGCATCGATTATTTCTTCGCCTCTGACAACGCCAAAGATCTGCTCGAGGACGCGGCCATTCACACCGATGTGATGGGCTCCGACCACTGTCCGATTTCGCTGACCCTTAAAATTTGACCGGGCCATCTGAGAAAGAGAGGGCAACCATGCTAATTGATACCCATTGTCATCTGGATGACGCCGCCTTCCAGGACGACCTCGACGCTGTCATCGCGCGGGCACAATCCCAGGGCGTCGCTTGGATCCTCGACCCTAGCACGACAGTCGCCACAAGCGAACGGGCCCTTTCCCTGGCCCATCAATACGACTGTGTCTACGCGGCTGTCGGCCTCCACCCCGAGGACTGTGCAGACGCAGAGCCTGAAGATTTTGCGCGCATTGCTGAGCTTGCCGCCGATCCGAAGGTTTTAGCCATCGGCGAAATCGGCCTCGACTACCATTGGGATGACAACCCGCCGAAAGCGCATCAAAAAGATGTCTTTGCCCGCCAATTGGAAATGGCCGGCGAATTGAATCTGCCGGTCATCATTCACGACCGGGACGCTCACGGCGATGCTGTCGACCTGGTTAAATCGAAATCCTTCAGCCGGGACGCCGGCGGCGTTTTCCATTGCTACTCCGGATCTGTGGAGACGGCGAAAATCCTTTTAGACCTCGGCTTTTATCTCGGCTTCGACGGACCGATCACCTTTAAAAACAATAAGAAATCGCCGGAAGTCGTCGCTTACGCCCCCCTAGACCGCCTGCTCATCGAGACGGATTCCCCGTACATGGCGCCGGTGCCTCACCGCGGCAAGCGCAACGAACCCGCTTTTGTCAGCGACATCGCAGCGAAGATGGCTGAGATCAAGAACCTGCCCCTCGAAAAAATTTTGGAGACCACGCAGGCCAACGCCGAAGCCCTTTTCAAAAGAAAGGATGGGGACGCGTGACCCCGGAAGAAAAACGCAGCGCCTTCCGAACGGGCTTTTTCGATGGGCTGCCCATCGGTCTCGGCTACATCTCGGTGTCCTTTACCTTCGGCATGATGGCCGTGGAAAAGGGCATGCCGGCCTGGGCGGCTATCTTGATCTCCTTCACGAACCTGACGTCGGCTGGACAATTCGCCGGGCTCGACGTCATCGCCGCGTCGGGCTCGATGATTGAAATGGCGCTGGTGCAGCTGGTCATCAACCTGCGCTACGCCTTGATGTCTCTGTCGTGGTCCCAGCGGCTCCATCCGGAGTTTAACTGGGTCAAACGGATGATCATCGCTTTTGCCGACACCGACGAAGTTTTTGCCGTGTCCTCAGCCCGCGCCGCCGGCGGCAAAAAACTGCGCTTTATCTACATGATCGGGCTGATGATCATGCCGATCGTCGGCTGGACCGGCGGCACCGTCATCGGGGCACTGGCCTCGGCCATTTTGCCCGACGTTGTGCGCTCGGCCCTGGGGCTCGCCATCTACGGCATGTTCATCGCGATCATTGTGCCGCCTGCCAGGGATCATCGATCGGTAGCTGTGGTTGTGCTCGCCGCCGTCGCCGTCAGCTGCCTTTTCCACTTCACACCGATTTTAAACCGGCTTTCCAGCGGCTTCGTCATCATCATCTGCGGCGTCGGCGCGTCGGCTCTCGGCGCTTGGCTGTTCCCCCTGACTGAGGAAGCGGCCGACACGGAAATTGAGCTTAACGACGAAATAAAGTGCGCAGAGGAAAAGAAAGGAGACCGCTGTGACTGCTGAACACTTACTCATCTACACGGCCGTCATGGCCGGTGTGACTTATTTGATCCGGGTACTGCCTCTGGTGCTGTTTCGCAACGAAATTAAATCGCCCTTCGTCAAATCCTTTCTTTACTATATCCCTTACGCCGTCCTCGGCGCCATGACCATTCCAGCCGTGTTCACCGCGACCCATTCGATAATCTCGGCCTGCGTCGGGCTGGCCGTTGCGGTTATCATGGCCTGGCACCGGAAGGGGCTTTTACCCGTCGCGGTGGCCGCCTGCGTGGCGGTGTTCGTCACCGAATGGCTCATGCGCGTTATTTAATGCCGAGCTCTCGTAAAACAGCGTATATTAGAAAGAAGGCTTTTATGAAACGTCAATTACTCGCTGGGCTGTGTGCAGCTCTCATTTTTATGCTCCCGGGCAGTGCCTTCGCCGCTTCGCCGGCTGCCCAGGCAGCTGGAACGTGGGTCGTCGCGCCGAAAACGCGAACCATTAACCAGCGCCTGCCCGCCGCCCTCTACAAGGCCAAACCCGAAATTCATATTCAGCCGGACCGCCGCGGAAGCTTAAGCTTTACCGTCAAAAAGAAGGGCAAGAAAAAACGCGAAACCTACAAAGGCCGCCTTGCTTTTAAACCAAAGGGACACCTCACGGTAACGAGCCGCGCGCTCAAGCGCTTTCATCTCAAATCTGTGACTGGACGCTACAAACTGTCCCCTCACCACAACCGGCTGACTTTATCCTACTCTGGAGAGAAAATCGTCCTCATCCGCAAAGTACGAAGCCTTTCGCATCATTCTGAAAATAAAAGAAAATAAAACAGGAAATCACCATGAAAACACAACGCAAATACTTTTTCTTCGATATTGACGGCACGCTGACGGACCGCGCCACCAATCAAGTCGTCCCCTCAGCCAAAGAAGCCATCCGTCTGCTTCAGAAAAACGGCCATTTCTGTGCCATCAATACCGGCCGCGCGGCCTACAAGGGCGCTCCGGTCATGGACCAGGTCGGCGTCGACAACATGATCTGCAACGGCGGCCGCGGCCTCATTGTCGACCGCGAGCTCATTAAAAATATTCCCCTGGATTTCGACGCGGCCAAGGCTTTATACGATCAGGCCCTCGAAAAGGGCTACGGTATGCTCGTCGCTCAGGACAACTCCATTGACGTCTACGCCGCCAATTTCGACTTCATCCGCCAGGGCGGCGAGCGGCTCGAGCCGACCCGCTACATCATCGACAAAGATTACGTGCCCCATCCGCCGATCTACAAAATGTACGTCGCCATCCCGACGGAGGAAGAAGCCAATCTGCCGCTTCTGAATCATTCCGACGAATACGGCGCGCTGCGGTTTGAGGCTGGGTATTTGATCATTCAGCCCGATGAAAAGAAAAACGGGATCCTCCGGATGCTCGAAGCAATCGACGGGGACCCCGCGAATACCGTCGTCTTTGGCGACGATACCAATGATCTCGATATGTTTGCCGATCCGTTTTACAAAATTGCCATGGGCAACGGCCACCCGGATCTCAAGGCTGTGGCCGATGAAGTCGCACCCAAAAATACGGACGACGGCATCTTCAAGGTTTGCAAGGCGCACGGCTGGATCTGATTTTAAAGGCGGCGCCCCAAATCCTCCGCTTGTCGAAGAGCCGCATGCCCCTCGATTTCGCCACGCCGGTTGACGCCGCCAACGCCGATTTTTTCGGCCAATGCGGCCTTCGGAAACGCGAGCAGCCAGCTCTCGACGCTTTGCCAAACGCCGTCGAACATCTCCGGCCGATTTTGATCGGCTGTCGCCAAAACGACGACCTTTCGAAACCGATAGGGCTGTCTGAACACCGCGTTCATCCGATCAAAAAGGGTTTTGAGCTGACCCGGAATATTACCGAAATAAACCGGCAGCGCCAGCGCCACCACATCCGCCCAAACCATTTTGCGCACAATCTTTTCTGCATCGTCGTTTATAACACAGCGCCCCGTGTGTTCACACGCTTCGCATCCTGTGCAGTACTGGATGGTCTGATCTCGAAGATAAATCTTCTCGACATCGTGGCCGGCCGCTTCTGCACCCTTTGAAAAAGCATCGCCGAGGCGTTCGCTATTGCCTCGGCGCATACTTGTATAAATGACAATTATTTTTTTATGTTGCTGTTGATTTTCCATAGCCCGATTGTACCACAATCGGATTTTTTTGTCTTTAGCCAACCATTGAGGCCAGATCATCATCGACATTGGTGATGCCGCCGATGCCGAACTGGTCAACCAGCACGTTGGTAACATTCGGTGAGAGGAAAGCCGGCAGAGTCGGTCCGAGATGGATGTTCTTCACACCGAGAGAGAGCAGCGCCAGCAAGACGATGACCGCTTTTTGTTCGTACCACGCGATGTTGTAGACAATCGGCAGATCGTTGACATCGTCAAGTCCGAAAATTTCCTTGAGTTTCAAAGCGATGAGCGCCAGTGAATAGGAGTCGTTGCACTGTCCGGCATCGAGCACCCGTGGAATGCCGCCGATGTCGCCGAGATTCAGCTTGTTGTACTTGTATTTTGCGCAGCCTGCAGTCAAAATGACGGTATCGTTCGGCAGTTTTTCAGCAAATTCTTTGTAGTAGGAGCGGGACTTCATGCGGCCGTCGCAGCCAGCCATGACAATAAATTTACGGATCGCGCCGCTCTTTACTGCGTCAACAACTTGATCAGCCAGTGCAAAGACTTGTTCGTGTGCAAAGCCGCCGACAATTTTACCCGTTTCAATTTCAGTCGGTGCCAGGCAGGCTTTCGCCAATTCGATGATCGCCGAGAAATCCTTGTGGCCATTTTCGTCTGCGTCTATATGTGCGCATCCCGGATATCCTGTCGCGCCGGTGGTGAACAAGCGGCCTTTGTAGCTGTCCTTTGGCGGCACAATGCAGTTGGTCGTCATCAGAATCGGTCCGTTGAAGGATTCGAATTCTGTTGTCTGCTGCCACCAGGCATTGCCGTAATTGCCTGCGAAGTTGTCGTATTTCTTGAAGAACGGATAGTAATGTGCCGGCAGCATTTCTGAGTGCGTGTACACGTCGACACCGGTGCCCTTTGTCTGTTCGAGCAGCATCTCGAGGTCTTTCAAATCGTGGCCGGAGATCAAGATACCCGGATTGTTTCTGACCCCTAAATCGACTTCTGTGATTTCCGGATTGCCGTAGGCGCCAGTGTTGGCTGCGTCGAGATCGGCCATGCCCTGAACGCCGTATTTCCCGGTTTCGAGGGTCAAGGCAACCAAATCATCGACACTCAGGCTGTCGTCTAAGGTTGCAGCCAGCGCCCGCTGGATGAACGCGTCAACGTCTTCGTCGTCTTTCAGCAGTGCGTTTGCGTGTTTGGTATAAGCAGAGAGCCCTTTTAACCCGTAGGTGATCAGTTCTCTGAGTGAACGGATGTCTTCATTTTCAGTCGCCAGCACGCCGACTGTCTTTGCTTTTTCTGCGAATTGATCTCTTGAAATGCTTTCAGTTGCTGCAGCCGGCAGTCCTTCCTGATTGTCAACCTTCTGAAGCCACTGTGCCTTGAGCGTTTCGGTCTGTTCAACGCGGTTTTCAAGCGCTTCTAAATCAAAGTTGGCGTTGGTAATGGTCATGAACAAGTTGATCGTCACAAAATGATTGACGGTTTTCGGTACGTCGCCGCCCTGATTTCTCACAGCGGTCGTCAATACTGAGAGCCCCTTGGTTGAATAAATCAACAAATCCTGCATATTGGCAACTTCCGGCGTTTTTCCGCAAACCCCGCGGACGGTACAGCCCTGGCAGCGCGCCGTTTCCTGACACTGATAACAAAACATCTTCTGATCCTGCATGTTTCTATTCCTTTCTTTCATTACATTGCGGTTGTTCCGATTCATTTCATCTGATGGTTGTATGATAATCAATTTATTAAAATATTTCCGTGGTTATGCCAACATAATTATTTATTTTTAATAAATTCCGAAAAATATACTCCCCTGTTCTGATTTTTTCTTTGACTTTACGCACACCTCTTCTTATAATAAGGGTGTTGCATTTTTATCTAGTCAATCGGCAAAGGCGCCGGAAGCTTATGGCTTCTGGCGCCTTTTTTTGTTGGCTTATTTTAAATTATGGAGGTTTATTTATGAATGCAGGTAACACGGCTTTTGTTTTGATCTGTGCCTGTCTGGTGATGATCATGACCCCGGGGCTGGCCTTTTTTTACGGCGGCCTCGGGCGGCGCAAAAACGTCCTGAATACGATGATGATGTCATTTTTCATCATGGGGCTGGCGTCGGTTCTGTGGATCGCCTTCGGCTACTCGGTGAGTTTCTGCGGCGACCACGGCGGTCTCATCGGCACACTGCACCAGGCCTTTATGCGCGGCATGTTCAAGGGCACCAGCAATTACGCGCCGTCGATTCCGAAAATGGCCTACGTCGTCTTTCAGATGATGTTCGCGATGATTACGCCGGCGCTGATCACCGGGGCTGTCGCCGGACGCATGAACTTCAAGGCGATTTTCTTCTTTATCTTGTTTTGGCTGATCCTCGTGTATTTCCCACTGGCTCACATGGTCTGGGGCGCCGGCGGACTGATCGGCTCGAAACTGCACGCCCTCGACTTCGCAGGGGGCGACGTGGTTCACATTTCTTCCGGCTTTTCCGGCCTGATTTTGGCGCTGATGATCGGACGCCGTCAGGGCTACAACCGCGTCTCCTACCGCACCCACAACATTCCCTTCGTCGTCCTTGGTGCGGCACTGCTTTGGTTCGGATGGTACGGCTTTAATTCCGGATCGGCCCTCGCCGCAAACGGCCTAGCCGCCCACGCCTTTGTCACTACCAACACGGCGGCCGCGACTTGCATGATGGTCTGGATGCTCATCGACGTGATCGTCTCGGGCAAGCCAACCGTCGTCGGCGCATCGACCGGCGCTGTCCTTGGTCTGGTGGCCATCACACCCGGTGCCGGCTACGTCCCGGTATGGGCGTCATTTATTATTGGCGGAGCTGCCGCACCCATTTCCTATTTTATGATCTCTTACGTCAAGCCGAAGCTCGGCTACGACGACGCCCTCGACGCCTTTGGCTGCCACGGCGTCGGCGGGATTTGGGGCGGAATCGCCACCGGTCTTTTCGCCAGCAAAGCCATCAACCCTGCTGTAAAGTGGAACGGCCTTTTCCTTGGGGGCGGATCTCATCTGCTGCTGATGCAGCTAGCCGGCATCGCCCTGACCATCGTCATCGCCGTCGTCGGCACCCTCGTCATCGCGAAAATCCTATCGCTGTTCATGCCCCTTCGAGTCAATAAAGAAGATGAACGCCGAGGTCTCGACGAAACGCAGCACGGCGAAAAGGCCTACCCAGCGTTTACCGGTATGGATTAATGGAAAAGAGAGGTAAATCAAATGACAAAAATTGAAGCCATTGTGCGGGAAGAAGTTTATCAGGATCTGCTGGACGCGCTGAAATCCGTGGATATTCACGGCATCACCGTGTCCCAGGTCATGGGCTGCGGCACCCAAAAGGGCTACACCCGCGTGGTCCGCGGTTCAAAGGTAGATATCAACATGCTGCCCAAAATCAAATTTGAAATCGTCGTGTCCAGCGATGCTTTTGCCGACGAGGTCGTCCGCATTATCCGCAAAACAGCGGTTACCGGACAGCCAGGCGACGGAAAAATCTTTGTTTACGATTTAAAGGATGTGATTCGCATCCGCACCAACGAACACGGTGTCGACGCGATCAATTAAATCGACCATCAAAAAAACTGCTGTGGGGTTAACGCTCCGCAGCAGTTTTTGTTTTTGCGCTTATTTTTTTAATCTTACATCGATTCCGGTGCGCTGACGCCGAGAATGCCGAGCACATTTTCGAGCACCTGTCTGGTCGCGAGGATCAGCTTCAGTCTGGCATGCATCAGCTTCGCGTCGTCCACACGGACACGGCAGTCGTTGTAAAACGCGTGGAAGGCCGAGGCCAATTCCTGTCCGTAATGCACCATCCGAGACGGATCGTTCTTGCGTTCCGCCTGGACAATCGTATTCGGCAGATCGGACATGACTTCGAGCAGTTCCATTTCCTTCGGATGGGTCAGCAGGCTCAAATCTGCCGGCGCGTCCAAATCCACTTCGCCGCCGAGCTGTCTTAAAATGCTGCAGATGCGCGCGTGGGCGTACTGCATGTAGAACACCGGGTTTTCGTTGGATTCCTGAATGGCCAGGTCGAGGTCGAAGTCAAAGTGGGAATCCGGTGAACGCAGGTTGAAGAACACGCGGGCCGCGTCGGTCCCGACCATTGTCAAAAGCTCCGACAGGCCGATGGCCTTGCCCTGGCGCTTGGACATCCGAATCGGTTCGCCGTCCTTGATGAGGCGAACGAGCTGCATCGTCACGACGTGGAGCCGGGAATCGTCTTCTCCGGCCGCCCGGATCGCCGCCTTTAGTCTAGCGATGTGCCCGTGATGGTCGGCGCCCCAAACGTTAACCGCGCGGTCGAACTTCCGGGTCTGGAGTTTGTTCAGATGGTAGGCGATATCGCCCATGAAATAGGTCGGCAGACCGTTCTGACGGATCAGCACGTCGTCCTTTTCGCAGCCGTAATCTGTCGTCTTGAACCAGGTCGCGCCGTCCTTTTCGTAGGTCGCGCCCTTGTCCTTTAACAGTTTCAATGCCCGTTCGATTTCGCCGTCGTCGTACATGCTCTGTTCCGAGAACCAGACGTCGTAGTGTACGCCGTACTTGGCCATATCGGTGTGCATCTGTTTGAGGTTGACGTTCAGCGCGAAATCGATCAGCTTGCGCTTGCGGGTGTCGTCGTCTTCGTCGAGCAGACCCACAACCTGATCCTTTCCGCCCTGATCCGCGATGTATTCCTGGACCCGTTCCATAATGTCTTTGCCCTGGTAGCCGTCTTCTGGGAAAGGCACGTCCAGACCCATGGCCTGCTTAAATCGCGCGTCGAGGGAGTCCCCGAATTTCGCGATCTGATTGCCGGCGTCGTTGACGTAGAATTCGCGGGTCACGTCGTAGCCCGTCCAGGCCGCGATTTCAGCGAGCACGTCGCCGATCGCACCGCCTCTGGCGTTGCCGATGTGCATCGGGCCCGTCGGGTTGGCGGAAACGAATTCCAGATTGTAGGTCAGTCCCTTGTGGCCTTCGGTGCGGCCGTAATCCTTCCCCATGGATTCCACTTCGCCGATGACGTCATAATGCCAGGCTGGATCCAGCGTAAAGTTGATAAACCCAGGGCCGGCGATGTCGACCTTCGACACAATGCCCTTGAGATTGGCGTCGGCCTTCAGCTGTTCGGTAAGGGCTTCGGCAATTTTACGCGGCGCCATGTGGGCTTCCTTCGGCAGCTGCATCGCCACATTCGTCGAGTAGTCGCCAAATTTCGCTTCGCGGGGCACTTCCAGCTGCACGTCCGGCTGGTGCTCGATCTGAAAGGCACCGGCCGACACCGCGGATTTGACCGCGTCTGCTGCCGCCTGTTTCAACTTATTTTCTATTTTCTCTCTGATATAGGTCATCAATACTCCTCTTTACCTTTAACTTATTTTCGTTCCTTGACCTCGATGTCCATCGTGTTGGCGGTCACTTCCTGCCCATTGGAGGAAATGATGTAGTCCAGATGCACGTGAAGGGGACCTAAAATGTCGTCCCATTCGATTTCAATCTGCCGCGTATCGATCGACATCGGCACTTCCCCGAGGGGCGTCTTGTAAACAGCCATACAGCTGCTGCCCGTTTCAAACTCCATCATACTGTTGATCGTCCCGAGACGGATCACCGACACCTTGTCCGATTCGATGCGGACGGTGGTCGTCGTACCGGACATGCCGGAGACTTCTGTCTCCTGATAGTTCAGGCAGGGGGTTTCCCCTTCCCAGACCAGATCGCCCTCGGTCATGAATTCGGTCCGTTCTGTCTCGCCTTCAACCGCAGATTGGCTGACCACTGTCAGCCAAACCGGCCGCGCCGGCTTTTTTTCACGCACGTTCATCACGGCCTCCTTTTCTGTTTAATCTCGCTTTTACTTTAATGTGTAATCCGTCACTTTCTTGCGTTTTGCAGTCTGAATCAGCCGTTCGACCAATTCGCTGTAGCCCACACCCATATTGCCCCACATCATCGGATACATGCTGATATCCGTGAAGCCGGGCATGGTGTTGACTTCGTTGATATAAAGCTCGCCGGTATCCCGATCGACAAAGAAGTCCGCACGGGTCGGCCCTGCCCCGTCAATGGCGGCAAAGGCGTCGTGGGCGTAGGCACGGATCTTTGCAATAGTGGCGCTGTCAATTTCAGCTGGGATGACAATTTTCGAATCCTGATCGTCGGCGTACTTCGCTTCGTAATCGTAGAATTCCTTGCTGGCGACGACTTCTCCCGGCAATGTCGTTTGAATCTCACCGTCTTCCTCGAGTACCGCACATTCAACTTCTCTCGCGTTCACAGCCTTTTCAATTAAAATTTTGGAATCGTACTGCAGCGCATTGTCGACCCCGGCCAGAAATTCCACCCGGTCGTGGGCCTTGGTGATCCCCACCGAAGAGCCCATGTTCACCGGCTTGATGAATACCGGATAACCGAGCTGCGCTTCGCTGTCTTTGACCAACCCGTCTTGATTCTTTCGCCAGTCTCTATCGTAAAAATAAATGTAAGGCACAACTGGAATGCCAGCGCGTTCAAACAAAATCTTCGAGACCACCTTGTCCATCCCGACGGCGGAGGCCAGCACCCCACAACCGACGTAAGGCTTGTTCATCATTTCAAAGACGCCCTGAATCGTGCCGTCTTCACCCATCGGGCCGTGCATCATCGGCCAGAACAAATCGATGCTCTGAATGAGCGGATCGGTAAATACCGAAAAATCCGTCCGGAGATGATCGGTGTCCTGTTCCCAGGAGCCGTCCGGCAGTTTATCCCAATCTCCAGTATAAATCATCCAGCGACCGTCTTTTGTGATCCCGATCGTCACCACATCATATTTGTCTAAGTCAATAACTTTTAATACGTTATACGCGGAAACCCGTGCCACTTCATGTTCGCCCGACTGACCGCCAAATACGAGCCCTAATTTGATTTTATCTGGCATTGTAATCTCCTTGTCATTTTCATATAAAGATTTTGTTTCATTATACCCTTTTTCCCCGCGTTTGAATACCAAAAAAAGAAAACCCCAAATGGTTTTCCGGGGTTTTCTGCGCAAATGGCGTTATTGAGGCAGGCACGCGTTGACGGCTTCTTTAATTTCCGCCAGCTTCGCTTCCGCATCTTCCGGGCTCTTGCCCTTGACGGAATAGTAAATCTTGATTTTCGGTTCCGTCCCGGACGGGCGGATCGCGTACCACGAATCTTCGTTGAAGATGAATTTGAGAACGTTGGAAACCGGCAGGTCGATGCCTGACGTTTCGCCGGTTTTCACGTTGGTGCAGACCTGTGATTGATAGTCGTCAAATTCGACGAGTTCCGCGTCAGCGAAATGATCGAAGTGATCCGCACGGAAAGCGTCCATGATCTTCGCGATCTGGGCCTTGCCTTCGATGCCGTCGAGCTCAATGGACTGAATCGTTTCGAGGAAGTAGCCGAATTTCTTGTACAGCGCCTGGAGTGCGTCGTACAACGTCATGCCCCGTTCTTTGTAATACTGGGCCATTTCGACGACGAGGGCCGACGCGACGACCGCATCTTTATCTCTCGCATAGTCGCCGGCCAGGGCGCCGTAGCTTTCTTCGTAGCCCATGACAAAAGTATGTTCGCCGGACGCCTTCCACTGTGTCATCTTTTCGCCGATGTATTTAAAGCCGGTGAGCACGTTGTAAACCGCCGCGCCGTAGGATTTGGCAATGACCGCGCCGAATTCGCTGGTGACGATCGTCTTGACAATGGCCTTATTGTCCGGCCAGTCTCTGGATTTGAGCATGTAGTCGACGAGAAGGCCGCCGGTCTGGTTGCCGGTGAGGACCGCGTAACTGCCGTCGGGCTTGTGGCAGCAGACGCCGAGGCGGTCTGCATCTGGGTCCGTCCCGAAAATGATGTCCGCGCCTTCCTTTTCTGCCATTTCAATTGCGAGGTCAAAAACCGCTTTTTCTTCCGGATTAGGCTTTGCCACCGTCGGGAAATCACCGTCCGGCTGTTCTTGTTCTTTGACCACGGTCACATTTTCGTAGCCCAATTCTTTCAGTACACGGCGCACCGGAATGTTGCCCGAACCGTGGAGCGGGGTGTAAATAATTTTTAAGTCGCTGCCCGGATTGGCCTTAGCCACGCCCTTGACCGCTTCGATATAGGCGTCGTCCACTTCTTTCGGGACGGTAATGATGTGCGGATCGTTGTCCGCCGCCAGCTTCACTGAGAAATAATCCGTAACGGTATGAATCTGTTCGACGACGCCGGCCGCGACCGCTTCGGTGATCTGGCCGCCGTCCGGGCCGTAGACCTTGTAGCCATTGTAAATCTTTGTATTGTGAGACGCTGTAATGACGATGCCGGCCGCAGTTTTCAAATGGCGCACGGTGAAGGACAGCACCGGCACCGGACGCAGGCTGTCGTACAAATAAGCGTTGATGCCGTTGGCTGCGAGCACCTGGGCAGACACCTGCGCAAATTCCTTCGAAAAATGTCTGGAATCGTAAGCGATGGCGACGCCCTTTTCAGCGTTGGCCGGGTCTTCTTTCAAGAGATACTGCGCCAAGCCCTGAGTCGCCCGCGCGACGACGTAAATATTGATGCGGTTGGTCCCCATGCCGATCTTACCGCGCATACCGGCTGTCCCAAAGGACAGCTCCGTGTAAAAGCGATCTTCGAGTTCTTTTTCATCTGTGATCGCGCTCAGTTCCTTCTTAATATTCTGATCGTACTGGCCAAAATCGAGCCATTTCTGCAAATTGGTTTTATAATCCATTTTGAACTCCTTCACTAATAGATTGATTTGAAATGTTTTGTCAATGTTAGTCGGTTACAATTATTATAAATCAAAGCTTATCGATACACAAGAATAAAGCGCCGGGTTTTGAGCGTAAAAATGCACGCTTCTAAATGAGAAGCGTGCATCAGACTGTAGACAAAGTCTAGGGCAAACGCTCTAGGCTTTGTTTATTATCGCAATCATTTTTCACCTGTTGCCATACAACCGTGGTAAAATAGCAATAATAGAAACAGGCCATGCATTCAGTAAGC
>NZ_VUMO01000014.1 GCF_009696145.1 Pseudoramibacter porci
TTTTTATGTCGGATGCAATGACCCAAAAACCCGCACGTCAGGCCAGCTGCTTCCCCTATTATATAAAAATAAGTGCAGCAGGATGAGAATTTCTTCTCTGTCTTGCTACACTTATATGGTACTAAAAACCTGCCTTTCGGCAGGTGCGATTCCGCTGCATTAAAGTTCCTTGACCAATTCGTCTCTCGAGCGGTTTTCGTTGTGCAGGTGTGCCGCGTGGACGCCGTCCTGGGCGTAGCCCATGGGCATGAGCAGCACGACCCGTTCGTTTTCCGGCAGGTTAAAAGCCTTTTCGGTCTGGGTATTGGGGAAAAAGTTGACCCAGCAGGAGCCGATGCCCAATTCCCAGGCTTCGAGCATCATGTGGGTCGCGACGATGCTGACGTCTTCCTGTCCGGCGGTGACGCCTTCTTCCAGCGGATTTTTCCACTGTTCATCCTTATTGTAGGTGAACATCAGCACCACCGGCGCGTGGAAGGCGCAGCGGGTCAGGCCGTTTATTTTTTCCAGCGCTTCCGGGCTTTTGAGCACGTAGCACCGCCACGGCTGTTCGTTGTGGGCTGTCGGTGCGATGATGCCCGCTTCGATGATTTTGTCGAGCTTGTCGTCTTCGATCGGGGTGTCTTTATATTTGCGCACGGAATACCGCGCTTTCGCTAATGTCATAAAATCGTCCATGATTCTACCTCCGTCTTTCATAAAGTCTTTGATTAGTTTAATCTTTTTTCTTTAATTGTACTTTAAGTTTAATTTTTGATTTGCCTGCTACACTGATTCAATAATCTAAAATCAACTGATGAAGGGAGCATCATCATGGCAACCGATCGATGGAAAAAATTACTGGAAAAGGGCAGCGACCTCGCTTCTAAGGGCGGCCAATTTGTCAAAGAAGGCATCGACTCCGGCAAAGAAGAGCTGCACCACCGCTTCAACGACGAAGGCTATCAGCAGGGCCTCGAAGAAGGCAAGGAACAAGGGCTCAAGGACGGGCTGGCGCGCGCCATTCAATGTCTGCTGGAAGTGGGCGCCGACAACGCCGACATGGTCCGAGTGCTCGGGCAGTTCTGGAACTTGAACGAAGCCGACGCCAAGGGCTACCTCGCTCAGGAAAAATCTAACGCGGCCATCCGCGCCCTCTCCCATTACCTGAAGGCCGAAATGGCGTGGCCTAACGCTGAAATCGACGACTTCCTCGCCGCGCACCACGTCCGGGATCAGCTGGAAGACAACCCGAAGCTCTGGAAGTACGAAAAAAATCCGGCTAAGCTTTACAAAATGCTGCAGGGCTGATGACGACGCCGTTTATCAAAAGATGACCGCTTAACCATTGGCGATCATCTTTTTTATTTCAACCACAAAAAAATCCAAGCCTGCGCCTGGATTTGGAATAAGGAAAAAGGCAATAAACCAAGGTCGCCTTAAATCTGTGTAAAGCTTTGATAAAATGCCCTCTTTTTCTCTGCACACCGCCCGCCGCCAATCGTCTTGACTTTTCGCCCGTTTTCGTCTAGATTAAAAGCCAATTCAACGATCTCATGGATCGCATCAAAGGAGGCTTATGCTATGATTCTGCCAATTAAAATTTTGTCTGTTCTGGTGGCGCTCGAATTTTTCTACATTCTTTACCTTGAAACTTTCGCGACAACGTCGGACACCACGGCCCGGGTTTTCGGCATGGACAAGGCGGAGCTCGCCCGCCCGTCGGTGCAGACCTTGTTTAAAAACCAGGGGATTTATAACGGGCTCATCGGCGTGCTGGTGCTCTTGGCCGCGCTGGTTTTCGCGAGCAAAATCGCCGTCATGCTGCTCATGGGCACCATCGTTCTCGTCGCCCTCTACGGCAGCTTAACCAGCAGCCCGTCGATTCTTTTCAAGCAGGGCGGCCTGGCCATCGTCACGCTGATTTTGTGTGTGATTTTTTAATCGCCTGTCGCGCGATCCAGCTTGCACCCTCTCCCGATAAATGATATCATCTAAAGTTATTAATAGATTACATTTATTTTAAAGGAGGGTGTGTGATGTCTCTTCGATCTTTTCGCCGTGTTCTGCTCTATGTGTGCGCCGTTTTGTGTCTCGCCGCGCTGTGCGGCTGCGGCCAACAAACGTCTTCAAAAGCGCCTGCCAAAACCGTTAAAAAGGCTGCCGCGGCAAAACCTGCCGCCGACGTGACCTTATCTGCCGCCGGGGACTGCACCCTCGGCGTCGATTCCCGGTACAGCACCGCCTTCAACAGCGTTTACCAGCGCCGCGGCGCCGCTTACTTTCTCGATCAGGTCCGCGACGTGTTCGGCGCCGACGATCTGACCATCGCCAACCTCGAGGGCGCCCTGACGACTTCGACCGACCGCGCCGTCAAGACGTTCACCTTTAAAGGGCCGGCGGCTTACACCGCAATCTTAAAGCACGGCCGCGTCGATGCCGTGACCCTCGCCAACAACCATTCCCACGATTTCGGCGAGACCGGTTTTACCGACACCCAGGCAGCCCTGGACAACGCCGGCATCCCCTACTTCGGCTACGACACCATCGCTTATCCGCGCGTCAAAGGCGAAAAATTTGCATTGATCGGCCTCAACGGGCTGGACGACCCCAGCGAGGCGACACTGACGAAACACATTGCCCGCGCCAAAAAACAGAAGCCTGACGCGATTGTCGTGTACTACCACTGGGGCATCGAGCGCAACCCGATGCCGGAAGCCTACGAAACGGCGCTGGCCAAATCGGCGATCGACCACGGCGCCGACCTCGTCCTCGGCTCCCACCCCCACGTGGTGCAGGGCATCGAAAAATACAAGGGGCGCTACATCGTCTACAGTCTCGGCAATTTCTGTTTCGGCGGCAATTCCAATCCGGCTGACAAGGATTCGATGATCTTTCAGCTGACCTTCCACTTCGAAGACGGCAAGCTCACCGCCACGGACAACGCCAAGGTGCTGCCCTGCGCCATTTCCGGCCACACGGGCTCCAACGATTTCCAGCCCCGGGTGCTGACCGGCCGCGAAGGCGCGCGCGTGCTGGACAAAATCGCCGCCCGCAGCCAGAGCTGGGGCGTCGCGATCGATCCCGACGGCCGTGTGCACATCTCGGACGCCGCGGCAAAATAACACGGCCTTTTCACCCATATGCTCACAACAAAAAAAGCATCGCACGTTGGCGTGCGATGCTTTTTTGTTGGCTGCATAAATCAAGCGGGGCGCCGCTTTAAAATTGAAACCCCTCCTCCGGGATCTGATCGGGCGGAACGGGTTTGCTGAAGAGATAGCCCTGGGCGTAGGTGCAGCCGACTTCCTTAAGAAAGGCGTAGTGTTCTGCGGTTTCAACGCCCTCGGCCACGGTCCGAATGCCCAGATCGGCCGCCATCCGGCAGACGTCGCGCACGATCGTCTTGGACCGTTCGTCGAATTTCCCCATGAAGACCATATCGATTTTGATGACGTCAAATTGGTAATCCTTCAAGACGTTGAGGGACGAGTACCCGGAGCCGAAATCGTCCATCCAGACCTCCAGCCCCATGTCGTGGAAGCGGCGGACGGCCCGCTGCATGACGGCCGAATCGCCGTTGAGGGCGGTCTCTGTGATTTCCACGTGGACCAGCTTTTTGGGGATCTGCTCTTCGCGGATGATGGCCTCGATTTCGCCGAACAAATCGATGCCGGCCTCTAAATCGGTCCGGGAGATGTTGAAGCTGATGGGCAGCACCGTCCGTCCGGCCGCCTGCCAATCCCGGACCAGCTGGCCGTATCGGCGCAGCACGTTGAGATCGATCTTGTAAATCATTCGGACCCTTTCCAGCGGCTCGACGAATTGGTCGGGCGTGAGGAAGCCGTACTGGGGATCGCTCCACCGCGACAAAGCCTCGTAGCTGGCGACTGCTTTGCGCTTGATGTCGACAAGGGGCTGATAATAGACCTGCAGCCAGCCATCCTCGACGGCCTTGTCCACGTGGGCCAGAACGTGGAGACGGATCGCTTCATTCTGACGCATGGCGTCGTCGTAAAACTGTACGGCCTTTCGAGTGCCGTTTAAATGGCGGGTGGCGACCGCGGCCAAATCGATGAGGGTCGTCAGCTGGCTGTAGTGGGTTGTATCCCCGGCCGGCTGATCCCAATCCTTCACCGGGCAGAGGCCTACGCGAAACATCAGGGTCTCATCTAAACTGAGGGCTTCGACCTTTTCTGCGACCTGCGCGAACTTTTCTTCGGCCTGATGAACCGGCACGATCCCGACAAAATGGGTGCCGGAGATCCGCGCGACAATCCCGTCCGGGAAGGTCTGCGTCAGCAGTTCCGCCGTCTGGTGCAAAATGACCGTCCCGGCGTCGTAGCCGTGAAGGATGTTTACGTCGCGGAAGTTGGCGATATCGGAATAGAATACGGCCAGCGCCGGTCCATTCGCCCGAACCTGGCGAATCATGACGCCGCCGTGTTCCAGCAGATAGCTCAAGCTTTTGGCACCGGTCACCGTGTCGTCATCGTGGGCGCGGATGTAATTTTCGTATTTCATGATCGCGAAAAAATTGAACTTCATGAAAATGAGGAAGAGAATCACGAGCAGGCCCCCCGTGATCGCCACCGCGTAAGCTAATTGATTGCCGACGGTGTCTGCGCCGCCGTTGAGCACGATGCGCGGCAGCTCCGCCTCCGCTCCGATCAACATCATGAAGGCCATGGCGGTGCCGTGGAAGCGCCGATCCATCCGCAGCACTGATTTTTCGAAAAGGATATAGCGGATTTCTTTTCTAAAGCAAAAGACCAGCGCCAAGCTTAAGCCCACCGTGATCAGCAGGCGCTGCAGCGTCGTCATGGCGATGAGCATCGCGAGGCAGTTGGCGTTGAAAAACAAGGTATAGATAAACGCCGGGGCCGGCCCCTGAACGCCGACGATTTCCCGGTACAGGCCCATCAGGAAGAAAACCGGCAGCAGCAGACAGCCCGTCGCGATCAGAAAATCCAAAAGGGTGCCCGCGGCGTGCACATGGCTGACGATCCCGAAATACAAAAGCCCCGAGAGCATCTGCGCCGTATTGTACGACACCAGGAAGGACAGGATGAACTTCTGCACCTTTGTCTTCGTGTCCGCGCGCTGAAACACCAGCCGGAGCGTGACCCACGCGAAGACCACCCCCTGCACCACGTCAGTGTAATTTCTCGACCAATAGGCCGCCAACCATTGTCCTAACATTGATTTCCCCTCACGTTTTATGCGTCGATACCGATCCCCATGATCCCCCGCGCCGCCGCACGCTCCCCTGACGATGGACCGGCTGCAGACCAAAATCCCTAAAGAGATCAATGGGTTATAACATTTAATCCTATTATGTCATATGGCATCGATAATCGCAATATAAATTCGCATTTGTGAGACTCTAAGATCGCCGCTCTACGCTCCGTAGGTTGTCTGTCGGCGCCCGCCGTGCTATCCTTTTGTCATCCAAAACAGGAGGACACCGATATGAACAATTACGTCACCGGGGCCACCATCAAACGGCTCCGCGAAAAACAAGGCTTGACTCAGTCCCGTCTGGGCGAAAAACTGGCCATCAGCGATAAAACCGTCTCGAAATGGGAAACCGGCAAGGGCTTCCCCGATATTTCTCTCATTGAGCCGCTGGCTCAGGTGCTCGGCGTCTCGATGCCGGAGCTGCTCTCCGGCGAGGAGATTATCAACACCAACCGCGCGGCCAATCTGCTGCGCTCCCACCTCTACGTCTGCCCGATTTGCGGCAACGTGCTTTACGCCACCGGCTCGGCCATGATCTCGTGCTGCGGGATCACCCTGCCGCCCCTCGACGCCGAAGCGGCGGACCCCGACCACGCCGCAGTCTGCACCAAAATCGATGACGAGCTGCACGTTGCAGTCGACCACCCGATGACCAAAACCCACCACCTCACCTTCATCGCTTATCTCAACGGCGGCCGGTTCGAATTCGTCCGACTCTACCCCGAGGGCGCGGCCGAGGCGCGGTTCTTCACCCGCGGGCACGGCGTGCTCTACTGGTATTGCAACCACCACGGGCTTTTTTCGCAAAAAATATAGAGAAACCCAAAAATGATGTAAAAATATTTTAATTACTTGATTCAAATCAAGGATCGCGTCAGCTTCTCGCTCTATACTTTAGGCATCAACAATAAATCCTGTTTTCGGGTAAAAACCTAAAAACTGAAAGAAGGTATAATCATGAAGAGAGAAGCATTAAAACGTTTATATGGCCATCCAGAAGATGTCAGACGCGTCCTTGGTGTCAGCGAATCTTCGTTCAAGCGCTTATACCGTACGCCGAAAAATGTCTGGACCCTCGGAAGGCATTAAACGAAACGGTTAAATTGAACTCCTAAATCAATAAGTCTTAACTTTCACAGACCCCACCGGCAAAGCCGGTGGGGTCTGTTTCCGTGTCAAGCGCCGCTTGAATTCTGTCGAATTCAGGCTGGAGCGCACTTAAAGTGCACGTTTTTCATACTTTTCAAAAAGTTCTTTTCGTTTTTCGAAAGTTACTTAAAAAATTGCTTGAAGATCATTTCGTCTTCTCAACGATTATTGATTGAATAATTTTTGAAAATAATCTACAACCATTTGCAGTTGCGTAATCCATTCGACGTTCATCAGCATCTCTCTGTTCATCAAGGCTTCAAACAGGAAATTGGCACGACACACACACCATCTTCCCGTTTGTAGGCAAAGGGGGCAACACCGCACAACACCATTAAAAACGACGGCACCTTCATTTTTGATGTATCGATTTTATTTGCTAAGGCGATCAGATTTTGAGCTCCTTCTTCTATATACGGGTCTCCTCCAAGCTTAACCTCGATCAGACCATACGCACCGCTTCGCAAATGCATGACCGCATCACATTCGAGATTCGTTTTATCGCGATAGTGATAGATACTGCCGTCTAAGACATCCGCATATACGCGCAAGTCCCGAATACAGAGATTTTCGAAGATTAGCCCCATCGTGTTTAAATCATTGAGCAAGTCATTGGGACCAAGTCCCAGCGCTGCCGTGGCAATCGACGGATCGACGAAATAACGTGTATCCTTTGAACGAATAGCTGTTTTTGAGCGCAAATTTGGATTCCATGCTGGAGAATCTTCAATAACAAAAATCTTTTTTAATGCGTTGATATAGTCATACAGCGTCGTCGCACTAAAGCTTTCTGCTGTATCATTCGCAATTATATCTTGACGAATGGTCTCAAGTGACGCCTGTGAGGCAATATTTCTAGCATAAGATCGCAGTAACCGCTTCGACCGCTCCGTATCGCGAGCGGTCCCATCGACGCGGCGGATGTCGTTAGAAACGACCGCATCGTAATAATCAATGGCCTGCCTTAACGCGATCTTCTCTTTTTCGCCAATCGCTCTTGGCCATCCGCCGCGACAGATTTCAAAGGCGATATCTTCAATGGTATGATCGTCCATGCCTGCAATATCTTTTCCATCAAATAAATCTTTTAACGATACTTGTCCATTAGAATCACCGGATTCATACAAACTCATTGGACGCATTTTCATCCTTGCGATGCGTCCCGTTCCCGTGTGTGCCGATGCATCCAACTCCACCGGCACGGCCGATCCTGTCAAAATAAACTGACCGAAATCATACCGTCGATCGACTTCGTATCGAACCGCATTCCAAAGATTCGGCGCGAGCTGCCATTCATCAATCAGACGCGGCACTTCGCCTTTTAATAACAACGTCGGATTGAGTGCCGCCATCTCCTGATATTGTCTTGTCTGGTCCGGACGATCCATCTCAAGTACACTTTTTGCAAATTGTTTACCTGTTGTCGTTTTGCCACACCATTTGGGACCTTCGATCAAAACAGCTCCTTTTGATTCGAGCCTTTCCGTTAAAATACGATCCGCCATTCTTGGCATATATGCTTTCATTTTTCATGCTCCATTATAGTATTTGGACTACTTTTAGTATAGCATTTGGCGTTTATTCATTGAAGTGTTTGGACGTTTTTTGTTGTAGTATTTGGACCATTTCTATTGCAGTGTTTGGCATTTTATCGCATTGAAGCCATAAAATTAGAAGAGCATGCTTTGTGTTGAATATTGAAAATAGTAAATTGATGAAAAAAATTTTGTGTAACTTGATTCAAATCAAGGATGGCGTCGGCATACCGCTCTATACTTTAGGCATAAACAATAAATCATGTTTTCGGGTGAAAACCTAAAAACCGAAAGAAGGTATAATCATGAAGAGAGAAGCATTAAAACGTTTATACGGTCATCCGGAAGATGTAAGACGCGCACTCGGCGCAGGCGAATCGGCGTTCAAACGCCTCTACCGCACCCCGAAAAACGTCTGGACCCTCGGAAGACATTAAACGAAACGTTGCATTGAACTCCCAAATCAATAAGTCTTAACTTTCACAGAACCCACCGGCTCCTCCGGTGGGTTCTGTTTTTCGGAAGAGCCGCCTTTCAGCGGTGCTTCTTTTTTATTTTTTAGGTACATTTTCAATTGACGTTTCTTTTTGTTCCTGGCGCTGGCTTTTTTCCGCGTCGATCGCCGCCTGGATTCTGTCGAATTCAGGCTGAAGCGCATCGTATGCCGCTTTAACCTGCGGATCTTCGAGCAGACATTCTTTAAAAGCTTCGTAGCTTGCCATCTTTTTCTTCCTCCGTCTTTTTTGAAACCGCGCTGCAACCCTTCTGGATTTCCCTTCGTAGAGAACACACCTATTAACTTGATACCTACTTAATACTTACCCTTAATACCTGAAACATCTTCATAACGCCCTATTTTATGCGAGTTTTAGCGATTTTCGTATTAATTTTGTTCCACTAAGCTGTGTATCTACTTGATACCTAATACTAGACTCAGAGTTTGCCAAAACATCCCATTTATACAGATTCAACGGTTTAAATGCCAAATTAACCTCACAATGCCGCGCGTTAACTTGATACTTACTTGATACCTACTTGATACTTATTCTCTTTAAATATCATTTCATAGGATCTTTTTGGATCGTGTTTATCTCCCCTTGCTTTAATTACGCCTAATTGCATTAAATGATTAATTCTTTTAATAACCGTTCTATTTGATTTACCAAGATGTTTCTCTAAATCCGTACGACTTGCCCCACCGTGGCTTGTCATATATGCAACAATCTGCCGTTCTAAATCATCAAGATCATGCCACAACGCTTCACCTAAATTTTGCAATGCGTGCTCGTTCTGTCTTGTCTTGCGCACCTCGATATTATTTTTCAACGTCAATTTCACACT
Source organism: Pseudoramibacter porci (assembly GCF_009696145.1). Taxonomy (GTDB): domain Bacteria; phylum Bacillota; class Clostridia; order Eubacteriales; family Eubacteriaceae; genus Pseudoramibacter; species Pseudoramibacter porci. The sequence continues at coordinate 9,246 of NZ_VUMO01000014.1, forward strand.
GAAATTCGGTTCACTGTATTCCGGTTGATCAAGAAAGAAGCCCTTCATATCTGCGTAAATCCGCTTAACACCTTCGTTGAGTTCCCGAACCCAGCCCATCTCTGTCAACACACGGGAGATCGTCGGATTGCGAGAGAACCGCGTCTCGCGAATATTCTCAACCGTAACGACATTCGGCAACTTACCAGGGCTTTCGATTTCCAGTCTGTCATCATACATCGTCACCAGGATGTAATTGCCCATCATCGCGTATTCCCGGTGTGTCACAGCGTTAACAATCCCTTCCTGCCACGCGAATTCCGGATACTCTGGCACCGTTTCAAACAAACCGGTTTCTGGGTTCAACGCAGTGAATTCTCGAAACTGCGTAGCCAAGTATTCCTTGGATTTATCGATGATTTTTAGAATCGGATATTCGATGTTGTGATCCTTGATAATATTCATCCGCGTACCGACTTTAGCCGATGTGCCGTCGTAACGAATAAATCGGATTCGACAGTTTGGATAAAACTGGCGCACGTTTTTAGCGAACAAAAGCACCGCCGCGTTAGTCAGATGTTTTTCACCGTCCCGCATGACGAGAAACCCTCTAGCCGAAAGCATCTGCTCAATCGATACGTCCTCTGCCTCGATACGTTTCTGATATTCCCGAAGCAGGTCTTCATCCAAATCTTCAATTTGGGCGTATTGGTTAATTCCATCCTCATAGTGAATCGCGTTTTTTGCGTATTCCAAATTGCGGAGATTTTCACCGAGTATTTCCTTTTTCTTGTCGCCAATGCGTAGAAATGTCCGGTCATCGACAGTACGAATAATCTGATCAACGCTGCTGAAGATGTGTAAAAGCAGCAGCCGATCCGATTCGCCCTTGTCGTTTTCAATCTCGATGAATTCCTCCCGGTATTTTGGCATAGGCTTGCAGAGATCTTTTGGTGCGTTGATAAAATTGTTGATCTTGTCCTCACCGACACTGTTCACACCCTCAAGTTTTCTTTTCTTGTCGCTGATCCCAAGGACGATCGTCCCGCCGTCCGCATTTGCAAAGGCTGAGATCAGCGGAGCGAGATCTTTTACACGAAACTGTGCGGATTTCCGATCAAAGTATTTGTTTTCATCCTCATGTTGGATGTAATCCAGTGTTAGTAGTGGACTGATTTTTGATCCCTTGTGCATGTGGGCTCCTTATTCTTGAATTTTCAGCATTTTCAATTTTGATTCATCGATATTAAACCAGGAAAGCAAATAAGTTTCTATTTCATCTAAATACCTCGACAAATCTATTGTATATTCTTCAAAAGATTCTCCGTGAAAACAGCTTTCGACAAGCCCATAGAGCGGCTTTGTTTTACAAAAATATTCTGGTTTAATGGCTGGTTTGTTTGTTTTTTTATCAATAAAACCATAATGCATCATACAGCTTCGAAATTCTGATGAAATTAAATTTTCTCCCTTTTTTATGAATTTAGTTAGATCCTGTTCAAGTTCAGCAATTTCTTCATTAAAACTTTTTTTATTTAAATTATGGAAATAATTTCTAATTTTTATCATTCCTAAACGTGAATAATACATAGTAATGTATCTTATTCGTGTTAAATATGGACATTTCCATATCAACATTGAGGATAGTTCATGCTGAACAAATCCTATATATGACGTTATTATCAGCACTATTAAATTTATGTCTTTATTAACGGGGTTCACAAATATATCTTGATCATTCGTATTAACATCTAAATAATTAAAGTTCGAAAAAGAATAGGCAATATTTATTGATCTTTGTAAATACTCATCCAATTCAGTATTTCCTTCAGCACCTAATAATTCCATCATTTTTATCGCGCCGTTGGATAATCTAAATCCTAATGTATTTGGAAGATCTTTATCATTTTTCATAAAATAATAAAGAGAATAGGAACAAAAAATAATGTGCTTATTTTCATCAAACCAGATTCCAAGATTGTTACTTGTCGTAGAATTTTCATTAGGAAATTGTTCTATTTCATTTTCAAAAAAATACGTTGCGTCTTCATCAATTTGAGAAATTTTATTTTCTATTTTTGTGAATTTTTTTGATAATAATTTTATACCGTTCCGAATTTGGGTAATTAATTTTTCAATATCATCGTCATCATCGTCTCTGTATATTGAGTTTTTACATAATTCTTTCAACGAATTATAGTATAGTGCCCAAAAAAGAATTAGTGGTGAACTCATGCTACTCAATGCTTTTTTACTTTGGTCATCGATCTCTAATAAATTAACAATTCCTATTAACGTGAGTCCATCTTTTATTACTAAGTCCTGTTCACTGGCTTTAAGTGCCTTTTCATACTCTTTTATCTCTTTGCCTCTCTTTTCTGTTTCTTATCCTTAATTTTCAGCCTCTTTGCACTTCTCCACCATCGCCATCAGCTCTTCAATCTTCGCAACAATGCGCTTTTGTTCTTCTAATGGTGGAAGGGGAATTAAAAATTGATGCAAGCTTTTAGCAGACAAATTTGGTTGTGCAGTTCCATTATCATATTTTTTTATTTGATCAAAGAATAATGGACTATCTAAAAAAAGCATCATATATTTGATCATAACCGTATTAAAAATAAATAGTCTGCATATTACTAACGATGACGCAATCGCACCTTTTTCAAACGGATATCTTCCATGTTTTCCTAGGGAGCCTCTAATACAAACGATAATATCATCTTTTCTTAATTTTCCGCTATTTAATCTTTCATACTGTTCATCAGAAAGGCATAATAATTTATCATCTTCTACGACTGTTTCTCCATTAATATTAACCGCACTAATAAAGGGAATACCGGAATGTGTTAAAGTCGACTTTGCAGGATAATTTTTACCTCTGTCACCGTTAATAATTGTACAAATATCTGAGTAATATACCCACTTCCAACTTTCCGGAATCTCAAAGGGAATTTCTTCTTCCGTAATTTCCGGCAGCTTTTTCGATTTCTTGATCTTGCCTGCTTGGATGAGTTTTTTCTTTTCGGCCTGAATCTCTTGGTACAGTGCTTCCCCGGTGCCTTCTTCCGGGCGCTGTTCGACGAGCTTGCCCTCGATCGCGTACTGCAAAATCGACTTCTTCAGATTTTCGGGGAATTTCTGGTTGTAGGCTTCGAGACGGTTGTAGGCTTTTTCGTAGCGGTCGAGAAGCGGCTGAATTTCTTCGAGTTTGGCGACAATGCGGTTTTGTTCGGGTAAGGGGGGTAAAACTATAATCGTTTTAGAAATATCTCTAATTACCCAGTTTTTATTTCCAACTCCTCGTGTATTTTCTTTTGCTTGTTCTTGCACTAACGGAGATTGAATTTCATAGGTTAAAAATTGATTGTCTATCAATAATTTATCAAACTTTAATAGAGCTACACTTACAAAAAGATCAAATTCTCTTTCTGTATCGACAATTGTAGGGACCCCAGTTGTACCTACTTTTGATAATAAAATATCTCCAAACTCCGGATGACATCTTTTTCTCAAAATTTCATGTTCTTCTTTTGAGACAAATTTACAATTTTCAAACTTTAGTTTTCCACTACTCATATTCTTCACAGAAATGAAAGGGACTCCATTTGGGGTATATCTGGGTGTTTTATGCGCACCATCATTTAAAGTATTTAATATTTCTCCCAATCTCACCCACTTCCAACTCTCCGGAATCTCAAACGGAATTTCTTCTTCCGTAATTTCCGGCAGTTTTTTCGATTTTTTGATCTTGCCTGCCTTGATGAGTTTTTTCTTTTCGGCCTGAATCTCTTGATACAGTGCTTCCCCGGTGCCTTCTTCCGGGCGCTGTTCGACGAGTTTGCCCTGCATGGCCATCTGGAGGATGCTGTTTTTGAGCTGCTGGGGTGTCATCTTACGCATCTTGGTCGTCTCCATGGGGCAGTTGCGCCACAATGGCGTCGAGGACGCGGTCGATTTCCGCGTTCAGACTCGCCCGCTTTTCCTGATATTCGTGAATGAGTTCCAGCGGCGGCAAAATCTCTTCCTCCTCGTGAGGGTAGCCGCAAAGATCGAGATTGTACCCATTTTCTGCGATATCTTCCGCGGTGTAACGTTGGGATTTAAAGGTCTCAGTCTCGTCGTCTGCGATAACGTGCCGATCATCCCACCAGGCCCGAACCGGGTCAAAGTGTTCGGATCTCATCGGCTTCGTCTTCGAAAAATGCTTGTAGCCCTCCGGCATGTCGAGCCGGTAAAACCACGTCGCCTGCGTCGGGCCCGTCCGGTCGAAAAACAAAATATTCGTCGTAATTGACGTGTACGGCGCAAAGACACTGCTCGGCATCCGCACCACCGTGTGCAGGTTGAATGCCGAGAGCAGCTTTTTCTTGATCGCCGCCTTCGTGTTGTCCGTCCCAAAGAGGAACCCATCGGGCAGAATCACCGTCGCGCGCCCGTTTGCTTTCAGCCGGTACATGATCACCGACATGAACAGATCCGCCGTTTCCGAGCTCGCCAAATCCGACGGGAAATGGCTCTTCACACTCGCCTTTTCCGACCCGCCGTAGGGCGGATTCATGAGAATCACGTCGAACTGGTCCTTCTCCGTGTAGTCCAGCACATCCTTCAACAGCGCGTTGCCGTGAACGATCTGCGGCACCTCGACGCCGTGGAGGAGCATGTTCGTCACACAGAGCATGTACGGGAACTGCTTCTTTTCAATTCCATAGATCGAGCGGTTCACTGCCGTTTCGTCCGCCGTCGTGCGCACCTGCAGCGCCAGCTGCTTCAGCCAGCTGACGATAAACCCGCCTGTGCCGCAGGCGAAATCCGCCATGGTCTCGCCGATTTTGGGATGAATCCGCTCAGCCATGAAATCCGTCACCGCCCGGGGCGTGTAGAATTCTCCAGCCGATCCCGCGCTCTGCAGCTCCTTCAAAATGCTTTCGTAAATGTCGCCGAAGGCGTGGCTTTCTTCGTAGTCGCCGAAATCGACCCCGTCGATCACGTTCACCACCTGCCGGAGCAGCACGCCGTCCTTCATATACTGGTTCGCGTCCTCAAAGGTCGATTTCACAATCGCCTTTCGGACCTCGGTATCCGCATCGACGTCCAGCCCCTTCAGCGCTGGGAACAGCCGGTTGTTCACAAAATCGAGCAGGGCGTCGCCCGTCATTCCATGTCCCTTGCCGTCGTCCGCCGCCCAGTTTCGCCAGCGGCAGTCCTCGGGAATGATCGACTCGTAATCGTCGTCGTCAAATTCCCAGTCCTCTTCCTGGGCGTCGTACACTTTTAAAAACAGCAGCCACGCGATCTGCTCGATGCGCTGGGCGTCGCCGTTGATCCCAGCGTCGTTGCGCATGATGTCGCGCAGCCGTTTTACAAAACTTCCTAAATCACTCACCAATATTTATCCTATTCTGTAAATTTCATTTTCCAAATCCTTCAGCGCCTGCAGATACCCCTTCCGGCCGCCGAACAGCTTGGCAATACGGGCAGGCTTGCCGATTTTCCTAAAGGGGTCCAATTTCAGGATTTCCGTCTTTTCAATTTCCGCGATGCCGTCGTCGGCGTACTTGTCGAGAAGGGCCTCGATTACCTCCCTGGCCACGCCGCTGTAGCGGTGCAGGAAATCCCGCTTCTTCACGTTCTCCGCCCGTTCGCGCCGGGTCAAGGGCTTCCCGTCGTAAGCCACGTGGATGATAAAGTCAAAATCGTCCACGTCATCCATGCCCTGATCCCGTTTGATCTGTTCGAGGTCGATGCCGCGCCCGGCCAGGGTCTCGGCAATGGCCGCCTTCTTTTCCGTCTGGGACCATTGGTTCACAAAGGCGCGCAAATCAGCGTACGCGCCGCGGATGTTCCGGCGCGTGTAGTCGATGATGTTTTCCTGGCGCAGCAGCTTGCCATCGGTGTCGTAGACCGAAACGACCTCCTGAAGCACTTGAACCGAGCAGCCATCTTCGCCCACGTAGGGGATCGGCTCTCTCGGCTCAGGGCCAGGCCCCGGTCCCGGACCGGGTTCCGGCTCGGGTTTCGGTCCGGGCTTAAAGTCATCGTCGATTTCAATCGGTCCGTCCCAATCCGGGTCGGCAAAGAGCCGCGCGACCTGCCTGAAATCCATGACCACGAAGCTGAGCTTGCCCTGATCCTCGCGCACCCGGGTGCCCCGGCCGATCATCTGCTTGAATTGCGTCATCGAATTGACGTTCTTGTCGATGGCGATCAGCTTAACCAACTTGCAGTCCGTTCCGGTGGAGAGCATCTCCGAAGTCGTCGCAATGACGGGATAGCGACTGGACACCGAGGTGAAGTATTTAAGCTTGCTCTTACCGTAGACGTCGCTGCTGGTGATCCGCACGACGTAATCCGGATTTTCCCGCACCATGTCCGCGTTCAGATTGACAAGGGCGATCCGCATGCGCTCCGCCGCGTCCTCAGTCGGGCAGAACACAATCGTCTTCTGCATTCGGCCTGTCGCCTTGAGGTACGCGGTGATACGCGCCGCGACCTCCCGGGTCCGGTCTTCGAGCACGATGTTGTAGTCGTAATCGGTGTTGTTGTAGATGCGATCCTCAATCACATTGCCGAATTGATCCCGCTGGCCCTTGCGCGGGCGCCAGCCGTCGCTGATGTTCAGCGTCACCCCGACGACCCGGAAAGGCGCAAGAAAGCCGTCGTCAATGCCGGCCTTCAAGCTGTATTGATAAACCGGCTCGCCAAAATAAGAAATATTCGAGACGTATTTGGTCTCCTTAGGCGTCGCTGTCATCCCGATCTGGGTAGCGCCTGAAAAATAATCGAGGATGCGCCGCCATCGGCTGTCCGCCTTGGCCGAGCCGCGGTGACATTCGTCGACAATGATCAAATCGAAGAAGTCCGAATCGAACAGCTCACTGTAATGCGCCGCGTCGTTGTCGCCGATAAGCTGCTGATACAGCGCGAAATACACCTGATAGGACGTGATCGTGTCCTTTCGGTCCTTCGCGTAGTTAACCCGATGGATAACTTTTTCCAACGGGGCGAAGTCCTGCTGAATGGACTGATCGATTAAGTTGTTGCGGTCCGCAAGGTAGAGCACCTTGTGCTTCACACCGCTGGCCAAAAGCCGGTAGACAATCTGAAAAGCCGTGTAGGTTTTGCCAGTGCCTGTGGCCATCACGAGGAGAATCCGGTCCTGTCCCCGGGCGATCGCGTCGAGGGTCCGATTCACAGCGTTGCGCTGGTAATACCTCGGCGGATAACTGTTCTGGCTCGAGTAATAGGGTTGATCGATCAGCTTTTTCTCCGCATCGGTCAGCTTTTTTTCCGCGTTGTAACGCGCGAGCATGGTCGCCACCGTCGGGAAGGCGTTCATCGGGAACGTCCGCTCCTGACCGGTCAAAAAATTGAACTCGTGGAACATGTCGCCGTTGGTGCTGTAAGCGTAAGGCAGATCCAGCATCTGCGCGTAAGTCTTGGCCTGCTGAATTCCGAAGGACGGGGTGTGGTTGTTGTCCTTCGCCTCGACCACCGCGATCGGATGATATTTATTGATATAAAGCAGGTAGTCCACCCGCTTCGGCTTTTCCCGGTAGGCCAGATTGCCCTTGAGATTGATCCGCCCGTCCGTGATCTGCGTTTCCATCGTGATGTTTTCGCCATTTCGCCATCCCTTGTTGTTCAAAGCCGGCGTGATGTAATTCAATTTGATATCTTCCTCGCTCATCTGCTTTTTGTCCAGAATCACCGCTGCCACCTCCTCCTGATATCGCCATACATTGTACTGTTATTATTTTATCATATTTCAAGTTTAAACGAAATCAATCCCGCGAAGGTGTCTATAAATTGACCATCCGGTCAATTTATGCTATACTGTCCTCATTAAGGAGGCGCGTACAGTGAAACAAGCAGAAAAAACCCGGCTGACGATCGACAGGATTCTTCAAGCCGGGATTGCAGAATTTGGCCAAAACGGCTACCGCGGCGGGCGCATCAACGCCATCTGCGATGCCGGGATCAACAAAGGCCTGATTTATCACCACTTTAAAAACAAGGACGATCTCTATCTGGCCTGCGTCGAAAAGAGCTTCGCTGACATGGCCGAGGCGATCGAGACGGATATGGACAAAACGGGTGTCCCCTACTACACCGCCCGGCAGCATTTTTTCAAAACCCACGACGCGGAGGGCCGGATTTTCTTCGAGGCGGCGGTCAATCCCCCGGAACATCTGCGGGGGCCAATCGCAGCGCTCAAAAAGCCCCTCGACGATTTAAACCGCCGGGAGTTTAAAAAGCTCCTGGCGCGCCAACGTCTGCGCCCAGGCATCTCCGAGGACATGGCCTACACCTTTAGCGAGGCCGTCGTGAACGGCTACCACATGGCCTTTCGTCAGCGGGACTGCCGGGATGAAAATTTTGAGGAAAAGCTCGACCGTCACGAAAGAGAAGGACGGCAGTGGATTGAGATGATGCTCTTCGGCATCGTAGAGAAAGGAGACTGATATGCTCGTTCTGCGCTGGATCGCCGCGCTTATTGGCGCGTGGCTTTTGGGAAAAGGCATGACTAAAATCCGCATGCCGGCCATTCTCGGCTGGCTCATCGGCGGGATGCTCCTCGGGCCCCACGGACTTGCGCTGATGCCGAACCGCCTGCTCGAAAGCGCCGGCTACAATCTCGTTCAAGACGTCCTCAGCGTCGCCGTCGGCCTCATGCTCGGCACGGAGCTCGTCTGGCAGAAGCTCAAGGTGTACGGCCGGGCCCTGATCACCACGACCCTGACCCAGTCTCTCGGGACCTTTCTCGTCGTGTCGGCCGCCTTCGCGGTGATCTTCGCCTTTCAGGGCATCCCGGTCTGGCTCGCCTTCGCCTTCGGCGGCATCGCCCTGGCCACCGCGCCGGCCCCGGCGCTGTCCATCACCCAGGAATACCACACCCGCGGCCCGGTGACTGACACCTTGCTGCCGATGGCCGTGCTCGACGACATTGTCGGCATCGCCGTCTTCTTCACCGTCAACGCGCTCATCGCCCGCCAGATGTCCGCCGCCACCATGAGCCTGTGGACCGTGCCGGTCATGATTGTCCTGCCGATTCTCCTCGGCATCGTCCCGGGACTTATCGCCGGGAAGTGGCTGGGGCGCTGCAAAAGCCATCCCGCGATTTTGGCGGCCCTTTTCGCGACCATCGGTGCGACGACGGCTCTCGGCTGGGTGTGCAACCATTTTCTGCTGCCGGGTCTCAATTTGAACTACACGCTGATGGGCGTCGCCTACTCCGCCGTGTTCGCCAACATGCTCCCCGAGGATAAGCTGAACCGCGTCGTCGCCGCCTTTCAACCCTTTCTGATGATTTCGCTCCTCGGCGCCATCGTGGCCCTCGGCGCGCCGTTAAACTATCATCTGGTCCTCGGCGCCGGGGTCTACACCGCAGTGTACATTATCTTCCGGGGGCTGGGTAAATATTTTGGCGCCCGCTTCGGCGCCACGGCGACCCACATGCCCAAAACCGTCCAGAAAGATCTGGGCCTGACCCTGCTGCCCCACTCCGGGGTGTCGCTGATTTTCACCGGGATCATCTGCACGACCCTCGCCGCCCGGCCCGATCTCGTTCACATCGTCCAGGGGACCATCGCCGCCGCCGCGATCATCAACGAATTCATCGCCGTTCTCCTCGCGAAGAAGGGCTTTGAGCTGGCCGGGGAAATCCAGGAATCGATGGACGCGCAAAACTAAAGAGCGGCCTAAATTTTCCTCTTTCCTTTCGTTGCCGGAGGCCCGTCATTATGATAAACTGGACGTATGAAAACGATTGAATTTAGGAGAATATTATGAAAGCAAATCAAATCCGATTGAAGGACATGCGGGCGATCGCCCGGTACGAAACGACGTATAAAGCGTTAATCGACGCGAACGTGACTGACGGGCGCGAGTTGCAAATCCTCGGGCGCTATTTTTACACCCTCGAGGATCTGCTCATCGCCCTTCGCAATATTCGGACGGCGGACCCGCTCGCTGCGGACTTCCAAACTTATTGGATTCAGCCGATCCGCGACGGCGCTACCCATTTCAGCCGGGATTGTCTCGCCGGCGGACCGGCCAGCGACGCGCCGGAGGACAAGCTCTTCCGCCAAACTTGGACCATGCTGGCGGACATTCCCGCCGACCGCCCGGACGCGCACCTTTCCGACGCCGGCGCAATGCCCAAAATTGACGCGGCCATCGCCGAAATCGAAGCCTTTTTGGACCGCGGCTGAGTTGCAAATAAAAGACGGAGAGAAAAACAAATGAACGTCCTCATGATCAACGGCAGTCCGGATCCCAAGGGCTGCATTCACACGGCCATGACCATTGCCAAGGAGGAGCTGGCGCACCGCGGGATCGCAGCCGAAGAGCTCATCGTCGGCAACCAAGCGATCCGCGGGTGCATCGGCTGCCGCAAATGCAAAACCACCGGCCGATGCGTCTTCGACGACATCGTCAACGCGACGGCGCCGAAACTGGCAGCCGCCGACGGCGTCATCCTCGGCACGCCGGTTTACTTCGGCACGCCCAACGGCACGGTGCTCGCCTTTCTCCAGCGGCTGTTTTACAGCTGCCACCTCGATCTGCACATGAAGGTCGGCGCGTCTATCGTCTCTTGCCGGCGCACCGGCAACAGCGCGGTCTTCGAACAGATGAACCAGTTCTTCGGCATCAGCGGCATGCCTACTGTCCCGTCCACCTATTGGAACGACGTCCACGGCTACACCGCCGACGACGTCTACGCCGACGAGGAAGGGGTCGAAACCATCCGGAACATGGCGAAGAACATGGCCTTTTTGATGCAATGCATCGCCGACGGCAAGGCGGCCCACGGCCTGCCCGACACGCCCCACGCCCATCACACCAATTTTATCCGTTAAATGTCAAAGCAGCGCCGATGGTGTTCTGCTGTTATTGCTTTTCGGTATAGGATAAGCACTAAAAAATTTGATAAAGGAGTAGGAAGATGTTTGGACAAGAATACGAAGCCCTCTCAAACGCAGCGGTTGGCAAAAGCAAGATGTTAAAATCCAATCCCTTCGGCTATCTGCTGTTGAGCGCCCTCGCCGGGATGTACATTGGATTCGGAAATTTGCTGATTAATGTGGAAGGGGGCCTGCTCGGCGGCGCCCCATACACCAAAATCGTGATGGGCGTCTCGTTCGGGATTGCGCTGAGCCTTGTCGTCATGGCCGGCGCGGAGCTCTTCACCGGCAATAATTTGGTCATGACCAGCGGCGTGCTGAAAAAGAAAATCACCTTGGGCGACGCCGTTTCACTTTGGATCGTCTGCTGGATCGGGAATTTAATCGGCTCCGTCGTGCTGGCCTTATTGTTCCATTTTTCAGGATTGGTGACCCCGGCAACGGCGACATTTTTAGCCACCGCCTCGGCCGGAAAGATGAGCGCGCCCTTCGTGCCCCTGATGATCCGCGGGATTCTCTGCAATATCCTCGTGTGTCTCGCAATCTGGTGCAGCACGAAGCTGAAAAGCGAAGCCGCCAAGCTGATTATGGTCTGGTGGTGCTTGTTCGCCTTTGTCGCCTGCGGCTTCGAACACAGCATCGCCAATATGACACAGCTGACCGCCGCGCTACTTGACCCTGCAGGGCAGGCCGTAAGCCTCGGCGGGTATGTGTACAACCTATTGACCGTGACCCTGGGCAACATGATCGGCGGGATTCTCTTTGTCGCCGTGCCTTATTACGCGGCACAGGTCAAGAAACAGGCCGAATGATCGCGGAATCCATATACAGAAGAGGGAAGTCTGAAAAATCAGACGTCCCTCTTTTTTATTTAGAGAATGCTTATATTTGCGCGCGTCCGCTGTCGTTGCAACGCCCACCGCGATGTGTTATTGTTTTTTTATCCCAGTTTATACATTTGGAGGGCTCATCGTGAAACAGCGCCGCAGTTTTATCCGCCAGCCAGACCGCATCGCCTCGTATTTCAAATCCGAAGTGCCGGTTTTAATCATCGTCACCATCTCTGGTCTTATCTACAACATCGGCATGGTCGCCGGCCCCTATTTCGAAGGGCGGCTGGCCCAATGCCTTTACGACATTTTTCACCACCGGGCCATCTGGCGCGACATGGTCACCCTCGCACTGTGCTACGTCGCCGTGATCGGCGGCGTCCAAGCCATGCGCGCGGTCAAGCGCTTCAGCGTGCGGCGCTTCGCCAATAACGTCAGCCGGAATATGCGCCACTGTCTCTACAACAGCCTCGTCCATCCCGATGCCGACACCCTCAAAGATGAAAGCCTCGGTTCGCTTTTAACGAAGGCCATCGCCGACGTGGACGCCTGCACCGAGGGCATGCGCAAATTCACCACCGAACTCTTCGACACCGGCGTCGTCATGATCGCCTATATCGTCATGCTGGCGCGCTACGACTGGCGGCTGACGATCCTCGCCTGCCTGTTCACCCCGCTGGCCTATTTTGCAGCGGATCGGCTCAAGGCGCGGGTCACCGCGGCCAACGCCGCCTACAAGCAGAGCGAATCGGCTCTGAACGGCGTCACGATGGACCGGATCGATCACGCCGTCACCTACCGCCTCTACGGCCGGGAGGCTGACCGAAACGCCGCCGCCGAAGACGCGCTGTCCGATTACGAAAAAAAGAGCGCCCGGGCCAACCTCTACGAGGGCGCGACGACGCCCCTCTACGACGCGGTCGCGATGATCGGCGCCGTGATGATTCTCTATTTCGGCGCCCGCAACGTCGCCGGCACCGGCTGGATAGCCTGGAACATCGCGGCGTTCACGACTTTCCTCGCCTGCTTTACAAAGCTCGCCGTCAAAGCGAGCCACGCGGCCAAGCTATTCAATTCGGTGCAGAAGGCGTCGGTCTCCTGGAAGCGGATTCAGCCGCTGATGCGGGAGGCGGTCAACGACGACTGGACCGTGATGGACCGGCCGGTTGTACCCGTATCCCTCACTTTTGACGACGTCGCCTGCGGCTACCGCGAGCCCAATTTCCTGCACCATATCAGCTTCGCCGCGCATCCCGGCGAAATCGTCGGCATCACCGGAGAAATCTCGTCGGGCAAATCCCTTCTCGGCAAAATCCTCATCGGCGAAGTCCCTTACACCGGGACCATTACGGTCGGCGCGAAGAATTTCGCTGAGATGGATCAGAAAGAACGGCTCGAGACCTTCACCTACATGGGCCATGAGCCCGAGCTTTTGAGCACGACCTTCCGGGACAATATCACCCTCGGCAGCGCTGTCGACGCGGAGAATTTTCTAAGGCGCACCGCGATGGACCAGGATCTCTCGGCCATGCACCGCACCCCGGACAGCCCGGTCGGCGCCGGCGGCGCCATGCTCTCCGGCGGCCAGCAGGCTCGCCTCGCCCTCGCGCGCACCCTCGCCCACGCCCGGGCCATCGTCATTCTCGACGATCCCTTCGCTGCCGTGGATCCAAAAACCGAAGTCCAAATTTTTAAGGACTTTCGGACACACGGAAAAAATCAAACCTTGCTTTTGATTTCCCACCGCCTCGCCCATTTTCCCGAGTGCGACCACGTGCTCTACCTCCACGACGGCACCGGCACCTTTTTAACGCACACGGCCATGCTCGAGGCCGAACCCGGCTACCGCAGCCTGTACCTGAAGCAAACCCTCGAAGGAGACCGCCATGAAAACTGAAACCAATCCCCTGCTCCGCCGCACCCTGGGCGGTGTCGTGCGCGCGCACAAAGGCCTCACCTTCGGAGTTTGCGCCGCCATCGCCGCGTCGGTAGCCACGGCGCTGATCCCGCCGCTGGTGCTTGAGCGGGTCGTCAACCGCCTCGCCGCGCGCCAGGCCATTCCCTTTGCGCTGGCCCTGCTCTATTTCGCCTGTGTCGTCATCGCTGACCTCTGCGAATCCCTTCAGAACGCCGCGATCACAATCTTTGGCCAGAAAATGACCCACGGCATCCGCTCCGCGCTCTTCGCGAAGCTCTCCCGCCTGCCGGCCGATTATTTCCACACCCACCAAAGCGGGGTGACCGCTTCGATCTTCACCAATGACGGCGACGCCATCGACATCCTCTACAGCGACGGCGTCGTCTCGATGATCGCTGACAGTTTCAAGCTCATCGCCATTCTTGCAGTCATCTTCACCCGCTCCAAGGGGCTCGGGCTGATCGTCCTCGCCGTGACGCCGCTGCTTTTCTTATTCACACGGTGGTGCCAAAGACGCACCGGCGCAGCCCAGCTCGACAACCGCCGGGCCATCGCCAAAGTCAACAACCACGTGCCGGAGACCCTCAAATGTCTGCGGATGATCCGGCTGTTTCACGCCGAACGCCACATGGAAGACACCTACGACGGCTACATCCAGGAGAGCTACGACGCCGTGGACCGCGCCAACCTCATCGACAGCATTTATTCGCCGGTCATCCTGACCGTACAGGCGGCCGTCGTCGCATTCATGATGATTTTCGCCGCGCGGGGACGGGCGGCCAGCGCTTTCTTCGGCATCTCCGTCGGTTCCGCCGTCGCCATGATCGCCTACGTCGGCCAGATTTTCTCACCGCTGGAAAACATCGGCATGGAAATCCAGAACATTCAGGCCGCGGCCGCAGCGGTTCACCACATCAGCGAGTTCCTCGCCGAACCCGAATGGGCCCCTGCTCTCACGCCGCCGGCTGCAGAAGCCATCACCGCTTTCGACCACCTGACCTTCGGCTACGACCCCGCTCAGCCGGTCCTGAAGGATTTATCCTTCACCGTCCGCCCCGGCGAGCGCGTCACCTTCGTCGGCCGAACCGGCGCCGGCAAATCGACGGTATTCCGGCTGCTGACCGGCCTCTACACGCCCCAAGCCGGCCGCGTTTGGCTGGGTGGCCAATGCCCGGCTGGGATCGCCCCTGAAGCGCGCCGCTCGCTTTACGGCTGCGTCTCCCAGCACTTCGACCTCGTCCCCGGCACCGTCCGAGATCAGATCACGCTCTTCGATCCCAGCTGCGGCGACGATGCCGTTATCCGCGCGCTGCACCTCGCCGGTCTCGACGACACCGTCGCTGGCCTGCCCGACGGGCTCGACACGCCGATGGGTCCGGGGCTCTTCTCCAAGGGGCAGCTGCAGCTTTTGGCCATCGCCCGCGCCCTTGCCGCCGACCCGAAAATCCTGCTCCTCGACGAAATCACCGCAGGCCTCGACGCCGAGACCGAAGCCCGCGTCCTCCAGGCGATTCAGGCTTCCGCCAAAGGCCGGACGGTGCTGTCCATCTCTCACCGGCTCAGCCGCGCCGTCGGCAAGACCCGGATCATCGAGATCGGCGCTGACGATTCAGATTTGAATTGAAAGGAAATGTATTGATGAAAATCGTTTTAATTAACGGACAAAACCACAAGGGCACCACCCACCACATCGCCCGCATGCTGATCGACCAGCTGGACGGCGACGTGACAGAATTTTTCCTGCCCCGGGATTTCGGCGCCTTCTGCACGGGCTGCGCCCAATGCATTCGCCGGGACGAAGTGCTCTGCCCCCACGCCAAAGCCCTCGCGCCGATCACCCGGGCGATGGACGCCGCCGACGTGCTGATTTTTACCACCCCGGTCTACGTCTACCACGCCACCGGCGCGATGAAAACTTTTCTCGATCATTACGGCTGGCGGTGGATCATTCACCGGCCGGAGCCGTCGATGTTCAAAAAGCAGGCCGT
Organism: Pseudoramibacter porci; assembly: GCF_009696145.1. Classification (GTDB taxonomy): domain Bacteria; phylum Bacillota; class Clostridia; order Eubacteriales; family Eubacteriaceae; genus Pseudoramibacter; species Pseudoramibacter porci. Next base: position 24,865 of record NZ_VUMO01000014.1, read on the forward strand.
CGTCCTCACCACGGCCGCCGGCGCCGGGATGAAATCAGCCATCAAGGATGTTCAAGACAGCTTGTTTTTCTGGGGTGTCGGCAAAATCTACACCTTTGGCATTGCGACCCACGCGGACGCCTACGCCCACATGACAGAAAAAAAGCAGCGGCGTACGGCCCGCGCCGTGTCCAAAATCGCGGAGCGGATTAAAATCCGTGTCGGCCGTGTCCGGCCAGGGCTCAAAACCCGTCTGTTTTTCCGATTTTACCGCAAGTTTATCCTGGGGCATCTGCCGGCAAACGACCAGGCCTATTGGGCCGAAACCGGTTTGAAACAACATGTGCCATGGTGAGCCTTGAGCCGAGCGCTGTCGGTTCAACCTCCCTTTTCAAGTGAATGTGTTGGTGATATACTCAGCAAAGGCAAGACCTATTTTCTATTTTGACAAAAGGAGGGGCAACCCATGACACAGCAGTGTGAAACGAATAAAGAAAAGGACCGCGCCCAGCAATGGCTGCGGGTGCGCGACATCTTGAGAAAATACAGCGAGAATTCTTTGGCCTACCTGTCTCTGGAGCCGGACAAGCAATGGTTTTTCGCGGAAGGCTTCGACGGCGTCGCCAGTTACGCCATCTCCGGCCACACCATGGTCATCTGCGGCGATCCCATCTGTCCCGAGGCACATTTTTCAGAATTTCTGGCGCAGCTCCGACGGTTTGCAGCCGCACACCGCTACCGCATCGTTTTCCTGATGACGATGGCAACGCACCTGGACGCTTACCGGAGCGCCGGGTTCGGCTGCCACAAAAGCGGCGAAGAGGCCGTGTTCGACGTGCAGACCTGGTCCATGGCCGGCGGCAAATGTGCGAAGGTGCGCTCCTCCTGGCACACCGCCGTGCACAAAGGGCTGGCCGTCAAAGAATACCGCCCCTGGGACAAGAGAGATCCTGAGGTGGAACGTCAGTTTATTGAAATCAGCGATCAGTGGCTGCAGGGCAAACACACCGCCCGGCTTCAATTTGCCGTGGGCAGTCTGATGCTAGACCAGCCCTGCGACAAGCGCTATTTTTACGCGGTGGACACCGACGGCGTGATTCAAGGGTTCAACGTCCTCAATCCCTACCGTTGTGGAAAGGCGTGGATCATCGACATCATGCGCCGCAGAGAAGGCTGCCCCCACGGCGTCATGGAGCTGTTGTTCCACGACATCATGGCTAAACTGAAACAGGAGGGCGCCGAACAGGCCAGCCTCGGCGCCGCGCCCTTTTACCGCACGGCGGATCATCCCCACGCGGATCTGTCGGAGCGGGCGGAACATTACGTCTACACCCACATGAACTACATGTACGGCTTTGAATCGCTGCAGCAGGCCAAGGCTAAATACAACCCGGACTGGCAGAATATTTACATCGTCTGCCGGCCCAAGCATCTGTCCCTGTGGATGGAAGAAGCGGCTTTTGCCGTGCTGGATTCCCACGGTTTCCGCGACTACGTGCAGGCTTTTCTCGAAATGCGTCGCGTCGAAAAGGCTGAAAAGAAAAAGGCCAGGCGGGATAAACGCCAGAAAAGAAAGGAATGAACACTTTGAAATCCATCCGTCTCAATGGACTGACCTTGCGCTACCAAATCGTCGGGCAGGGCCGACCAATGCTCCTGGTGCACGGCAACGGCGAAGATCACCGCATCTTTGACCGTTCCGTCCACCTGCTCAAGTCGCATTTCACCTGTTATCTGATCGATTCCAGAGGGCACGGCGAAAGCAGCCCTGTGGACACCTTCCACTACCGGGAAATGGCGGAAGATATGCTGCTCTTTCTTCGGGAGAAGGACTTGAAAGACGTGGCCTTTGTGGGCTTTTCTGACGGCGGCATTATCGGACTTCTCGCCGCCGCCATGACCCGGCGGATCACCACGCTGATTGTCTGTGGGGCCAACCGACGGCCAGAAGGGCTCCGATGGTTCTTCCGGCTGCCTCTGCGCGTGTTTAATTGCTTCCGAAAGGACCCGCTGCGCCAGCTGATGCTGCACGAGCCGGACATCACCGATCAGGAGCTGCAGCAGATTCGGGCCGATACGCTGATCGTCGCGGGACAGCACGACTTGGTCAAACGGCAAGAGACCGACGAAATCGCGGCGATGATCCCCCATGCCAGAGAAATGATTCTCCCTGGCGAATCCCACGCCAGCTACGTCGTCAACAGTGATAAACTAGGGAAAATGATTTTAAAGTATATGACTTCATCGCCGTCTGCCGAGCCCATTCATCGCGATGTAAATCCCGATTAAAACCGCTGTGCTGACCGCGAGAACGGCGGCCATGATCTCCGGACTGACCGCCTTGTGGTTGACCATCAGGTTGTAGTCGACGCTGTTCTTGAGGGCCTTGACAGCAGGCGCCGGTACCCCGGCATCCTTCAGCGCATCAAAGGCACCGCGCATCGTGTGCCGTCTGAGCAGCACCGTGCCGTAGGTGCCCGGCAGCCAGGTGAGCACGCGCCGTAAACCCTTGCTGAACGAGGCGATGGGCATGTAGGCGCCGCAGATAAAGCCGTAGGCCGAGCTGATGATCGTCCCAACTGCTGAAATCTGTCCCTGGGTCGTCAGGAAAAAATTGATGAGCGAGGAAAGGGCCGTCCCGAAGAGCACCAGCAGCGCTACGTTGCCGACGATGTGGAGCACATCCGCGGCCGTCAGATACCAGCCGACCGACGCCAGGTAAATTAGGCCGACGCCCAGCGCGCTCAGGCAGACGATCAGCGTCGTCCCCACCGCCGACAGGTAATAGCTCAGCGACAGGACCGAGCGCCTGACCGGGGCGATGGTCAAATCGCGGACGGCGCCGGTGACCTTGTCCTGGACCATGACCATGTTGGCGCAGAAGGCGACCGTCACGCAGGACACGGCCAACAGCGACGAGATCAGCTGTCCGCCGACCAGCCCGTCGATGATGTTGTCCGAGATATGGAGGCCCGCCGGAAGGCCCGCGGTGAAGGATTCGCGGTACACCTTCGCGAGGAAGGTCGCGTACAGCACGAGCAGAATCATCGGCGTAATCAGCGAGCTGAAAAACATCCCCTTATCTTTGAAGTAGAGCTTGCTGTTGCGCTTGGTGAGTATCAACATCGGTTTCATTGGGTGCGGTCCTCCTTGAGTTGTTTCCCGGTGGCCGCCAGAAAGACGTCGTCCATTTTGCCCTTCGTGACCTCAAAATCCACGAACAGCTCCGGGTGCTTGACGATCAGCGCGGCCGCCGCGGCCGTGTTCGGCACGGCAATCCGAATCCCGTCCCGCAGTGTCTCACAGGGCAGACCGAGGGTATCGGCCGTCTCGGGCCCTACGCCGTAGAGCGTGATAAAGTCGCCGGTGTAGCGGTTCTTCAGTTCGAGGGGCGTCCCCTCCGCTACGATTTTCCCGGCGTCGAGGATCACCACGTGATCGGCGTCGGCGGCCTCTTCCATATAATGGGTCGTCAGGAACACCGTGATGTGTTCGGTTTGGCGCAGCCGCCCGATGACCTGCCAGACCAGCTGACGCGTCTGCGGGTCGAGCCCGGTGGTCGGCTCATCGAGGATGAGCAGCTGCGGCTGGTGGAGCAGCGCCCGGGCGATGTCGATGCGCCGCCGCTGGCCGCCTGAAAGCGAACCTACCGGCTGCTTGAGCAGGTTCCCAAATCCCAACAGCTCGGTCAATTCCCCGAGGCGCCGGGTGAAGGCCCTGCCGACGATACCGTAAAGGGCGGCTCGAGATTCGAGATTATCCCGCACGGAAAGCCGCTGGTCGAGCACCGAGCTCTGAAATACCACGCCGATTTTGGCTTTCACCGCGTCGACGTCCGTGTCGATATCGACGCCATCGATGACGATCCGGCCGCTGTCTTTCGCAAGCTGCCCGCACATCATGTGAATCGTCGTGCTTTTCCCTGCGCCGTTCACGCCGAGAAAGGCAAACAGCTCGCCGGTCTCGACCTGAAAGCTCAAATCCTGCACCGCGTGCAGCGCCCCGAAGCTTTTGTTCAGCGCATCTATTTTAATTATCTCCGCCATTGCGTTTCTCCATTGACTTTACAAATATGGTTTTTTAGTTTATTATCTCACGATTTTGAGACGTTTTCAGTAAAAAGTTTGTAAAACTGCCAAACTCAGCATAATTTTTTGCAGACAAAAGCCCTCTCAGCGATCAGTTTCGCCGAAAGGGCTGCGTTCACATGATTACATTATTCATCCACGTCGATTCGTTCGATTTTAAAAATAACTGGGCGGGTCCCGTCGTTGCAGCAGGCGATCATCACGCGGTCGTCCTTGGTCCAGCCGTGCATGATGCTGCCGCCCTGAAGCGCTGTGTAAATGTAGCGGCTGATCGCGTCCCACGCTTCGGTGCAGAAGGGCACGCCCTTTTCGCCGCAGTGCGCCGTCCCGGGCGACTGCAGACACCCCTCGTCCGGCGTTCCCGCCTTGATCAGTGTGCCTTCGCCGGCGTGCCAATAATCGTCCCGTTCGTCGTTGCGGTAAAACAAAAACGTATCGCCGACATTAAAAACCGGGCATTTCCCGCTGTCCGGCACTGCGCAGTATTCGGCCTGAAGCTCCGGATACAATTTCTTATCCAAAACCGTCACTTTGCATCTGTGTTCCATTGTCAGTCCTCCTCTTCGCAATTTTTTCTATTATACACTGTCATTTACAGTAAATCCAAATAGGTTACTCCTCCTTGTCTCCAAACAATATTAGCAGCAACATTAATGACGTCATTATCTGCATATAACATATCCAGCTACAATATGTGCTATAATAAAAATAACATTTATTTTTGAACCTGGAGGTTCTTTGACATGGATCTACAAGGACAATTATGCCAATCTGAATATTTAGGAAAAATCATTAACGCCATCAAATTGATGCTCAGCGGCGATGAATCAAATAAAAATCAAGCCAAAAAAGAATTATTCGGCATCGTATCCGAAAATGCGCTCAACATGATTATTAATTACCTTCGGGAACAAGCCGCCGAAATGGATAATCCCCATTATAAAGAAATTTTTGACGACGAAAGTTTTAAGCCTGAATTAGCAGCTTGCGCTAAAAACATCGGTACTGTCGTCAAAAAATATTATCATCAGGAAATCGACAGCGACGAACTCATCATTGGGCTTATCCAGGATAGTGGCATGATTCCCATTGTCAAATGTTTTATTGACGCTGCAGCTCAGGGAGATGACAATCTTGCTTCCGCATTACAGCAGATTAGCGCGGTCAAGTTCCAAGCCGCGCAGGCGCTTGACTTTCTCAATCAACACGGCGTTCAAGATGTTGTACAGCTTGGCGGCGTCTCATTGGAATTAGCTGGCGTCATGATTTCGTTTTACGCGGCACTGGCCGCTTACAAAGAGATTGAAAAATCCGCCGCGGCATACGCCGCCGCTCAGGACGAACGCATCGCCCTCGAACGCGAAAACCGCGCCTTCATTCAAATGCTCGATACGTATCGGGCCGAAATGAACGATTGGATCGATCGTTATCTTTCCGAACGCATCTCTGTATTCCGCGATGGCTTCGCCATGATGGACCAAGCTGTTTTAGAAGGCGATGCCGACCAATTCATTCAAGGCAATACAGAAATCCAGCGCATTTTGAATTACGAGGTGCAGTTTACCAATCAGCAGGAATTTGACGAACTGATGGATGCCGACGAACCTTTTAAATTATAAGGAGGAAAAGAATGGCTAAATTTGATTTTTCAAAACTGAAAAAAACGCTTAAAGCATCCGCTGAAGACGCCAAAATCGCAGCGGAAAAAGTGCAGGAAAGCGTGAAGGAAAATATGCCGGACAGCATCAAAAAAGCGGCTCAGTCCGAAACTGCGGTCGCCATTTCCGATAAATTGAATAAGGCGGTCGAAAAAGGGAAATCCACTTTGAGCGAAACCAGTGAACGCTTGAAAAAAACAAGAGAGGACACGAAGAACGCCCTTCGGGAAGCTCGGGAAAGCAAACTCAAAAATCTCGTATCTTCTGAAACAGCTTTAAAAATTATCTATTATCTGATCATCAGCGACGGACAAATCAACGCCGACGAAAAAGAGCAATTTAATGCCATTGGTCAGAGCATGCTTGACGATTTTGAATCCGTTAGGTTTGACATGATGTCCAAGGGTGACGAAATTCTCGTACACGCCGGTGAAAAAGCTTACGGCGATTTGGTATACGAAGCAGTGATTCTCGATCTCGAATACGACCATATCGAATCGCCAGATCAGAGCATCAAGGCACGTCAGCTGCTCTGGAATTTGATCGTCGTTTCCTACAGCGATGGGCTTCACTCTGACACCGAACAGCGCATCATCGACGCGATAATGCGGAAATGGGATATCAGTGATGCTGTACTTCAAGAAATGCTCGAAGCGATGGAAACGCTGCTCGCGATACAAAGTGAGAAAAAACGATTTTCTGCAAGTCAGCGGCCATACGCCGAAGTACAAATTCAGGTGAAAGAATTGGAAAATCGTGAAGCCATTATCATGCAGTCGATTCATCAGCTGATCGCTGACGTGTAAGGAGGAAGTCATGCTGCCAGTATTTTTTATCGCTGCCGCTATTGCTACAGCCAGTGTCGGCGTCACTAAGGACATTCAAGCGTACAACCATCAAGCTAATGCCAAAACCATTAATCAATACGCCAACGACCAGATAAAGGAGGCTCGGGACCAACTAAATTTAAAACGCGCGGAAGTCAAAGAATCTTTAGCCAACCTCGGACAAGAAAAAATATTTATTTTAAACAACAGTATTCACGCGTTTCTCGATACCTTTACCAAAATTAAGAATGTCGATTTCGCAGACTCGCTCGGTTTGGATGAAATTAAAAATTTAAAAATCGACCAGACCAGTTTTAAGGAATTAAAGGAACTCAGTAATCTCGTGCTGGACGTCGTCGGCGGTGCAGCTGCGGGAACGGCCGGCGGCGCACTGACTGCTTTCGGCGCCTGGAGTGCCGCTCAGACCTTTGCCGCCGCATCAACCGGCACAGCGATTTCCTCGTTGAGCGGCGCTGCCTCAATGAATGCCACACTCGCGTTTTTCGGCGGCGGTTCGTTGGCCGCTGGTGGAGGCGGTATGGCCCTTGGTACCGCAGTGCTTGGTGGGCTCGTTGCCGGTCCAGCACTCATGGTCATGGGATTTATAGTCGACAACAAAGCCGGAAAAAGCTTGGAAAACGCGCTGAAAAATAAGGCTGAATCCGATAAAATTGTCACTTCTTTGAATACCGCCTCTGATCAATGCATCGCTATCCGAAGACGAAGTTACATGTTTTATGAATTGCTTGCCCGACTCGACGCTTACTTTCTGCCACTCATTTGGAAAATGGAACACATCTTTCAAATAGAAGGTGATGACTACCGCCATTATCGTCCCACTTCCAAAAAAGTTGTCGCAGAAGCAGCTGCTCTCGCCTGTTCAATTAAAGCCGTCCTGGATACCCCTATTCTTTCCAAAGAAGGACAATTGACTGAAGCATCTGAAAAAATTACAAATATTATTAATCCTGTCATTTACAAGGATGCTGAAAATGCCCTCAATGCGTAAATGTTTCCATCTGCCGTTCAGTATAAATTGGACGGCAGATTTTTTATTTATCCCTCTTTATCAATATCAATTTTTCCACACCTCACGCCTATACAAAAAATGACACTGTGGATATGTTGACAACGTGGTCGACAAATCCACACTTCCCTGCAAAGCACCATTTACCCTTCAAAATCGATGCCGGCCTTCCATGCCTGTGTCTCCTGATCCCGCCTTTTGATGCGGTAGATTCTGCCGTCTTTTTTGAAAAGCCGCCCGGTCTGATGAAAATGAAAAGGCACGCCGTAATGGACGCATTGGTCCCGAGTTGTGAGAATCCAGTCGTAATCGCAGAGTCGGGAGTCCGGGCCGGACTCGCCGCCGCAAGAGACGCTCTCGATTGCGTCGTGATACTGCGCGAGAACTTTTTCAATGTGAATGGCCTCGAGCATCGGTTCGTGGATGATGGACTTGTGGCGCAAGGGCAGAACCAGAAAAACCGGAAGGCGGCGGTCCGCCTGCTCCTGATTTTCGCAGGTACAGCAGATGTACACGTTGTCCCAGCCATTTCCCCAGTTTTCCGGCAATTGGTCTGCGATGCGTTCCGGCCGCTTCGTGATGAAATAAAAACGCAAATCGGAACGCGCGCGCATCATCGCCCAGGCCTCCGCTCGCCACGCATCGGCCGCCGGATGGAAAAAATCGGACGTGAAACACGTGTACACCGTCCCGGCTCCGGGCTTGAGCTTGTAATGGCCGCTTCGGTCCCTGCGTACCGGAAGGTCGAAAGCCGCCGTCTTTGTGACAATGGACGCGTCCTTTCCGTACATTTCATCCCGCCGGTAGACGTAGCAGTGTGCACAGCCCGGGCTGCATTTTGTGCACCCGTGCCATGGATTCCAAAAGGGCATCGTGGTCTCCTTTCTACTCGCTTGATTCGTTTTTTATTATAACAAATGATCACAATCCCGCCCCGCGATCTTTTTTATTTAAGAAACGCAAAAAAGTATTGACATTCCAAAAGTATTTGATAAAATATAATTGCTTCAAATAAAAATAATGATACGAATCCAAATGAATGATATATAGGAGGCTGAAATGAGCAATTTTTACGATTACGCTGTGACCAAACGCGACGGTTCCAAGCTGCCGATGTCCGATTTCAAAGGGAAGGTCGTCCTCGTTGTCAACACTGCGACCGGCTGCGGCTTCACCCCGCACTACAAGGACTTGGAAGAAATCTACGAAGCCTTCCACGACAAGGGCCTCGAAATTCTCGACATTCCCTGCAACCAGTTCGCCGGCCAGACACCGGGCACCGATGACGAAGTCCACGACTTCTGCACCCTCAACTACAACACCCAGTTCGACCAGATGACCAAGAGCGATGTCAACGGTGAAAACGCGCTGGACCTCTACAAATATTTGAAGAGCCAGAAAACTTTCGCCGGCTTCGGCAAAGGCCCGAAGGCGCTGATGATGAGCACCATGCTCAAAAAAATCGATCCGGACTACAAAAACAACGCTGAAATCAAATGGAACTTCACGAAATTCTTAATCGACCGGGACGGCAACGTCGTCGACCGTTTTGAACCGACAACCAACATGAAGACCGTGCGCGCCGCTGTGGAAGCGCTGATCTAATGACTGAAATGACTCCCTACGATCCAGACAAAGCCCTGAAGCTGGACAACCAGCTCTGTTTCCCCCTCTACGCGGCCGCTCGGAAAATCGTCGGCGCCTACACGCCTTACCTCAAGCCCCTCGGCCTGACCTACACCCAGTACATCACCTTTATGGTGCTCTGGGAGCAGGACGGCCTCACGGTCGGTGAAATCGGCAACCGGCTCCACCTCGACAACGGCACACTGACGCCGATGCTCAAGAAAATGGAAAAACAAGGTTACGTCAACCGCCACCGCGACCCTGACGACGAACGCCGGGTCGTGGTGGACTTGACCGACCTCGGCCGGGAAATGAAGGCTAAACTTGCCGACGTCCCGCTGAAGGTCGGCCGCTGCGTGCCCCTCGACTCGGACGAGGCCCAGACCCTCTACCGTCTGCTTTACAAGATTCTAGACACCTGATCCAAATGAAAGGCTTGAAATTAAAATGAACGATAACCGTGAAAAAATCATTGTTCGCACCAGCGTCGTCGGCATCCTCGCCAACATCGCCTTGGCGGCCTTCAAGGCCGCAGTCGGTCTGCTCTCCCACTCAATCGCCGTGGTCATGGACGCCGTCAACAATTTGAGCGACGCGCTGTCCTCGGTGATCACCATCGTCGGCACCAAGCTCGCCGGCAAGGCGCCGGACAAAAAGCACCCCCTCGGCTACGGCCGACTCGAATATTTAAGTGCAATGATCATTGCCGTGATTGTCCTCTACGCCGGGATTTCCTCGCTGGTCGAATCGGTGAAGAAAATCATCCATCCGGTCGCGCCGGACTACTCCGCCATCGCCCTGATCATCATCGCCGTGGCCGTCGTCGCAAAAATTATCCTGGGTCTTTTCGTCAAGGGGACCGGCCAAAAGGTCAGCTCTGATGCTTTGGTCGCTTCGGGCAGCGACGCCCTCAACGACGCCATCATCTCCGCGTCGACACTGGCCGCCGCCGCGATTTATCTGATTTTCGGCATCAGTCTCGAAGCCTGGCTCGGCGCCGTCATCTCGGTTTTCATCGTGAAAGCCGGGATCGACATCCTCCGGGATACGGTCAGCCAAATCCTCGGCGAACGCATCGACGCCAAGACCGCCCAGGGCATCAAGCAGACCATCTGTCAGGTTGACGGCGTCGAAGGCGCCTACGACTTGATCGTCAACAATTACGGCCCGAGCCGCCAGATCGGCTCCGTGCATATCGAAGTGCCCGACACGATGACCGCCGTTGAACTCGACAGCCTGGAACGTGACGTCTCCGATGCTGTCTTCGCCCGCCACCACATCATCCTCGCCGGTATTTCGATTTACGCGAAAAATACCGAAAATTCGGAAGCGGTGCGTATCGAAAAAGCGGTTCGCGATCTGCTCGAAGACTATCCCGACGTGCTGCAGATGCACGGCTTCTTCCTCGACCAGACGGAAAAGGCCTTGCAATTCGACATCATCATCAGCTACGACGCGCCCAATCGGAAACAATTGTACCAGGAAATTGTCAAAAAAACCGAGGTCCTCTGCCCGGATTACACCGTTAACGTCCAATTGGACTTCGACATTTCCGATTGATGCCACTTTTCCTTCTTCAATAAGCAGGCTTACTTTCAGCCTGCTTTTTTATTGGATTGAAAACAATGCTTTTTACTTGAAAATAACTTTCAGGCGATTGCAAAATCTTGAAAAAATGATTAAAATGGGGCTGAAAATAAATTGACTAGAAAAAGAGAAGATGATGTCATGAACACTACAGATCAAAATCAGTCCAACACTCGTCATCAGGCCCTGAAGATCGCCGTTCTGGCCGACCTGCACTATCTGGCGCCGTCATTGATCGCCGACACGCCGAACTACACCGAGCACCGCAACAGCGACCGCAAGATGTACAACGAAAGCGACGCCTTTTTGAAAGCGGCGCTGAAACGCTTGGCAGCGCAGGACCCGGACGTACTGATGATCGCCGGGGACCTGACCAAGGACGGCGAATGGGAATGCCACGAGGCGATCGCGGCCATTCTCGAGCAGTTCGCCCGGGATACCGGCGCCCAGGTGTTCGCCGCGCCGGGCAACCACGACATCAACAACCCGGACGCCACGAATTTCAATACGCCAAACGGCAAAGCCGTACCCGCCGGGCGCACCACCCCCGCCATCTTTGGGGACCTCTACGCGCCGGAACGCTTCGGCGCCACAGAGGTGAAGCGCTTCGTGCCGCCGGAGGGGAAGCTGGGCTGCGGCCTGTCCTACTGCGTACGCCCGAAGCCGGGCTTCACCCTCATCGTGATGGACACCAACCGTTACAGCGCAGACGCGACGGTCCGCGGCATCGACGAAAACCAGACTGCCGGCATTTTCACCCCCGAGCTCGAGGCCTGGGTGCTCGAGCAGACCCGCGCGGCGAAGGCTCAAGGCGACACGGTCATCGGCCTCGGCCACCACGGCTTCCTGCCCCATTTTTCGATGGAGCCCAAGGCCATGCCTGCTTACTTAATTCCTGAGTACGAACGGATTTCGACGGCCCTCGCCGACGCTGGCATGGACGGCGTCTTCACCGGGCACATGCACGCCAACGATATCCAAAAAATGACGACCGAAAAGGGCCGCAGCTTCTTCGACATCGAAACCGCCTCGCTGATCTGCTACCCATCTCCGGCGCGCATCGTCACCGTGACCCGAAAGGAAATGGACGGCCAGACCCGCGAAAACTTTGACGTCCACACCTTGATCCACACCGACGCCGGCACCTTCGTCAATCCGGAAACCGGCGAGACCCAAACGGTCCACAACATGACGGCCTACGCGAAGCAATACGGATTTGACACGAACATGCTGGAAACCACCGCGGTCCACAACCTGCGCAAATTCTTCAAATATCTGAAGACCCACCCTGACAAAAAAGCGGCATACCACAACAAAATCGTGAACGCCATCGACGGACTGTTGGTCGAGCGCCTGCACGTGCAGGACCGCCGAATGAAAAAGGCCGGCATCCACGTGTCGGTCAACGCCCAGGGCATCGAAGGCGCCCTCGACGACGTAATTCCAAAGCTTTTCAGCCTCAACCCCGACGTCCGAGACAGTCTGCTGCGCCGCACAGTCGGCGCGATGAGCCGGGTCGACGTCACCAACGGCCGGACGATTCTGGATTACACGAATTACATTTATCAGCGCCACCTCGCCGGGCTCGACGGCACGCCCCATGAGGACTGGGCGCTGCACACCCGGGATTTTCTGGCTGAGGGCGGCCTGACCGACGCCTACACCAGCATCTTCACCGAGTTGGTAATGGCGCTGGCCGGCGATTACGCTCAGACCCTGTCGGTCAGTAAGATTCTCGGCGCCGACGGCATTCAGAAAAATTTAAACCTGATCCCTTCAGACGGCCGGACGCCCCTCGTCGACTTGTCCGCCAAACGGGGCGGGCGGCTGATTCTGGCGATTGTCAAATGGATGCTGCCGAGCCTAATCGCCAAGCGAAGGGACGACGGCGCCCTGATGTTCCGCCAGACCTGCACGATCGCCGACGTCATCGCCGATTTGAAGGCGAACCCCCTTTCGCGATTCGTTCTGACGCACGCCAAGAAGCGCTCGGACAAAAAGCGCCCAGCCGACACCGACCCCGCGCTGCCCTTCGCGCTGCCGCCGGCCGCTTTGGCCGCCCTCCAAAAGGGCAAGGACCAAGTCACAGCTTTCGTCACTGAATTCGCCGACAGTATGGGCAACGACACCGAAAGCGATCAAGACAACGACACCCAGTTCATTTTAAACTGCCCAGCGTTGTCCGGCGACGATTGGTTTTCATTTCAGCCCAAAGAAGCATAACGCCCGTCATTACGACAAAAACCAGATGGTTGAACCATCTGGTTTCAGACTGTAGACAAACGAGGCTCTGAGAAAATACTCAGGAGCCTCGTTTGATTTAATATCAAGCTGCAATTTGTAGATTTATAAATTGAAATCGAAATATAGGACGATTCGGTCCTGAGTG
>NZ_VUMO01000015.1 GCF_009696145.1 Pseudoramibacter porci
TACTGAATGCATGGCCTGTTTCTATTATTGCTATTTTACCACGGTTGTATGGCAACAGGTGAAAAATGATTGCGATAATAAACAAAGCCTAGAGCGTTTGCCCTAGACTTTGTCTACAGTCTGAAAGTCTGAGCTTTTGAATTGGCTCAGACTTTTTTTTAGTGAAAACAGCGAAGTGCATCCCGCTCTTTATTCGTAATAAGTGGTGTCGAGGGGAGCGATCAAATCGAGGAGAATCGTCGTGAAGCGGTCGATTTCGTCGTGATGGCGTCTGGCGGCGGCCTCGCGGCTCAAGGCTTTCGGCGGATTCTTTTCTCTGAGATAGCGCTCGTAGAGCAGGGTGTTGATATTGGCCGGGGTGATGACAATCCCCTCAGGGCTGACGACAGCTAAGGCCTCCGGGAGCAGATCTTGGGCGAGTTCGAAGTCGCCGGTGACGACAATGTCCTCGAGGGTTAAAATTTCGGCGATCTGCGCCCGCCGATCCTCTTTGTAATGTTCGTCGTCCGACGAGAGGCCACTGACGCCCTCAGCGGGAATGTGGCATTCTTTTGAGAGGGTGTCGCAAAGTTTGCGCTGGTCCCGCGGCGTGGTATCGTTGTCGACAATAATTTTCATTGGAAAAAAGGCGCTCCTTTCTGTTTGGGTGGTAAAGATTTATTCTGAAAGGCCCGTGGCAGCGAGCTGGCGGGCTTTGAAGAACTGATTGTACAGCCACATGAACCGTCCGACGCCGATCATGGCGGCGACGGTGCCGATGCCGATGCCGACGATGCCGCCGGTCAGGACGAAGGACATGAGGCAGGTCAAGGCGACGCAGACGAGATCGAACACGTTTTTAACGTTGCCCAGGCGCTGGTGCAGACGGTCCGCAAAGGCCTGAACGATGCCGTCCCCGGGATTGGGGACCAGCCGCGTGTTGACGTTCATCGCGGCGCCGATGCCGGTCAGAGCGATGCCGAAAATCAGGCAGACGATTCGTGCCGATATCGAGGTCACATCCGGCAGCACCGCACCAAACAGGTTGAAGAACCGGGTGAGGATGATCGACAGCGGGATTTGAAGCAGGTCGTAAAGCTTGAAATTCCGGCCTTTAACGGCGTATTCGATCGCGGCGAGGATGCAGTAGAGCACAAAAGAAACATTGCCGAAATTGAGGCTTTTAATCGTCGCGTAGCAGTAAGCCAGGGAGATAATGGGGGTTACGCCGAACTGGGATTTGGTGTTCAGGACGATACCGAGGGACAGGATCAGCAGTCCGAGAAAATAAAAAATCCACCGGGCAATTTTTTTTTGCATGCAGTTATCTCTTTCTCTTTAGGATTGTCTTTATAGTATAACAGAAAAATGATCATTTGTTAGGCTTTTGTTGATGGCGCGCCATGAGCCGGTTGGCGCGGCCGTGAAAGCACCAGTAAACGAGGACGACGATCGCGAGATAAGCCGCGAGGAGGACGAAGGTCAGGCGATGATTGTCCAGCATGATGCCCGCGCCGATCAGAGAATTGAGCAAAAAGCCAGGCAGGCGGCCGAGCAGGCAGAGCTTTAAAAACGTCGGGAAGGGCATGGGCGTCAGCCCCGCTGCGAGGCAGGCGATGTCGTCGGGAAAGCCGGGCAGAATGAAGATGATAAAGAGGATCGCGTCGAGTTTCTTTTCGTTCAGATTTAAAAGCTTTTTCGACCAGTCTTTTTTGTCAAAGCGTCTCAGGAAAGACGCTCCGATTTTCCGGGTGATGAGAAAACCCAGGCAGGAGCCGAAAATTTCCCCGACTGCGCTTAAGAGAAAGCCCTGCCACCAGCCGAAGAGCATGCCGCCGAGCACAGTCAGCGGCCCGCCGGGAATGGGCGCGATGACGACTTGAACCACCTGCAGGATCAGGAACACCAGAGGCGTCCAAAGACCGAAGCCGCGAAAAAAGGCCTTAAGACTGGACAATGTGCTGAAAACAGAAAACATCTCGTCCTCCTCCTTTCTAAAATTTATTTCCCAGCATAGCACAAAGAGATTGACTTTGTGTTAAATTTGGCTTGACAAAATAAAAAACTTTGGTTATAATATCATTCGTCTCAAAAATGAATAACAAATTGCTCGTAGAGCAGTGCAGATGGAGAGGTGTCTGAGCTGGTTGAAGGAGCACGCCTGGAAAGCGTGTATACGTATATAAACGTATCGAGGGTTCGAATCCCTCCCTCTCCGCCATTTTAATTCATATGAGAAATCGACACGATCGGTGCGCCGGTCGTGTTTTTTATTGTGGCGGTGCTGCTGAAATCAAAACAAAAAAAGATCAGTAGCTCTTTGACCAGAGCGCTGATCCTTTTGCAAGTGACGAGGAGAAATTACGCGTCGTCGCCCTTGTGCATGTCCCGGGCCTGTTTTGAAACGTTGATGATTTCATCGACATCGTCAGTCACTGAGGCCTGGACCACACCGGTGAAAGCGCCTTCCACGAGGGGGCAGTCCACCAGGTGAATTTTTTCTGTCAGATCGTCGTCGTCGATCATTTCAATTGCCATTTCAGAGCTGATGATCGAGCTGCCGAGGTCACAGTAAATTAAAATCGATTTGCAATTTTCGAAATCGCTGCTTTCTAAAGCTTCCTGAATGCGAACGGCGTCGGTGCCAAGACGACCGTCCGAAGTTCCGCCGGCTTCGCGGATGATGACATTTTCATTTCCCATTTCGCTGACCAGTTCCACAAGGCCTTGAGCGAGTTTTTCGCTGTGCGAAACAATAAGTATACCTGTTGACATCAATATCCTCCAAATCATTACATCTGTGATGTAGTTTTCGCCCTTATTATAGCGCAAGGGCCGCAGATTTCAAGGGCGTGAAACGCGTTTCATCGATGCTGTTTGCGTTTACGGGCGATTTTTTTCGCGCGTTTTTGTCTTAGAACACTCGTGTAGAGGAAATAGACCCCGTCGATAAAATTGAACCACGTCAGAATACCGCAGCCGACCCGGACAGATAAGACGTCGCTGCGCGTGCAGGCCACAGCAGTCAGAAAGATCAGCACGACGGCGAAGATATTGCCGATCCAAAGGCCGGCTGAAGGCGGCGAGGGGATCAGGCGGCGGCCGCGGCGATTAAGGAAAGGCCGTCTGGCCATCCGAAAGGTCACCGCGATGGCAATTAACAGAAAGATGACGTAAATCCAGGCCCCCGCTCTGATCGACGGCAGGTTGGTGACCATGGTGCCCCAAAGGGCGCGGTAGGAAAGGGCGTGGCCGAGAAAGAGCAGGTGGCGAAGCAGGGTGATGAGCATCAGCAGGACGCTGATCAGTCCGGCCAGGGTTTGGCGTTTTTGAATTTTCATAACGGCCTCCAAGAGGTGAAAGGGCGAATCATGGGTGGGTGTCAATTTTTCGGTCGGCATCCGGCTGATCAGCCAGATGGCTGAAGATTTTGCATACTGCCGCTGCGATCAGCATGCCGACGGCCGCGCCGGCGAGCACATCGGTGGGATAGTGGACGAATAAATACATTCGGGAGAACCCCACAAGCCCTGCGAGGATGAGCATCCACGCGCACCAGCCAGGATGACGCTTTCTAAAACACAGGAAGAAGGCCCACGCAGTTGAAAACGCAGCGGCGGTGTGTCCCGATGGAAAAGAAGTGCCCATGGGGTGCGGGACGATGGTGGTGAAGTGCGCCGCGGTGTAGGGGCGGGTCCGCCCGACAAGGGGTTTGATTCCGAGGTTGACGACGATCGATGTGAGCACCAGCGCCAACGCGATTTGCACGCCGGCAATGCGCGTTTTGGGAAAAAGGATCAGCACCAGACAGAACGCAATCCAGATGCGCCCGCTGTTGGCGAGTAAGGTGAGTCCTTTGAAGAAGGTATTGAGCGCCGGACAGGACAGCGCGTGGTGAATAGCCCAAAGGCAGTTTAATTCGATCGCGGTCATGATGAAGGAGTCTCGACTTTCTTTCCGAAAACACCGGGGTGGTGCGCGCGCAGGTAGGCCGCAGCGGCCTGGGTATCCTCAATCGGCGGAATTTCCCAATTGATCGGCTCGAGCCCCACTTGACTCAAAAAGGCGTTGGTTCTGGAAAATGGGCGGCTTCCGAAAAAGCCGCGGTTGGCAGAGAGCGGGCTCGGGTGAGCGGATTTGATGATCATATGCTGGGGGTTGGTAATCATGGGGATTTTCGACTGGGCGAAGGCGCCCCAGAGAATGAAGACCACCGGGGTCTCCCGGGCATTGAGCATTTCGATGACGTGGTCGGTGAAGATTTCCCAGCCCTTGCCGCGGTGAGAAGCCGGCTGCCCCGCCCGGACCGTCAGCACTGCGTTGAGGAGGAGCACCCCTTCTTTCGTCCAGTTCACGAGGCAGCCGTGATTGGGAATCGGGCAGCCTAAATCGTCGTGCATTTCCTTGTAGATGTTGCGAAGCGAAGGCGGAATGGTCACATCAGGCTGGACAGAAAAGCAGAGCCCGTGGGCCTGATGGGGACCGTGGTACGGGTCCTGTCCGATGATGCACACCTTGGTGTCAGCGAATGCCGTGTAGTGGAAGGCGTTGAAAATGTCGTAGGGGTTGGGATAAATTTGCCGGGTTTTATATTCGTGGATCAGAAATTGGCGCAGGTGCTGATAATAATCCTGCGCAAATTCGTGTTTCAGCGGTTTTTCCCAATCGTTCTGGAAAAAAATACTCACGATAATCTCCTTAAATGAATAAATGATATAACTTAAGCTTATTATAAAGGATACATCAACGAAAAGAAAGGGAAAAGGACGCCGACCCTTTCAAAAGAAATCTTGTATTCTTTTTATAAAATGCTATAATTGTATACAGTATTTTGAAAAAGGTTGAAAGAGATATGATTCAAGAAGAAGCGCCAGCAAAAATCAATATGTCTTTGCATATCACCGGCCACCGGGATGACGGCTACCATTTGATGCACATGGTCAACGTTTCGGCGAAGACCCTCGCCGATGTGCTGACTTTTGATGCGGCGCCGGAGCTGTCCTTAGTCTGCAGTGATCCGGACGTGCCCGCCGGGCCGGACAACCTGATCGTCAGGACCGCTGAGCTGATGCAGCGCATTTGCGGGGTTCAAGCTGGTGCAGCGATCCGGCTGACCAAGCGGATTCCGATGCAGGCCGGTTTAGCCGGCGGCTCAGCCGACGCCGCAGCCGTCATCCGCGGGCTCGACCAATTGTGGCACTTGTCGCTGAGTTTAGAGGAGATGACGCAGATCGCGGTTAAAATCGGCGCGGACGTGCCCTATTGTCTGGTCAATACACCGGCGGTGGTCACGGGGATCGGCGAATGTATCGCGCCGCTGCCGTCCTTTCCGTCCTTTGGCATCCTGGGCGTCAAACCGCCGATTCCCATCGCGACGCCCGCGGCTTTTGCAGCGATGGACGCAGCACAGCAGCACACGCTTTTTGACGATCGTGCACTGCGCGCGGCGATAGCGGCCGGCGATTTTGACGCCTTATCGACACTTTGCGCCAACGATTTCGAAAAGGTGGTTTTTGAAAAATACCCGGATGTCGCGGCGATTGGCGATAAGATGCGCGCCGCAGGTGCCTGGATGGCCAGAATGAGCGGCAGCGGGTCCACGATGATCGGTTATTTTAAAACGGCCCAGGCGGCGCGTCAGGCCGCAGCGGCCTTCAATAGCGGACAAAATATTGTATTTACAGCTGGAATTTAAGGAAAGAATTAAGGCAAATATGGAAGCAACATCAAAAAAACACACGACACTTAAGATGGATACAAATTCTTGCAAACCCCTGCGGGAAGTGGTGTTTGAAACGATTCGCAGCGCCATCGTGCATGGCGAATTAAAGCCTGGTGAGCGGCTGATGGAAGTCAAGCTCGCCAATGCCCTCGGCGTGTCCCGGACCCCGGTGCGGGAGTCCATTCGGAAGCTGGAGCTCGAGGGTTTGGTCAAGATGGTGCCGCGCAAAGGGGCCTACGTCACGCCGATGTCGATCACAGACCTGCGGGAGATGATGGAAATCCGCGGCGCCCTCGAAGCCCTCGTCGCTGAGCTTGCCGCCCAGCGGGCCAGCCAGGAGGATCTTGAAAAGATGAAGCGCAGCAACCAGAAATTTGAAGAATGCGTCGAAAAAAATGACGGCGAAGGTATCATTAACAACGATATTTTGTTTCACGAAGCTTTTTATCAGTCCTCGGGCAACACGCGCCTTGAAAATATGATTCACACCCTTCGCGAGCAGATGCTGCGGTTTCGCGTCGAGTACGTCAGGCGCATCGCCATGAAAAAACCGCTGCCAGGCCAGCACAACGAAATTATCGCGGGAATTGAAACCCACGACGCCCAGCGGGCCAGCCGTGCGGCGCTGCGCCATATCAAGCTGACCGAAGACGACATGCTCGTGCTGTTAGCCGACGACGAAGCCTTTGAAGCTGAACAATAAAAAACGTCCCATTTGGTTGAATGTCAAATCAAATGGGACGTTTTTTGACGACTGCGCAGGACGGCTTTAAAAGCCCTTCAGCAGCGACGGGTTTTTCAAGAAGATGATATCAAAATGGGTCATGGTCTGGTCATCGTTCAGATCGAGATCGGTCAGATAAGAGCGGTTGCCGTAAATATCGTGGACCGCATCCCGCGTCAGAGCATCGGGATCGTCGAGGATGGCGGCGATAAAATCCGCGGCGGTTTTCGAGCGGGCAGCCGCTTTGTTAAAGAGATCGATGTAGGACGCGGTCGAGGACTCGCCGGTGACCGGGTGCTGCCACGTGTGGTGATCCATGTTTAAGACGACAGGCTCATTGGTGTAGGGCGGGTAGAATTCCCGGCTGATGAGCAATTCCTGATGCGCCAGTTTTTCGAGGCGGCGCAGGATATTGCGTTTGCGGTTAGTGGGGTCGCCGGTCAATCCCGCGACGACGTGCGCGGCGCGGACTGCGCGCGTGAAATCGAAGACGTCGAGGGGCTTGTTGAAGACGACGGTGAAGATACTTTCCATCATGCGGCCGAGAATTTTGGCCTCTTCGTTGGAAATACGGAACAGCCGCTTAAAATTGAAGTCCGTCGCCAGTTCCCCCCGTTCGTACTGCAGGTAGGCCGTATCGAGGAGCACCTCGTAATAGGTGTGGATGTAGGCGAAAACCCGAGTGGCCTTGTCGTGCTGGTATTGCCCGGTGTGGTAATAGATAAAGGGGTGGGTTTTGGCGTCGAGCTCGTGGTGGACAGAAAAGCCCATCAAATAAGCCAGACAGGTGTCCCGTTCAAAGGGATCCTGAAGCTTCAGGGTGTAGAATAAGCCCTGATGAAAAAAGGCGTCGACGTCGTGGCTGTGGACCAGACTGCCGTATTTCATATGAGAAGGATGCCCGGGAGAGGGAATCAGATCGAAAAAGAAGAAATCCGGTCCTTCCGCGCCGAGATAAAAAGCGTCGGGATGGGAATCGACCGCGATCCCAAGGGGCGACTGCGCGTCAAGTTCGTGCGCGAGGTTCTGCGCACAGTAATAGTGAGTCAATTTTTCAGACATTTTTTTGAGGTTCCTTTCTCAAAAATTGGATATTGCAATTATTTATGGAATATACTAACATAGAATACTTTGAAAAATATAAAAAACAAAAAAGGCGGAAACAATATGTATTTAAAAGGCATTGCATTTTTTCCACGGTTTAACAATTCGCAAATCGCGAATCTGGCAGATACCCGTCCCCAATGGGACCGGGCGGTTCGGGATCTGGCATTGAGCGTTGCCAAAACGGCGCCCAAAACGATCGTCTACATTGGTCCGGGCGAGCCGAGCTTTACCGATGCGCTGGCCGTGCTTTACCAGCCGGGGCTTATGGGCAAATGCGGGGACCGCTGGCTCCAAATGACGGGCGATCTCAATCTGATGAACGATTTTCACGACCGCCTCAACGAAGCGGGGGTCGATGCGGTGTTCATCAACGACACCGAAGCCGAACGCTATCAGATTACGCCGGTAATTCCGCAGCCGCTCAATACAGCGGTGACCGCGATCGACCGGGTCTACCCCGATCACGAAAGTGTGGTCATCAACGTCGGCGGTGTCGACCACACGACGCTGTACCGGGCAGGGCGGATTCTGCGCCAGGCCATTGAATCCGGCGATCGGGATGTGATGATCGCCGTGGCGGCCGATCAACGGAAAGCCGAAAGTTTTATTGCGGCCCTCGAAGGGCAGGACCCATCCGGTTTGATGGCTCTTTTGGAAAAACCAGCAAATGGCGGCGATTTGTCAGCAGATCTCATGGCGTTCGGTGCGACCGACGGGATTCACACCACATGGCACAGTTTTGAAAAAGACGGCCTGTCCGGCGTTAGCCGTCTCGATTACGATTTAGACCGGAACGACCCAACTTACGACAGCCTGCTTGCACAGATCGAAAGCAGGCGTACAGCGGCTCACCGGAAGGTGCTCAGCGGCGCCGACCCGTACGTCGGGCTGGCGATGGCGGCCGTCGAGAAATGGGTTCGGGAAAACGCCCAGCTCGACGCGGCCCTCTTCCTCGAAAAGTACAAGGCAGAGTACCCCGCCGATGTGACGCGGATGACCGATTCGGTGGAGGCGTCCGGCGTTTTTGTCACGCTTTTAAAAAGCGGCGAGGCTCGGGGATGGGCCGGAAGTTTTCGGCCGACGGCGCCGGATATTTCCCGGGAAATTGTGCAGACCGCGATTGCGGCGGCGTCAGAAGACCCGCGCTTTCTTTCAGTCGAGGCGGAAGAACTCAATCAGATCACGGCGAAAGTCGACATTGTTACAGACGTTGAAGACGTGTGGGAACTTTCCGAGATCGATCCAAAAACACAAGGGGTCATTGTCGAAAAGGGCCTTCGCGCCAGTTTTGTAATGCCGGACACAAGCTTTTCTTCGGCACAACAGGCCGTAGACAAGGCAAAGGAACGGGCCGGAATTTCGGCGGACGAGCCTGACGACGAACGGGAGTTCGGCGGCGATAAATTGTTTATCCGCCGATTCAGCGTTGAAACTCACACCATTGCGGTGTAAATGATGCGTAAAAAAATGCCGGGCATTACTGCCAGGCGTGAATCAAAATCAGGCGCAGGCCGGCGATTAAATCGACGCGCCAAAAGACAAAGATCATCAATAAAATCATCAGGCAGACGGGCAGGCCGCCGAGGGCCGTGCGGACATCCTGGCCGCTCAAATCCATGTGCAGAAAAATGCTGACCGCCAGGTATCCGACGAGCACGCGCAGAGGGATTGCGGTGCAGGCGGACCAGAGAAAACGGCCGATGAGATAGAGGGTGAGGACGCCGAGGAGAACTGGGGCGATGGCCGACAAAGTCAGCTGCAGCGATTGGCGGATGCGCCCGCCCCGGGGCAGGAAATTGACCGAGCCGAGGGCGTTTGCCGTGGGCCGCAGCGTGATGCGCTGAATTTTGGCACCGAGCAGCCAAGCCAGAAGGGCGTGCGCCAGCTCGTGGTGGACGACGCCGGGATAGGTCAGGGTGTTGGCAAAAATCAACGCAGCCGACGGATGAACGATTAAGCTCAAAAGCTGGAGCGCCGCCTGGCAGACGAGGCGGATCCCAAGGCCGAGGACGACGATCAGAAGGGGCACCAGCAGTGTGTTGATCACAGCTGCCTGCCACCACGGTCCGGCGGCGATCGTCAGATGATAGAGCGCAATCCAATGGGTCATGGCGTCAGGCCTTCTTTAAATGCAGGTTGTAATACCATTTGAACACGGCCGTGCCGATGATGACGGCGTAGCCGGCGAAGCTCCACAGGTCGGGGATTTCTCCGAAGAAGAACAGCCCCCACATCGTCGCGAACAGCACTTGCGTGTAGTCAAAGACGGAAATTTCCATCGCCGGCGCGTGGGTGTAGGCCGCGGTGACCGTGAGCTGGCCGCCGGCTGCCGCCGTTCCGCCGATGAGCAGACAGATCAGCTGGCGGGCAGTCATGGGCACGAAGTGGAGGATCGTGAAGGGCAGGCAGAGCAGCACTGAAAACAAAGAGAAGGCAAAGACGATCACCGGGCCCCGTTCACCGTGGAGGCCGAGCTTGCGCACAAAGGCGTAGGCTGTGCCGGCGCCGAGGCCGCCGAGGAGGCCGACGAAAGCCGGGAAGCTCGCCGCAAATCCGGCCGAAGGCTTGATGACGAAGACCGCGCCCACGAAGGCGAGAACGACGCAGAGGATTTCAATCCTATTGGGCCTTTCGCCGATGATAAAAGCCGAGACGATCATCGCGAAAAACGGCGCCATTTTGTTGAGAATATTGGCGTCCGCCAGACCGAGACGATCGATGGCGTAGAAATTGCAGAGCAGGCCCAGCGTCCCGCAGAAGGCGCGCATAAACAAGCCGAAGCCGCTGCCTTTCTGGGGGCGGAAGCCCTCTTCCGTTCTGCCGAGGATCACCGTCGCGACGATGAGGGCGACGAGATTTCGAAACAATGCCTTTTCAAAAGTCGGGAGCGGGCCGGCTTGTTTGATGAACAGACTCATCAACGAAAAACAGAAAGCGGAGCAGACAATGAAAAATATGCCGAGGGCATGATCGTTGTGGCGGTATTTTGCAAATAATGTTTTCAAGTTGACATCTTCTTTCAAATTATTTTTTCAAATCTGTTTTCATATTTTATCAAATCCTGAAAAAATTACAATCGCTTCAGAGTGGGACAATATCTGTAATGGTTTAAAACTCTTGAAGAATCAAGTCGCAATTTGTTGACGTTCGCGTATATTAAGGGTAAAATAAAAAAGATAAATGTCTAAAAATCTTTACAAAAAAATCAAAACAGGAGGTGAAAAAGATGCTGACAGTTATACTGGCAATTTGCATTGTCGTTGCATTTTTTGCCGGGTATCTGATAAACAAAACAGTGTCAGATCGTCAAATCGGAGCGGCCAAAGACCGCGCTGCCGCCATTATTGATGACGCGAAAAAAGACGCTGAACATCAGAAAAAAGAAATGCTCTTCAACGCAAAAGAAGAAGCCATGTCCATTAAAGATGCGATCGAAAAAGAAAACCGCGAGCGTCGGAGCGAGATTCAGAAAATGGAATCGCGCCTGATGAACAAAGAAGAAAATCTCGACCGCAAGACTGCCAATCTTGAAAAAACGCGGGAAAAATTGGACCGCCGCAGCCGCGAGCTGGACCAAAAGCAGAAAAAGCTGGCGGGCATGATGGACGAAAAGATTGCCGAGCTCGAAAAAGTTTCTGGGATGTCCAAGGAAGAAGCCAAGGAAACCTTGATGGAAGAAGTCGGCCGGGAAGCCCGGGCCGATGCCGCAGTCCTCTACAAAAAAATTGAGGACGAGGCGAAAGAAAACGCCGATAAGCGGGCCAGCGAAATCGTGGCGCAGTCCATTCAGCGTTACGCAGCTGACCACGTCGCGGAATCGACCATTTCGGTCGTCAATCTGCCCAATGACGAAATGAAGGGGCGCATCATCGGCCGTGAAGGCCGGAACATCCGTGCTCTTGAGAAGATGACGGGGATCGACCTCATCATCGACGACACGCCGGAAGCGGTCGTTCTCTCGGGATTTGACCCGGTCCGCCGGGAAGTTGCCCGGATGGCGTTGGAACGGCTGATTGTCGACGGCCGCATTCACCCGGCCCGCATCGAAGAGGTCGTCAACAAATGCCGCAAGGAGCTGGACAATGAAATCAAGGAAACCGGTGAACAGGCCTGCTTCGACACGGGCATTCACAACGTGCATCCTGAAATCATCAAGCTGCTCGGCCGTTTGAAATACCGCACCAGTTACGGGCAGAATGTGCTCAAGCACTCCATCGAGGTGTCTTATCTGGCCGGAATGATGGCCGCTGAGCTCGGCGCCAACGTGAAAATCGCGAAGCGCGCGGGGCTACTGCACGATATCGGCAAGGCCATCGACCATGAAGTTGAAGGCAACCACGTTGAAATCGGTGTGAACGTGCTGAAGAAGCACAAAGAAAGCAAGGCCGTGATTCACGCGGTCGAAGCGCACCACAACGATGTCGAACCGCAGACCATCGAAGCGGTGCTCATCCAGGCGGCGGATGCCATTTCGGCGGCCCGTCCGGGCGCCAGACGGGAAACCCTCGGGTCTTACGTCCAGCGTCTCGAAGATCTGGAAAAGATCGCCAATTCCTTCGACGGCGTCGAAAAATCCTACGCGATTCAGGCCGGCCGTGAGGTTCGGGTCATGGTGACGCCGGATGATGTCGACGACAAAGGGATGCCGCTGCTCGCCAGAGACATCGCCAAGAAAATTGAAACGGAAATGGAATATCCCGGAAATGTTAAAGTTAATTTGATCCGAGAAACCAGGGCTGTTGATTACGCAAAATAATCAGAAAGGAAGGTTACTCACCTTCCTTTTTTTATGAATTTAAGAGACATTGAGGTCAATGACATGAAAATATTGATGATCGGTGATATTGTCGGACGGCCGGGGCGCCAGATTGTCCGGGAATATCTGCCATCGATTAAAGAAAAACTGGGCGCCGATTTTGTCGTCGCCAACGGCGAAAACGCGTCAGGCGGCAACGGGCTGACGGAAAAAAACGCAAAACAGCTCCTCGCCGCGCCGATCGACGTCCTTACCATGGGCAATCACGTTTGGAAGCAGCGGGAAACCCGGACGTATATCGACCGCTACGAGCGAATCGTTCGGCCAATCAACTACCCGCCCAAGACCCCGGGCCAGGGCCATTGCGTTTACACCCACGACGGCGTGCGCATCGGGGTGCTCAACATGTCCGGACAGTCTTTCATGGACAACTTGGACTCGCCCTTTACAGCGGCGGATCGGGTGGTGCCGGCGCTTTTGGCAAACAGCGACGTCCTGCTTGTCGATTTCCACGCTGAGACGACGAGCGAAAAAATTGCGATGGGGTATTATCTCGACGGCCAAGCCTCAGCCGTGGTGGGCACCCACACCCACGTCCAAACCGCGGACGCCCGGGTGCTGCCAAAAGGGACGGCCTTTATCACCGATTTGGGGATGACCGGCCCGCTCAACGGCGTCCTCGGCGTCAAGGCAGATATCATCCTCGAGCAGCTGACCAGGAAAATGCCGGTGCGTTACGAAATCGAACGGCAGATGCCCTGGCAGCTCAACGGGGTGCTCATCGACATCGATGAAACCAGCGGCAAAGCGCGTTCGATTCAGCGGGTTTACGAAATTTTCGATGAAAATTGAGTCCCGTCGATTTAGGGGTTATAATAGAAAAAAGCGGCATATACAAAATGAACAAGGGAGGAAGCTATGTCATTTGAAATTCCAGCAAACGTCCATTTGATTGACAATCCATTGGTGACCGATCGGTTGACCGTCCTTCGGATGAAGAAGACCAATACCCGAAAATTCAGAGAAATCGTGAAGGAAATCAGCGGTTTTCTGGCCTATGAAATCGGCCGGACCCTGCCGATGAAAGACGTCGAAATCCAGACGCCGATGCGCAAAACGGTCCAGAAACGCATCGACACGTCGAAGAAAATGGCCATTGTGCCGATTCTCAGAGCCGGCGTCGGGATGATTCCGGGATTTACAAAGGTTTTTCCCGACGTTCAGATTCTCAACATCGGAGTGAAACGGGACGAAACCACCCACGCGCCAATTTCCTATTACGAAAACTTCCCCGGCGATATCCGCGCGCAGAAATGCATCATCATCGATCCGATGCTGGCGACAGGCGGCTCCATTGAGTATACCGTCGAAAAGCTGAAGGCGAAGGGCTGCAAGGATATTGTCATCGCGGCGATCATCACGGCGCCGGAAGGGATTGCGCGCATCAGCGGCGCCTACCCGGATATTCCGATTTTCTGCTGTGCGATCGACGACCACCTCGACAAAGATAAATACATTATTCCTGGGCTGGGAGACGCGGGCGACCGCATTTTCGGCACCGAAGCAAATTAAAGGAGTGTACCATGAGCAAAGAAGTTTACGAAAATCCATTGATTGAGCGATACGCCTCGCAGGAAATCTGCAGAATTTTTTCGGCGGATTTTAAATTCTCCACCTGGCGGAGATTGTGGGTAGCACTGGCTGAAACCGAACAGGAACTCGGTCTGGACATCACCGACGAACAGATCGACGAGCTGAAGTCGAAAATTAACGACATCGACTACGATCTGGCGGCCAAATACGAAAAGAAACTGCGCCACGACGTCATGGCGCACGTGCACACCTACGGCGACCAGTGCCCGAAGGCCAAAGGCATCATCCATCTGGGCGCCACTTCGGCCTACGTCGGCGACAACACCGACATCATCCAATACACCGAAGGCCTGCGCCACACCAAGCGCATCCTCGTCAATTTAATCGCGAAGATGGCGAAATTCGCCGACGCCTACAAATCGCTGCCGACCCTCGGCTTCACGCATTTTCAGCCGGCACAGCTGACGACTGTCGGCAAACGCGCTACCCTCTGGATGCAGGATCTCTTGATGGACTACGCCGATCTCGAATATCTGCTCTCGACCATTCGTCTGCGCGGCGCCAAGGGCACGACCGGGACCCAGGCCAGCTTCATGGATTTGTTTGAAAATGACAGCGATAAGGTCAAAGCCCTCGACGAAAAGATCGCCGAAAAAATGGGCTTCGAAAAAACCTTCGCCGTCACTGGCCAGACTTACCCGCGCAAACTCGATGCCCGCATTTTGGCGGTGCTCTCCGGCATTGCCCAGAGTCTGTCCAAATTTGCGACGGACATCCGTCTGCTGCAGCACCTGAAGGAAGTGGAAGAGCCCTTCGAAAAATCCCAGATCGGTTCGTCGGCCATGGCCTACAAGCGCAACCCGATGCGCTGCGAACGCATTTGCTCCCTGGCCCGCTACATCATGGTCGACAGCCTGAACCCGGCGATCACTCAGGCTACCCAGTGGTTTGAACGGACCCTCGACGACTCAGCCAACAAGCGCATTGCCATTCCGGAAGCCTTCCTCGCCATCGACGCCATCATCGGCATTGCCAACAACGTCTGCAGCGGCCTCGTGGTTTATCCGAAGGTCATTCACCAGCACATCATGAACGAGCTGCCCTTTATGGCGACGGAAAACATCATCATGGAAGGGGTCAAGCGCGGCGGCGACCGTCAGGACCTCCACGAAAAGATCCGTCAGCTCTCTATGCAGGCCGGTGCGCAGGTGAAAGAAGAAGGCAAGCCCAACGATTTGATGGACCGCATCGTGGCCGACGGTTCCTTCGGCATCACGGCGGACGAAGTGCCGGATATATTAAATCCGGAACTCTATATCGGCCGCGCTCCGCAGCAGGTCAGTGAATTCCTCGAAGGGGAAGTCAAGCCGGTGCTCGACGCCAACCGCGGCCACATCGACACCGAAGCTGTCGAATTGAAAGTCTGATCGGAGCAATTGGTCATGAACCGTTTAGCTCAGATTCAAATGCTCAACCAAATGCTTCTCGGCGAAACGCCGACGCCGCCGATCGACCCGTCGGCCTACGGCAATGACGAAGCCGGGCAGCGCACGCTGATGCGGGCCTTGATGAACGTCCGCCCGCCGAAGCCGATGTCGGTGATCGTCGAAAATCTGCAAAACGCCATTTTGCAATCCTTCCTTAAAGAAAAGGGGGTCGTGGACGCGGCGGCGCTGCCGGCCTGCCAGAAGGACAGCCGTCTGGCCCTTTGGCAGGGCGATATCACGCGGCTCAAAGTCGGCGCCATTGTGAATGCGGCCAATGATCAGATGCTCGGCTGTTTCGTTCCGGGCCATCACTGCATCGACAACGCCATCCACTCGGCGGCGGGCATGCAGCTGCGTAACGCCTGCGCCGCACTGATGGACCGTCAGGCCGGCCCTGAGCCCACGGGCCAGGCCAAGGTGACGCCAGCCTACAACCTGCCGTGTCAATGTGTGATCCACACCGTGGGTCCGATTGTGTGCGGCGCATTGCGCGAAGAAGACGTCGCGGCCCTGGAAAGCTGTTATAGGAGCTGTCTCGAAGCGGCAGACGAGGCTGATCTCGAATCGATTGCTTTCTGCTGCATCTCGACAGGGGTCTTCCGTTTTCCGCAGGACAAGGCTGCAGAAACAGCCGTGCACACCGTGGGCGAATGGCTGGATGCCCATCCGCAGACCAGCGTTGAAAAAGTTGTCTTCAACGTGTTTAAAGATGAAGACTGGCGTCTCTACGACGCGCTGCTCAATCAGGCATAGGCGATGCGCATCATCATCTCACCGGCCAAGCAGATGATTCAGGACCCGGACGCGCCCCGGGCGGCAGCCCTTCCGGTTTTTCTCGATCAAACGGCAATCCTCATGGAGTGGATGCAGGGGCTCAGCTACGCAGAACAGAAAAAGCTCTGGGCCTGCAGCGACGCCATCGCCGAAGAAAATCACCGCCGTTTGCAACAGATGGATTTACGCGGCGCGTCGACGCCGGCGCTTTTAGCCTTTGACGGCATTCAGTACCAATACATGGCGCCGACCATTTTTGAAAGCCGCCAGTACGATTACGTTCAGGATCATCTTCGCATATTGTCCGGGTTTTACGGCGTGTTGAAGCCGATGGACGGTGTGACCCCTTACCGCCTCGAGATGCAGGCCAAGGCCGCTGTGAACGGCAGCCGCAATCTCTACGATTTCTGGGGCAGCCGGCTGTATCAAGAGGTCATGGACGACAGCCGCGTGCTGATCAATTTAGCTTCCAAGGAATACAGCAAAAGCGTCGCCCCGCACCTTCAGCCCGGGGACCGCATGATCACCTGTGTGTTCGGCGAGCTCAAGGACGGCCGCGTCGTTCAAAAAGGGGTTTACGTCAAAATGGCGCGGGGGGAAATGGTACGCTTCCTCGCCGAGAATCAGGCGGAGGATCCAGAAGCTCTGAAGGCTTTCGACTTAAGCGGCTACCGCTACGATCCCAAACGCTCGACAGAAACGACATTCGTTTTTACCCGAACGGCCATTCCCGGAAAGTCCGGACGCCGGTAAAATGCGATTCAAAAAATCAGCTCTTTTTAAGGGAGCTGATTTTTTTTATTTTAGGCTTGACATAGTAATCAAATAGGTTTAATATATAGCCATAACATATTTAAGTCCTATGTTTAATAATAATTTTGGAGGTGCCGAATTGCACAGATATGACGAAACGGTTTGGACGTGTCAGAGCGACTGGATTCGACACGTACTCAGACCCAACACCAGTGGACGAATGTGCTGCTGCAGCGCATGTTGTTAACTTAATAATAAAAGACAGCCAAAAGGCAAAGGTATCCATCGTAATCAAGTAAATTTAAATAGAGAATCATAGAAAGTGAGAAATAAAATGGCTTATAAATTTGAAACACTGCAGTTACACGTTGGACAGGAACAGGCGGATCCGGTTACCGATGCGAGAGCGGTTCCGATTTACGCGACGACTTCTTACGTTTTCCACAACTCGAAACACGCAGCGGACCGCTTCGGCTTAAGAGATGCCGGCAACATTTACGGCAGACTGACCAACTCCACGGTCGACGTTTTTGAAAAACGGATCGCAGCCCTCGAAGGCGGCTCCGCAGCATTGGCGACCGCTTCCGGTTCTGCCGCGATCACTTACGTCATTGAAGCCCTGGCCCATCAGGGACAGAATATCGTCTCAGCGAAGACAGTTTACGGCGGCACCTACAACTTGCTCGAACACACCCTGCCGCATTTCGGGATCACCGGCAAATGGGTGGATCCGGACGATTTTGACGCCCTCGAAGCGGCAATCGACGACAACACCCAGGCGCTCTACGCTGAAACCCTCGGCAATCCGAACTCCAACATCATCGACATCGAAAAATGGGCGGAAGTCGCACATAAACACGGCCTGCCCTTGGTCATTGACAACACGTTCGCGACACCGTACCTCGTCAGACCGATTGAACGCGGTGCAGACATTGTCGTTCACTCTGCGACGAAATTCATCGGCGGCCACGGTACCGCCATCGGCGGCGTCCTCGTTGAAGGCGGCAACTTCGATTGGAAGGCCAGCGGCCGTTATCCATGGATTTCCGAACCGGATCCGTCTTACCACGGCATCAGCTTTGCCGACGCCGCCGGCCCGGCCGCTTTTGCGACCTACATCCGTGCGATTCTCCTGAGAGATCAGGGCGCGACGCTTTCTCCGTTCCACGCCTTCCTCTTCCTGCAGGGCCTTGAAACCCTGTCGCTGCGTGTGGAACGCCACGTCCAGAACGCGCTGAAGATCGTCGATTATTTAAGCCACCATCCGCAGGTCGAAGCGGTGCATCATCCGTCTCTGGAAAGCGAACCGAGCCACAAACTCTACGACAAATACTTCCCCAACGGCGGCGGCTCCATCTTCACCTTTGAAATCAAAGGGGACGCCCAGACCGCGATGGACTTCATCGACAACCTGCCGATTTTCTCACTGCTCGCCAACGTCGCCGACGTCAAATCTCTGGTCATCCATCCGGCTTCCACGACCCACTCTCAGCTCAACGAAGCGGAACTTCTGGATCAGGGCATCAAGCCGAACACCATTCGTCTCTCTATTGGGATTGAAAATGTCGACGATTTAATCGACGCGCTGGATACCGCATTTGCTGCTGTCAAATAACGAAAACACTGGATTCACATTTCGGAGGTAACCATCAAATGGCAAAAATTTATCAGAATTTATCAGATTTAGTCGGCAACACGCCGCTTTTCGAATTAACTCATGTGGAAAAGGCCGAAGACCTCGACGCGAAAGTCGTCGTCAAACTGGAATACTTTAACCCGGCGGGATCGGTCAAAGACCGTATCGCGCTGGCGATGATCACGGACGCGGAAGAAAAGGGCCAGCTCAAACCGGGGGCCACCATCATTGAACCGACCTCGGGGAACACTGGAATCGGTCTGGCCGCTGTCGGCGCATCTAAGGGCTACAAAGTTATCCTGACGATGCCGGAAACCATGTCTGTCGAACGCCGCAACCTGTTGAAACTCTACGGTGCAGAAGTCGTCTTGACCGACGGTGCAAAGGGCATGAAGGGCGCCATTGAAAAGGCTAATGAACTCCACGAACAGACACCGGGCAGCTTTGTGCCGGGGCAGTTTGTCAATCCGGCCAATCCTAAGGCGCACCGCGAAACCACTGGCCCTGAAATCTGGCGCGACACTGACGGCGAAGTCGACATTTTCGTCGCAGGGATCGGCACCGGCGGCACCCTGACCGGTGTCGGCGAATATCTGAAATCTCAGAAACCGGACGTCAAAATCGTCGCAGTCGAACCATCTGGCTCACCTGTACTGTCTGAAGGCCACGGCGGCCCGCACAAAATCCAGGGCATCGGCGCCGGATTTGTACCGGATACCTTGAACACAGACATTTACGACGAAATCGTGACGGTCACCAATGAAGACGCTTTTGACACGACCCGTGCCGTCGCCAAAGCGGAAGGCATCCTGACCGGGATTTCCTCCGGCGCTGCGGTCTGGACCGCAATCCAGCTGGCGAAACGTCCGGAAAACAAGGGCAAAACCATCGTCGCGCTCCTGCCGGATACCGGCGACCGCTACCTCTCCATGCTCTAAGGCGGCGCGCGTTTCCTTTCTC
Source organism: Pseudoramibacter porci (assembly GCF_009696145.1). GTDB lineage: Bacteria > Bacillota > Clostridia > Eubacteriales > Eubacteriaceae > Pseudoramibacter > Pseudoramibacter porci. Next base: position 19,492 of record NZ_VUMO01000015.1, read on the forward strand.
TTGATACCCCTCAACCGGGATCTTGCATACGCAAGGTCTCGGTTTTTTTGCGCTCAAAATATCCCTTGACACGTAACCGTCCGGTCACTATAATAGAGGTAACCAAAAGGTAACTCGTACGAGACAGACGCGAAGACGCTGTGCTTAATTTCACGAATTGATTCTAAGTGCTGCTTTTTTATTCGGCGGTATTTAAGAACAACAGGAGGATAGAATGAAGTGCCAAGAGAAAAGTACGAAGGACAGGATTTTAGAGGAGGCGCTCGTGTTGTTTGCGAAGAAAGGGTATCTGGGCACGTCGATGAACGACATCGCTGCACGGCTTGGCGTGACCAAAGCCGCACTGTACAAACATTACGCAGGAAAACAGGAAATTCTCGATTGTATTGTCAAAAAAATGAATCAGATGGATCAGCAGAGGGTGAAGCAATACGCGATGCCGGAAGGCAGCATGACAGATGTGGTTAAAGGCTATCAGACGGCAGAGCTCAGCAAAATCGCGGCGTTCACGAAAGCGCAGTTTCGGCATTGGACTGAGGAGGCTTTTCCGAGCCGTTTTCGGAAAATGCTGACGTTGGAACAATACCGGGACCCGAAAATGGCAAAGCTTTATCAGCACTATTTGGCCAGTGAGCCCGTCGCGTATATGGCGGAGATCTTCAAGGGATTCACGAACGATGCGGCAGAAGCTGAACAGCTTGCGCTGGAATTTTACGGGCCGATTTTCCTGATGTACAGCCTTTACGACGGAGCCGCGGACAAAGATGACATTGTAACGAGGGTCGAGCGGCATGTCGAACGGTTTTCGGTGAAGCTTCAGGCGAAACTGAAGGAGAAGGCGTGTGATACCAGATAAACACATTCGGAAAAAGTGGGTGTATTGCCCACACTGCGGACAGAAAACCCGGGTACAGCTGCGAGAGGACACCGTGCTCACGCATTTTCCGCTGTTCTGTCCCAAATGCAAAAAAGAGAGCTTGATCGACGCCAAGAATTTTCAGGTCGTTCAAATTGTTGAAATGCCAGACGCCAAGACGCAGTGCGAATTGTAAAATGATTCGTATTGCGTTTTTTTATTTGTCAAATTGAGGAGAATTTAAAATGAAAGCCATTGTTTACACGTCAAATACGGGAAGCACACAAAAATATGCGGAAATGCTGTCGGCGCGTTTGGCTGTGCCCGCGTACAGCTTGAAGAAAGCGAGAGCGGCCGTTAAACCGGGAACGGCGGTCCTTTATCTCGGATGGATCAGAGCCGGGAAAATTATGGGTTACGCGGAGGCGGCCAGAAATTACGACGTATCGGCGGTGTGCGCCGTTGGGATGGGGCAGACCGGCACGCAGGTTCGGGAAGTCAGAGCAAAAAATAAAATTCCGGCGCAAGCGCCGTTGTTTACCCTTCAGGGTAATTTTGACATCAAAAAGCTTCACGGCGCGTACAAAGTAATGATGCAGATGATGGTTAAAACCGTAGGGAAGGCGCTCGCGAAGAAGGCCGAGCGGACCCCTGAGGAGGACGACATGCTGGAAATGATGATGCGCGACGGCGAGCGCGTGAAGGCTGAAAATTTAAACAAAGTGCTCGATTGGGCCATCGCGCAGCAATAGGAGGGGGAATATGAAGCTTTATATTGGAAATGTCGTCACGACCGTGACGACGGTGATGATTTTAGTGTTACTTGGATTTATTAGTTATTCCGTTTACAACCGAACGAACATTCAATATTGGGGACGAAGAAGTCTTTTTCTTCTGATTTACGGACTGGTCGTTTGCTGTTTTGCAGCGGCGCGGGATGGCCTCGACAAGACGATTCAGCATGCGGTCAACGGCAGCTGCGCGCCGGGTGTGTTTCCCCTGCTCAGCTTCCCGACTGTCGTCGGCTGTGTCGGCGCGGCTCTGATTCTTATCGCGGCCATCGCGACGCCGATTGCGAAAACACAGCACATGCGCCGCGTTTGGTTTAACGTGATGTCCTGCGAGATTGTGATGAAAATTGCCGTGATGGAAATTTCGAGGGTAATGATTGGAATGTAATAGGAGGTCATCGCGATGAAATGTCCAAAATGCGGAAAAGAAATGCGTTCCGGTTATTTATTTGCCAGTAAAGATGGCGCTTTCAGTTTTGCAAATGAAGTTCCAGGTGTATTTGAAAAAGCAGATAGATCAGACGGCTTTGTTGAAATCACACAGTTAAGGCTCGGACACAGGGTCCATATTGAGGCTCATTGCTGCGAAGCCTGCCGATTCGTCGTTTTTCATTATTAATCATGACGGAGGAGCTGACATGACATTAATTGTAGATCGACTCACAAAAGCGTACACGGTTAAGACCGCGGTCGACAATGTCTCATGCACCTTTTGTGGATATGGAAAATATGATCGGCAATATGATGCGATGCGCAAATGTAACGGAACGGGAGCTTGCGGAAAAACAGGAGGCTGCCACAGAATTCGGAGAGAGGCTGTCTTGGAAGTATCTTTGTTATGTGAGAGCGCATCTAATCCTGTGGCGTGTTCCAACTAAAATACTATATAGCGAACATGACAATATGACCGATTGGGAAACCGTATCCGCATTTGCTGAAGGTCACTGTGCAGAGCTCACGGTCATGCCAGGTGGTGAGCATTGGTTCCACACTGAAGAACAGATGCGGTTCTTAGACAATTGGCTGAAAATTCAAGCTGATAGACGAGATTAGAATTCTTGTAATGCAAATTTCGAGAATTTTGATTAAGATGTCATAAAAGAAGGATAGTTAGGATATAATAGAAATAAAAAGGAAAACGTTCAATGAAAACAATAGAAAATGATTCGAAATGTATTGAAATCAAGCTCGACGAAGCGGACGCAGCAGCCGCTAGATCAGATGTTCGATACTCGGTGTCAGAGGTATTTGACCGCGTCAGAGAACGCATCTGCAAACAAAAGAAAAAGAAATAAAGCATCATAAAAGCCATTGATTTGAAAGATATTTCAGATCAATGGCTTTTATAATTTTGTTTTAGGATCTCTGCCAAATGCTCGGGACGAACAGCAGCAGCATCGGGAAGATTTCCAGACGGCCGGCCAGCATATCGAAGGTAAGAATCAATTTGCTGATGGGGCTGTAGGCCGAGAAATTCGACGCGGGGCCGACGCCGGCAAGCCCCGGGCCGATGTTGTTCAACGTCGCGGCCACCGCCGTGAAGTTGGTCTCCATCGAGAATCCGTCCAGGCTGATGATCAAGACGCTTAAGCCGAAAATCAGAAAATAGACGGCGGTGAAGACGTTGATCGAGCGCAAGACTGTGTGCTCCACCGTTTCGCCGTCGAGCATGACTTTGCGGACCGACCGGGGATGGACGATTTGGAGCAGCTCTTTCTTCAAAGTTTTGAGCAGCACCAGAATGCGGGACACCTTCATGCCGCCGCCGGTGCTGCCGGCGCAGGCGCCGCAGATCATCAAAAGCACCAGAATCCACTTGGAGAAGGACGGCCATTGGTTGAAGTCCGTCGTCGAGAACCCGGTGGTCGTGATGATCGAGCCCACCTGGAAGGCCGCGTCGCGCACGGCGTCGCCGAGATGGTGGTAGAGCGTCGTGCGGGAAAAGATCTGCACGGTGATCAGCACGATGGACGTGAGGATGATGAGCCCGTACGCCCGGACCTCTTCCATTTTGAAAGCCGCCTTGGGTTTGCGGAAAAGCAGCAGGAAGTAGAAGCTGAAATTCACCCCGAAGGCGATCATAAAAATCGTGATGATCCACTGCTGAACCGGCGTGTAGGACGCGCAGCTGCTGTTGAGGATGCCGAAGCCCCCGGTTCCGGCTGTGCCGAAGGTGATGCACAGGGTGTCGAACCAGGGCATTCGGGCGATGAGCAGGCAGAGAATCTGTCCCAGGGTCATGCCCAGGTAGATCTTGTAGAGGATCGAGGCCGTGTTGTGCACCCGGGGCACAAATTTGGAGACATCCGGCCCTGGACTTTCCGCCCGCATCAAGTTCATCTGCGAGCCGCCCTTCACCGGGATGAACATCAAAATGAAGACGAGGACGCCCATCCCGCCGATCCAGTGAGAAAAGCTGCGCCAGAACAGGCTCGCGTGGCTCACCGCCTCGACGTCTTTGAGAATGGACGACCCCGTCGTCGTGAAGCCGCTGACGATTTCAAACAACGCGTCGATGTAATTGGGAATTTCTCCGGTTAACACAAAGGGCAGGGCGCCAACGGCCGACATGACGATCCAGGCCAGGGCGACGGTAATGTAGCCGCTTTTCTGATAAATCCGGGAGTCTTCCGGCTTTTGGGCTAACAAGAAACCGAGGGCCTCGCACCCGGCGATGACCATCAGATACTTCGGCAATACATCAAATTCGCGGTAAATCAGGGCGATGATCACCGACGAGCAGAGCAGCAGCCCCTCAAGTCTGAGAATCCAGCTGGTGACGTAGCGGATCATGGCGCGGTTCATGAACGCACCTTCGTTTCCAGAATATCGCCGATTTCGTCAAAGCCGGTGTTCGTGGTGACGACGATCACCGAATCTCCGGGTACGAAATAGGACTGTCCGTCGGGGATAATGAGCCGGTTTTTCCGGTAGATCCCGGCGACCAGCGTGTTTTTCTTGAAGTGGAGATCTTCAAAAGGCACGTGGGTGATTGACGAATTGCGGTGAATGGCGAATTCCAAGGCTTCGACGCGGTCGTCCATGATTTTGTACAGGGTTTCCACGTTGCTGTCGTAGGAGTTGGCCATGGCGCGGACGTATTGCAAGATCGTTTCGGTCGTGATGGTCTTCGGGTTGATCACCGAATCGAGGTCCAGGCTGCGGATGACGTCGTTGAATTCCAGACGGCTCATTTTGGTGACGACTTTCTGACGGATTTTGTTCTTCGCGTAAAGGGAGAGGATGATGTTTTCTTCGTCGATGCCGGTGCAGGCGACGAGGGAATCCATCTCCTCTAAGCCTTCCTCGCGCAGCAAGTCCTCGTCGGAGCCGTCGCCGCAGATGATCTGCGCCTTGTGCAGATGTTCGGCCAGTATTTCGCACCGCTCGCGGCTGCGTTCGATAATTTTCACCTTGATGCCCATATTGAGCAGCATCTTTGCGAGATAATAGCCCATTTCGCCGCAGCCGATGATCATCGTATTCCGGACGGCGTCGGTTTTGAGACCGACGTCGGAAATGAACTTCAGGGCGTTTTGAGGGCTGAGGATCACCGAGAGCTTGTCGTTTTTCTGGACGACGTAATTGCCGTCGGGGATGACGATGTCGTCGCCCCGTTCGGCGATACAGATCAGCCCGTCGGTCTGCAAAATCTTAGCGTCTTTAATCGCCTGGCCGATCAGCGGAGAGTGATCCGGCACGCGGAAACGAAACATTTCGATGTGCCCCTTGGAGAAGCTGTTGATGCCGATAGCTGTCGGGAAGCGCAGCAGGCGCACGATTTCCCGCGCGGCCGCGTGTTCCGGGTTGATCGTCATGGCTAAGCCCAGTTCCCGGCGGATGTAGTCCCGGCCGGTGGAATAAATGGGATTGCGCACCCGGGCGATGGTCCGGCAGGCCGACGCGCGTTTGGCCAGCACGCAGCACAATAGATTGACCTCGTCGCTGTAGGTGACCGCGATGAGAATGTCCGCGTTTTGAATGTCGGCACGCTCGAGAATCTGGTAATCGGTGCCGTTGCCGCAGATGCCCATGACGTCGTAAAGATCGGTCAGGTGATTTAATCGCTCAGCGTTGGTGTCGATCACGGTGACGTTGTGATCTTCGTTAGATAATTTGGCGGCCAGGGCAGAGCCAACTTTGCCGCAGCCCACAATAATAATTTGCATAAAAACTCCAGTTTACAAGTAGTATAAAATGATAAGTAAAGCCATTGTATCACAAAAAAAAATTCCCGGGCGGAGAATCAGAAATTTATTTCAAAATCATGGACTTAAACATTTACATAAAAAAGAATAATTATTATAATAAAGACATCAATTAATTTTGATGAAGTTTAAATGAAGAGAGGATATTATGGATTACAAGGCAACCGCACAAGGAATTCTGGACCACATTGGCGGTTCGGAGAACATCGTGTCCGCGGCGCACTGCGCGACGCGGCTCAGACTGGTCATTGCGGACAACAGCAAGCTCGACAAGGCGGGCGTTGAAGACGTCGATGGGGTCAAGGGGGCTTTTGAAGCCGCTGGACAGATTCAGATCATCATCGGCACCGGCGCCGTCAACAAGGTGTACGACGAATTCATCGCCCTTTCCGGCGCGTCGGAAGGCACGAAGGACGACGTCAAGGCGGCGGCAGCCGACAAACAAAATTGGTTCATGCGGGCGATCAAGACGCTGGGGGATATTTTCGTCCCGATTATTCCGGCCATCGTCGCCTCCGGACTGTTAAACGGGCTCCTCGGCGGCCTCACACAGATCAACCCGGCGCTGGCGGACAGCGGCTGGTACACGGTGATCAACATGATGGCCGGTGCGGCATTGACCATGCTGCCGATTTTGATCGCGATTTCCGCGGCGAAGAAATTCGGCGGCAACCAATTCCTCGCGGCCGTTATCGGCTTTGTGATGATTCACCCGAGTTTGGTCAACGCCGGGTCGCAGACCGTGCTCAAGGGCGGCAAAATGGTCGCCAATCCGGAAATCCACGCGCTGCTTAAAATCGGCAGCTACACTGTGAAAAACGTCGGCTATCAGGGCCACGTCATTCCGGTCATCATCGCGATCTGGTTCATGTGTTTTCTGGAAAAACGGCTGCACAAAGCCGTTCCGGAAATGATCGACCTCTTTGTCACCCCGCTGGTGACGGTGCTGGTCACCGGTCTTTTGACCTTTATCGTCATCGGGCCGATCTTCTCGACCGTTGAAGGCTGGATCCTCACCGGCGCCACTGCGTTAATTCATCTGCCCCTCGGCATCGGCGGCCTCATCATCGGCTTTGTCTACGCCTTCACGGTGGTCGCGGGCTTCCACCACATGTACAACATGATCGAAGCCCAGATGCTCGGCTCTGTGGCCCATTTGAATATCTGGATGCCGGTCGCGACAGCGGCCAACGTCGCCCAGGGTGCCGCGGCCATGGCAGTGGCTTTCAAGACCAAGAACAAGAAGACCGAAGCGATGGCCTTCCCGGCTTCGCTCTCCGCTTTCCTCGGCATCACCGAACCGGCGATCTTCGGGGTCAACGTCCGCTACCGCAAGCCCTTTATCGCCGGGTGTATCGGCGGGGCTGTCGGCGGGATGCTCGCTGCATGGATGGGCATCGGCGCGACGGCATACGGTGTCACCGGCCTGTTTGGCTTTTTGATCGTACCGGGCTTCTGGATTCAGTACGGGATCATGATGGCCGTGGCCTTCGCTGTGGCTTTCGGCATTTCCTTTGTGATTTACCGCGATCCGGAACCGGCATTGGCCGGCTCGGCGAAAGAAATGGAAGCGGAAATCCTCGAAAAGGAAGGCGGCGTTGAAGAAGACGGCGAGCTGAAAGTCGTCTACGCCCCGGTTAAAGGGACGGCGATTCCGTCATCGGAAATCAAAGACCCGACGTTTTCAGCTGAGCTCCTCGGGCCGGGGATGGCCATCATTCCGGAAGACGGGAAGATTTACGCGCCTTTCGACGGGACATTGACCATGATGTTCGACACGAAGCACGCCCTGGGATTGGTCTCGGAAGACGGCGTCGAAGTGCTGATCCACGTCGGCATCGACACGGTGAATCTGAAAGGCGAACACTTCAAAGCTTTGGCCGAATCGGGCGACACCATTACCCGAGGACAGGAATTGCTCGAATTTGACATCCCAGCCATTGAAAAGGCGGGCTACCACATGGATACGCCGGTGATCGTCACCAACGGCGACCAGTTCAAAAGCGTCAAAGCGGTGAAAACCGGACCGGTTGAACCGGGTGAACCGGTCATCGAAATCGAGTAAATGAACAAAAGGGGGACAAAGAATGAAAAGAGATCCCTGGCGCCTGGCGTATCATCTGATGCCGCCGGACGGCTGGCTCAATGACCCGAACGGGCTCTGCGAGGCAAACGGCGTCTACCACGTTTATTTCCAGTACGCCCCCAACACGCCGGCACCGGACGGGCGCATGGCCCGGACCTGGGGACATTACGCCGGCCCAGACCTGATCAATTTATCTTTCAAGGGCGTGCCCTTCTGGCCGGAAACTCTGGACCGGGACGGCTGCTACTCAGGCAGCGCCCTTGTTGAGGACGACGGGACGATCGATTTGTACTACACCGGCAATATCAAAGAAGCGGGCGATTACGATTATATCCACGACGGCCGCTTGAGCAACACGATTTTAGTGAAGACAGCCGACGGCGGCAGGACTTACAGCGATAAGCACCTCCTTTTCGGCACACCGGACTATCCGAAGGATTGCACCCGCCACGTGCGGGACCCGAAGGTCTGGCGTGAAGACGATCAGTATTACATGGTCCTCGGGGCGCGGATGAACGACGACAGCGGCGCGGTGCTGTTTTACGAAAGTCTCGACGGCGTCAGCTGGCGGCTGCTCAAAATTGAAAAGACAGGTGAGCCCTTTGGCTATATGTGGGAGTGTCCCGATTATTTTGAAATGGACGGGCAGCCGGTGCTGGCCTTCTGCCCCCAGGGGCTCGAGGCCGAGGATTTTTGCTTCCAGAACAACCACCAGTCCGGCTATAGCTTGTTAAGCGGCGATTTGCGGGGGAAGCAGATGTTCGGTCCATTCCGGGAATGGGACATGGGGTTCGATTTCTACGCGCCCCAGAGCTTTGTCGACGACCGGGGCCGGCGCATCATGATCGGCTGGGCCGGCCTGCCGGACAAGCCCTACGGCAACCCCACCGCTCAGCGCGGCTGGGAGAATTGCCTGACGGTGCCGCGGGTTCTTATTAAAAAAGGCAATCGGATTTTGCAAAAGCCGATTTCCGGGCTCAAGCGCCTGCGGAAAAATCCGTCCCGGCCGGACGGGGAAGGCCGCTTGACCTTGCCGGACGCTTCGGGCGACATCGAAATCGCCTTTGCCGATCCGGCGTCGTCCTGGGACATTCAAATGGGTGAAGGCGTCTGCCTTCATTACAACGGCTGTATCGTGCGCCTGGCGCTGGACGAAAAGACCGGATGTGGCCGGGATGAGCGGCTTGCGCGCCTTGACGGCGTGCGCAACGCGAGACTCCTTGTGGACCGGTCGATTTTGGAAATCTATTTGAACGACGGAGAAACGGTGTTCACGACGCGGTATTACGCCGATTTTGAGACGGACCGCCGTCTAGAGATGAAGTTTAACTGCGCAGGTGCCGACATTTACGCCTGGGAGATGCAGCCGATGCCAGCCAATAAAATTTACGATGAAGAGGAGAATTGACATTGAAATACGACGTGACAGCGCTGGGAGAAGCGCTCATAGATTTTTTGCCTGTCGGGAAAAGCGAATACGGTGCGACCATTTTTGAACAGAATCCCGGCGGGGCGCCGGCCAATGTGCTGACCGCCATCGACCGGCTTTGCGGCTCGACAGCTTTTATCGGCAAGGTCGGTGACGACATTCAGGGGCGCTACCTCCGCGACGTGATGAACAATTTGGCCATCGACACCAGCGGACTGATTCTCGATCCGAACTACTCGACGACCATGGCCTTCGTCGAATTGGACGAAAATGGCGACCGCAGTTTTTCCTTCGCGAGAAAACCCGGCGCCGACACGCAACTGAGGAAAGAAGAAGTCAACGTCGACCTGATCCGAAACGCCAGCATTTTCCATTTTGGCTCCCTTTCACTGACGGACGAACCGGCCCGATCTGCGACACTGTACGCTGTCGAAGAAGCGAAAAAAGCCGGTGTGCTCGTGTCTTACGATCCCAACTATCGGGCGCCGCTGTGGCCGGATGAAGCTACCGCGGTCGAGCAGATGCGTTCGGTGGTGCCCATGGTCGACATTATGAAAATTGCTGAAGAGGAATGCGCCCTCCTGACGGGCGAATCGAAACCGGAAGCGGCGGCCGACGCGTTGTTGGCCCAAGGCGTCCGATGTGTGTTCATCACACTGGGCAGCGATGGTTCGATGCTGCGCACCAAAGACGTCTCGGTCTTTCAGCCGGCGATGAACGTCTACGCGATGGACACTACTGGAGCGGGTGACGCCTTCTGCGGTGCGGTTCTCTTCCAGCTCGCCAATCAGGGAATCACAAAAATCAACAAGGATAACGGCAAGCGGATTTTGAAATTCGCGAACATCGTCGCCGGGCTCTGTGTCGAAAAACACGGCGGGATCCCGTCGATGCCGACCATCACCGACATTCAGGATGTGCTGGGGTGGTAAAAAAGAATAACTGCAATAAAAAAACTGCTGTGGTTCACAGCAGTTTTTTTGTGAATGTTTTGGCTTATGCGTTCTTCTGAGCTTCTTCGATCGCAACCGAGACAGCAACTGTAGCACCGACCATCGGGTTGTTGCCCATGCCGATGAGGCCCATCATTTCGACGTGTGCCGGAACCGATGAAGACCCTGCGAACTGTGCGTCGGAGTGCATACGGCCCATGGTGTCGGTCATCCCGTAGGAAGCCGGACCGGCTGCCATGTTGTCCGGGTGCAGAGTACGGCCAGTGCCGCCGCCGGAGGCAACTGAGAAGTACTTCTTGCCCTGTTCGATGCATTCCTTCTTGTAGGTGCCGGCAACAGGATGCTGGAAACGGGTCGGGTTGGTGGAGTTCCCGGTGATGGAAACGTCAACGCCTTCCTTGTGCATGATGGCCACACCTTCGCGGACGTCGTTTGCGCCGTAGCAGTTGACGGCAGCTCTTTCGCCTTCGGAATAAGCGGTGCGGGAAACTTCCTTGAGTTCGCCGGTGAAGTAGTCGTAGTCGGTTTTCACATAGGTGAAGCCGTTGATTCTGGAAATGATCAAAGCCGCGTCCTTGCCGAGACCGTTTAAGATGACGCGAAGCGGTTTTTTGCGGACTTTGTTGGCGGAACGGGCGATCCCGATCGCGCCTTCAGCGGCTGCGAAGGATTCGTGGCCGGCTAAGAAAGCGAAGCAGTCGGTTTTTTCGTCGAGGAGCATTGCGCCGAGGTTGCCGTGGCCAAGGCCGACCTTGCGCTGTTCAGCGACAGAGCCCGGAATGGTGAACGCCTGGAGCCCTTCGCCGATGACGGCAGCGGCTTCTTTCGCCGTTTTCACACCGCGTTTGAAAGCCAGCGCAGCGCCCATGGTGTAGGCCCAGCATGCGTTTTCAAAGCAGATGGTCTGAACGCCGCGGACGATCCCGGCGACGTCAACGCCCTTGTCGTCGCAGATTTTCTTGGCTTCTTCCAGAGAAGCAATGCCGTTTTCTGCTAAGACTTTGTTGATTTTATCGATTCTTCTTTCGTAATTTTCAAATAACGCCATGTCAAACCTCCTTATTCTTCACGCGGGTCGATGTACTTCGCTGCATCGTCGAAGCGTCCGTACTGGCCGGAAGCTTTTTCTAACGCTTCTTTCGGATCGACACCCTTCTTGATGTTTTCCATCATGACGCCGAGATTGACATAAGCGTAGCCAATGATTTCGTCTTTGTCATTGAGAGCGATTTTGGTGACATAGCCTTCCGCCATTTCGAGGTAACGCGGTCCCTTCGGCAGCGTGCCGTACATGGTCCCAACCTGTGAACGCAGGCCTTTGCCCAAATCTTCGAGGCCAGCGCCGACAGGCATCCCGTTTTCGGAGAACGCGGTCTGGGTACGGCCGTAGACAATCTGCAGGAATAATTCGCGCATCGCGGTGTTGATGGCATCGCAGACCAAGTCGGTGTTCAAAGCTTCCAAAATGGTTTTCCCAGGCAGAATTTCAGACGCCATTGCGGCGGAGTGAGTCATCCCGGAGCAGCCGATGGTTTCGACCAGGGCTTCCTGAATGATGCCTTCCTTGACGTTTAAGGTCAGCTTGCAGGCGCCCTGCTGCGGGGCACACCAGCCGACGCCGTGGGTCAAACCAGAGATATCTTTTACTTCTTTTGCCTTAACCCATTGCCCTTCTTCAGGAATCGGTGCAGGTCCGTGGTTCGCATTGCTGGCCACAGGACACATGTTTTTGACTTCTACAGAATATTCCATTCACATAACTCCTTTCAGCTATCGTACAATGATATTGATTGATCAGTTTTCTGTAAACATCGCTTTTATTATAGCCTTAAAATGTTAAAAAATCACTCTTTTTTTATCAATTATTATAAATATGAGTTAAAATAATATCAGAACGAACCCTTCGGGGATTTTCCCGGGATCCGTGGAGTTTCTTTACTCTAATCAGGCAAAATCTTGTGGTGAATCCCCTTGACGCAATAGGGTATAATAAACTGTATTTTAATGTAGACAATACAGCGAGAGATAGAGAGATTAAATCAAGTAAAGGAGAGACGTATGGAATATACTCACAATTTTTCATCAGGTCCGCTTTTGATGGATCATATCATCGATGAATATTTTTCTCTCCGAAAGGCTAGAGGGAAGTGCTTGCGGTGTCCGAAGTACAATAAATTTTGGTCGTGCCCTGAATTTGGGTTCGACGAAAAGCTGCTGCTCGGGCAGTTCAAGTACCTTTATGTGATCGGGCGGGAATACGTCGTTCCGAAGGAACACAAACAGCGGATTACCGGTACGGTCCGGACACGAAATTACGTCGAAGAAGTCAAGGAGCGGATGAATACCGAGAGCTGGCGGGATCTTCTGGAAATCGAAAAGGATTATCCGAACGTGATGACCCTACGCCCCGGCAACTGCAACATCTGTGTGGCGGCCGGCGTCGGCTGCGCCAAGCAGGAGCATAAGCGCTGCCGACACACGGAGCTGATGCGCTTTTCCATGGAAGCCTTGGGGCTTGACACCGACTCCATCGCGAAATTTGAAGTGGGGATGATGCTCAACTGGCCGACCGACACCCACCTGCCGGAAAAAATCGCCTGCCTGATGGGCGTGATGACCAACGAAAAAATCCCGATGGCAGAGCTGCGCAGCTACTTTCCAGACGCGAAAAAGTCTTACCTCAAGGCAGGGCAGACCATTCTCGGCGGCGAAGACGCGCCTAAGGCGAAGCGCGTCGACAGCTGGCTCGAACACCAGGCTGAAGAAGCCCGGGTGCGCGAAGAGCGGGAAGTCCAAATGGCGCAGCGTGCAGCCGAAGAAGAGCAGCGGATGGCCCAGGCGGCAGAAGACCAGGAACGCCGCTGGACGCCCAGTCCTGAAGAAGCAGAGGCCTCCGCGCCTCAGCCAGAGGCTGAAAACAGCGAAGAACTCGACGAAAACGGCCAGCCCAAATACAAATGGCTCGGTTTCAAACGGTCGGTTGAAGAGGCGGATGAAATCATGCGGGAACGTCCGATTCCGAAGTTTACGGAAAAGCAGCCGGAACCCGAACCCGAATTGCCGGCCCGGCCGGCGCCTGAACCGGCACCGCAAAGCGCTGTGGAAGGCAATGTCCAGTTCGACCGGATGGCGATGCTCAAAAGCAGTCTGGCCGAGGCAATCCGCAGAGAAATTCCCGACGCGACCGACGATCAGGTCGTGATGCTGGCGACGGAAACGCTTAAAAATGCGGCGGCGAAACTGCAGAAAAAAAGCTACACCGCACCGGGCAGCAAGGGCGGAACCACCTTTGCCCACGTGCCGCAGCAGCAGGTCGACGAAGCGCGGCACCGCCAAGTGCAGGCCGCAAGACCTCAGGAACCGGACCGCGAACCAGAACTGGAGCCGGTGCCTGAGAGGGCCTCGATTTCAGAACAAGTGGTTCAGAATTTAAGACAGAGCAGCGCCAGCCCCCAAACGGCCCAGCCGGTTTATACGCAGCGGCCGAAGATGAAAAAAGTGGTGCGCCGGGTGAAGAAGCAGCCAGCGGCTGACGCGAGCCTGCCGAAGCGCGGCAGCGTCAACGACGTGCTCGGGGCAGCGCTTAAAATCGCCAAGACGGTCGTCTCCGAACCGGAGCCGGAATACGAAGAAATTGTGGAAATGGTGCCGGATGTGGAAGCGGCTTTCGAACAGCAGCCGACAGAACCGGTTTACGCGCCGCCAGAATCTGCACCAATGCCAGAAGAACCGATCGATCCCAACGATTTGAAGGGCGATGACGATACCCGCTACAAATGGCTCGGCTTTAAGCGCGATCCGGACAATCCGGGAGCGCAGAGCGGCCCTGAACCGGCCGAAACGCCGGCTGAAGAAGTGGACCCCAACGATCTGAAAGGGGACGACGATACCCGCTACAAGTGGCTCGGCTTCAAGCGCGATCCGGACGCGGGCGACGGTCTTCAGCACGGCGATTGGCGGAAGAAGAAAAATTATTAATAAGAAGTGGCGGTGATTGTGTGCGCCGTCACTTTTGTATTTAAAGCATGGATTGCATACAGGAGGATTGAACATGTATTATTCAGCAGATATCGGCGTGTTCGGAGGCTCTGGCCTTTACGAACTGGGAGAAGAATACCGCCGCGTTGATGCGGACACGCCTTACGGCAAACCGTCGGAAGCGATCAGCCTGCTCGACGTCAACGGTGTCAAGGTCGCTTTCATGCCGCGCCACGGCAAAAAGCACATTTATTCACCGGCTGAAGTCAATTACCGCGCCAATGTCGACGCAATGGCCCAGCTGGGTGTGAAAGCGATCATTTCGGCAAATTGTGTCGGCTCGCTCCGCCAGGAATACGCCCCGGGGGATTTTGTCGTCACCGACCAGTACATTAACATGACATCCGGCCGGAAAGATACGTTTTTTGAAAGTCCGACGGTTGAGCATTTAAGCTCCGCCGAACCTTATGACGAAAAACTGCGTCAGTTTGCTCTTGAAGAAGGTCAGAAAATGGGCCACGTCATGCACGACGGCGGGACAACGGTTGTCATCAACGGGCCGCGCTTTTCAACTAAAGCAGAAAGCCGCTATTTTGGTATGATCGGCGGCGACCTCGTCAACATGACTCAGTATCCGGAAGCTTATCTCTGCCAGGAAAAGAACATTCCGTTAGTGAACATCGCACTGGTCACCGATTACGACGCCGGCCTGAAGGATAATCCGGACATTCCGCCGGTCACCAACGAAATGGTCGTTCAGGTGCTCAACGACAATACCGAAGAAATGAAAAATCTGATCTTCAGACTGATTGCGCGGATTGGAAGTGAAGCATGAGACCGGTTTATTTCGAAGACGGCGAACTGAAGCTCATCGATCAGACGCTGCTGCCGACGCAGGAAATCGTGCGCGGCTATACAGACTACCGCGACGTGGCCGACGCCATTGTGACGATGATCGTCCGCGGCGCGCCGGCCATCGGCGTTACCGCCGGCTACGCGGTGTATCTGGCATCCAAGGAATTTGAAGGCCTCGACGCCGAAGCCTATCAGAAAAACATGCAGGCGGCCTGCGATACCCTCAGGGGGACGCGCCCGACAGCTGTGAATTTATTCTGGGCGATCGACCGGATGTCCGGTATTTTCAAAGGAGAACCGGACGCCGATCCGAAGGCGATGAGCGAAAAACTCAAGGCTGAGGCTGACGCGATCTGCGAAGAGGATATCGCGATGTGCAAGGCTATGGGGAAGGCCGGCGCGGCTTTAATCAAGCCGGGCAGCACGATTCTGACCCATTGCAACGCGGGCGCGCTGGCGACCGCCGATTACGGCACGGCTCTCGGCGTCATCCGCGCAGCCCAGGAAGCCGGCAAGAACATCCAGGTTTACGCGGATGAAACCCGCCCGCTGCTCCAGGGGGCAAGGCTCACGGCCTACGAGCTGCACAAGGACAATATTCCGGTCACGCTGATCACAGATAACATGGCCGGCTGGATGATGCATCAGGGCAAAATTGACGCCGTCGTGGTCGGTGCGGACCGCATCACCCGCAATGGGGATGTGGCCAACAAAATCGGGACATTTTCCGTTTCGGTTCTGGCCAAAGCCCATCACATTCCGTTTTACGTCGCAGCGCCGACGTCGACGATCGATTTTTCGATGTTCTCGGGCAAAGATATCACCATTGAACAGCGCGACCCGTCGGAAGTCGGTCATTTCGCCGGTGTTCAGACGGCGCCGGACGGCATTAATTTCGAAAACCCAGCCTTCGATGTCACGCCCCACGACAACGTTTCGGCGATTATCACCGAACAGGGGGTCATTTTCCCGCCCTTCGCGCCGGGCATCTTAAATCTCAAGCATTAATATGATTACCGATCAAAACAACCAGAACTGGACCACGAGCATGTTCTCGTGGTTCGGTTATTTTATGCCCTTTTCCGAGCGAATTAATGCGATTGCCGACGCCGGATTTGACGGGGTGATGCTCTCCTGGGAGGATGAGGAAGCCCCCAATACCATCTCGCGTTATGATTTTCCCAAGCTCGTTCGAGACGCGGGGTTATCCATCACGAATTTTCACGCGCCGTTCATCGGCTACAGCCAAATCTGGGAGCGCCCTTTGGAAGACAATCGCGAGCTGTTGGATTTTCTCATCCGGATTGTTAAAGACGCGGCGGATTTTGAAGTGCCGGCAGTGGTGGTCCATACGGTCGATATGGAACTGGGGGATTACACCTTCGAAAACGGCCTGGCCTTTTTCTCGGAGCTGGCTGAGGCTGGCGAGCACTACGGCGTCGATGTGGCCGTCGAAAATGTCACGCGGCAGTTTTTGCTTTATCGGCTCCTTGATCGTATTCAGAGCCCTCACTTCGGCTATTGCTACGACACCTCCCACGATTACATGCTGGGCTGCGGCTGCGGGCGTCTGCTTCAGACTTATCCTGACCGGCTCAAGGCGCTGCATTTTTCGGACAATGACAAAAGGGTTGATCGTCACTGGATCCCCGGGGATGGTTTTCTGCCGCTGTCTGCGATCCTTCAAACGCTCCGCACGGTGAACTGGCACACTCTGTCCTGCGAGGTGATTGCGCCCTTTTGGTGGCAGGATCGTAAGCCGAGTGACTTTTGTAAAGCGGTGCAAATAGGATTAAAAAAACTGTTAAGAAATCGGGAAGGGTAGTTGCAATTCAAAAAGGGATTTGCTATAATCCAATCTGTCATTGTTCGAGGGTTATCTTCGAACATTTCATTTCTTTTCCTTATTTTATAAGCCGACGCGAGTCGGCTTTTCAGACTGTAGACAAACGAGGCTCTGAGAAAATACTCAGGAGCCTCGTTTGATTTAATATCAAGCTGCAATTTGTAGATTTATAAATTGAAATCGAAATATAGGACGATTCGGTCCTGAGTGGTT
>NZ_VUMO01000016.1 GCF_009696145.1 Pseudoramibacter porci
CTTACTGAATGCATGGCCTGTTTCTATTATTGCTATTTTACCACGGTTGTATGGCAACAGGTGAAAAATGATTGCGATAATAAACAAAGCCTAGAGCGTTTGCCCTAGACTTTGTCTACAGTCTGATAAGCCGACGCGAGTCGGCTTTTTTTTGCTTCGAATTGAATTTTGCGAAAAAAGAAAGGCTGCCTCTTCCGAGACAGCCTTGTGAAAGGTCGCAATAAAATGATAATTATAAATAATATTTGTGTCTAGTTCGTAGGTGAACTAAGCTCTAGCTTAGAGCCAGCCAGCAACCATGTTGCCGAGCAGTGCGCCAACGATACCGCCTAAGATAGGCATGATACCGGAGATCCACATATATCCCCAGTTAGCGTCTTTCTGGTCTGCAGGTTTGATCGGGCAGATTGCGTAAGCAATACGCGGACCCCAGTCACGGGCAGCGTTCATAGAGAACCCTGTGGTTGCACCAAGTGCGAAACCGATGACCATGATGATCAATGCAACAACAAATGCGGATGCGCCGGCTGCACCAACTGCTGCAGGAATAGTCTTGATGAAGAACAGCAGGAAGATTGTTGCAAAGAACTCTGAGAAAGCGTTGGCTGCCGGATTGTCGATAGCCGGTGCTGTACAGAAGATGCCTCTTAATGCTGCATTACCCAATTCAGATGATGCGTCAAACTGCGGTTTGTAGTAGAGGTATACGAGGATACCGCCGACGATCCCGCCGAGGATCTGGCAAATGATATAGCCAGGAACCATAGACCAGCTGAAGCCGCCAATAACAGCTAACGCGATGGTAACAGATGGGTTGAAGTGTGCGCCAGACTGTGCACCAAAGGCCATAGCTGGCAAACCAACTGCAAGACCCCAGCCGAGGATTATATATACAGCGCCAGAACCCTGGAAGTTTGAATGATTAAGTGTGTTGGCAGCGCAGATGCCGTCCCCTAAGACGACGAGCATGATTGTGCCGATAAATTCGGATAAATAAGGAACCATTGTCCATCCCCCTTAAAATATTAAATTATGATAATAGAATTGCATTGTCTGAGCGGCAGGAAATTTCTCCCGAACTCCCTGCCGCGAGATCATTGCGAATCCCTTCACAAACAGTATTATAGATTATCTTAAGGAAAATGTAAAGCCTTTTCATCATAAAATAAGAGATAAAAAATAGAAATGAATGGTAAAAATTGGACTCAAAGATAAAATTTCTAAATAAATGGTACAATTATTCTATCATTCATCACATAAAAATCAAGGATAATTTAAGAGGATAAGTCAAAATGTTGCGAATAATTGCAGGGCGATACGACAAAAGGCGCCCAACGATGACTCAGCTTGTCGACCGGGAAATTGCGGCCCGGCTGAAAAATACGGACGCGCCCATTCTGCTCATTGTGCCGGAACAGTTCACCCTCGGCGCGGAGCAGGCGCTGATCCGCGAGGGCGGGCTCAAGGGGCTGCTCGGTGTCGATGTGCTCAGCCTGAAGCGTTTGGCGGCCCGTGTTTTTGAAGAAACGGGACAGCCCAAAGGACAGGCTGTGGACGAGCACGGCAGACAGATGCTTTTGACTCGGGCTGTCCTCGGCTGCGGCCGGGATCTGAAGGTCTACCAGAAAAGTGCGGCACAGGGGGGCTTTCAGAAAAAAATAGCGGATTTTATCGGCGAGTTTAAAGCCAATCAGCTGAACGCGGCGGATCTCGACGCCGCCATGGATCAGGTGAATCCCGATCGCCTGCTGAGTCGAAAGCTGATGGACATCAAAACCATCCTGACCGCATACGAAGGGTTGCTCGGTGACGAACGCTTTGACGAGGCGGACCGCGCCAAACTTGTGGCTCAGGCGGTCGGGAAGTCGAGACGTATCGCCGAGACGGCTATTTATCTCGATGGCTTCCATACTTTTTCCGAGTCGGATTTTAATATTGTCGGTGCACTCATCGCCGCCGCGCCAGAGGTCACCATGACATTGATCACCGACGACGTCGACAATGGCAGCGACGGCGCCATTTTTGAAATTGCCGAGCAGACGAAGCGTCGTCTGATGGCGATGGCCCGGGACGCAGGGCAGGACGTTGAGGTGATTGATGCTGATGTGCTGGCCTCGCAGTACGACGGCGCGCCCAAAGCTCACCCGGATGCCGGGGATTTGGCGCGGCTTGAAAGCCAATGCTTTGCCGCCATTCCCAAGGCGTCAGGCGATGTGCCGGCGCACATCGAAATCAGCGAATGCAGCGATTTGTGGAGCGAGGCTGAAGAAGCGGCGCGGAAAATCGTCGCGCTGACTCGGGACGGCGGCCTGCATTACGCGGACATCGGCATTCTTGTCGGCAGTCCAGAGGCCATGGGCGGCACCATTCGCCGCGTCTTGAGTTTTTACGACATCCCGTGTTTTGTGGACGCGCCGAAATCGCTGATCGGCCAGCCGCTTGTGGATTGTTTGATTGCCGCCTTCGAGACGGTGGATCGCCATTTTGATGTGCGGGACGTCATGGCCTTCGGCAAGTCGCCGTTCTCGCCGATCGCGGCGGAAGACATTATGGATCTTGAAAATTACGCTGTTGTCATGGGCGTCGATCACAGCCGCTGGCTCACCCCTTTTGAAAAGGATGCGCCGGACATGCCTCGGCCGATTTCGGAACTCAACGGGATCCGCGAAAAAATTATGGCGCCCCTTCTCGGCCTTGAAAAAGGCATGAAGCAGGCCAGAACGTATCGGGAGCGCATTGCGGCAGCCCTCGCTTTCCTGGAGGGGCTCGACGTTCAGAAAACCTTGGACGATGCCGCCGCGGCGGCGGTATCCGATCAGGCCTTTGAAAAAGCGTCGACGGACAACCAGATTTGGAATATCCTGATGACGGTGTTCACCCAAATCGATGCGGCACTCTCTGACGAGCGCTGTTCCCTGAGGGATTTCATGCAGGTGTTTAAAAACGGCATCGACACGTACGACATCGGGATTTTGCCGGAGGATCCGGACGTCGTCGATGTGACGGACCCGTTCAGAAGCCGTCACCTTGGCAAAAAGGTGATGATTGTCATCGGCGCCAACGAAGGGCTGCTGCCGCCGGAGGCCAGCCCGTTTCCGATCCTTTCGGAGCGGGAGCGGCGCGAAATGGCGGCAGTGGGACTGGATCTCCACAACGACAGGCGCTACCTGCAGGTTCAAAATCAGTACACCCTTTATCTTCAAATGGCGTCTGTTACGGAGAAGCTCTTGATTTATTACGCCATGAAGGGGGAAGACGGCAAAGCGCTGCGGCGTTCCCGGCTCGTGAACCAAATCTTAAACGTCTTTCCCAAAATGACGGTCTATTCGACGCTGTTTTTCGATCCGGAACAGTCGTGGGACTGGGTGACAGGGTTTGCCGGAACGGAAAACATCGCCCGCGCCCAGGCCAGCGGCAGCACACCGCGAGTGCGGGCTGTGGCGAATCGGTTTGACGCGGCGGAAACGGTCAGGGCTGTTTCGGCATGGGCACCGTCGTTTTTTGCGCTGGACGACGGTATTGCCGACCAGCTCATCGGTCCGAAACTCGTGCTCAGCGCCACAGACTGCCGGACGTACAGCGCCTGCGCGTGGCGCTACTTCTTAAATTCCCAGCTTCGGCCAGTGCCGCGGGAGCCCTTTGAAGTGACCCTGCCGGATATCGGCAACGTGATGCACCGCATGATCGACGCGTTCTTTAAAGAACTGAACGCTTCGGGCCTGCGCCTGGAGACATTGAGCGCCGACGAACGGGACCGCATGACCGACCGTATTTTAAGCGATATCCTGGCTCGGATTCACGGCGCTGTTTTTGACAGCAGTGCGGCTTTTCATTACCAGGGGCGCAAACTCAGGCGGATGGGCCGGCGCACCATGGGCATGCTCGCCGAACACCTCCAAAAGGGGCAATTCGAGGTGGTGGACAGCGAACATCCCTTTGCCTACGCTCTTGATTCGGCGGGATTGGCGAAGCCCGTCGTCATTCAAGGCAGTATCGACCGGCTCGACCGCATGGATCGGGACGGCGTTAGTTATTATAAAGTTATTGACTACAAAACCGGCACCGACGCCGTCAAACCGGCTGATATTTATTACGGGCTGTCGCCCCAGCTGCTCGGCTACCTTGAGGCGGCGGTGCGCTACGGCCAGAAGCAGCATGAAGATGCGGAGGCTGCGGCAGGGTTTTACTTCCACGTGGCCGACCCCATTACAGACGTCACCGGCAAATCCGACGAAGAGGCCCTGCAGGACGCCGAGAAGCATTTTCAGATGAAGGGGATTTTTCTCGACGATCAGGCTGTCATTTCCGCCCTTGACAGCGAGACAGACGGCGCCTCGAATATTTTCACCGTGGGGAGAAAACAGTCCGAATACCGGTACGCGCCCGAGGGGATGGCCGCAATTCTGTGGAAAAATCAGCAGAACTACCGGGACACCGCTCAGTCTATTCTGTCCGGCGGGATCGCGCCCAATCCGTACATCACAGAGAAAGAAAGGGCTTGCGACCACTGCGGCTGCAGGGAAATCTGCGGATTTGTCAAAGAAATCGACCCGAACATTTTCAGACGCCTGGCACCTATGGATCAGAGTGAATTGCTGGAAAGGATAGAGGAGGAAAAGCATGAAATGGACAACTGAGCAGGAAAAGGCGATCACGACCCGGCACAAAAACCTGCTGGTCTCCGCGGCAGCGGGATCGGGCAAAACAGCGCTGCTGATTGAGCGCATCCGGCGAATGGTCGTCGACGAGCAGATTCCTGTCGATGCGCTTTTGATTTTAACCTTTACCCGGGCAGCGGCCGGCGAGATGAAAGAGCGGCTGACCGCGGCTTTCACCGAGAGCCTGCGGCAGACAGACTCGGAGGATCGAGGGCGAGTGCACTGGCTGGTCGAGCAGATGCAGATTCTGCCGACCGCGTCCATCGACACCTTTGATGCCTTCTGCTCCCGGGTCGTTCGGGAGTATTTTCAGGAAGTCGACGTAGACCCGGATTATCGCATCGGCGATGCCACTGAGCTTACGATGCTCTACACCCAGGCGCAGGATGAGGTCTTCGAGGCGGCCTATCAGAAAATTCCGGAGGACGGCGAGACGGCCTTCAGCCGTCTGATCGACCGCTACACCTCGGCGCGGGGCGATCAGGGGCTCAAAGATCAGGTCGAGCGGATGCGGCATTTTTTAAACGCCTTAGCCGATCCCGAGGCGTGGTGCCGGGAGGCGATTGATGCATTAAAACAAAGCGGCAGGGATTTTGAACATTCCAAATGGCATCAGGTGATCGCTGCCGAGTGTGCCCAGGATCTGGCCGCGGCTGAGGCAGAGCTTGGTCAGGGCCTGGCCATCATCGAAGGGGATGCAGATTTTGCGAAAACCGAAGCCCAGATCAGAGCAGATGCCGCGATGGTTGCCGGGGTGCGGGATATCCTTAAAAAGGAGGAGTGGCCGACCTTTCGAGCGGCGCTGATGGCCGTGCATTTCGACCGTTACAAAAACAATCGCAAAAATAAAGCAGACAGCGACCGCGTTAAGGCTCATAGGGATTACGCCAAGGGCATGGTTGTGAATCTTCAAGATGCCGTCGCGATGGATCCGGCGGCGGAACAGACCGATATCGAGACGATGGCCGAAGCGATGGCGGACCTTATCGCCCTGACCAGGGCGGTGGAGGATCGATTCACGGCGCTGAAAAGAGAGCGGGGCCTTCTCGATTTTGCCGACGTCGACCGCTACGCCTACAAAATCCTCAAGGTGCCCAATATCGCGAAAACCTTCCAGGAAAATTACGAGGCGGTTTTTGTCGACGAGTACCAGGACACCAACGCCCTCCAGGAAGGAATTGTCGCGCAGATTCTGAGACCTGACAATTATTTTATGGTCGGCGACGTCAAACAGAGTATTTACCGCTTCCGCCAGGCTGATCCGTCGATTTTTATCGACAAATACAACACCTACAGCACAGAAAGCAGCAGCGCGAATCAGCTGATCACCCTCGGAAAAAATTTCCGCTCGGGCAAAGGGGTCGTCGACAGTGTCAACGCGCTGTTTGAAAAGATCATGGGGCCGGAATTTGGCCAGGTCGCTTACGACGAGAAGGCGCGCCTGGTGCAGGGCGCAGCGGGAGACGGCCCGGTATCGCCAACTGTGGTTCGGGTCTTCGAAGCGTCAAGCGGCGAGCGCCTCGAAAAAGAAGGCGCTTGGATCGCCGAACAGATTGCGGCGATGGTGGGACAGCCGATCACCTTGGCCAAGACTGGAGAAACACGAACGCTTCGCTACAGAGACATCGCCATTTTGATGCGCGTCACGGGGAGCGGACGGGGCGAGCAAATTGCGCAGATGCTTTCCAATCAGGGCATTCCAGCGTATTATGAAGGCGGTGCGCCTTATTTCAGCGCGCCGGAAATCGAATGGGTGCTGGATTTGATCCGCATTGTCGACAATTACCGCCAGGACATTCCCCTCATGACGGTCATGCTTTCGCCGATCGGCGGCTTTTCTGCTGACGAGATGGCGCAGATTCGTATCGCCGGCGATGAGAAGACGTTCTACGCATGCGTGGATGCCGTCAGCGCTCAGGGGACGCCCCTTGGCATGAAACTACGGCAGTGGCTCGACCAGCTTAAAAAATGGCGCGCACTGGCCTACGGCGCGGAGGTGTCCGATTTTCTTTGGCAGCTCTACACCGAAACGGGGTTTTACATCTGGGCCGGCAGTCTGCCGGGAGGCAGGCAGCGTCAGAAAAATTTAGA
The DNA here is from genome assembly GCF_009696145.1 of Pseudoramibacter porci. Lineage (GTDB taxonomy): Bacteria > Bacillota > Clostridia > Eubacteriales > Eubacteriaceae > Pseudoramibacter > Pseudoramibacter porci. Next base: position 6,750 of record NZ_VUMO01000016.1, read on the forward strand.
CGCGCTGATCGATAAGGCCCAGGATTATCAGGCGTCGACCCTTCACGGAATTTTCCGCTTTGTGGATTATGTCGAACAGGTTCAGAAACGCACCGACGGCAGCGATTCGCCGGGGATTCTCAGTGAAAATGACGATGTCGTTCGGATCATGACCATTCATAAAAGCAAGGGGCTTGAATTTCCGGTGGTCTTCCTGGCTGATACAGGGCACCAGTTTAATTTGATGGAAAGCCGGGAATCGATCATTTTAGACAAAGACCTCGGCATCAGCCCGGAATACATCGACGGCGAAAGACGCATCCGCCGAAAGACGGCGGTGCACCAAATCGCAGTGCAGAAAAATAAACTCGAGAATCTCGCTGAGGAAATGCGCCTGCTCTACGTCGCGATGACCCGCGCGATGGAGCGGCTCATCATCACGGGGAGCGTCGACAAGTTGGAGAAGGCGGCAGCAAAATGGGAAGCGCCCTGCGATCCATCGCGGCTGAGAGCCTGCAGAACGCCATTGAATTGGATCATGCTCGCCCTTTACAGCCCGGGCAGCCCCAACGGGGCAAACAGCCCGGCTTATACCATCATCACAGGCAACAGCGGCGCGTCTGAAACGACGGCCATGGCAGAGCCGGCGACGGCGGATACAGGCTGTTCGCCACAGGACATCTCGGAAATCGAGCGCCGAATGGCTTGGCGCTACCCGAAAAAAAGCGGCAGGCGAGTGCCGTCGAAAATCAGCGTGACCGAGGTTGAGACCCTGCGCCATCAGCGGCGTCCCTTTGAAAAAATCGTCGAGCGCCAGCCCATACCGGATTTTCTGCGCGAAGCGGAAGCGGCTTCGCCATCCTATTCGGCAGCAGAGTTGGGGACGGGCGTCCACACGGTGCTGCGCCACCTGAATCTGGAAAAATTAAGAGACGTGCCAGATGAAAAGCTGTTGGATGCCGTTCAGGCTGAGGGCAGAGAAATGGTCAGCCGGGGCCAAATCGACGCGCCGCTATTTGACGCGATCGAAAAAAACGGCGGCCTCGCCCACGCGTCGGCCTTTATGGGTTCGAAGCTCGGCCGGCGCATGGCAAAGGCGAAGCGGGTCGAACGGGAATGGCCCTTTGATTTGGAAATGCCTTCGGAAAAAATCGCCTCAGATTTGGCGCAGCCCTCCGTGCTGCTCCAGGGGATGATCGACTGCTGTTTTTTGGAAACGCGAAAGGGCGAAAGGGGATGGATTCTTTTAGACTACAAGACCGACCGCTGGCGTGACCGGGAAACCGGAGGCCAAAAAGCGGTGAAAAAATACAAAACCCAGATTGACATTTACCGCCAGGCTCTGGAAGCGTTGACGCCTTACCCGGTGTGGGAAAGTTATCTATGCTTTTTGACCATGGAAACGTGCATAAAAATAGGCTGAAGGATAAACCTTCAGCCTTATTTTTGTGGCGGCAAATGCCGTAATTACTGAATATTGGCCAGAACTTTTTCGCGGCTGGGATGATCCTTTTCGTTGAGGATCGCCTTGAGCGCGGTCTGGACCGAGCGGATCTTGCCCATAATGCCGATGGTGATAAAGGACTGGGGGCAGTTGCCGACAATTTCGTAAGCGCCGACGTCGCTGGCCTTGACGGCGATATCTGCGCAGAACAGCATGTCTGGGATGCTGCCTTCGACGAGCAGAACAGCGCCGATGCCGTCATCGCCGAATTCTTCCATGGCTTTGCGTTGGTCAGGACGCATTTTCCCGCGGATCATGCGGAGCGTGTTGTCGTCTGGTTTGGAAATAAATTGATATCTAACGTTCATTTGAAATCCCTCTCACTGCTTTATAAATGAAAATATCTCTTACGCTTATCATAGTATGAATAAAAACAGTTGGCAAGTTAATATTTTACACGATTATGCAAAATTTAGCGCAATGGCCTGAATATAGTAGAAGGTGATCAGGCTCAAAATGAGTTCCGGGGCCGCCTGTTCCCTGAAGGCGCTGATTTGTTCGACCGACAAGGATTCAGGATGGACAGCAATCGCCCGGACGCAGTCGAAGAAACTCAGCTCTGAGGTGCCCTCGATTGTAGGCGCATTGTGTTTGAGCGTTTGTTCGGCCCAGTCCAGAATTTCGAAAATTAATTGGTCGGGCATGTAAATATTAAGCTTTGGCACATGAACGACCCAAGCTGTCATTTCGATCATCGCGAGAATCGTATTGTCAGACTTGCGCCAGCTGGAACGATTCATCAGCGCCAGAATCTTTTCCAAAATGTCGACCTGCTCTAACGCTGTATAAGGCTTGGAAATATCGAGCAGGGCCATCAAAATCTGACACTCGACCGGCAGTTTCGGTGGAAAACCAATGTGCGCGACCACCAAATCGAAAAATTGATGGGGCCCGTGAGGGTTGATGTAGAGTTTTCGGCCGGTGAGCTGATTCAGTGCCTTCAGTGTGTCGAGATAACCGAGCTTAGCATGTCGATGGTGGTCCTGGCCATATGCCGCCGCATTCTTAGGCGCAGACAGATCGAGATACTCTGAACTTTGAATCGTCAAAAAAGATAAATCCCGTTGATTTTTGCGCACCGCCCGGCGGACCTCCACAGGGGAGTAGCCGACGGCCATGAGTTTTTTGCAGGGAAGGAGGACGGCCGTTTCAAGGGGCATTTCAGACAGAAAGCCGGATTCGAAATAAGTGGCGTCCTGATCTCTTTGGGTGCGGAAAACCGGAAAGACCGCGCCGAGCAGCAGCGTCGGGATGAGTTGTCCTGTGGGAATTTCCTCGATCGTGCGTTTGACGATGCTCAGACTCTGCGGATCGATGGTGATGAGAATTAACCGGCAGGAGGAGCGCCGAATGACGGTTTCGTCAAGATAGCGGGACAATAATCTTCTTAAAGGCATGGCCTTCTGTACGAAGGTTTGTAAAAATTGCAGGCGAAAATCGTGAAAATTGAGATCCGACCAGTACTGCAGGTAGAGACCGGCAATACTGTCGTTGAGCGCCGTGATTTTTTCGAACACGGCGTCAGAAAGGAATTGAGAAATCTGATGGCGGTCCTTTTGGGCGATCAAAGCCGCAGCGATCCCTCCGATCGACGAACTGGCTACCCAGTCCAGATGGAGGTTCGCTTCGTTTAAAGCCTGCCAGGCGCCCAGCTGAAAATCCGCCTGAGTGCCATTCCCATTTAAGAGCAATCCGTATCTCATGATTTCGTCAATTCCTTTTAAATTTTAATTGAACTGATTCGACTTGTTTCTTATTTTATATATCGAATAAATATTATGCTTCGGGCAGCTTGTAGGGCGCATCAGGATACTTTTCACGCAGTGCGTCGACGAGCATGTAGGCGACTTTATTGATATCTCCGGCGCCGGCGACGAGTACCAGATCGCCTTGTTCGAGATTATCCGTCAAAAATTTGGTGATGTCTTCAAATTCAGAAATGACGACCGACGGCACGTGGTGACGCTGCTTGATGCGTTTGGCCAAGTCTTCTGGGAAGATGTCCCATTCATTGGTTTCCCGATTGGAATATATTTCGCTGATGATCAGCTTATCGACCTGATTGAAGGAGTCGACAAATTCGTCAAACAGGTAATAAATCCGCGAATAAGAGTGCGGCTGATACACGACCCAAAGGTTGTTGTGTTCGTGGTGCAGACAGGCGTCGATGACGACTTTGAGCTCAGTCGGATGATGGGCGTAGTCTTCGTAGACGTTGATGCCGTCCACCTGGCCGCGGAACTCGAAACGGCGTTTGGCGCCGCTGAACTGGTCGAGGGCTTTTTCAATCGCTTCCGTGCCGACGCCGAGGTAATCGGCACAGGCGATGCAGGCCAGCGCGTTGAGCACGTTATGCTGTCCCGGAACGCGCAACTGGTAGTGGCCGGTGAATGTGCCGCCGTGGTAGGCGTCGAAAGCCGGGTTGCCGTTGTTGTCGTAAGTGATGTTCTTCGCAACCCAGTCATTTTTGTCGCTGAGCCCGTAGGTGACGACTTGACATTTCAAGCCTTTGACCGCATCGAGCACGTCCTGAGAGTCGCCCCAGGCGATCATCAGTCCATCAGGCGGGATGATTTCGCCGAATTCGTGGAAAGAGTGTTTGATCTGTTCGAGGCCGCCCTTGAAATAATCGAGGTGGTCTTCTTCGATGTTGGTGATGATCCCGATGTTGTGGGAGGTCTTCAGGAAAGAGTCGACGTATTCGCAGGATTCGATGACGAAATAATCGCTCTGACCGAGAGCGGCGTTGCCGCCGAAAACCGGAATATTGCCGCCGATGCTGACCGACGGATCGAGATCTGCACAGTGGAGAATGGTCGCAATCATCGAAGAGGTCGTCGTCTTGCCGTGGGTACCGGCGACGCCGATGGTCTTCGGGAAAATTTCGGAGAGCAGTCCAAGGTAATTGGCCCGTTCAACCTTCGGGATGCCGAGAGCGTCTGCGGCGACCATTTCCGGATTGTCCGGATGGATCGCGGCGGTGTAGACCACCAGATCGATGCCGTCGTGAATATTTTCGGCCTTCTGGCCAATGTGGACCGCAGCTCCGCGGCTTGAGAGTAATGCTGTATATTTGGAATTCACCTGATCAGAGCCTTCGACATGAAATCCCTGCTCAAGGGCAATTTTTGCCAGACCGCTCATGCTGCTGCCGCCGATACCGATGAAGTACAGCGTTTCAACAGGATGGCCAAATTTTTCAGACAAATGTTTTTTCATATCGTGTTTTGACGATACTGAAATTGTATTTCCTTTTATATTCAATCTTGTCTCCTTCTTTATATGACAAAAGATTTTTCGTTTATTATATCAATTGGCTCTGTTGAACGCAAATGGTTATCATCCCACCATTTTTTCTTTTGAGAATAAATCTCATAAAAAAATTAAAAATGGTTTAAAACCAACCAATTTTATGATAACATATACATATAAAAAGCGTGGCTATGACTATTAAGATAAACTGCGGAAGGAGGGCCGAAAAATGACGATCACAGATATTCGCGTCCGAAAAATCTATCCAACTGGGAAAATGCGCGGCATTGTCTCCGTCACTTTTGACGATGAGTTTGTTGTGCACGACATCAAAGTAATTGAAGGACAGAATGGATTCTTTATCGCAATGCCGAGTCGCAAGACGCCAGAAGGTGAATTCAAAGACATCTGCCATCCGATTAAATCGGAAATGCGCAAGATGATGCAGGATGCCGTTCTGGCAGCGTACGACGAAGCCGCGAAAGCGCAGAAAGAAGAAGAAAACAATCAAGATCAGGAAAATGAGTCGCACACGTTAGAAGTAGATTATGAAGAAGAGTGAGGTTAAAAGAGAGGGTTAGCGCCTTCTCTTTTTTTATTACGCGAAATATTCAAAAAGATTATCGTCAAAAATCAAATTTATCCGGTAGACTTTTCAGAGATAAAAAGGTATTATAGGAAATAATTGGGCTTTAAGCTTTTTGTGTTTTAAACCTAAAATTATTGGATAGGAAAGAATGGAAAAGATGAAGCAAACAAAAGCAGTTATTTTAGCGGCGGGGAAGGGCACGCGGATGCGCTCCCGAAAGGCTAAAGTCCTGCATCCGATCTGTGGGAAGGCGTTGGTTGATCACGTCATTGCGGCGAACCGGGAAGCCGGCATTCAAGACATCGCAGTGATCGTCGGCTATCAGGCCGATGCGGTGCGGGCAGCATTGCCCAAAGACGTCGTGAGCTACGAGCAGACCGAGCAGCTTGGCACGGGTCATGCGGTCATGCAGGCCTTGCCGTTTTTTGAAGGGTTCGACGGCAATGTACTGATTCTCGTCGGCGACGCTCCGCTGATTCGAAGTGAGACCCTCGAAAAACTCGTCGAGGCGCACGAAACGGGCGGTTACGCGGCGACGGTGCTCACCGCGAATTTTGACGATCCGACCGGTTATGGCAGGATGATGAAAGACGGCGACGAGCTTGTCAAAATCGTCGAGCAGAAAGATGCGACCCCTGAAGAACAAAAGATTCACGAAATTAATTCCGGCATGTATTGCTTCGATGCGGCGGCACTCTGCGCGGCGCTGTCGAAAATGACCAATGACAACGCCCAGCATGAATATTATCTGACCGACAGTATTGAAATACTGAGATCGGCGGGTAAGCGCGTCGGCACATTCCCGACGCCGGATTACCGCGATATCGTCGCGGTCAATTCCAAAGCGCAGCTTGCAGAAGCCGCGGCCATCATGCGGGACCGCATCAATGAAAAATGGATGGATGCCGGCGCCCTGATTGTCGACCCGAAACAGACGTACTTAAGCTGCGACACAACAGTCGGTCAGGACGCTGTAATTTATCCGGGTGTTATCACAATTGGCAAGGTGCATATCGGCGCAGGCGCAGTGGTTTACCCATCTGTCATCGTCGATCGCGATATCGATGACGGCGAAATCGTTCAAGCGTATCAACAGCTGCAGTAAATATAAAGGATTCTATACTGGAGGATTTTATTAAAAATGGATGGAAATTTTAGCGGAACTAAGATCATTACGGGCAACGGCAATAAAAAGCTGGCCGAAGACATCGCAGCGTATTTGGAATTGCCGCTGTGCAACGCGGACGTCCTGCACTTCAGCGACGGCGAGATTGGCCTGAATATTAATGAATCGGTCAGAGGTTCGGACGTTTTCGTCATTCAGCCAACCAGCGCGCCCTGTAATGACAACTTGATGGAGCTTTTGATCTTGATTGACGCGCTGAAGCGCGCATCTGCAGGCAGAATCACCGCTGTTATGCCTTACTTTGGCTACGCAAGACAAGACCGCAAGGCGAAATCCCACGATCCGATTACGGCAAAGCTCGTCGCCAATTTGATCACAACCGCAGGCGCTGACCGCATTTTGACCATGGATCTGCACTCCAACCAGATTCAGGGATTCTTCGATATTCCGCTCGATCACCTGACCGGCGGCAGCATCATCGCGCGGTATTTTGCAGCTGAAGATCTCGATAATTTGACGGTCGTGGCCCCGGACGCAGGCTCGGTCAAACGGACCCGCAAGCTGGCCAGAGCACTGGGCGTGCCTTTTGCGATTATCGATAAGGAAAGACCAAAACCAAACGAAGCGGAAATTATGGGCGTCATCGGGGATGTCGAAGGCAAAAACTGCATCATGATCGACGACATGATCGACACCGCCGGTACGATTACCGCTGGGGCGAACGCCATCATGGAACTTGGTGCGGCTTCTGTCAGAGCAGGCTGTACCCATGGCGTTTTCTCCGGACCGGCTATGGACCGCATCGAAAAATCTGCCCTGGAAGAAATTGTCACTCTGGACACCATTGAAATTCCAGAAAGCAAGAAAATCGATAAATTAAAGATCTTGTCATCCGCTGATGTTTTCGGCCGCGCCATTGATTACATTCATCTGGGACGTCCGCTGAGCCGCCTGTTCACTGGGAATTACAGCTAAAATGTACATCATTGCAGGACTCGGAAATCCAGGCCCACGTTATGCCAATACCCGGCATAACGTGGGCTTTATGACGATTGATGCCTTGGCTGAGAAATGGTCGGTTCCGGTTGATAGATCCGAGCATCAGGGCCTGACCGGAACGGCGCGGCTCGGCAGTGAAAAAGTGATGCTCGTTAAGCCGCAAACTTATATGAACGAGAGCGGGCGGTGCGTCGGCGAGCTGGTGCGATTTTATAAGATCGATCTGGACCATTTGATTGTGGTTTATGACGATATCGATCTCGATCCCGGGCATTTAAGAATTCGGAAAAAAGGCGGCGCTGGCACGCACAACGGCATGAAGTCGGTGGTTGCATCCCTCGGAGGCGGTGATTTTCCTCGCATCCGTATCGGAGTCGGCGCACAGCCGCCGCAATGGGATTTGGCGGACTACGTGCTCGAAAATTTGTCGGGCGATGCAGAAAAGACGATCAAAGCAGCAGTCGAACAGGCGGCGAAGGCGGCGGAGATGATCGTAAAAGACGGCGTCGACTTGACGATGAACCGCATGAATGTGCATTAACAGCGTGATTTGAAATGAATCGGGAACTTTACAATTTTTTTGATACCAAAGCAAGCCGGACGATGATCAAAAGTCTGAAATCCGGACAGTCTATCAACCTTTCAAACGTTAAAGATGGTTTGAAAGGTTTTTTGTCGTTGTTCATTGCTCATCAGCTCAAGATGCGTGTGCTTTACATCGCGCCGACAGACACCGATGCGGAAAAGCGGGCGCAGAAAATTGCAAGCTGGGATTCGGAACACACACTGTATTTCCCAGCAAAACCGGTGCACGATTATTTTACAGAAGCCCACAGCAGCGAAATCACAGAAAAACGCATGGCCGCGTTGGATCGTCTACTTTTTGGCCGCAGCCACGATGTGGTCGTCACATCGATTCAGGCCTTGATGCAGAAAATACCGGTGGCCTCTGCCTTTAAAAAGAAGATTTTGACAGTGAAGGCGGGGCAGCGAATGGACCCGCTGACGCTGACCAGACAGCTGGCTGATCTCGGCTACGTCGATGCAGATCAGGTCGAGGCTCACGGTCAGTTTGCCCGACGGGGCGAAATTGTCGATTGTTTCCCAATGAACGGCGATCAGGCACTGCGCATTGATTTCTTTGACGACGAAATTGAGAGCATTGCCCCTTTTGATATCCGCACCCAGCGCAGCGCGGCGGAAGTCAAGCGCGCTGTGATTTTGCCGGCGGACGAAAACGCAATGCCGGTCGCGGTGCAGGATGCTCTATTGAATCAAATGGTCAAGCAATACGGGCAGGATCCGGGCTACGCGGAACGGATTGGCGCGATCACGACGGCGCCAGCCGATTATTTCGAGGCGTTAAAGGCTTTTGGGGACAATGAGAGCACCGCTTTAAGCACGTACCTCGGATCGAATTGGGCGGTGTTCTGGGATGACCGCGCACATTGCGAGGACAGTGCCGACACTTTTCTCGAAAAGACTTTCCAGGATTTTGAAAATCTTCTGGACGAGAAACTGATGTTCCCAGAGGAACAGGATAAATTTTTTGATTTTGGATCCTGCTGCAGCTTTTTAGAGGGGCACCCCGCTGCTGACGCCAGACTCTTTTCAGAAGGCCCGAAAGATAAAGACATCGACTGCGATTCCAAAAGCGTCGAAAGCTTTGCCGGACGGCTGACTGTTTTTGCTGAATACACCAAGCGGCATATCGAAGGCGGCGATCGGGTTGTGATCTGCTGCCGGGACAAAAAAGGCGAAAAGCAGATGCGCGATGTCCTCGCGTCGTACGACATCGGCGAATTCAGCGACGGCCAGACCCCTGGCGTATTTTTCCTGAAGGGGGATATTTCCGAGGGCTTTGAGCTGCCCCGTGCGCGGCTCGTTTTTTTAAGACAGCTGGAAATCTTAAAGGAAGGCAGGAAGAAAAAGCGCCGCCGCCAGACGAAGCACGCGCGGAAAATCGATTCTTTTACGAGCTTGTCCATCGGCGACTACGTCGTCCACGATATTCACGGCATCGGTGTGTACCAAGGCATTCAAAAAATGACCTTTGGCGACACGACGAAGGATATGATGGTCATCGCTTACCACGGCGACGATAAACTTTATCTGCCGGTGGAACAAATGGACGCCATTCAGGTTTACATCGGGACCGGGGGGGACCGAAAACCAAAGGTCAATACCCTTGGCCGGCCGGATTGGAGCCGGACAAAGTCGAGAGCGAAAAAGGCGGTCGAAGAAATGGCCGACGATTTGATCGCCCTGTACGCGGCCAGACGTCAAGCAAAGGGGTTTGCCTTCAGCGCGGATACGCCTTGGCAGAAGGAATTTGAAGACCGGTTCCCTTACGAAGAAACCGACGATCAGCTCCGCTGTATTGAAGAAATCAAGGGCGATATGGAAAAGCCGGTGCCGATGGACCGGCTGCTCTGCGGCGATGTGGGCTACGGCAAAACCGAAGTGGCCCTGCGTGCTGCTTTTAAGGCGATCATAGACAACAAGCAGGTGGCCTTCCTCGCGCCGACGACAATTTTGGCGCAGCAGCATTATCAGACGATGGTGGAACGCTTCAAGGACTTCCCGATAACGGTCGAGGTGCTCAGCCGCTTCAGAACGCCGAAGCAGCAGAAACAAATCGTGAAAGACTTAGCGGCGGGGCGGATCGATCTGATCGTCGGCACGCACCGGCTGCTCTCAAAGGATATTTCCTTTAAGGACTTAGGCCTGCTCGTCGTCGATGAGGAGCAGCGCTTCGGCGTCAAATCCAAGGAGAAGCTCAAAAATTTCAAGGAGAACGTCGATACGTTGACTCTGTCGGCAACGCCGATTCCGAGAACGCTGCACATGTCGATGTCCGGCATCCGGGACATGAGTATTCTCTCAGAGCCGCCCGCGGGAAGGCGGCCGGTGCGCACCTACGTGCTTCGGAAAAATCCAGTGGTGCTTGCCGATGCGATTGAGCAGGAGCTCGGCCGCGGCGGGCAGGTTTTCTTTGTCCACAATCGGATCAAAGATATCCAGGAAACGGCAGCCCAGATCGGGAAGATGGTGCCCAACGCGCGGATTGTCGTGGCCCACGGGCGCATGGCACCGGAAATGATTGAGACGATTATGAGCCGTTTTCTCGAGAGGGAGTACGACGTGCTGGTTACCACGGCGATTGTGGAATCCGGGCTCGATATCAAAAACGCGAACACGATGATCGTCGACGACGGCGATAAGATGGGGCTGTCTCAGCTGTATCAGCTCAGAGGGCGCGTCGGCCGCTCCAACCGCCAGTCGTATTGCTACATTTTGTACGACAGGCAGGTGCTCTCCGAGGTGGCGCAGAAGCGACTCAAAGCGATTAAGGACTTCACGGCTTTCGGGTCGGGATTTAAAATCGCGATGCGGGATCTTGAAATTCGGGGCGCCGGCAATATTCTCGGAGCGGCGCAGTCCGGCCACATGTTCAATATCGGTTACGAAATGTACTGCAGAATTCTGGAAGAAACCGTGGCTGAGCACATGGGCGAACCTGTGGCGCACAAGGAAGCGGCGCCGGTGAAAATCGCGATGAATGTCGACGCCTTTATACCAGAAAAATATATCGCAAGCGAAATCGTCAAATACGACGTGTACAAAAAAATCGCAACCATTTCCGACGAAGAGGACGCGCGGTTGGTCGAGGACGAATTGACTGACCGCTTCGGAAAAATGCCGCAATCCGTGCGCAATCTTTTAACGCTGTCTTTGATGAGCAGTCTGGCCAGCGCCCATCCAATGACCGAGATTCGGGAAAGAGGCGACAAAATTCTGTTTTTCTTCGACGAACATGCGGCGATCGATATGCCGGACGGCGCTGTGATTCAGAAGCTGTTTGACCATTTTGACATTAAATTTAAGGGCGATCCCCGCCGGGACAACGTCTGGTCCATCGGCGTTCGCGGGCAGAATGCCAGAACGCGATGCCAAACGGTCATCAAATTTCTTAAAATGTGGAATGATCCAGCCTAAATGTGATATGATTACACCATAATTTTGAATGGACAAAGGAGAACGTTTTGAAAAGACGAGATATGGGAAAGAAATGGCTGAAGGCAGCGGCGCTGCTCCTCTGTGTCGCCATGATTGGCCTCTGGACGTCTGGGTGCGCATTGGTGAAGGTCAACGGCGTCAGGGACAGAGCACAAGTCATTGCTGAAATTAACGGAAAAAAGATTAAAAAGGATGTCTTTAACAACACCATGGCTTACATGGCGCTGACCTATTCGGTTAATGGCCAGTCCATGCCGACCGGTTCAGACCTCAAGACATTGAAGCAGGACACTTACGATCAGCTGATCCAGACCGAAATTTTCGCAGCAAAGGCAAAAAAGGATAAGCAGAAAGTTGACGAAGCGGCGCAGCGCAAAGCCGGTCAGAAGGCCTACAAGTCGCTGAAAAAGGAAGCAGGTAAAAAATACAGCGGCTTGCTCGACACTTACCTGACCACAGACAAATCCTTCGCAGCTTTTATGGAAGACAACGCAGTGACCACGGCCTACGCACAGAAGGCCGTCGCTCAATACGACAAGAAGCTTTCAAAAAATCCGGACGCGTTCTTAAACACAGCGGTCGGCACTGTAGAGGGCAAGAAGGTATCCCACAGCGAGTATTATTATCAGATGATTCAACAGACGCTGTCGGCTTACGCGAGCTCCGGCCAGGCGCCGTCCGCTGACAGCGCGACCCAGAAACAGCTGGGCCGCAAGGCTTTCAAGGCGATCAACACCGAAGGCAAGTGGATCGCCTACTGCAAGAAACACGACATCAAAATCACAAAGGCTGCGATCGACAAGCAGAACGACGCGCTGACGTCGTACACCCGGCAATTCTTCCAGTCGGACAGTGTGCTTAAAAGCTACCTTGCCGAAAATTTTGAAGGCTTCAATCTCGACGCCTACAAGAAAGAACAGCGGAAGAGCGCGAAAGCTGCGGCAGCAAAAAAAGCCGTTCAGGATAAAATATACAGCGGTGTCAAAGTGACAGACAAAGCGATGGAAGATTACTACAACGATCACAAGGACACCTACAGTCCGAGCACGGTTTCAGCCTGCCACATTCTGACGACCAATAAAAAACTGGCCCAGGAAATTTATCAAAAGGCCAAAAACGTCAGATCCAAGCGCGCTTTTGAAAAGATCATGGACGAATACAAGGACAACGACAAGGTCGAAGAAGCGAAAGATTTGGGTGCGTTTAAAAGCAGCGACATGGTGGAAAACTTTTCAAAGGCAGCATTCAGCGCAAACAAAAACTCAGTTGTCGGCCCGATTCAGACCTCGTATGGCTATCACGTGATTTACGTCTACGACAAGAGCTCCGGCAGCAAAGACAGTTGGAAAAATCACAAGGCGGCACTGAAGAAGGCAGTTCAAAAAGAAAAGGGCAAGCCGGAATATCAGAAACTTTCGAAAAAATTTAACAAGGCTACCCGTTTGCGTATGGACAATCCGATTCAGTCCGCTTCAGAATTGTATGCGGACAAATTGAAGAAGACATTCAAGGTTAAGACTTACGAAAAGCGCATTAGATAATTGAAGTGGTTCAGAGGATTAACGTGAGTAAAAAAGCAAGTAGTTACTTAAAGGGTGCCACTATTTTAACCGCAGCCGGTTTTTTATCTCGGCTGCTTGGTTTGTTTTTTAAGGTTCCTTTATATCGAATTGTCGGCAGTTTCGGCAACGGCATTTACGGCAATGTGACCAATATTTACAACATGCTCTTGATGGTGTCGACGGTCGGAATCCCTGTCGCGATCTCCAAGATGGTTTCAGAAAGCACAGCGGTTGGCGACTACCGCGGTGCGAAAGACGTGTTTAAAGTGTCGACGGCAGCACTTTTGGTATTAGGCGCGGTTTCCAGCATGATTTTGGGATTTGGCGCTCACGCTATTATCCGCTTGGCTCATTGGCCGAAGGAAAGCTACGCGGCGATCATCGCCATTGCGCCGGCGCCTTTTATCATCTCGGTTTGCTCATCCTTTAGAGGCTTTTTTCAAGGCTTTCAAATCATGACGCCGACGGCCGTCTCTCAAATTCTCGAACAAATTGTCAGAGTTGCCCTCGGCATTTTCCTGTGCTGGTATTTTATGCAAGGGGCGATGCGCAGTGTCGGCAAAAGCGTCGGCGGCGCGGTTTTTGGCGCGACAGCCGGCGGGATTATCGCGGCGCTTTTCCTGGCTTATGTCTTCTGGATTTTTATGTCCACGTACCGAAAAAAGCTCAGAACGACGACGCGAAAACGGCCAAGACGCTGGCAGAGTATTTTGAAACGCCTTATCATTATTGCGATCCCGGTCACACTGACGTCGGTGATCGTCTCGTTATTTGCGACGATTAATTCTTTCATCTACGTTGGCCGGCTCAGCGTTGCGGGCATTTCCGCGCACACCGCAACGGAAATGTTCGGCGATTTTACCAACGTAGATACGTTGGTGAACGTCCCCCTTGTGATTTCCTCTAACCTCGCGGTGGCCATGATTCCGGCCATATCGGAATCCTTTGCGCTGCGCGAAAAGAAATTGATGAATCACAAGATCGATTTGGCGATCCGCATCATTATTCTGGCTGGACTGCCGTTTTGTGTCGGCATGTCTGTTTTGTCGACCGCTATTTTCAGACTGCTCTTCCCGGGGTCCAAATACGGACCGGGCATGCTCCAGGTTTTCGCTTACGCGACGATGTTCATGATGCTCTCGAACACGTTCCAGAGCATTCTCCAATCCATTGACCGGTTTCGCGTGCCACTGGTGACCCTGAGCCTTGGCATCATTGTGTTCACGGTGACGGGGTGGATCACTATGGCTATTCCAGCGATCAACATTTACGGGATGGGGATCGACTATATGCTGACGTTCATCTATTTGACGGTGGCCAATTACGCCTGTGTCAAGAAATTTACCGGTGTGCGCATTCATTGGCGCCAGTCGGTGTTGAAGCCGATTGTATCGGCAGCCGTCATGGGGCTGGCAACGGCGGCCGTCTACAATGGGCTTTTCCCGCATATTGGCAACGTGCTTTCGATACTGCTGGCTTTCGTTGCAGCTGTATTGGTTTATAGCTTTATGATCGTGTTCACAGGCGTCTTATCTGACGAAGAAATGGATGTCATGCCTGGGAAAAACAAACTGATGCCGATTTATCACCGCATTGTCGGTTTGCGGAAAAGGGTGTTCAGCCGATGAAAAATCCGAAAGACTGTCTCGCTTTAGATTTCCGGGAGCTGTCGACACTGCGCGCAGTGATGGCAGCGTTGCGGTCAGAAGACGGTTGCCCGTGGGATAAAAGACAGACCCACAGCTCGCTCAAGCGCTATTTATTAGAAGAGACTTACGAGGTCATTGATGCCATCGATCAGCAGAATATCGAAAATCTGGTTGAGGAGCTGGGCGATTTGCTGTTTCAGATTATCTTTCACGCACAGATCGGTGAGGAAGACGGCGATTTTACGATGGCAGACGTCATTCAGGGTATCAATACCAAAATGATATACCGACATCCCCACGTTTTTGGCGACAGCACGCCGGAAGAGGTGGACTGGGAAAAACTCAAAGCAAAGGAAAAACACACCACATCTTTGGCTGACGAGCTGCACCGAATTCCGAAAGATTTTCCGGCACTGATGGCTTCAGAAAAAATCCAGAAGAAGCTTGCGAAAAGCGGCGGCCGCGAAACGGATGTGTCCTTTGATTTGGCACAGATCCGTACGGCGGCTGATACGCTGGAGACGCAAGAAGGGCAGAAGGAAAAAGCTGAAGCCCTTCAGAAGATTCTGGCGGCGTCCGCTGATTTGGCGCGGTTAAACGGTTTTCAGCCTGAGTTATTGCTTAAAGAATACAACACTCAGATGATCGATGCGCAGAAATTGGACGCAAATCATTAATTTTTCTCATTTCAGCACAGAAATTGCTTGTCTTTTTTAGGGGTTCGCGCGTATAATAGTAAAGAAATATTTGAATAGAAATCCATGGAGGAACTCAATGAATAAAACACAGTTAGTTGCATCAATTTCAGAAAAGTCAGGTTTATCCAAAAAGGAATCTGAAAAAGCACTGTCTGCTTTTACTGAAAGCATCGTCGAAGCGTTACAGAAAGGCGACAAAGTTTCTTTAGTCGGATTTGGTACTTTTGATGTCCGCCACAGAGCAGCAAGACAGGGTCTCAATCCGAGAACAAAAGAACCAATTGAAATTAAGGCTTCAAATGCTCCGGCCTTCAAGGCAGGTAAAGCATTTAAAGATGCATTGAACTAAGTGAACATGGGAAAAGCCGGAAATGCTCCGGCTTTTATTTTTTAGGAGGAAAAATGCGAATCGATAAATTTTTGAAAAATTCGCGCCTGATTAAGCGGCGTACGGTCAGTAAAGCGGCCTGCGACAGCGGGCGCATCGCCGTGAACGGCCAGGTTGCCAAGGCCGGCACACAAATCAAGGAAGGCGATATTATCACCCTTTCAATGGGTGGGTCAACCCAAAAGGTCAAAGTGCTTGCGACGCCGGAACACGTTCGAAAGGAAGACGCTGAAAATCTGTATTCAGTGATTGAATCGTAACATGGCTGGGAAGAGCAAACGCCGAAATCGGAAGAAGCGGCGTGCGAATTTTGCGGACTGGTTGGCGAAAAACGGTATTCGGCTTTTCGTTGTTGTTGGCATTGCTGTGGCAATTGCCGCCCTATACGGCACGAAGATTTCACAGATTGTCCGGCTCGAAGCTCAGAAACGCGGGCTACAGCAGGAGCTGGTTTCAGAAAAGAAGCGGAGCAGGCGGCTGGACAATGAGCTTAAATCGATCAAAACCAAACATTACGTGGAGTTTATCGCCCATAAAAATTTAGGGCTGGTTTATCCGAATGAGCAAATTGTCATTCAGGTCGATAGTCAAGCCGAAGCGAAGAAAAAACAACAGAAGGCCAAAAAACAGGCGGCAAAAGCCCAGCAGACGTCAGAGACGCAAGACAGCGATACGGAGACGGAGGAGGATCAGTGAGACAGGAAAAGACAAATAAGCGCTTGGGTGTGATCGATATCGGCAGCAATTCAATTCGGATGATGGTGTTTGATCACGGCGGAAAGGCCCAACCTTTTTGCAACGTTAAAAAATTTCTGCGTACGACGCGGCTCGGGCACGGCGTCGACGCTTCGGGCAATTTGGCAGCATCGTCGATCGCGCGCAGTATCGACGCATTGGTTGAATTTAAGCAGATTGCCGATGACGAAGGTGTGGCTGAGATTTATGCCTTTGGGACCAGTGCCATGCGCGACGCAGGCAATGCGAAAGACTTAACCGAGCCGGTACGGCGCAAAACAGGACTTGCGATTGACATTGTCGACGGCGATACGGAAGCGCGGTATGGTTTCTACGGCGTGTCTTCGTGCTTTCCCGGAAATATCTTAATTGTCGATATTGGCGGAGGCAGTACGGAATTGATTAGCGGCAGCAGAGCCGCGGGAATCGTCTGGGACAAGAGTTTGAACATCGGGGCGGTCCGCGATACAGAGAAATTTATCCGAGAAGATCCGCCGCATCAATCATCCCTTCAAAATCTTGAAGCCCACGTGCAGGGTCAAGCTGTGGTATTGTTTCAATCCCATGCCCTGCCTTCGGACACGAAGCTTGTCGGGATTGGTGGCACCAATACGACGCTGTCGGCGATTCACCAGCATATGACGACGTACGATGAAACCAAGATTCACATGAGCACGCTGTCGATTAAAGATGTCGCCCAGATTCAAAATCAATTGGCCGCTTGCGATCTCGATGCGCGGAAAAAAATTGAAGGCCTTCCGCCGCGGCGTGCGGATATCATTGTGGCAGGGTGTACGATTCTCAGTGCGGTGATGCGCAGCGCAGGTGCCGAACAAATGACCGTGTGCGGTCGGGACAACATGGAAGGCGCGGCCATTTTACATTACGGTCTGTAACGAAAAGATAAAAATTAAATAAAAAAGAGTTGACAAGGACAGGAGCTTAGACTATAATAGCTCTTGTCCTTGAAAAACAGGTGCTTATGTGAACGCCGGAGTGGCGGAACTGGCAGACGCACAGGACTTAAAATCCTGCGATCCTAACCGATCGTACCGGTTCGATTCCGGTCTCCGGCACCACTTATATTTTTTACCTCGTCGCGGGGTGGAGCAGTTTGGCAGCTCGTCGGGCTCATAACCCGGAGGTCATAGGTTCAAATCCTGTCCCCGCAACCATTTTTTATGGCGGCGTAGCTCAGTTGGCTAGAGCATACGGTTCATACCCGTAGTGTCAGCGGTTCGACCCCGTTCGCCGCTACCATTAAAAATGGCCCCTTGGTCAAGCGGTTAAGACACCGCCCTTTCACGGCGGCTACGGGAGTTCGAATCTCCCAGGGGTCACCAATTTAAAAATATCCTGAAGTGTTTCACTTCAGGTTTTTTTTTATAAAAAATTGCAAAATGAAACAAAAAATCAATCAGAAGAAAAAATGAAAGAAGATTCGATTTCCTTAGACGTCCAGGCCTTTGAAAAAAGCGTCGACGATTTTGTAAACACACACCAAATGTTTAAGGCTTCCGACGGTCTGTTAGTCGGCGTTTCGGGCGGAGCAGATTCAATGGGGCTGCTCACTTATCTGAAACGGCGGCACTCAGGCCGGGTGGTCGTCGTTCACGTTCACCACGGCATCCGCGGGGAGGCGGCCGACGCCGACGCGGCACTGGTCCGCGATTTCTGTGAGCGCGAGGGCATCGTCTGCCAGATCGTAAAGGTAGATGTTCCCCGGGAAGCAGCGCAAAAAAAAATCAGTCTTGAGCTGGCCGGGCGTCAGGCCCGCAGGCGCATTTTCGAGAAACTTATGACGGCTTATCACTGCAGCCGTCTGGTTTTGGCCCACCACATGAATGATCAGGCCGAGACGGTGATGATGCGGCTGATCCGCGGGACCGGAGTGGCCGGCGCGGCCGGGATCCAACCGGTCTCCGGCATCGTTGCTCGGCCTTTTTTGTGTGTGAAAAAAGAGGCGATTACTTCGTATTGCGAGGCGCTTCACATTGCCTTTCGTACGGACGCGACTAATTTTGACACCCGTTTTACACGAAACAGCATCCGGCAGGAGATTCTGCCGCAAATGACGGCGATCAATCCCAGGGCTGTCGACCATCTGGCGGATTTTGCGCAGATGGCGGCGGACTATCAAAGCGAGATTGAATTTTGGCGCACGAGACTGACGGATCAATGGGTGACGGCGAAGGCACACGGCTTGATCTTGGATTTATCCGCATTTCAAACAGCCTCTGCACTGATGCAGCGCTTAATCGTTCAGGATTGTCTGATCAAAGCGGGGAAAACCATGATTGATGTCGAGAGGCGCCACGTCGACGCAGTCATTCGTCTTTTAGCGACAGACAAAACCACGTGGGATTTGGACATGCCCCATCGGGTTCGGGTGTCGCGGCGGTATAAAGAGTTGATTTTCGAGCGCCTTCGCGAATCGGGAGAAAAGGCCCCAAGATTTTCCGAGCGATTTGTCATTGTGCCAGGTGGAAAGGTGCGCGCTGTGGTCGGCGGTTACAGGATAACCGTGTTGAAGATTGAAAATTTCCAAAAAAAATACAAGAAAGCACATTTAATCAATGAATTTTTTGTTAATTATGGTAGAATAAGACATGATTTAATGCTGAGAGGCAGGGAGCCCGGCGATACCCTGAAAATTCAAGGCGTTGGGCATCGAAAACTGAAAAAGTTTTTAATCGACCGGAAGGTTGATAAAAATAGACGTGCGTCGCTGCCCTATTTGGCAGACGGCTCGCGCATTCTGTGGATCCCGGGCATCTGGCGGGATACGGAAAT
The DNA here is from genome assembly GCF_009696145.1 of Pseudoramibacter porci. Taxonomy (GTDB): domain Bacteria; phylum Bacillota; class Clostridia; order Eubacteriales; family Eubacteriaceae; genus Pseudoramibacter; species Pseudoramibacter porci. The sequence goes on from NZ_VUMO01000016.1 coordinate 26,044, forward strand.
TGGAACGGTACAGGATCAAAATGATATCGGTTTGCTGATAAGATTGGAGAAAATCGTCGATGAATGAAATAAAAAAGGTGCTGATTACAGAAGAACAGCTCAAAGCTCGAAACGCGGAAATGGGCCGACAGATCACAGCGGATTTTCAGGGAAAAGAATTGCTTGCAATTTGCATTCTCCGAGGAAGCTACATTTTTTTCTCGGATTTGACCCGGGAAATCGAACTGCCGCTGGAGGTGGCGTTTATGCACGCCGCCAGCTACTTCGACGGCACGGAAAGCTCTGGCAAAGTGAATCTGCCTGATCAAAATATGCTTTCTGTAAAAGGTAAGGATGTGCTGGTCGTTGAAGACATCGTCGACTCTGGCCGGACCCTCTCTGCGCTGAAGGCGACTCTTTTGGAAAAAGAGGTGAACAGCCTGCACATCGTGACGCTGCTTGACAAGCCGGACCGCCGCGTCGTCGATATCGACGTCGATTATTCGGGATTTATCGTTCCGGACGAATTTGTCGTGGGATACGGCCTGGATTATAACCAGCGTTTCCGAAATTTAAAATACATTGGCGTCTTAAAAGAAGAGGTTTATCAATAAAAAACTGTTTTCAGGGAAAGGAGAAAGTGATTGAAAAAATACATGCGCATGATCGGCTTTTATCTGCTGGTCCTTGTGATCATCATATTGGCCGTTACTTTTTTAAATCCATCGCGTTCTGAAATGAAACGCTGGACCTATTCGGATCTTGTGACGAACTTGAATCAAAACAAGGTCGCTTCGATTCGGATCAACGGTTCAAAAGCGACAGGTAAAACGACTGGTGGCAAGAGTTTTGAAACGGTTGTGCCGGAATACACCATAGATCAGATCGTCAGCAACGCGATTATAAAAAATCCGAAACTGAAGGTTGAAATCGCCCAGAATCAAAGCTGGATCGTCTCGTTGATTCCTTCGGTCATTTTGGTCGTGATGATGATCCTGTTTTTCGTCATGCTGTCTCAGCAGTCTGGTGGCGGCGGAAAGGTCATGAGCTTTGGAAAAAGCCGGGCCAGAATGCAGTCGCCTAACGACAAAAAGGTAACCTTTGACGACGTTGCCGGGGCGGATGAGGAAAAGGAAGAATTAGAAGAAATTGTCGATTTCCTGAAATCGCCGAAACGATACACAGAAATGGGTGCAAGAGTGCCCAAAGGGGTTTTGCTCGTGGGCCCTCCGGGAACAGGCAAGACGCTGCTCGCCCGTGCGGTTGCCGGCGAAGCGGGCGTGCCGTTCTTTATCATTTCAGGTTCCGACTTTGTCGAAATGTTCGTCGGGGTCGGGGCGTCCCGTGTGCGCGATTTGTTTGAAACGGCCAAGAAAAATGCGCCGTGTATTATATTTATTGACGAAATCGACGCAGTCGGTCGGCACCGCGGCGCCGGTCTCGGCGGCGGACACGATGAACGGGAACAGACCCTCAACCAGCTGCTGGTTGAAATGGATGGCTTCAGCGCAAATGAAGGCATTATTGTTGTCGCTGCGACGAACCGCCCGGATATTCTCGATCCGGCGCTGCTTCGACCTGGCCGCTTCGACAGACAGATTACCGTTGGCCGTCCGGATGTGAAGGGCCGCGAAGAAATCCTGAAAATATACCGGCGCAACAAACCGCTGGATGCGTCCATTGATTTGAAAGTCATCGCTAAGGGAACGCCGGGATTCACAGGCGCGGATCTCGAAAACCTGATGAACGAAGCTGCGCTTCTGGCAGCCCGTAAAAAGATGAGCGTCATCACGATGTCAGAGCTTGAAGAAGCGATCAAGCGCGTCATCGCCGGTCCAGAAAAGAAGAGCCGCGTGGTCGACGAAGGGGATCAGAAAATTACCGCTTACCACGAAGCCGGGCACGCGATTGTCATGCGTTATCTCCACAACGGAGAAGATGTCCACGAAATTTCGATTATTCCGAGGGGCATGGCCGCCGGCTACACGATTTCGCTGCCGACTGATGACAGCCAGCACATGTCGAAGGGCAAGCTGATGGACAAGATCGCCGGGTTTTTAGGTGGGCGCGCGGCGGAAAAGGTGGCCCTCGACGATATCTGCACCGGTGCGTCCAACGATATCGAGCGGGCGACGGACATCGCCCGGAAAATGGTGACTGAATGGGGCATGAGCGAGCATCTCGGTCCGATGACATTCGGCAACAACGATGGCGGAGAGGTTTTCCTCGGCCGTGATTTGGGCCGGACCCGCAACTACAGTGAAGAAGTCGCGTCTGTCATCGACAGGGAAATCCGCAATATTGTCGAGACGGCGTACGAACAAGCCTGCTCGATCTTGACGAAAAAATACGATACGCTGGTTGATGTTGCCGAGACGCTGCTGAAGGTCAACACGTTGACCGGCGATGAATTTGCCGATATCTACGAAAATGGCAGTGCGAAGAAGGAAGTCTCTGATTCGCCTGGCCAACCAGAGACAGAACCTCAAAATGGCGATGCGAATGCAGACGAAGGGTCCGCACCCGATGTTAAAACAGAGGGTTCAATCCAGCCCACGCAGCAAGGGATGGAAGATGCGCCGGTCAGCGAAAAGACACAACCGCAGGCGGCATCAGACGCCAAAGCCGCGGTGACAGAATCGGATGTGCAATCAGAAACCAATGAAGAAACGGCTGAGGACGCGTCCCAAACCGATGCACCATCCGACACATCAGAAACGGATCAGACAGAAGAATAAGGGAAAAGGGGGAACGATCATGACTGAAGGACAAAATGAAAACGGCGGCCTGCGTGCAGGCATGGAAATGAAAAAGGATTACCTCGTTTCGCGCGATCAGACAGCACGGGTTGTCGGCAGCGGCGGCCTCGACGTTTTAGCGACGCCGGTTTTATCGGCGTGGATCGAAAATGTCGCCTACGAGATGGTCGATTTGTGGCTGAAAGATGACCAGACGACAGTTGGCGGCAGCATCACTACGGCGCATATTGCACCGACGCCGGTAGGGCTTAAGGTGCGCGTCAACGTCCGGCTGGAAAAAATCGACGGCCGGAAGCTGACTTTCTCGACCGAAGCCTGGGATACGGTTCAGAAAATCGCCGAAGGCGAACACGTCCGCTTTATTGTTGATAAAAAGCGCTTTATGGAAAAGGTAGCGAAAAAGAAAGAAAGCTGAGCAATTTCTTCGGAATAAGTCAAAATGATTTTAGTAATAGATGTAGGAAACACAAATACGGAAGTCGGCGCCTTTGAAGGTGACGAACTGATCACGTCATGGCGCTTTATGACGAAGACGCCCCGGACTTCCGATGAATTCGCAGTGACATTCAAAGGGTTCTTCCAGACAGACGAATTGGATCCCAAAGCAGTGGAATCGATCATTGTCGCCTCTGTTGTACCGGATGTCATGCACTCGATGATCAACGGGATGAAAAAAGTTTTTGGCCGCACGCCGCTGGAAGTCGGCCCGGGGATTAAGACGGGGATGCCCATATTGATGAACGACCCGACAGAAGTCGGCGCGGACCGCATTGTCGATGCCGTCGCAGCGTATAATCTTTACGGCGGACCGGTTTTGGTGCTGGATTTTGGGACAGCGACCACTTACGATTACGTCAATGAAAACGGTGCGTTGGTTGCCGGCGTCATGACGCCGGGGATTCAGATTTCTGCCAACGCGTTGTTTGCCAACGCGGCGAAATTACCGAGCATCGCCATTCGAAAGCCTGAGACCATCATGGCCAAGGATACGGAAACCAATATGCAGGCCGGATTGGTTTACGGCTATATTGGTCAGGTTTCGTATATCATCGATAAAATGTGCGAAAAAATTGGAGAGTCTGTCAAAGTGGTCGCGACCGGCGGTTACGGCCGAATGTTTCTCGACGAGGTGGACAGCATCGACATTTTCGATCCGAAGCTGACCCTCAAAGGACTAAAAATCATTCATGATAAAAATCTTGCATCACGAAGGCGAAAGTGAATGAACGAACAAAATCATAAAATCGTGCCGGTGGAGCTGGCACCTATGGCAGGTTATACCAACCTGCCTTTTCGTTTAATGGCAAAAAAATACGGCGCGGACCGCGTGACCACCGAGATGGTTTCGGCGAAGGGGCTGTATTACCGGGATAAGAAAACTGCCCAATTGATGGCGACGATGCCCGAGGAACGCCCGGTCGGCGTTCAGATTTTCGGCAGCGACCCGGAGATTATCGCTGAGACGGTAGCGCGTGACATCAACCCGTTGGATTTCGACTTCCTTGATTTCAATGCGGGTTGTCCAGCGCCGAAAATTGTCAAAAACGGCGACGGTTCAGCACTGTTAAACGACTTGCCGCTTTTGGAGCGCATTGTCTCTGCGATGGTGAAGGTCTCGGATAAACCGGTGCGGGTCAAGCTTCGTCTCGGTTGGGACGACGCCCACATCGTGATTGACGAGGCCATCCGCCGAGTGGAAGACGCCGGCGCGGCGATGTCTGTCGTCCACGGGCGGACCCGGGCGGCTTTTTATTCGGGCAAGGCCGACTGGGAGGCGATCGCGAGGGCAAAAACCCTGGTCGAGATCCCAGTTGTGGCTAACGGCGACATCGACTCGCCTGAGGCGGCAATGCGTTGTCTCGAGGTGACCCACGCCGACGGCCTCATGGTCGGCCGCGCTGCGGTGGGCCGGCCCTTTATCTTCGAGCGGATCAAAGCGCGACTGGCTGGAAAGGATGGTCCATTGCCGTCAGCGGGCGAAATTTTGAACATGGCCATCACACACGTTCAACTGGTCGAAGAATATGCCGACCAGACGGGGCCAATGGTCGAGATGCGCAAACAGCTGGTCGCCTACACCAAGGGGATGCCGGATTCGGCACGGCTGCGCCAACGTATTTTCACCTGTCAAAGCGCCCAGGACATGACCGATTGTCTGAGAGCGTACGCGTTGCGGGAAGGAATTTCCCTCCCATGAACCAGTGGATAAAAAACGAACACGTGCGTTTCGCGTCCCTCGGCCAAGGCAGCGGGAGCAAGACGGCTTGCGTCGTCGACAACCATCAGTACTCGCTGCTGTGCTGGCTGAAGTGGTTTGAACGGACGAAGACGCCGGCTGTGTTGGTCAGCATCGATTTCCATCCGGACACAGACCCGGCGTTTTGGCTTTACAGTTACCAAAAGGCTCTCGCCAAAGTGACCGACCCATTGGATGAAGAGGCGGTTATGGCCGAACAGCAGCGCGTCCAGACAAAGCTTCTCGCACAGATGGATGCCTGCGATTTTGAATCGGTGGCGGCGCAGATGCCAAAAATGAATAACGACGAGCAGATCAACACGGCGATGGATCTGGGGATTTTGTCGGATTACCATATGATCAATTGTATGGCGGCCCATCATTACGCATCGGGCACCCATTATTTGGTGCCGGAGGCTCATTTTGGCGACCTGTCCGATCAGATGTTTCAGGCCTGCGGTTTTGATCTGTCTATTTTGAAAGATGCGCCAATCATTTTGGACATCGATCTGGATTATTTTCCGAAACCGTCCTTTGACACCGCTGGTGGGATTTTCAAGCAGCTTGTCAGGCGGTCGGAGATGGTGACGATGGCGCGCTCCGAGTCGTATTTTCATTACCTCAAAAATGAGCAGGAGCGGACTTTTACGATAGATCAATGCGAGCACGCGTGCCTCGCACTTTTAAATCGCTGTTTGCCAATGGACGAGCCGGGCTGAAATGTTGTATAATGATAGACAGCGACAAGCTACGGATGAATATAAGAGAGCGAAGGGAAGCACAATGAATTATCACGATTTATTAACAGATGAAGACATCATTGAAATTAAAAACGGCGAATTGACGGCGGACATTTCAGATGTGGTTTACGATTCGAGACAGGTACGGAAAAACGCGCTGTTTGTTGCGATTTTCGGTTTTGCAGCCGACGGCCATCAATATATCGAGTCAGCCATTGAAAAGGGGGCGGCCGTGATCGTGCACCAGGCCGATCTGGCCCAATATCATGACGACGTCACTTACATCAAAGTTACGGATACGCGGAAGATGCTCGGGATTATCGCAAGCCGCTTTTTCGATCACCCGTCGTCCAAATTAACGATTTCGGCCATCACCGGCACCAACGGGAAAACCAGCTCGACGTATTTTCTCACACGGATTTTAACGGAAGCCGGGAAAACCTGCGCGCGCATGGGCACCATCAATGATGAAATCGACGGTGAAATTTTTGACAACAAAGGCCGCACCACTTCCGAATCTCGGGACACCCAGGCCTTCATTGCGAAAGCGGTTGATTACGGCTGTACGGATCTTGTCATGGAAGCCTCTTCGCAGGCGCTGGATTTGGACCGTCTTGTCAACGTCGATTTTGACTACGCGCTGTTTACCAACTTGACCCAGGATCATCTGGATTATCACAAAACATTTGAAAATTATTTCTTGGCGAAAGCTAAGCTGTTTGACCAGACGAGCCAAGCGGCGATCATCAATACCGACGACGAATGGGGCGTGAAGTTGGTGGACCGCATCCATCACCGCCATCGAGATCTCAAGGTCATCACTTACGGCACTTCAGACGATGCCGATTACAAAATTGAATCGATCGACTGCACGACGAAAGGCAGCCAGTTTACACTGCGCCACGGCGATGAAGAAGAAGGCGTATTCCTCGATGTGCTCGGCCGGTTTATGGTCTTTAACGCGGTGGGCACGATTATCGCGGCGCGCGAACAGGGCGTCGGCTGGGAGATCATTAAGAAAGCGCTGGCGGATGCGCCGGTGGTTGACGGTCGGATGGACCGCGTGCCGCTGGATTTGGATTTCGACGTCATCGTCGATTACGCCCACACGCCGGACGCCCTCGACAATATCCTGTCGACGGTTCGTGAACTGACGGACGGCAAAATCATCGCAGTCTTTGGCTGCGGCGGCGACCGCGACCATGGGAAACGCCCGAAAATGGGAAAAATTTCTGCGGAAAAAGCGGATTTCACGGTGCTGACCTCCGATAATTCCAGAACAGAGGATCCGGACAAGATCATCGACGATATCGAAGCAGCCGTTAAGCCGATTACGGATCAATATATTCGCGTGACCGACCGGCGGGAAGCGACGGCGGCAGCGCTGAAAATGGCGAAAAAAGGTGACGTGGTCATCTTTGCCGGCAAGGGCCACGAAAAAACAGAAACGAGCCGGAACGGCGTTCGTCCTTATTACGAAAAAGAAGTCATTCAGGAAGTGGCCAAAGAACTCGGACTTTGACGGAAATTTGTATTTTTAAATAACAAAGCTGCGGAATGCACCGCAGCTTCAGACTGTAGACAAAGTCTAGGGCAAACGCTCTAGGCTTTGTTTATTATCGCAATCATTTTTCACCTGTTGCCATACAACCGTGGTAAAATAGCAATAATAGAAACAGGCCATGCATTCAGTAAG
>NZ_VUMO01000017.1 GCF_009696145.1 Pseudoramibacter porci
TTTTTATGTCGGATGCAATGACCCAAAAACCCGCACGTCAGGCCAGCTGCTTCCCCTATTATATAAAAATAAGTGCAGCAGGATGAGAATTTCTTCTCTGTCTTGCTACACTTATATGGTACTAAAACCCGCTGTGTTCAATCAGCGGGAAGATTCAATATCAATTACTTACCGGCAAAGATGTGGAGCATGTATCGCGCTGCGACACAAACCACGAAGCAACCTGCTGCAATGGTCTCCGCGAGAACAACCGGACCGAGGGGCAGCGGATGCCCCGCGGCAGCAACCCAAGCTGTGGTCTGTTTCACCGCATTGGCCGAAATAACGAAAGGAAAGGTCATCCCTGCCCAGCTCGGATAAAACGGCCGTGAGAGACAGCGCAGCGCACAAACGAGTGCGAAAACGTAGATCGCGCTGGACGCTGCAAGCAAAGCAATCAGAAGCATTACGTTGCTGGACGCGGCTGACTGGATATCCGCCACGATGCACAACGACAGCGGCGCCGCGTAAATCGCAGTCAGTGGCTTAAACGGTTCTGCCGGCGGCCGCTTGATCATCCGCGCCGTGACGACAAAAAAGAGCACGGCAAAAGCGCAAAGCCCAAACCAGAACGCAAAGGTGCCGACCGACATCTGATAGCCGAACACCGGCGCCGTCACCCCGGCCGCGGCGAAACCAACGTAAACGATGAAGCACACGGTGTAAATCTGTTCAAGTTTAAACTTGCGGATAAACCTGAAAAAGTAATAAATCATCAACACCGCGTGCAGGCCGACGGCGGTCTGCCAGAGCCACAGTCCGAAAGAGCCGGCGCCGAAGTACTGGGTCAAATAGACGGCACAGAACATCAGCCCCATGGTGAAGGTCCCGGCGACCCCCGCCGTTACGGGTTGACTTATATCCGCCAAGAGTGCTTTTGGAAATAGCAGCAGTTTAAGAAGCAGCAGCACCAGCATAAAAGCAGCCGCTATGCCGCAAGCCATACGCCAGCCCTCGCCAAAGCTCTGCAGGAGATTGCCGAGGGCGAAAGCTGCGAGCATGACCCCGCTTAAATTGATCGGCACCCGGCCGATGACGGCTTTGGCGGCGGCGAGCCCTTCCGCCCGCGCCGCCTCTTCAATTTGAAGACTCTCAGTCCCAGCCCAGCGCTTCACGTTTTGCCTCCACATCGCGGACACATTTTTCGCCGAGAGCTGCCGGATCGGCGTCGACGACCATGACCGACCCCAGGGTTTCTTTCGAGCCGTATTTCAAATACTCGGTGACCTTTTTCGAGCCGTAAATCGGCGCTTCAACACAGTGATATGAGTTGATGCCGAACAGACGGAAGGCCAGTGCCGCATCAAGGCCTTTTTCATTCGCCCATTCAGGTGAGGCGAAAGCGTAAGGCATGTCCTTAATCGGGATGCCCAGTGCCCCGGCGACGCCGCCAAAGAAAGCCGTCGACCGCGCGTTGTCGATGCATTCGCCCACATGGAGCACCGGCGGCAGATTGTGTGCCTTAAGCCAATCCTTCAGCGAATCGCCGCAGCGATCCCAGGCCGGCTCCGACGCCTGGCAGTAGCCGAGCTTAATGAGTGGGTAAGATGCGCAGCCGTTGGTCAGAATCAGGAAATTGTTTTTAAGCATCACGTCCGTATAATCGACAATGGTTTTTTCGTAGACGACCCGCGGATTGGTGCAGCCGACGAGATTGACGATGCCGCGAATCGTCCCGTCCTTCACCGCATCCACTAAATCCTGCAGACCGCCGAAGGCCTTCTTAAAATATTCCACTGAAAAGCCGACGTCCGCTGTGATTTCGTAATTCGGAATGGAAACCGGAACGTCCCGGCGGTTTTTAAAGCTTTCGATTGCGCGGTCGACGATTTTTTCTGCAATGGCTTTTGTTTCGGCGATATTCGTGTGGTGATGGTCGTAGCCGATGTGTTCCGCTCCCGGGAGCCGGCCGGAATCGTGGGTCGTGACGACTGTCGTCTTGAAACAATGAGCCACATCCATGATCGCCGGATAAACTTCCTGAACGTCAGCCACCCAGAGATCGAGAGCGCCAGTGGTGATAACCATTTCCGCACTGATCGCGTTGGACAGCGGAATGACGCCGTCGTAGCGATACATCGCCGAAAGTCCTGAGCAGCAGATACCGTAGAATTGGATACCCGTGGCGCCGGCCGCCTTGGCCTTATCGATATATTTCTGCGTCTGACCGGTGCGCACAATTTCCCGAACCAGCATCGGCAAATGGCCGTGAACTGCAATGTTCACGGTGTCCTTTTTCAGCGCCCCGACGTTAACCTTGGCCGTCGCGCGGTCGCCGATGCCCAACAGCCCGTCCGTCGCAATCGACGTCCCAAGCACCGTACTGAATGTAAAGGCCAGGCCGTCTCTGAGCATCTGCTGCATGACGCTCTTCCAATCGCCATTGACGCCGACCCCGGTAATATGATTCGATTCAAAAGCTTCGTGGTAAGCGCTGACCGGGATAATATCCAGGTCCTGCCAAACCTTCTGGCGTTCCGGCGGTGCACAGGCTGCGATCGTCTTGTACTGTCCCGGGTAAGGCGTCGACAAATCGTCGAGAAGGGCCTTGCAAAGATCGATCGTGATATTTTTTAGCTGGCGGTTTTTCGTCTTGATCCCGAACTGTTCCGCCACCGCTTTAATTTTGTATTCCCCCTCGATCGGCACATCGAGCTTGCCTTCCGCCGCCCACATTAAATTCAAAATGACCTCCCGGGCGTGCATCCCGTGCTGGGCGACGCCGGCAGCGGCCATGCGGCAGAGGTTGCGCGCTACAATCAAATCCGCGTCCGCGCCGCAGACCCCTTTGGGGCTTTTGGGCGTAATTCGGCACGGACCCATCAGGCAATTCTTGCAGCAAATCCCCGCGATACCGAAATTACACTGGGGCTTCTGAGCGTCAAACCGGTCAAACACACTGTCAATGCCGAGGTCATCCATCCGACGCACCATCTCCCGCACGGCTGGGTCCGGCGTTTCGTTCATCTGCCGTTCCTTGTCTGGAAATGTTTTCTTGTACGCCGCGACGGCCTTCATATAGTCGTCCTGATAATCGGCGTCCGTCGTGTGATCGTGTTCGTGATCGACCACCTTCGGAATGCCATTTTTGTCGAACATGATTATCGGACGGTGGCTGTGGTCACCCTTAGCGTGCGAATGTCCTTTCAGATATTCTGCTTCGTTTTTCGGATCAAAACTGTGCGGATGATGATGTTGATGTTTGCTCATACGATTCTCCTCTTCTTTTGTCTCACCTAAATCGTGCGCAATACGCATTTTTATTAAACCTATCGATTATGTATATAATAAATGAAACACTGCGTATGATCAACCACATCTTAAAATTTTTCCAAAATTTCTTAAAATTAAAAAAACCGCCGCCGGACAAACCAGTGACGGATGATATTGCGCCGTTAGATTATTGCTCGCGCTTTTCTTCGTCGCGCCCAATGCCGCGCTCTCTGTCGCTTCGGCCGATGCCATTTTTCCAGGCGATGACAGCCGCCGCCGCAATGAGCACGACGACGAGCACGGCCAGCACCTTGGTCGATCGGATCAGCACGATGCCGACGATGCCGAGAATCAGCGGTACAAGAATCGCCGCCATGATCAGCGCGAAAATCAGAAGCAGGCGGCGGCGTTGTTCCTTATTCATCGAAATCCACTTTCTCGCCTCTGGCGTCGTAATAGGCGATGATGGCCTGGGTGCCGAGCTCGCCCATCCCCTGGCGGCGCAAATCCTTGTACATCGACAGCACGGTGTTTAACACCTCGAGATGCAGCTGCCGATCTTCCGCCTCCGCGTCGGCGATCGTCAAATCCTTGATCAAATGTTTGACGAAAAAGCCCGGTGCGAAATCGCCCGACGCCATTTTCGGGCCCAGGTTCGTCATCTGCCAACTGCCTGCCGCGCCGCCACCGATACTCTTAAGCATCTTGTCAAGATCGAGCCCCGCGGCCTGTCCGTATTTCACCGCCTCGCAGACCCCGGTCACCGTGCCGGCCAAAGCGATCTGGTTAGCCATTTTCGTGTGCTGGCCAGTGCCCGGGCCGCCTTCCCAGAGAATCTGTGTGCCGAGGTGTTCAAGCACCGGGCGCACGGCGTCGACCGCGTCCCGATCCCCACCGGCCATGATGGAAAGGGTGCCCTTCTGCGCGCCGACATCTCCGCCGGAGACCGGCGCATCTACGGCCGCACCGCCGCGTTTTGCCGCCGCTTCGGCAATTTTCACCGATAAACTCGGCCGGGTCGTCGTCATGTCGACAAAGATCGTGCCGTCGTCTGCCGCCGCGAGAATCCCCGTGTCGTCATCGGTCCCGAAATAGACCCCTTCGACGTCCTTCGGGAAACCCACCATGGTGAACACGACGTCCTGGCCTTTCGCGCATGCAGCCGGGCTTTCTGCCCAGCGGGCGCCCTTTTGCGTCAACGGCGCCGCCTTGGCCTGGGTGCGATTGTAAACCGTCAGGGTATAGCCTGCGTCTATGAGCCGACCAGCCATCGGGGCACCCATGACACCTGTCCCGATCCATCCGATTTTCTTTATATTTTTCATATTGATTCGCCTCTTTTGCATTTTCAATAAATTTTCGGCTAGTCTATCACAGTCGATTGTAAAATTCAAGGCACAAAAAAAGACAGCCCTCGAGCTGTCTTGCGCCGCTCCTTTAATGGCAGCAGCTATGGCCGTCTTCGTGATGATGCGCGCAGTGATGCCCTTCACTGTGATGATGACCGCAGTGATGGCCTTCGCCGTGGTGATGCCCCTCACCGTGGTGATCGCAGTGCACATCGGGATTGTAGTCCAGCTGATCGGCAAGAAAGGCGTTCACCGCCGCGTCTGCATCCCCAGAAACGCCGCCATAAACCGCGATGCCCGCTTGACGCAGCGCGTTCTGCGCACCGCCACCGATGCCGCCGCAGATCAGCGCGTCGACATCCGCCTGCGCCAAAAGCCCAGCCAAAGCGCCGTGGCCCAGCCCTTCATTGCCCGCGACCTGGGTGCTCACCACCTTGCCGTCCTCGACATCGTAAATCTTAAAGTTTTCTGTCCGGCCGAAATGCTGAAAGATTTGACCGTTATCGTAAGTGACCGCTATTCTCATCTGATTGCTTTCCTTTCGCTTGATTTTTTTGATTTGCCAAGTGTCCGCTCTCCAACAATGAGGCCGACCGCAGCAGCCAAGGGCCGTCCCGTCGCACAGACTGACGTGTCCGCCGTCGATCGTCAGCGCCATGCCGCCGACAATGGCCTCGGCGATTTTGCGGCGGGCGCTCTCGTATATATCCGTCACCGTCGTCCGGGAGACGCCCATCTGTGCGGCACATTGGGCATGGGTGCGCCCTTCCAAATCGATCAGCCGGATGGACTCGTATTCGTCTAAGGTCAGCACCACATTCCCTTCGGGGGGCATGCCGTCCGGCGCAAAGCGCATCCAATTGGGCTGCCTGCAAATGCGTCTGCATTTTGGTGGTCTCGCCACGTCCTCACCTCATTTCTGACATATGTCAATAACATTGTAATTCATTTTCTCATAAAAGGCAAGCCTTTAGCGAATTAAATCGATCTTTGGAACCACCATCAGATGATCCACCGGGTTTATAGCCGCCAATACTTGAAGCCCTCGCCTTTCATCGTCTTGATATCGTAAATTCCTTTAACGTCGATTAATATTTTTCCGCCGCTGCTGTCCGTCTTGTACAGCGCTTTCAGCTCGTCTGCAGTGAGGGCCTTGAACTGATCGTGAGCCACCGCAACGATGATACAGTCTGCATCCTTAACTTCCTCAAAGGGGGTCAGCGCCACACCGTACATGCGCGCAGCCTCTTCTTTGTCCGCCCACGGATCACAGATCTGCGGCTCAATGCCGTACTGATGCAGTTCCCTGATCATATCCTTCACTTTACTATTGCGAATATCGGGGCAGTTTTCTTTAAAGGTCAACCCCAAAATCACAAATCGGGATTTTTTAACCGCCAAGCCCGCGCGCACCGCCTGCTTAATGGCCACCTGGGCCACAAAAGCGGCCATCCCGTCGTTAACTTCCCGGCCGGCCAACACGATCTGGCTGTGGTAGCCAAGCTTTTCCGCCTCGTAAATAAAGTAATAGGGATCGACGCCGATACAATGCCCGCCGACCAGCCCCGGCCGGAACCCGAGGGCATTCCATTTGGTATCCATCCCGTCGACGACCTCGTTGGTGTCAATGCCCATTCTGTCAAACACCATCGCCAGCTCGTTCATAAAGGCGATGTTGATATCCCGCTGGCTGTTTTCAACGACTTTGACCGCCTCGGCCGTCTTGATATTGGAGACCGCGTAAGTGCCCGCGTCGATGATGATGTCGTAGACCGCCTGAATGGTTTCAAGGGTTTCTAAGTCCATCCCTGAAATGATTTTTTTAATGTTGGACAGTCTGTGCACTTTGTCGCCCGGGTTGATGCGCTCCGGACTGTAGCCGATTTTCCAATCCTTCCCGCACATCAGGCCAGAGACCTTTTCAATGATCGGTGCACAAATATTTTCCGTCACCCCCGGATAAACCGTCGACTCGAACACGACAACCGATCCACGTTGCAGTTGCCGGCCGACCACTTTTGACGCTTCTTCAACCGGACTCAAGTCCGGTGTGTGGTCTTGGTTGATAGGCGTCGGCACCGCAACGATAAAAAATTTCGCAGCATGCAAATCGTCTTCATTCGCGGTGAACCGCACCGCCGTTTTGGCGATGGCCTGATCGCCGACTTCGTCCGTCGGGTCGATGCCTCTTTTGTATAAATCGATTTTCTGCGCGTCGGTATCAAAGCCGATGACGTCGACACCGCGTTCGGCGAAGGCCAGTGCGATCGGCATCCCGACGTAGCCCAATCCAATCACTGCCAGGCAGGTTTGGCGGGTGGTCAACTGATTGTAAACTTCCATTGCTTTTTCCCTTTTTAAATTCAAAGCCGCCACAGCGCCACCGGCACTTTTCGGCTGGCGCGCTGATCCAACGCTTTGGCCCAGATCGACAAGGTCTTGGCGTCGGCGTACCAAACCGTGTGCTTATCGTATTGAAAGACCAGAGCGCCGCTGGCTCTGTCCCGCTTCGGTTTCGCGCTGTACTTTTTCATCAAAGCGGCCGCTTCGTCAACTGTTACGGCCTTGGCCTGTTTTGAGCCTACAAAATCAAAGCCGCCGTTGGCCAGAGCGTAGGTGACGTTGCCGAGCTTTTCGAAGCGCCCTGCCGTTTCTTTCAGAAATTTAACGTCCGCTTTGGGCCCCGGTTTTGTGCCGTTGCCATAAAGGTTGTAGCACATCACCACGTATTCCGGCCCGGACGGCAGTTGAATGTTTTCGACCGGCGTCAGCGTTTCAAGCACGATCCGAAGCTTTAAATTACTGGCATTACACTGAGCGATCAAACGATTTTCAAAATCGATGAACCGCGCCCAGAGTGCCCTATCCTTCCTGATTTTTTCGAAATCGATCTCGACGCCGTCGCATTGGTAATCCTGTGCCATGTCCACAATCGATGTGGCCGTCGCTTCCGCCTGTTCCGGCGTGCCGATCAAACGCTTAAGCAGCGCGACACTCTTCTCTTCTTTTTCGGTATCGTTGACCACCGACAAATACACCGGCATCTTTTTCAAAGTGGAAGATGTTTTCAATTGTCCGATAATATCGGCAGATTTTTCAGGGAGGTTCAGGGTTTTGCCGTCTGGATAATCCGCTGCGAACGCGCCCACGCTTCCGATACGATCGGTGTTTTGGGCCAAGGTACGCACCGCGCCGCCGCCATCCCAATATACGGTCCAAGTGGTCAGACTTCTGCCGCCGCGGCTTAAGCTTTTGATTTCCTGTGTCTGTTCCTCATGCCCCGTTGCGACAGAACCGGCTGTCTTCTTATCCTTTTCAGCGCCGCACGCGCTGAAACTCATCAGACCGAGTGCCAAAACCACCGTGGCCACACTGATGGCTTTGACCCACGCATATCCTTTTTTGTCCCTGCTCTGTGTTATTTTTTTCATGCTCACTCCTCTACATTGATCCTTTTATTTTACAGGTGATCGACAAACCAATTAACCATCGCGTTCCAGGCGAGGCTCAAGTCGTGGCCAATTTTTTCAAAACCGTGGTAAGTGTAGTCGTAATACGGTGCACTTGGAGACAGCGGCGAAATGATCAGATTTTCAAAGGCCGCATCGTACACATCGTCAGCGATGTTGCGCTGGCTCTTCTGAAAACCGCCGAATCGGCTCTCAAGTGCCACACCCCCCGACGACGTGTCAGAAAGTTTCAGGTCGTCGGCCAGCTCGATATTATCTACTCGAATTGCCATGCGATCGCCCTTAAGGGCCGCTTCGATTTGAACGTCGCCCGGATCGCTGATCTGAAGCGCCGGCACGTATTCTTTCGCGCCGTCCTTCACGCTGGGCACCTTTTCCCTCGAAACGCGCCATGCCTTGAGCCGATACAGCCCTGCGGTCAACTCGTCTCTTGAAAACTTGCCGCGCACCTTTAATTCTGCCTCGTGGGCGTCCCTGCTGTCTTCCGGCACTGAAACCGGGTGAGTGTCGTGGAGCTTAAACAAGTCTTGGGTCAAGAGGGTCCGGACGCCGTTTTTGCCCTTCTCTCTCACGTACAGCACGTTGTTCTCCACCGATATCGCGACGCATCGCTTGAAACCGCCTTTGGACTTGTAGGCGCCGCCGGTGCGCAGATAAATCGTCTGTCCCCCGATTTTGTTGCCCTTCAACCGGCAGCTCAGCTTCATGTCCTGGCACTGAATTTTCTTCAAAACTAAAACGCCCTTCGATCGCGATTCTGAAGTCAAGGCGATCAAATTGTGTTTAAATTCGGCTGCCCCCTTTACGAGGCGCCATTCGGAGAAGCCTTTTCGGTCGCCTTTTTCAAAAACGATATGGTGCCGATCTTTTTTCGGCAAATCGTCCCGGATGCGCATGAGCAGGTGATTGGTGTACCACCAAGGCTGAGGTTCCAGACGCGTTAAGTCGTAAATGGACGACTTTTTATTATTAAAGGAAAAACCTTCCCGATTGATGTTCATTTTGAACAGGCTCTCGAGATTTTCCCCGTTGACGGCGGAGACGCCAGGATTGTTGCCGTAACGCCCGGTATTGGAATGCATGATGCAGTAGAGATCGGGCACGTAACCAATGCGTTTTTGATAAATCTTTTCCATTAAGTCATAATCTCTCGTGATCCGTTTGCGCATTTGATTGGTGCTCTCTGTTGGGACGCGGTCTCGATCGCGGATGTAATCCATCAGATAATGGTTGTAATCCCGGTCGATGTATTGATTGATTTCGACAAACTCCCGAGAGTCCATCTGACCCAAAAAGCGATGGTATCGGTCAAAGGTATTGATGTATGACAATCGGTAGCCGTTGGTTCCCAATTCCCAATACCCTTCGCCCTTCAGTTTTTTCAAATCCTCAGGCGACACGAATTTTTCATCGTTGCGGTCAAACTTTTCAGCGTAAGTCAAAATCGACGCCTTGTCGTTCAGCTTCTCCAAAAGTTTTTCGGTAAACAGCACCGTATCCTTCCGGCCGTCCTCAAACATCAGGAACACGGCTTTGTCCGGCAGCGGCTTGCCGTAGTAATAGTAATTTTCCAAGTCCTGCTGGGTCACTGTCACATAGCCAAGCTTTTTCAGTGCTGTCAGCTCTTCTTCCAGGCGCGTGGTCGAAATCAGCGAATCGGTTCCCTTTCGGGCAACCCCGAAATAAGACAGCGCGATAAACCCGTGATCTCGCCCGGAGACGATCTTTTTATCCTGTCGATTGTAAGGCTTGTAAGTTTTGGTAACCAGCAGCGCCCGCGCGACCAAAAAGACGGTAAATACGATGATCACAATTTCCAGACACGTCCTTAAAATTTTGACAGTATCCTTGGGCGTTTCGATCGAATAAAATAGAAATTTCTTTTTTTTACGCTTCATGCTTGTCTAATTCTGCTCTCTTGCTTTCATTTTTTTCTTTTTCTTTTCGTCGCGTTTCTCCTTAGCCTTGACATCGCTCGGCGTCATGCGGGTGCCCCAGGTGGATTTCCAGAAGGTGAACCACGCAATGGGCATCTGCCACAGCAAAACCACTTCGTAATACACGCAAAACCAGAAGCCGAAAAGCCAGGTGCTGCTCTTTCTGAAAAAGAGCTGGGCGATCGACATCATCATGGACATCAAAAGCAGTCCCAAGAGAAAAGTCTTTGGGAAAATGTGCTGGGTAAAGGGCACGATCATCAGGTTGTAAACCACGATGGCCGGCGCCAGCATCGGAACGACCAGCCCGATGTAGAAATTGATCATCGCGAAGGGCTCCTTGCGCCACATAAATTCGCCCGCCGTCAGCGATTCTCTGAGCCACGACCGCTTCCAGCGCATCTGCTGCTTAAGGAAAACCCGATGGGCTTTCGGAACGATGGTCGAACACACCGCTGTATCCTGGTAGGTGCACTGGTGGTGGCGGAGTACGAAATTGGTCATCGCCCGGTCGTCGCCAAAGGTCGCCTTGTGGCCGAGAAATTTCTGATTGATCCAGGCGTCTTTGTAGTGCATCACAATATCTCTGCGATAGCAGGAGAGCGGCCCGCTCAGGCAGGTCACCGCGTCAAAATAACCCTCGGCCGCCTTCATGATCCGAAAGGCAATGTAATACCGGACGGACTGCATCTTGGTCAGCGAATTGGTGTAGGTATTGGCGACGTCGCACCGGCCGGCACAGCCGCCCATCTTCGGTTCTTTGAAAGGCTGCACCAGATTTCTGACCGCGTAAGGGTCGAGAAAGGAGTCGCTGTCCACAAACATGACCAGATCCGTATCCGTGTTTTCCACACCGCGGACCAGGGCCGCCCGCTTGCCCGCATTCTGTTCCTGGACGAAATACTTCAGCCGATGTTTGACATCGTACCGCGCGTCTTCCTGTTCCGTGAGCTCCTCGACAATTTCCCGAATTTTTTCAACCGAATGGTCCGTCGAGCAATCGTCCACCACGATGACCTTGAGCTTATCGGGCGGATAATCCTGATCGAAGCAGGACAAAATTGTGGTCTGAATCCATTCTTCTTCGTTGAAACACGGAATGATGACCGTCACTGACGGCGTAAAGTCTGGATCGATGGGCACAGGCTTGTACAGCATGCCAAAAAAATACCGTGACAGCAAAAACATAGCGGCGATCAGCGAATACAGATAAAGGATCGCATTGTATTTGAAATAGATCACCGATTCTGCGCGCATCAGCACCACACAGAGACTGACCAGCCCCAGGCTGGCCGCCGACATCGTCAAAAGATAGCGGTCTCGGTGGCGCCGTTTAAATGTTTTGAGATCTTCTATGAACTGAAAGGCGATCTGTCTGCTTTCGTCGATCCATCGGACTTTATTGGCCGCGATCTTAAACCGCGTTTCGTGCCCTTCCGGCATGGCACCCGGCGGAATGTGAAATTTCAGCGTCGCCTTTTTCTCTTGCTTACACCAGGCGTAGTCCTCATCGTTTTGAAAACGGATCAGAATGCCCGTATCCGAAATGTCTATGCATCGACCTTCGATCACCGTGCCGTTCATAAGGGTCAGCTTTACTTTAAAGTCGCTCATATAGCGGACCCCTTTTTTCTGACGCTCGACCCACTCTTTTGGATCGGCATCTGTTTCCTTCTTGCTGTCTTTCCAGCCGCGCCGATCGGACGTCGAGCGCTCGCCGGTAGGGTCGGGAACGTGCGCGAGCAATCTGCGGTCTTTTTTGATCTGCATCAGCACATCATCTTGATCGTTACGTTTCAATTTCTTTCCCGCTCCCTTCTCGGTGTAAATTCATCCACGGCCTGATCCACCCGCTCGAATCGATAACCCTCGCTTTGCCATTTTGGAATCATTTCGTCGAGCATCTGTGCCGTGTATTTCGCGTTTTCCGTCATGTGCATGACAATCACGCTGCCGTTTGTCACTTTGAAATCATCCTCGTCAGAAGGCGAGCCGTTTTGCATCACGTTGAGATACGTATTGAGATCGGTCCGCTTGTAGTCGTTAGTCGAGACATTTCCCGAAACGGCATACCGAAAACCCACATCGAAGACCTGATAAAGCCCCGCCTTGCTGACCGCCAAGGTTGGCGGTCTGAAATTGAGGGACAAGGCTTTTCTCCCGCCGACTTTCACGTCGCCAACGTAGCGGTTCAGCTTATTGTAGGAGGTGACCAAATCCTTGCGCATCGCCTGCTGTTCTTTCCCTGTCAAGGAATCATACCGGCTGTAATCTCGATTGGCGTCCGAAAGGGGCACGTGGGTGTTGGAATGACAGGCGATCTCGTGGCCGTCCGCTGCAATGGCCCGCAGCAGATTGGGATTCTCGTCGACGTGCTGAGTCAAGACAAAAAACGTCGCCTTGACGTGATGTTTTTTGAGCACGTAGAGAATCTTGTTGATCGACTGATCCGTTCCCCAGTCGTCAAAAGTCAGAAACAGGACTTTGTCATCCGTCAGCCGCCCGACTTTATCCAATTGTTTGATTTCACGATTCGTAAATCCCGGCAGTTTCTTGTCATTAACGACGAAATTGCTGCCGACGTAGTGATCTTTCATGTACGCAAACTGCTTTTTTGAACTGTTCATCTTGCCCAGCACGTCTTTATGCAAGGTGACCGCGTGCTGCTTCTTCGGAGAAAGCTTGTAAACCTTTTTCAAATCGAACAATTCACTCACCGTTTTGATTTTGTAGCGGCTGCCGTCCTCGATCTGGTTGGTCGTCGGTGAAACAAAGGCAATGGCGTCGACGTATTGGCCGATGGCCTTGTCGACCATATCGCCCGTCACGGTTTTTTCGCCGTCACGCTTATCCTTGTCGTTCTGGTAATAGTCTAAATTGAAATATTCCAGCCCGCCCCGTGTAAACCGGACCGCCTTTAATTGATCGAATATCTTCGGCAGATCGGCATCTGTCGTCTTCGCCGTCCCGCTTGTGATCATACTCCGGGACGCGCCGACCGCTTTCATATGGTAGGCGTGAACCGCTTCGAGCATGCCTTTGTTTTTCGCGTAGTCGGCCGAGAGCATGATGACCTTCGGCTTTTTGTTGTAGCGCCATTTCATATAGGTCAAGCAGTCGTGGAGATAGCGGGCCATCCCGTCGTAATCTTCGGTATACGTGCTGTTGGATTGAAAATCAAGGCCGATTTCGTTGCCCATTGCCATCAATTGTTCGAGGGTATCTCCCTCTGTGCGCATTTCATCAAAAGTGACAAAAAACGTCCCTTTCGCGCCATGGCTTTTGAGTCGGTTGGCCACGTCGAGATTGACAGCTGTATTGCCCAGATTATTAAAGGTGAACGCAAGGGCCCTTTCCGTCGTCGGCACCTCGGTATGGTAGACGGCCCTTTTCCCCGCGTTGGCGCGCCTGCGTTTGTTCAGCTCCGCTTTGGTCAATTCCGGAACGGTGCCGCTCGCGTCGATGAGGGCACCCACGCTTTCAACTTGGTAGCCCCCGCGCCGCGCTTGCTTCAAAAGGGCTTTGATGTCGGCGGCATCTTGTGCGTCGTAGAGATAAAAGGCCCCTTTCGTCATATTTTTCGGATTCTGCGGTTCAACCGGAATCTGCCCGACCGCAAAACAAGCCGCCCGAATCTGGGGCAGACATTGGGGATCGTAAACCAGATAAGCCTTTGGATTGGCGCCCATTTTCTGAAGAGACTGGGCGCCGCCTACAACCTCCTGGTACATTTTTTGCACATCGCGCGACGCCATGCCCGTCTCGCCCGCGTTTTCCAGCGCGTAACCGTCCGCGTGAATCTGCTTTTTTAGCTGGCGGTTTGTGGCGGACGTCACAAAGAAAGCGCACCCAGCTTTGTAACGCTTCAAAAGCTTAGCCAATCTGTCGTACTGCGCACGGCTGCTGAGCCCCCGGACGCACAGCGCGACCCTTTTTTCGTTGGTCAATGCGCTGCGGTAAACGACCGCCTGATCCGCATCGTCCTTAAGATTGGCGCCGATGTAATCGGCGGCGTGCTGCACCTTGACCTTGTCGAGTGGATCCATTTCGACCTTTTGATCGTTTAACGCGTCCAGTACCCATTTCACCGTCTGATCGAGGGTCACGGTTTTTTCAACCTTGGATTTCTTGTCGTCCAAATCGCTTTGCTTGTCGATGGCCGGCTTTGCCGATTCCACCGTCGGCTCCTGATTCACAGGCTCGGCCTTGCTGTCCAAACTGATGATCACAATACGCTGGCCTGTCAGCTGTTGCACATACGCGGCCGCCTCGCTTTTATTTTTAAAAGTGCTGCGGGTAACAATATCCTCATCCGCCGGCAGGACCATCTGATTGTAGCCGCCTGCCGCGGCAGCTTTCAGCGTTACAATATCCCCTTTCATCCCCGGGACGTAAAGCGTCTGGACCTTGCCGCCCGTTTCTCCGCCGAGGATCTCATGGGATTTGTACAGATGACTGCACAGCGTCTTAACGGCCTTTGCGTTTTGCTCTTCTTCGTTCAAACCGCCGCTGATGACCGTGCAGCCGCTTTTCTTTATTTTTTTGATAAAGCCGCTGTTGCCGCGGGCTTGAATGGCCGGAACCGCGAAAGCCGCGTTTATGTGCCGAGCTTTGACCATTTTGAGAATTTTCGCGTTCATCGTTTCATCGCTGCTGAGCCCTGAAAAGACGAGACTGACCGATCGCGGACTGGCGTTCGCGTCGCCTGTCACCACGTCCACCGGTGCGCTTTTTTGATAAATTTCAACGAGACGGTTTGACGTTTTCGACGAACGCGTTTTGACTGTTCCATCGACCTTGACATCTGTGTAGCGGCTGATCTGATAGATTTTGACAACGCGATAGACAGAAATGAAAATGAGAACCAGAGCGGTGATCGCGACAGCGATGAACACCGCCATTCCGGTTCCCTTGAGTTTGGATGCTTTGATACGTCGTTTCATTTCTTTTTGCTTTTCCCTTTTTCCTTTTGTACTTATCTTTTGTAAGAGATTACAGTAACCTTATTATAATACATATAAAATATTGTTCAACAGCATTAAATATTATTAATATTCTTTTTCTTTTGCCCTGCCTGTTTGATCAGTCAACCGGTCCTTGATTCTCCATCTCAAAACGTTTATAATAAAAAAGATTCAAGTCTACGTAGCTCAGATGGATAGAGCGACCGCCTCCTAAGCGGTAGGCCGGGGGTTCGACTCCCCCCGTGGACACCAGCACACACGGCCGGCAAGGATCCCCTTGCCGGCTTTTTTCTTACTTCAATCCCATAAAAAAAAAGACCGCCGAAGCGGTCTTGACAGCACTTAAAAGCGTTACCGGTTTAACACGTCGAGAAAGGCCACGGCGTAAGCCGGCAGATCCGGCGGGCGCCGGCCTGAAACGATGTTGCCGTCGACGACGCAGGCTTCGTCGACCCATTCGGCCCCGGCGTTTCGCATGTCGTCTTTGATCCCCGGGGTGCTCGTCACGCGGCGGCCCTTCAAAATGCCGGCCGACGCCAGGACCCAGCCCGCGTGGCAGATTTCGCCGATTGCTTTATCTGCGGCGTCCATTTCCCGGACGAGATCCAGCACTTTCGGAAAGCGGCGCAGCTTGTCCGGCGCCCAGCCGCCGGGCACGAGAATGCCGTCAAAATCCTTCGCGTCCACGTCGAAAAATGACGTTTCCACTTCGCAGGGCACCCCGTATTTCCCGTGGTACAGCCCCGGCTTTTCCGCAGCGAACACTACCTCGACATCGGCTTCCCGCAGTCTTAAAACCGGGTACCACACTTCCAAATCTTCAAAATCTTCGCTAATTAAGGCCAATACGCGTTTCATTTTCGTTTCTCCTTTTGATTATTTCACAGGATCGGCCGCGCGGCGCGCGTCGACGTATGCCGTCAGCAGTGCTGCTGTGCCCGCAATGCCCAGACGGCTGCTGTTAATGGTGAGATCATAGTTGCGGGAATCTCCCCATTTTTCCTTACAATAGTGATTATGATAGGCCTTGCGCTGCCGGCTCACCTGTTCGACCCGCTTGGCCGCGGCTTCCTTTGACAGCCCTTCCCTTTCCATGATCCGGTGCACCTTTTGCTCCAGATCGCCGGTGACAAAAATGGTCACCACATGGGGATGGCCCTTCAGGACACTCTCAGCACAGCGCCCGACGATCACAAAAGATTCCCCGGCGTCGGCCCGCTCCCGGATGAAGTCGAACTGCAGCCGCGCGATGTTTTCCTCCGGTGAATTGGTAAACCCCCGGACCGTGCGCGACAAAAACGGACTTTTGGGCCGTTCGTCGTAGGGCGTGAGGTTCTTTTCGCTGACGGCTTTCTGTTCGGCAATATCCCTGAGAATGTTCTTGTCGTACAGCGCCAGACCGTAGTGTGCGGCAAGCTGCTCTGCGATGACGTGGCCGCCGCTTCCGAATTCGCGCCCCAGTGCGATAATCAGTTGTTTGCCCATACTCTCCCCCCTTTATTTTTACAGGTAGCGCAGGTAAATGCACACCATGGAAATCAAAATGACAATGGCTGTAGCCGGCACCGCTGTCTTTAAATATTTTTTCCAGCTGATCGGGTGACCTTCCCGAGCGGCAATAGACGTGCCGACGACATTGGCCGATGCGCCAATCGGGGTGGCGCTGCCGCCAATATCCGTTCCCATGGCCAACGTCCAGGCGAGAATCGACAAATCAGCGCCGGTTGTCGCGGCCAAGGTCCGAATCACTGGAATCATCGTCGCCGCAAAAGGAATATTGTCAACGAAGGCACTGAAGATCGCAGAACCCCAAATGATGATCGCGATCATGACCATCATATTGCCCCCGCTGATGCGGCCGATGACGTCTGCGAACATTTCCAGCACACCGGTCTCTTCGAGTCCGCCGACGACGAGGAAGAGCCCGATGAAAAAGAGCAAGGTCTTGTAATCCACCCGCCTGAGAATCTCCAGGGCGTCCCGCCCCGCTGCAGCCAGGGTAACCACTGCCACCAGCGCACCGATGGACGCGACCGACAGCCCCGTCTGAGCGTGGGTGATTAACAGCACCACCGCCGCGAGGAAAATGACTGTGCTGACAGCGAAATCCCGCCGGCTCTCAATGGCCGCCTTCGGCGAAAGGCGTGCCGACTCAGCCGCGTCAATGCCGCCCGCGTGTGCCAATTCCTTTCTGAAGCAGAAGTAGAAATAAATCACGATGACGACCAGCGAAATCAAAGCAATGACACCGGTGTTCGTGATAAATTGCGTGAAGGTGTATTTGAGCGAAGTCCCGATGATGATATTGGGCGGGTCGCCGCTCATGGTCGCCGAGCCGCCGAGATTGGCGCAGAAAATTTCTGACAAAATCATCGGCACCGGATCGAATTTCAAAAGCTGGGCGAGCTCAATGGTAACCGCTGCGAGAAACAAAATCACGGTAATGCTGTCGATGAACATTGCGAGCACAAAAGACATGACCATGAAGGTCAAAAAAATCGACATGACTTTGTAATGCACGGCCTTCGCGATGGTCATGCACAGCCAGCGAAAAAACCCGGCCCGGGCCATCCCCTCGACCATGATCATCATACCGGCCAGAAACAGAATCGTCGCCCAGTTGACGCCGGCGGCTTCTTCCTCCGCCGCCGTCGTTTCGTACCAGAAGCCCAAGGTAAAAATGCTTTTCACGTTGAGCGTCGCCATCACCGCGCGGCCGCTGCGCATCGCGACGCCAAACACCAAAACGAGGGTCGCCGCCCC
Source organism: Pseudoramibacter porci (assembly GCF_009696145.1). GTDB lineage: Bacteria > Bacillota > Clostridia > Eubacteriales > Eubacteriaceae > Pseudoramibacter > Pseudoramibacter porci. The sequence continues at coordinate 17,736 of NZ_VUMO01000017.1, forward strand.
GCAGGCCAGCGTCACCAGATGACGCTCAAATTTGTCCCAAATGATGAGCACAAACATCAGGATGAAAATCACCCCAGCTAATACACTTGCAATCATAGTCACTCCTATTTTGTTGTCTTAATTTTCTGCCTTTGGACGATTGGGTGCCGACGATGGGTCGTCAACCCCTGCCAAAAGCGCCATGGCTTGTCTGTCCGCAACGTAAATCACATAGAGAATCTGTCTTCCCCCCGCATTCGGTGCAAGAAGCAGTCGGTGCGCCATCCACACATAGCGGCCGTTGGCATCTCGCGTACGGAAGGTGTCTCTAAGAATGCCGTATTCCGCCTGCATAAGCCGGTCTTTCAGCGTTTCAGGACACATGAACGCGTCGTATCGTTTCCGGTCTGCGGGAAAAATATCCGGCAGCAGTGAAGCGTAATGGCCCGTACTGTCCATCAGCGGCGTCGCATAGGGCTTCTCCTCCGATGCGCCAATGAGGTGCAGGCTTTGAATTGTCATTTTTTTGACGTCGATACTGAAAATATATCGGAAGAAATAAAGCAGATTCATCAGGATTTGACGTTCTATCGGCTGTTTTTTCTCGAAAGCCACACGATTGTAAACAATGACGACAAAGAGATAAGTGTCATCGTATTGGCCGATAAAACGATAATTCAGTTGGCGCTTTTGCCCGTTAAATGGGGTAAACAATCTCCCCTGCCTTTTGGATATTGCGGCATCTTTCGCCGCCTTTAACAATTCCCGGCTGGCTACATTTTTTTGGTTGCTCAGTGTTTTTTCCAAAGCTGCAAGATCTGCAAAACCGTCGTTGTGGATTAAATCCAGCGCCGGATCATTAGCCAGAAGGAGATGGAAGACGTCCTTCCTCGACTCGACGACCACCAGGGGCATATCGGTCATGAAGTTCACCTGGCCAAGCGTATTGTAACAGCTTCTCTGTTCGGCGGTTTCAATGTCCAGGCCTTTGGCGCGCCAGTTTTTCATCATCGCGTCAAAAGGCTGGGGTTTGCCGAAGAAATAGCCCTGCAATTTTTCACAACCTGCCTTCTTTAAAAAAGCGACTTGCTCGGCTGTCTCTACGCCCTCAGCAAGGGTGCGAATCCCGATTTTTTTGTCCATATCGATCACTGAGGCGATGATATTCCGGGAACGATGGGAGTCATTTTTCAAAAAGACCATATCCATTTTTAAGACATCGAAGGAGTAATCCTTGAGCAGATTAAGGGTGGAATAGCCGCTTCCGAAATCATCCATCCAGATTTCATATCCTGCCTCGCGAAAGGATTGAAGGGTCTCGATGACGCCATTGCCCTTCGAGGTCATGGTGCTCTCGGTCACTTCGATGTGCAGCATATATCTTGGAATCGATGCGGCCTTGACAAGCGCTTCAATTTCGCTGAAAATATCGCAACTTAGGAAATCCGTCCGCGAGAGATTGATCGACACGGGGATCTCCGCTATGCCGCTGCTGGATTGCGCCGCGATCTGATGGACCGCCTGCCGAATGACACATAAATCCAATTTCCATATTTGGTTGGATTTTTCCAATGGCTCGATGAAAGCGGCCGGCGGCAGCATCCCCTTTTCGGGATCCTGCCAGCGCGCCAGGGCTTCCATCCCGCAAAGCCGATTGGAGATGGCGCGGACAATGGGCTGATAGTACACGACAATCCAACCTTTGTCAATGGCTTTGTCAATGTTGGATATCACGTATTCCGTTGTTTCCAAACTTTTGCCAATTTGCTGCGTGTAAATGGCAAATTTCTTGCCTGTCTGATTCCTATTGGCGTCAGCGGCTGCCTGCGCCTGGCTTGTGATAATATCCGGTGTGACCGCGTCATCTTCCCAGACGCTGGCGCCAATGCAGCATTCAATACTGTTGGGAAGCACCCTTTGAAGATGCCGGTGCACATTGTCAATTTTTTCTTCCAAACGCCGCGTGTCGGTCAATGCGGCAAAATGATCTTCCCCCATTCTGGCGACATGCCCATTGGGAAAGCACAACTTGAGCGTCGCCGCGATTTTGCGCAAATATTCGTCACCGGCTGCAGTGCCGTAGTGGAGATTGATCATGCGGAAATTAACAAAATTGAAAAACAGAACGACAAGCTCACCTTGCTTTTGAATATCCCGCTTTTCCCTGCGTTTTTCTTCCATAGCCGCAAAAAATGCCCGCATGTCGATCAATCCCGTCAGCTCATCGACGCCGCTATTTTGCTGCACGGTTATTGGCTGTCGCTCGCCTTCAGGGAAATCCCCCATGATATGGCTTTCTCCTTCGCTTTTCGCGCGGTACAGGTAGTTGTCTGCAATTTTGATAATCTCTCTCAAGTGCCGTTCACTTTGGGGCACTCCCCTGTAATAGCCGATGCTGCAATGAATCTGCATCTTCCCTTTGTAATTTGCACTGCTTTTTTCCAGTTCGACAAGCTTTTGAAGAAAAGCTTTCGGATCCTGCGCGGTGGAAAGTATAAGGAACTCATCTCCGCCGTAGCGGTAGCAGTGGTCCGTTTGATCATTAAAAATGTGCCGCATGCTGCGGCTGATTTGCACGAGCACCTGATCGCCGTAATCGTGGCCAAACGTGTCGTTGTAGCGTTTGAAATAATCCAGATCAATTAACGCGGCACAGACATCCTGATCGATATAAGTTGGGAAATCGTTTCGCAGGGCCGTTCGGTTAAGCATTTCTGTCAGGCCGTCTGTGCGGCTGTCCTGATAGAACCGGTCTTTTTCTTCTTCAATGGAAAACTTGATTTTTTCAAAGCGCACAAATATCATCAGCCGAAACCAATTAACAAAGGTGCACAAAGTGTGCAGTATCACAACGTCTACAACATCCTGCCAAGCAATGACGTAGTGAATCGCAAATAAAGCGATGACCAGCACAGCGATATTGATCACTGTGTTGCGCGCCTGAACACGCACTTCTGCGTTTGGCACGAGGTAGATGATACTCGTGACAAGGATGTACTCAAAGAAGAAGCTGGAGTCTGGCTGGGTCGAGAAGAAGGTGAGGGTTGCCATCACCATATTGACGCCGGTGAACCAGCTAAAGACAATCTTGGCCCGTTTAACAGCCTTTTCTTCATTATCGGCACTAAAATGGGTCAGTTCCACGCTCAAGCGTATCAAAAACACAAGGTTCACGGTCAATACGATGAGGTAGACAGCTGTGGCGTTCACCGGAGGGAGAATGAAGCCGGCGGAAACGGGAGAAGACCCCACCAATCCAATTAGCGAAAGGAGACAAAGCATGCCGGCGCTAATGATGGCGAACATCAAATTATTGTGGTATAAATCCTTCTCGATCTGCGAATTCCTCAGCGACGTGCTTAAATCAGATTTAAAATACAAGTTGTAAAATTCACGAATGGTCTTATTTTTTTGAAATTTCATTATGATGCCTCATAATCAGTCAAACGCCACCACGGCTTTATGTGTTCACTGCCGTGCGCCTGTCCATGTAGCGCACGTTATTGATTTGGCTGACTTTTTTAGATTATACCATGTTTCCTGTGACTCCGCGGCTCTATTTCTTAAATGTTATAAAAACGAGGACTGCCTAACGATTGCAGACGTGACCACACTGCAACAACAATGTTGATCATTTTGCTAAAATTTAGTTTATCGTCGCGTTTAGCAAAATATTTTTGTGAATTAGCAAAATTTTAGTTTATTATTTTGCTTATTTTCCTAAATTCAGCTAAATGATTTTGCTAAGATTTAGTCTATTGCCGCGTTTAGCAAAATATTTTTGTGAATTAGCAAAATTTTAGTTTAATATTTTGTTTATTTTCCTAAATTCAGCTCAATGATTTGCTCATTTTTAGCTGATTCTCCATTACGTCAAAACAAAATTTACAAATCGAGAATCTCCCAAAATTCCGCCGGATCGTTAAACAAGCAGTCCATCATCACAGCCGTGAATTCCGGGGTGCCCGAATCGTACGCAAGGGGCAGCATGTGTTGGGCGTAGGCCTCAAAACCGGGGCCGATTACTTCTGGCGTGAAATCCGTGTAGAAAAAGCTGGCCGTTGCCTTGACCGGCCGGGGCACGATGAGCCGCGGATTTTCGAGGATCCAAGCGTTGCTGTCTCCCTCCGGCATATACGACATCATCGCCGCTTTCAAATGCTTTCGCGTAAAGGGAACACAGTCGACGACGTCGACCATCCCGATCGCGTAACCGTAGACCAAGCCGTCCATCTTGGGAAAGATTTTCGCCGTTTTGGACGCGCAGACGACCAAATCCTTAATCGGCGTCTTGATTTTCCGCGACCGGCACTCCACTGTTTTGATCCCCGTCGCAATCATCGTCGCGTAGGGCTGCTGAAAGCTTAAACATTTGACGCCTTTGGGCTGAACTTTTTTCTGACCCATTGTGAACTCCTCTATCCAATGATTTTAATCTAACTAAACTGTTCTTTTATTTTCTCTTTATAAATATCCGTCCATTTACAGACCGCGTACTGCCGGTGCACGGGTTCGGGCGATTCCGGCTGGGGGAACATCGAAATCTGAGTTTCCCGCTCCCGGACGGTTTCAACCGGGCCGCCGCCATTTTTGATCGCGTCAAAGGTGTAGACGACGCGCCGGACTTTTGTCTGACCAACGGGCTGCCATTCGCTGAGCAGAATCGGCGCGCCGGTGGCGTCGCGGCCGGTCAGGGCGTCGCCCTGAGCCATGTTGGCTTTGATGAGGGTCCTGGCGCTTTTAACGACATGATGGAGGGAGACGGCTTGAAACTTGGCAATCGCCATTTGGGTGTAGCCGCGCTCGAAGGTGCTGGCCATGTTCATGACGAGCATTTCGACGTTGTCCTCGAGCAGTTCAATCCCGTACAGGGTCGAGAGCCCTCGAAGGGCATTGATGCCGAAGGTGTCGGCGGTGCTGCTTATATCGGCGGCAGTCTGAAGGCGGCGGCGCAGAATTTCGACGAGAAAAGCCCCTTCTCCAGCGGAGGGCTCGAGGAAGGTCGCGGAAAGATCTGCGACCTTTTCGGCGATTTCCGGCTGGTCGAGCATTTTATCGACGACCCATTTCGGAGTGAAGACTTCGCCGTGATCTTTGACGCGCTCCGCGGATTTGATCAACTGCTCCGCCATTAATCCATCGCCTGCACTTTCGTTTCAATAAAGTTGATCTCGTCGTCCGACAGCTGATATTTTTTGTAAAGCTGCTGATCAATTTCCGCAACCGACTGGGACCAGTCGATGTCAGCATTTTTTGTAAAATCCTGCATGGGGACAAATTGCCATACAGATTTTGGATTATGCTGTGTTGCCTTTTTTACGCCTAATAAAGCGCGTAAAAATTTTGTTTTGATATATTTGAGTAACGCTTCTGCTTCTTTTTCAGAGTTGAAAGCGCCTATACTGATAAATGTATCCGTTGCGCCCTCATTTGGTTTGCCAATCAATGGTGAACTTAATGTTTCTCCCAATTCCCCTCTGCCGTTCGCTTCAGGCAACATGACTTTATATTTGTCTATATAATCATTTTTTTGTACATATGATTTTTCAATATATCTAAATACTCTGCGATTATTAATTCTTCCGATAAATTTGTAGCAATTTTCGCTTTCTTCTTTATCAAAAACTTCTGGTAACTTTTCAAAGGCGTTGGAAACGATCATATTCCCAGTCCCTTTGCCTAATCTTTTTGAAGCATCTGGATAGTCATCAAAAAATTTTTCTGTAAAACGATAATTCCCACGCGAAGAAACAATTTCACTTAAGCTTTTCTTTTTATGATCCGCCCAAACTTTTTTGACAATCGCATTAAGCGTTTCGTATGGGGTAAAAGTTCCAATTTTACCAAAATCCTGATTCACATCGCGCAGTGTAATCACAACACCGCCTTTTATATCCGTTTTTGGAAAAATTTCGGAACTGTCCTTTTCATACATCACGACTTTCAAATGGGGATCATTGAGCATTTTTTTGTTCCATGCCTTAGGTGTTTGCCCTGCGTTGAATAAAAATCTCCCCGGTGTAATCAAAGTGACCAAATCTGAAAGTTCGTAAGCCAAATTCATAAAATTATGATAAATCGGCTCGTCTCGTGTGCTTTCACCTTTTGCGGATTCCTGATACGGCGGATTGCCGATGACCACGTCAAATTTCATCATTCCAAAATATTCTCCAATTTTCTTCGCTTCGGCCTTGGCGTCAGCTTTCGCGCCGGCCACAATATCCTCAACATAATACACATTGGTATCCAAATCCTGATACCCGGCCAGTGTCCGCTGGGTGATGGCCTTGGCCATTGGCGTCTTCGCGACAACAAAAATATTGTTGCGCAAAATCCGCTGCCATAGCAACTGCCGCTCCGCCCGGCCGGCTTTGCCGCCTGTCCTTTGATACAGCTGCGAACATTCCAGATGATAAATGGAAATCGCCGCGTACAGCGGATACAGTCCCGTCTTCGAGTTGATCTCGAGAATGTGCGTGTAAGGGCTGAAAATCCGGTCGGTGTCATCTGTCTTGATCCAGCGGGTCACCGGCTTCCCGTCGACCGTCGTGTGCTGCCATTTCCTGTCGTAAAACGAAAGGCCGCCCAGGGTCTTGCCCATATGCAGATTGACCACCCGCCACGGCGTCAACACCGTTTCCTTGTCCGGATTTCGAAACGTGCCGAAAATCAAGGCGAGCTTTTCCGCCCGTTCCACCGGCTCGTAAGCGTCAAGGGCCTTCGCCCGCCGCCGGATGATCCGCCCCGCCTCGATAAACACATCCGCGTCGTAATACTTGATAAACTTCCGGAATAACGCCTTTGTCACGCCCTCAGGCATAAATTCCTGCCACGACGCATCGTCCACCAGCCGCGTAAACTGGTCGATCTTGACGTCCCGGTCGATGTCGATCGCCATACCGTAAATCATCATCGGAATACGGATTGAGATCGAGCGCAAAATCGAAATCATCGTCTTGCGCTGCTTCTTCAGCGCCTTCATCTTGTCGAGCGCCGCCTGCTCTTCTGGGCTGCGCTCACGCTTGGTTTTCTTTTCGGCGTCCAACGCTTTTTTGTACGCTTCCTCGTCGAGGCCCTGATGGTTGATCTCGATTTGAATCGCTTTCTTTTCGGCCTTCGTCGTACCGACGATGGCTTTCAGATCGTTGAAATCGCTGAGATCCGCCGCATCGAGCATCAAGAGCGCGTCGCTGTAAATCGAATCGTCGTCGAAGCCGGTGCGCACCGCCTTTTCGGCGTAAACCCGTTTGATCTTTGCCAGCATCGTGTCCACCTTGTAGGGCTTCATGCCGTGGCCCGTCTCGCCGAGAATCGGCAGGAAATTCATCAGCTCCGCCATCTTTTGCTTTTGCGCGCTGCTCGTCCGCTTCCCAACACCCGTGTTCATCTGTGCCGCCTGGGCCATCACCGTCAGCGCCCGGTCCGGCGCAAAATCAAAGATGAAACACTGGGTCTTCTGCCCGAAGGTCTCTGACGCGTAAGGCGTCTGCGCGCGGAAAGCCGCCTGGAGATACTGGGTCGCGCTATTCGTGTTCGAAAGAAACAGGACCCCGGTCCACGGCTTGATCGTCACACCCGTCGTCATTTTCCGAACCGTCAGCGTGATCGTCTTCGTTTTCGCTGGGTCTGGCCCCATCGCCTGATTCACCTTGTCGATATCGCTCTGGGAGGCGATCTCTGCGTCCCCGCTGCGAACGACATTGATAATTCGATATTCCATCCCGAAAACCGGATCTTTTTTGAGCATCGCCTCTAAGGCATTGGCTTCCTTGATCCCCGGCAGAATCCAAAGGGTGTGGCGAAGCTGATCGCGAAAAGCCCGGGTCGAAAACGGGTAACAAGTCTTCAAGTCCGGCGTCGTGATGTTGCGCAGAAATTGTGCCACCTGATCGGCATAGACAAAGGTGCCGTCCGCCTTGGTCATAAAAAAGGTCTTGAAATTGAAGGCGCGCTTATCCTCCCCGAGAAAACGCTCGTCGTCAAACTGGTGGTGCATCTCAAAGGTGTACATCAACACCTTCGGAAGCCCTGCGTAGGGGTTGGGCACGTTGCCGTGGATTGTCGGCCAATTGGCTTTGGCGCTCTGCTCCATGACGTAATCCCAGGTGAAAACCTGATCCGCGTCGTATTGGTCGATCAAATTGAACGCCGTTCCGGAGAGTTCGAGGAGCTTGGTGTGCTTTTCCGTGATCACCTGATGCATGACACTTTGGGCCAATTCCGTCTGGGTACCTTCGTGCGCTTCGTCGATGATGACCAGATCCCAGAGATTGTTGAACAACTCGCGGTTCTTGTCGCCAGCTGATCCGCCGACCATTTCAGAGCCGCGTAAATCCTGAAGACTCGCGAAATAAACGTAGGGGCCGCCGTAGCGCATCAGGGACTCAAAGGACTCGCCCTCGTTTTTTGAGCCATAGCGGTAGCCAGCCTCAGGCATGCCGATCTTTTTAAAATCCGCAAACCATCCCTCGTCGACGATGGGACGGTGTGTCAAAATCAGCACATGTGCAAAGCCCTCTTCCTTGACGAGCTGCATAGTTGAAAGCGTCTTGCCGAAGCGCATCTTCGCGTTCCACAGCATCTTGTCCCCATGTTTGTAGGCTTTTTTCGTTTTGCGGATCGCCTCCTGCTGCTCCGGCCTCAAGACGATGGGTGCCTGCTCCTGCTGCCCAGGCAGGGCCTGAATCGACGTCCGCCCCTCTTTGACTGCTTTAATCGCGGCCTTGGCCGTCTCAAGGTCCGTCTCGAACCATTCGTTGCCCGAAGTCACCTCTGTTTTCTTGATGCCCGAGCGCTCCAGTACGCGGTGCACGTCGTAATCCCGAAACCAGCTCTTGTCGGACTTGCGGTAAGCCAATTCGCTCCACTGCAGTTTATAGGGCACGCCGGCAGTCGTCATGTACTGGCGGATGCGGCGGTCGGCCATCTTTCTGAGGTCGTCGCTGTTCGGCCGGTTATCGACTTCGTAGTCGTCGGCGGTGGCGTCACCGATTTTTTCCTTGCCGTCGTACACCTGCCACTTGCCGCTGGTGTTGTCTGCCGTCTGGATGTAGATCACCTTGCGCTCCGCCGTGTGGTATTGATTGTCTACCGGCTCGACAAAATCCGGTTTAAATCTTTCACCGGTATCGTTCTGATAGAACCAGGCCAACAACGCGTAAGCCCTTTTAAGCGCAGACAATCCCTCTTTTTTGCTGCCTTGGGTTAAATCGTGTGCGGCTCGGTTGCCCGCCCGCCGGATGCCGTTAAAACAATCCAGTACCTTTTGCCCGACAAGGCGGCGATTTTCAAGCTCTCGCAAACAATCGTTGAACGTGCTGTACGCATCCATCTCGATGTAATGGCGGTCGAGGATCTGGCGTGCAAGAGTTTCCGCGATTTTGCGCACCGTGACTGGAACCGCGCCGTACATCTCCAGTGCGTATTGCTTTTCTGCGTTTTTCGCGTCTTGCACATAAGCCTTCGTTTCGTCGTCCTGGCTTAAAAAATCGAAATTACTCTGCATAATCTTCGTCTCCGTTTATCCTTGCAATCGAAATAAATATTAATTTAATTTTACCATACTTTAAGTTTAAACGAAATCATCCTGATTCGTGCTAACGATCGCTTCCATCTTGGATCTTCTTAAAAGAAATAGGGTCAGACCCAGCAATATAACAAGGGACGGCAGAATACTGAGGATGGACGTCGCGGCATTGACGTTCGTATTTTGCACGTCGACGGCTGTCTGCCCATTGGTACCAATGGATTGGGACAAATCGGTCAGCGCGTGCAAAATCACAACCACCCAGATATTGCGGCATCTGAGATAAACGGCGCCGAAGCACAGCCCCGCGGCAGTCGCCTCAATGACTTGCATCAGTGTCCCTACCCCATCTTGCCCTGAGGCCAGATTCGTCAGATGCATCAGTCCGAATGTCAGTGCCGATAAAATAAGCGACACCCAGATGGTTTTCGCACTCTTTTTGGCAAAGGCATCCTGAAAAGCGTTCAGGACCACGCCGCGAAACAGCAATTCTTCAAAAATGCCGGTGAGCGTGTAAATCATAATCGTGGATACGACGAGTTCGGTGTGGGAAAAATATCCGGGATCCGCCTGGATAAAACTGAGCACCAGCTGCGCGATTGCAATGGCAAGAATCGGCAGCCCGGTCAACAAGCCATGGGCAAAACTTTCCCGATCAGAGGCCAAAATCCTGCTCTGCATGTGTCCCGCAAAAATGATGGCAATGAGAAATGCGAGACGAAAAACTTCGCCAAGAATTTCCCGAATATCCCCCGAAAGATTCGCATGCTTTGCCATCTCCCACAAAATCCAATCGCTCAAGAAAAATGAAACCGCAATGGCGAGTATCCCGAATAAAAAATATCGATAGGCCTGTTCTTTGAACATTCTTTCTTCAACTCTATACATGATGATCTCCTTTCTGCACAGCGTGTAAGGTATTGAAAAGTGCTTTTATTATACGTGCGATCAAATTAAAATGAAATGAATTTTGGCGTCTTTTAAGTTTTAAACGCAATCATCCTCATTTGCTATTTCCCTGGACATTTCGGGCAAAAAAACCTGCTAACAAAAGTCAAGCGTAAAATAAAAATAATTTAATGCTGATTTCCTGCATCACAAAAAGACCGGACGTGAACCCGATCTGAAAAGAAATATTTGTTTGAACCGCGATCAGCAGCCG
>NZ_VUMO01000018.1 GCF_009696145.1 Pseudoramibacter porci
ACCACTCAGGACCGAATCGTCCTATATTTCGATTTCAATTTATAAATCTACAAATTGCAGCTTGATATTAAATCAAACGAGGCTCCTGAGTATTTTCTCAGAGCCTCGTTTGTCTACAGTCTGAAGCTGCGGAATGCACCGCAGCTTTTTTTAAATGTAAAACATGTAATTGCCTTTGTTTTTCTGAGCCACGTATTCTTCAATCAAATGTGATAATTTGATTTTGGACAGGGTGGCTTTTACACTGTCATCCAGAACACGGTACACGTTGGCGTTTAAAATATTTTCAATAATGGGTGCTTTTTCTTCAACACTGCTTTCTGTGGGCTCGAAAAGGGTTTGCTCCAGTGCAGATAAAATGTCGTAGACACTGATCTCCGACGCATCTCTGGCCAAGCGATAGCCGCCCTGAGCCCCTTTAACAGAAGTGACAAGTTTTCCGCGTTTGAGCAGTGAAAAAATTTGTTCAAGATAAATTTTAGAAATGCCGAGATGGTCGGACAGGGTAGCGACAGGAATTAGTTTCCCGTTGGCGCTCAGCCAAGTCAGCTCAATCATGGCCGCAAGTCCGTACCGTCCCTTTGCAGAAATGCGCATAATGCCTCCTCATTAACATACTAAATATATATATATTATTTTAATCAAGCCATAGGGCGCCGTCAAGATCTTTTGACAAAATAAAAAGCCCTGAAAATTTTTTATAATTTACAGGACTTATAAATGTTGATGATAAAGATTAAAGGATATTACGGCGCGACGTTGACGTAATTATCTGGGAGCTCGTCGAAGAACATGATACCGATGCAGTCGGGACCGATGTGAACGGTGAGGGCAGCGCCTGCGCCCTGCTGCGGGATGATGAAATTTTTTACGCCCATATCTTTTGATAGGGCTTTCTTAACTTTATCCTGAAGGGCCGGAGCCTTGCTGTGGATAAAACCGACACATTGGTTTTTATTGGGCATTTTTTCATCAACCAGCTCGAGAAGACGGCGTTCCGCGCGCTTTTGTCCGCGGACTTTTTCATATGGCAGGATCCTGCCGTCATTAAAATAAAGAATCGGCTTGATTTTCAGCATGTCGCCGATGAGCGCGGCGTTTTTGCCGATTCGCCCGCCTTTGGCGAGCCAGCGGATATTGCCGACGAGAAAATAAATGTTGATATGGCGGCTTAAAAAATTCATCGTATCGCTGATTTCTTCGAAAGATTTGCCCAGTTTGCTGAGCTTGAGCCCTTGATGGAGGATGAGCATCATGCCCGTTGTAGCGGTTTTGGAATCAATGATCGAAATTTTTCGGTCTGGATAATCATCCAGAAGCTGAGAGGCGATGAGTGAAGCGGTTTGGAAGGTTCCGGAGAGTCCGCTCGAAAGCGCCAAATAGATGATATCGTCGCCGCGGTCGAGGTATTTTTTAAAGCATTCCTGATAAGTGACGGTCTGGACCTGGGATGTTTTTGGAAAATCGTCCGGATTTTGATTGACAAAATCGAGAATCATATCCGGGGTGATGTCGATTCCGTCATAGTAGGTTTTGTCGTTAATGGTGATTGGAATGGGAAGAACTTCGAACGGGTAGCGGCTGCGTATATTTTCATCAATGTCGCACATTGAGTCAGTGATAAATTGAATTCCCATCAGCGCCTCCTTCGGAAAATGTTAATCAAGATTGCCTAATATTTTATCACGGCCGTTTTATTTTGACAACTTTGTTTTCATTTGCATTCATGATAAAATAAAAATAGTTTTTACAGGAGGACGACATTGACAACCATTATCGAGACGTTAAAAAGCGAATTTCATCTTTCAGAGGAGATTCTGAGGCGGACCATTCAATTAATTGACGAAGGCAACACCATTCCGTTTATTGCGCGCTACCGCAAAGAAGAGACAGGCAACATGGACGACACAGTACTGCGGGAGTTAAATGATCGACTCGGCTATTTGAGGCGGCTGGAGGCCCGCAAGGCCGACGTCGCTGCACAGATTAAAGCGCAGGACAAATGGACGCCAGAACTGGCGAAGGCGCTCGGCCACGCAGCGACCATACAGGAGGTAGAGGATCTCTATCTCCCGTTTAAGAAAAAGCGGCGGACACGGGCGATGAAGGCGAAAGAAGCCGGGCTTGAACCGCTGGCCGAAGCCCTTAAATCTGGGAAAAGCGACGGTGAACTGCTGGCTTTGGGGGAAGGGTATCTCAACACGGAAAAAGAGATTCTCTCTGCGGAACAGGCCGTTCAAGGTGCCCAGGACATTGTGGCTGAGGAAATCTCCGAGCAGGCGATCCTTCGAAAAAATATCCGCGAGGTTTTAGAAAAAAGGTCGGTGATTTCGACAGTGGTCAAATCGGAATTTGCCGATCAGAAAACGCCGTATCTCGATTATTACGACCACACGGAGTCTCTCGCACACATTGCGAATCACCGCGTGCTTGCGATTAACCGCGGGGAAAAGGAAAAAGTGCTCAGCGTCAAGATTGACGCCCTGGAAGCGCCAACGATTCGCTATCTGATGAAGAAAACGGCGCCGTGTCCGACAGACAGTACACACCGCTATTTTGAACAGGCCGTCACAGACAGCTACAAACGGCTGATCTTCCCGGCTATTTCCCGGGAAATCCGCAGCAGCTGCAGCGAGCGGGCTGAAAAATCGGCGATTGCCAGTTTTGGCACAAACTTGAAAAAGCTGCTCCTCGGGCGTCCGCTGAAGGGAAAAACCGTGATGGGATTCGACCCTGGATTTAAAAACGGCTGCAAAATCGCGGTGCTCGATTCTACCGGAAAATTGCTGGCTACCTCCCGAATTTTTCTGCCTTACGGCAAAAAGCGCAGTCCCGAAGCAGAGCGGACATTGACCCAGCTGATCCAGAAATTAAAAATTGACGTCATTGCCATCGGCAACGGCACGGCTTCGCGGGAAAGCGAACAATTTATCGCAGAGCTCATTCAAAAGGAAGGTCTTGAGGTCCAGTACACGATTGTTTCAGAAGCGGGCGCGTCGATGTATTCGGCCTCACCTCTGGCGGCTGAGGAATATCCAGAGGTGGACGTTTCGTTGCGGGGGGCGATTTCCATCGCCGGGCGTCTGCAGGATCCGATGTCGGAGCTGGTCAAAATCGAGCCGGAGCACATTGGCGTCGGTCAATATCAGCACGATGTGGATCAGAAAGAACTGCGAAACGCCTTAGCCGGGGTGGTCGAGGATGCGGTGAACCGCGTGGGCGTCGACGTCAACCGCGCGTCGGCGGTGCTGCTCAAATACGTCGCCGGGATTACAGAAAAGACGGCGCAGGCGATTGTCGCCTGGCGGGATGAAAACGGGCCGTTTCCAAGCCGCAGGGCGCTTTTGAAAGTCAAGGGCCTTGGCGCGAAGACTTACGAACAATGTGCTGGTTTTCTCCGCATCGACGGCGGAGACGAACCGTTGGATCGAACGGCGGTTCATCCCGAATCCTATCCGGCAGCACGGGCCGTCTTGGAGGCGGCGGGTTTGAGCGAAGAAGATTTAAAACACAAGACCCCTGAGGCGCTGCGCGCCGCTCTCGAAACCCTCGATTTAGATCAGATCGCTAAAACCTACGAGATCGGGAAATGGACATTAATCGATATTGTCGATGAGCTCAAACGACCGGGCCGCGATCCGAGAGACAGCGCGCCGCCGATTATTTTAAAACGGGAAGTGCTTTCGATTGAGGATTTGAAACCCGATATGGAATTGAGCGGGACCGTGCGCAACGTTGTAGATTTTGGCGCCTTTGTGGACATCGGTGTGCATCACGATGGCCTGGTCCACATTTCTGAAATTTCCAACCGTTACATTAAGGATCCGTCAGAGGTCTTATCTGTGGGAGATGTTGTGACGGTTCGGGTGCTGGATGTGGATTTAGATCGGAAGCGTATTGCACTCTCTATGCGTTTGTAGAAAAAACTTGACAAAAACTAAAATAGTCTGTATAATTTTTTGTTTTACGCCTGTCCTATTTTATGCTATAATGTAACTAACTAACAAATAGAGGTGCAAAACATGTATAAAGTCGGTGACAAAATTGTGTATCCAATGCACGGGGCAGGCGTCATTGAAGATATTGAAGAAATGGATATCTTTGATAAAAAACAGACTTATTATAAAGTGACCATTGCATCCGAGGGCATGGAAATATTAATTCCAGTTGATAAAGCCGATGAAGTGGGATTGCGGGACATCCCTAATCACGAGGACATTAAAAAAATGTTCGAGATTTTGAAACAACCGCAAGACCGGATGACATCTAATTGGTCCAAGCGCTATCAGGACAACATGGACCAGATGAAAACCGGCGATCTGCTCGATGTGGCGCGGGTAACCCGCAATTTGATGATCATGGACCGTAAAAAAGGTCTTTCGAGCGGCGATAAAAAAATGCTGATGACCGCAAAGAATTTTTTGATTTCGGAGCTGATGGTCGTCGAACATACTGAAAAGGAAGCGGCCGGCAACGCCATTGAAGACGCCGTTAAAGCCTGAACCCAACCAAAAGCCCAATCGGGCTTTTTTTATTGAGCAGTAAACTGAAAATTTAATTAAAGCGCGAATCCTTTCGTAATATGGTAGCGTTAAATGGTATAATAGGAGCGTTATCAAAATTTTTTACACATTTAAAAGGAGGTGAGTAAATGTTAAAGAGAGTACTGCGCGGTATTTGCACGATCATCGGCATGGTGCTGGGCTATCTGCTCGGTCTGTTAGTTTACCGAAACGGCGCTCTCCCGGAAGTATTTCACCGCGTGCCACTGCTGCACCATAACCAATGGTTTGTCATTCTAATATTTGTCATTATTTTTGGTTTCATCTTTTTTATCATTTTTCCATTGGTTGCGCGCATCGGCAAGGCCATTTCCGAAGCGGTGGAAAAGGGGATGGCCGAGGTGCGTCTGGCGGATATTGTTCTCGGTATTTTTGGTTTGATTATCGGTTTGTTGATCGCAATGCTGATCTGCGTGCCGGTCGGGCGTATCCCGATCAGCTGGCTTGCCAGTACCATCACACTTATCGTGTACGTGCTGATGGCTTATCTCGGCGTGATCATTCCCATTCGAAGACGCGATCAGATTCTGGACAGTCTGCAGGTGATGCGGGAAAACACCAGCGTCAAACGAATGAGCCGCAAAAAGGCCGCCAATCCCCTTGAGGAACGCGCGAAAGTGCTGGATACCTCGGTGATTATCGACGGCCGGATTTACGATATTATCCAGTCCGGTTTTCTTGAAGGGCCGCTCGTTGTCCCGTCCTTTGTGCTGGGCGAGCTTCAGCTTTTGGCGGATAACGGCGACGATTTGAAGCGGGTGCGCGGCCGCAGAGGCCTCGACATCATCAACAAAATGCAGTCGGAGTACGGCAATTTGATCAAAATTATCGATAAGGATTATCCCGAATTGAGCGGTGTCGACGATAAGCTGCTCGAAATGGGAAAAGATGAAAAAATGAAAATCATCACCAACGACTACAATCTCAATAAAGTCGCGAAGGTGCGGGGCATTCAGGTCTTAAATATCAACGAGCTGGCCAACGCCGTCAAGCCCGTTGTGCTGCCGGGAGAGACCATGCAGGTGCACCCGGTTAAAAACGGCAAGGAATCTGGACAGGCCGTGGCTTATTTAGATGACGGCACGATGATCGTCATTGAAAACGGCCGGCGCTTCATCGGTCAGCAAATCGTGGTGCGGGTGACCAGTGTGCTGCAGACCGCTGCGGGGCGGATGATTTTCGGAAAGGCAGAACATCATTAAGATGACGGAATTGAGACAAACTTTGCCTGCTGATTTTTTAGACAAAATGTCGGCGCTGCTTGGCCCGGAAGCGTTTCGAGCTTTCCTGGAAAGTTACCGCCACGTGCCGAAAAAAGGGCTGCGGGCGAACACACTGAAGGCCGGACGGGACGAAATGGTTCAGCACATTCCCTTTAAGACGCAGCCGATCCCGTGGTGCGATACCGGTGTCTATATTGACGCCGAAGAGCGCCCTGGCAAGCAGCTGGCCTACAACGCCGGGCTTTATTATGTCCAGGAACCCTCTGCGATGATTCCGGCGGCGGCCCTTGCGCCCCGTCCGGGAGAACGGGTGCTGGACATGTGCGCGGCGCCGGGCGGCAAGACGACCCAGCTGGCCTGCGCCCTTGAAAACCAGGGCCTTTTAGTCGCCAATGAAGTGGTAAAAACCCGGGCAAAGGTCCTCGCGTCCAACGTGGAGCGCATGGGGATCACCAATGCGGCGATCACCAATGTAAGGCCGGATCAGCTTATCGATATTTTTGGACCGGCAAGCTTTGATAAAATTCTCGTCGACGCGCCCTGCTCGGGTGAAGGTATGTTCCGGAAAGACCCGGCGGTCGCTGCGGCGTGGCGCCTCGAAAATGTCGCCCAGTGTGCGAGACGTCAGAAGAAAATGCTCGAGACGGTTGATATTTTGCTTAAACCCGGTGGCGCGCTCGTCTATTCCACCTGTACCTTTGCGCCGGAGGAAGACGAGCAGATCGTCGAATATCTGGTCCAAAGCGGGAAATACGAGGCACAGCCGATCACCCTGCCCGGTCTGCCGGATCACGGCCGTCCGGAATGGACGGCGCACGGCTGTGAGGCAGTCAAGCAGGCGGTCCGCGTGATGCCGCACCGCGTCGAAGGTGAGGGGCATTTTATTGCGAAACTTAAAAAAACGGCTGAGGCGCCGTCCGAAGTTTTTTCCAAAAGAAGCCGCCCGAAGAAAAAGAAACGCAGCCTTTGGCGGCGCGCATCTAAAAAAGATTTGAAGGATTTTACCGCTTTTTCAGAAACTGTTGGATTGAAGTGGCACGGGTCTGACTTGATCATTGCGGGTGACGTATTAATCGCGCTGCCTGAAGGGCTGTATCCCGATCAATTGGATCGCGGAAAATGGGTACGCCCGGGGCTGGAAATCGGCACGTTTAAAAAGGGGCGGTTTGAGCCCGCCCATACCTTTGCGATGGCCCTGAAGGCCGATCAGATTGCATCGGTTTACGATTTCAAAGATGAGGATGAGGCATATGCCTATTTAAAGGGCGAACCGATTGTCAATGCTGGCGCGCACAAGGGATGGACGCTGATGTGCTGGCTCGGCTATCCTTTGGGCTGGGGAAAGGCGTCGGGCGGCACCATTAAAAACCATTTTCCTAAGGGGCTGCGCATTTTAAAGAAATAAATTAAAGAAGAGAAATTATTCAAGAAACCAGGCGATTTTTATTATTATTTTAAATCTCTCAGGGATTTATCGGCATCAACATTTTTATACGGCGGCAGATCAATGGATTGATTTGGAAAACGTGCCGGGGACAACCGGATACTGCGACGAGCAGGCGGCGGCAGTTATTCGGCGGCGGCTGAAAGATCAGCCTGCCGAAGGGATTCACTTTCTCGACAATGGCAATTATCATTACCTGTCGTATTTTTGGCTTGAAAAGCTGAAAGGGCCAGTGGATTTATTGGTATTTGATCACCATTCAGATATGCTTCAACCGGTTTTCGGCGACATCATGAGCTGCGGCTCATGGCTGCTTCGGACGGTTCAGGATTTGCCTCTCGTACGCAAGGTGATGATTTTCGGAATCGACCCCGATTACGTCGGCCACGTTCCCCAGTTTCTCAGAAACCGCGTGACGACAGCGGATCGGGAGGAAGAGATGCTCGCTTTTTTAAAGGCGCGGCCTAAGGTTTCCCTTTATATTTCGCTGGATAAGGATGTTTTTTCGACGCGGGATGTCCGAACCAATTGGGACCAGGGAAGGCTCCGATACGTCCATTTTGAGCGCCTCCTCGCGGCGGCGGACCGTATTCGAAAAATCGTTGGGATGGATGTCTGCGGCGAGAGCACTCAATACGGCGAACAATGGCACGCCGATGGTTTTAACAAAAAGCTGGCCCGCCTCATTCAAAGCACCCGATTCGCAAAACAGCTTCAGGCAAAATAAAAAAGGTATCTTTTTAACGAGTTAGTTAAAGAGATACCTTTTTTGTGTTTATTAATTTTTGATTTTGCCTGAAGCGCCGTATTCGTCGCGCCGTTTGTGGGTGTGGCGCGCCGTCAGCTTTTCAAACACGTCGTCGAAGGAGACGCCCTGGTAATTGAGCAGCACGGAGAGGTGATAGATCAGATCAGAGGCTTCTGAAATCAATTCCTCAGGATCGCCGTTTTTGGCGGCGATGACCGTCTCAGTTGATTCCTCGCCGAGTTTTTTGCAGATTTTGTCGAGACCTTCATTAAACAAATAATTGGTGTATGAGCCTTCAACCGGGTGGGCCTTGCGGTCTTCGATCTGGTCGTTCAAAGTCTTTAAAATGGCGCTGTTGCCTTTATCACGTCCGGTGTCTTCAGCCAGTTCTCGGTAAAAACAAGAGGTGTGGCCGGTATGGCAGGCTGGGCCGTCCGGGATCACTTCGAGTAGCAGCGTATCCGCATCGCAGTCGTAATAGAAGGTGACCACGTGCTGGAAATGGCCGGAGGTTTCGCCCTTTGTCCAAAGAGCCTGTCTCGAGCGGCTGTAGAAGGTCGCCTTGCCCGTGTCCAGTGTGATTTGGATCGATTCGGCGTTCATCCAGGCCATCATTAAGACTTGACGGGTGTGATAATCCTGGAGAATGGCCGGAACGAGGCCTTGGTCGTTGAATTGAATTGCGGCGTCATCGAGCGCCGTGAGCATTTGCAGAGATTGAGACATAATTTCCTTTCATAAATGCGAGTTAGACGAGGCGCATGGGGAGGCCTTCGTCAGACAGATATTGCTTCAGATCCGGAATCAGGATTTCCTTGTAGTGAAAAACGGAAGCGGCGAGAGCGGCGTCGGCGCCAGCCTTCAGTACTTCGGAGAAATCGGCCATTTTGCCGGCACCACCGGAAGCGATAACCGGGATGGTCAGAGTTTCGGATAATTTTTTATTGAGCGCGATGTCGTAGCCCTGTTTGACGCCGTCGGTGTCGATGGAGTTGATGCAGATTTCGCCAGCCCCGAGAGATTCGCCCTTTTTGGCCCATTCGATGGCGTCGATGCCGGTGTTGTGCCGGCCGCCGTCGGTGAAGACGTCCCAGGAGCCTTTGCCGTTGCGTTTGGCGTCGATGGATAAGACGACACATTGGTTGCCGAAACGCAGCGCGGCGTCCATGATCAGCTGTGGATTTTTGACGGCGGCAGAGTTGACCGAGACTTTATCGGCGCCAGCCATCAGCACTTGTCTGAAATCGTCCGTCGTACGGATCCCGCCGCCGATGGTGAAAGGGATGCGTACCGCTTCTGCGACTTTTTCGACAACGTTGATGAAAATGTCCCGCTTTTCGTAGCTGGCCGTGATGTCGTAGAAGACCAGCTCGTCAGCGCCCTGTTCCGAATAGTACCGGCCTAGCTCTACAGGATCGGCAACATCTTGAATGTCCTTAAATTTTTTGCCCTTGACGACGCGGCCGTGGTCCACGTCGAGGCAGGGAATGATTCTTTTTGTCAGCATGAGATTGATCCTTTCAGGAATTCCGGTGTTCTGCCAGATATTGCTTCAAATCAATGGCCCCTTCGTAGATCGCCTTGCCGGTAATCGCACCGTAAAGATTCATTTCGCGCAGACGGTCCAGATGTTCAGCACTGGCGACACCGCCCGAAGCGATGATGTCGATGTTGAGGTTTTGATTTAACACGTCGAGCATGTTGAAATTGGGGCCGGCCATCATGCCGTCTTTGGAAATGTCGGTGTAGACGAGAGTTGACAGCCCGACCTTTTCGAGGGAAGTGGCCAGCTCGAGGGCTTCGACGTCGCTGTCCTCAGTCCAGCCTTCCGTGCGGACGATGCCGTCTCGTGCGTCGATAGACACACAGATTTTGTCGTCGTAATCGTAGATCAGATGCTCGATGAAATGAAAGTCCTTGATGGCCTGGGTCCCGATGATGATGCGGGAGATGCCGGCGTCGATGTAGGTCTTGGCGATTTCTGCGTTGCGGATGCCGCCGCCAAGTTCAACGGGAATATCGATGGCGGCCAGAATGTTCTTGATAATGTCGAAATTTTTCGGTTTGCCGTCGAAAGCGCCGTCTAAATCGACGATGTGCAAATATTCAGCACCCCAGGATTCGAATTGCTTGGCGACTTTGACCGGATCCTTAAAATAAACCGTTTCGTCGTTTTTTTCTCCCTGCCGGAGGCGGACGCACTGGCCGCCTTTGATATCGATAGCTGGTAAAATGATCATGAAATGAACTCCTTCCAGTTGATCAGCAGTTGATTGCCGACTGCTGCACTCTTTTCAGGGTGAAACTGCATGCCGATGACGTTGTCTCTGCGCACAATGGCGGGCACCTTCACACCGTATTCCGCGTAGGCCACGACATCGCGGTCAAAGTGGTCCGGCACGGCGTAATACGAGTGGACAAAGTAGACGTAGTCTTTGTCACTCAAGGTTTTGGCGATCGGGTCGTCCGGCTGGTGGATATTGAGGTTGTTCCATCCCATATGGGGCACTTTCAGACCGGTCTTTTTTGTGTCCTCGAAGCGTATGACCTTGCCGGGGACAAAGCCCAGCCCTTTCCACTCGCCGTCTTCCGAACTTTCGTCAAATAAAAGCTGCATGCCCAGACAGATGCCCAGCAGGGTTTTACCATTTTTGACGTTTTTCATCAGGACGTCGTATAAATCGTACTTGTCCAGATTGTTCATCGCGTCGGCGAAGGCACCGACCCCCGGCAAGACGATGGCCGAGGCGCTGTCGATGGTTTTCGCGTTGCGGGTGATGACGCAATCCATGTCGAGGGACTTTAAAGCCGTTTCAACGTTTTTCAGGTTGCCGACGTCGTAATCGATAATTGCAACTGTCATTCAATCACTCCTTTCGTACTTGGAATGCCGTGAATATTGGGATCAATGGCGACCGCTGCTTTGAGCGCCCGTCCAAATCCCTTGAAAATGCCTTCCACGATGTGGTGATTGTTTACGCCGTAAAGGCTGGCCACATGGATGGTCATGCCCGAGTGGGTCGTGAAGGCGATAAAAAATTCCCGGAGCATTTCGGTTTCAAAATCGCCGATGTATTCCCGCGTGAGCGCGACGTTCCAGACGAGATAGGCGCGCCCGCTGATATCGATGTTGATCCGGCAGAGGGATTCGTCCATCGGCAGAAAGACCGTCGCGTAGCGGGTGATGCCGACCTTGTCTCCGAGGGCCTTAGAAAAGGCCTGCCCGAGAACAATGCCGAGATCTTCGAGCACATGGTGGGTGTCAACGCCGTCGCCCTTTGCGGCGATGATCAGGTCGAAATGACCGTGGGCCGCAAAAAGGGTCATCATGTGGTCAAAAAAGGCGACGGAGGTGTCGATATCGGCGCGTCCGGTTCCGTCGAGATCGAGGGTCACGCTGACGTCCGTTTCAGCGGTTTTTCGTGAAAGCGATACTTTGCGGCTCAAGATAGACTCCTTTTCAAGACCTTGATGACGGCGTCATTTTCTTCCGGTGAACCGACGGTTAGACGGATGTGATCGACGTCATCAGATACATCGTGTTTTAAATATTTTACCAAAATGCCTTCATCAAGTAAAGCTGCGTAAAGCGGGGCGCCGTCCGGCACTTCAAAGTAAATGAAATTGGAAGCGGTGGGATAAACCCGGGTGATGCCTTTCAGTCCTTTGAGGAATTCGTAAAGGCGCTGTCTTTCGCTATTTAGAATCGTGACGTTTTCCAAAAGGGTGTCCCGATGTTTTAAGGCGATGACGGCGGCGGCCTGGGTGAGTTTATTCAGATTGTACGGCGATTTGACCTTGTACATCATATCGATTAAAGGCTTCGGGCCGACAGCGTAGCCGCAGCGGATGCCAGCCAGGCCAAAGGCCTTGGACAGGGTACGCAGGACGATGACGTTGTTGTATTCGTTGACGATTTCGGTGAGGTCGCCTTCTTTTTTAAATTCGATGTAAGCTTCGTCAAGGACGACCAGCGCGTTGGTTTCTTCTAAAATATCCGCGACATCGTGACGGGGCAGCAGTGATCCAGTCGGATTGTTGGGCGAACACAGGTAAATCATTTTGGCGTTTGTGCGTTTCGCTGTGTTGATGATGTTTTCGACATCGGGCGTGAGGTCCTCCGTGTCGGGAACCCAGACGAAATCGGCGCCGCCGATGACACTCCAGATCTGATACATCGAAAAGCTCGGCGCGTGGGAAATAACGACGTCCCCGGGATTGATGAAGGTTTGATTGAGCATGGACATGATTTCGTCGGAGCCGCAGCCGCAGATGATCTGGTCCGCGTCGATACCGGTGTAATCGGACAGCTGTTCGCGAAGGGCTGTCGCCGACGGATCAGGGTAGCGGTTCAATGACATGTCCAGTATCGTATCATTTAATTCTTTTTTTAGCGCATCGGGAAAATCGAAAGGGTTTTCGTTGGCGTTGACGATAATATTGTAGTCAGGCGGAACGACTTTGTAAGCCTCTAAATCTTTTACACAGGGGCGGGTGAAATCAGGCGTCATTGGAAAATCTCCTTTCAATGGACTTCGCGTGGGCGTCGAGGCCTTCCGAATAGGCGAAGGCGGTGATGTCGTCGGCAGCAGCCTTTAAATTGTCGCGATCGTACTGAATAATGCTGGACCGTTTGATGAAATCGTAGACTCCAAGAGGCGATGAGAACTTCGCCGTTCCGGAGGTGGGCAGCGTGTGGTTCGGACCGGCGTAATAATCGCCGAGGGGTTCCGGCGAATACATGCCGAGGAAAATGGCTCCGGCGTTGCGGACACAGTCCAGATATTTTTCGGAGTTGTCGATGGCCAGCTCAAGGTGTTCCGGTGCGATCTGGTTCGTCAGCTCGAAGGCGTCGTCTAAATTGTCGCAGACGAAGACAAAACCGTGATCGGTGACGGAAGCCTTGGCGATGGCTTTGCGGCGCAGATCGGTATCGATCTGGCGGTCGATTTCTGCGATGACTTGATCCGCCAATTTGTCGTCGGTGGTCACCAGCACAGGCATGGCCATTTCGTCGTGTTCAGCCTGGGATAACAAGTCAGCCGCGATATAGACCGGGTTTGCCGTTGAATCGGCGACGACGCAGACTTCGCTGGGGCCGGCGATCATATCGATGGCGACTTTGCCGAACACTTCTTTTTTTGCGGTGGCGACGAAAATATTGCCAGGGCCGACGATTTTATTAACCGGCGCGATGGTTTCAGTTCCGTAGGCTAACGCCGCGATGGCCTGAGCGCCGCCGACTTTGTAAATTTCCGTAACGCCGGCGATTTTGGCGGCGCAGAGAATGTTTTGGTTGATGTTGCCGGAGGCGTCAGGCGGGGTCACCATGACGATGGTATCGACGCCCGCGACAACGGCCGGAATCGTGTCCATCAAAACGGTGGACGGGTAAGCCGCTTTGCCGCCGGGGACGTAAACGCCGACACGGTCAATGGGGGTGATGTGCTGCCCCAAGGTGATGCCGTCTTTCGGGTGGATCGTCCAGGTGGTTTCTTTTTGATGTTCGTGGAAATTTCGGATATTTTCAGCCGAGCGCTTAATCGTTTCGATCAGCGCCGGATCTGTTTCTGAGAAGGCGCGGTCGATTTCTTCCGGGGTCACTTTCAGCGAATCGAGCTTGCAGTGGTCAAATTTTTCTTCGTAATCCTTGAGTGCGCGGTCGCCTTCTGATTTGACACGGTCAATGATGTCCAGAACCGTCGTGCGGACATCCTGTTGGTCGGATTCGCTGCGTTTGAGGATGATGTCAAGCTGCTGCCTGACTTCAGTGTTGTACGTGTATTTTTTCATATTGCCTCCAAATGGGTGTAATCAGTTAAAAAGCCAATTCTTTAAATTTTTCGACGATGGGGTCGATCTGGGCACGCTTGGTCTTCAAGCTGACATGATTGACGATGAGCCGCGAGCTGATATCGAGGATGCTGCGCAGGACAACCAGGCCGTTTTCCTTCAGCGTGCTGCCGCTTTCGACGATATCGACAATGCAGTCACAGAGACCGAGAATCGGTCCAAGCTCGACGGAGCCGTTGATCGTGATTAAATCCACAGGCTGGTCGATTTGTGTGAAATAATTTTTGGCGATGTGGGGGTATTTTGTCCCGACCGTCAGCTTGCGGTTGTATTGAATCTGCGTGTCCTTAAAGCCCGCTACGCACATCCGGCACTGGCCGATTTTCAAATTGAGCAGTTCGTAAACGTCGGCCGGATGTTCCAGCAGGACGTCTCGGCCGACGATGCCGATATCCGCGGCGCCCTTTTCGACGTAGGTGCCGACGTCCGGTGATTTGACGAGGAAAAATTCAAGGGTATTGGTCGTGTCCGTGAAAATCAGCTTGCGGCTTTCCTTCGAATAATCCGGAAACACGTAGCCGATTTCCTTCAAACGATCGATGGTTTTATTGGCCACCCGCCCTTTGGCCAGGGCCATTTTAATTTTATTTTTTTGCAAAGTCATGAATTACTCCTATTCCGATTCCGAAGTGAGGGGGACAGATGCGATTTCCGTCACGGGACTCAGCGCCGATCCTTCCCATTTCAATGCGCCGTCTTTTTCAAAAACGTAGTAATCGGCATCCTGATAAAGACGCTGAACCTGAAGCCGTTCGATCATCGCCGTCGGCAGCGAGTTGATCACAAAAACTTCTGTCATAATTCCCTGTTCGCGCAGGCGGCCCGCGAGTTCAAAAACACGCTGTTTTTCGGATTCCCGATACAGCAGCACAATGTGAGCGGGAGACTGTGTGTGAATTAAATCGTGTTCTTCGAGGTAATCCATCAAACTGAGGAGGTTGACCGCGAAGCCGCAGGCGGGCCGGTCAATGCCGAACTGCTGGCTCAGCTTGTTGTAGCGGCCGCCGTCGATAATCGGCGCGCCCCAGTTGCCGGCGTAGACCTTAAAGATCAAATCGGTGTAGTAATTCATCGAACTGGTGAAGCCCAGGTCAAAGGTGACGTATTGATCGAGCCCGACAGACCGAAGGTGTTCAAACAGCGCGCTTAGATTTTTGACCACGTCCTGCATTTTTTGATTGATACAGAGTTTGGTCATCCGGGCAAAAACATCGGTCGGCTCGCCGTAGAGCATCGGCAGCTCAAGGATGATGTCTGAAATTTTCGGGTCGTAATGCCGGCTCGAGAGGAATTCCTGGATATCGCCGATATTTTTGTTCTCAATGAGTTCGAACAATTTGGCACGGTCCGCCTTGGAGATCGTCAGCTCGTCGAGCAGGTAGTTGATAAAGCCTACATGCCCAAGGTCGATTTGGACGTCGCTCACGCCGTTCGCCTTCAGCGACTGAATGGCCAGGGCGATGATTTCGCCGTCACATTCTGGGGAATTGTCGCCGAAGAATTCCACACCCATCTGTGTGATTTCTTTGCGGACATCGCCAGGACCTGAAAAGTTGCGGTAGATATTCGTTTGATAAAACAGCTTAATGATTTCGTTTGGATCGTGATGATTGATGGCGGCCATCCGTGCGACGGAAAGGGTCGCATCTGGCTTTAATGCCAGGACGCGTCCCTTCCGGCTAATGAATTTAAACAATTCGTTCGCCGAAATGGCATCGTTCTTGATGAAACTATCGTAGGTTTCAAAGGTGGGAATGGCGACCTGGTGATATCCGTATCCGGTGTATAGTTTGGTTAAATTGTGTTCGATCTGGGATAACGCCTGGAATCCCTGATACTGAATGTTTTCAAAGCCTTCAATGGTATAGGTTGTTAGCATTTTGCCTCCTGAAACTGCTTGCTACTGTCATACTGTAACGTAAAAAAGTATAGACAGATCATAACACTTCACTCAAATAAAGTCAACTGCGATTCTCAATAATCTGCGATAAAAATTATTTTATCATAAATTAAGATTTAATCATTGAAAAAATATATTCAATGGGGGACAATAGGCGTAATCTTAAAATCATATAGAAAGAAGGGGTACAGGTGTCATACCGCTGTGTTTGTTTCGATTTTGACGGAACGCTGGCCGATACGGAAGGCATGGTCTTTCGGATTTTCAATGAACTTGCAAAAAAATATCATTATACGCCAATCGATGTCAGTCAGCGCGCTTTGATCAAGGACATGTCGGCTCAGGACGTTTTGCGCCATATGAACCTGCCCTTTTACCAGGTTTTTCGATTGATGATTGAGGGCCGCAAACACATGCGCAACCAGCAGGAAGATATCGTCGCCATTCAGGAAAACCTGCCGGAAGCTTTTGCAGCCATTGCAAAATTAACGGATTATTGCGGCATATTAACGTCGAATTCCGAAGACACCGTTCGAAATTTTTTGTGGATCCATCAACTGACGCCCTATGTGGATTTTGTGGAAGGCGCAGCGCTTTTTTCTAAGAAGCGAAAACTTTTGAAGCTTTGCCGAAAACTGCGCATTTCGCCATCGCAGATGCTTTACGTCGGCGACGAAACTCGGGACGTCCGCGCGTGCAAGGAAGCGGGCATCGATGTGGCGGCCGTGGACTGGGGATATAATACCAAGCGGGCGCTCGCGCAGTGCAGCCCGACTTATGAGGTGTCGGATATGGCAACACTCGTTCAAATTGTGGCCTACCGCAACCAAAATGAAGAGGCGGGATCGGCAAAGGCGCGCCGATATATTCGGCGTATGAGAAAAAAGCAGCAGCGGATAAACTGAGCGAAGGCGATGAATCAGAAATTTTTGGAAAATGGGCCTTTCAGCGTTTTATTTGAAGCCTTTGAAAAAAACGGGGAAGCGGTTTATATTGTCGGCGGCGCGGTCCGCGATCTGCTCCTCGGTAAACGCCCGAGTGATTGGGATTTTGCCTCGAGCGCGACGCCAGACCGGATCGCGTCGATTTTGTCTGCGGCATTTCCTAATGGTACCTTGATTTTAAAAGGAAAACGCTATGGCACGATCGGAATCGATTTGCCCGACGGAGCAAAGCGCGTGAGTTTTGAAATCACAGCTTTTAGAAAAGAAGAAAGTTACACAGATGGGCGCCATCCTGAGGATGTGGCTTTTCAAGCGTCAATTTTTGAAGATGTGCGCCGGCGGGATTTCACAGTCAACGGATTGTGGATGAACCGTCACGGTGTGATTTTCGACGTCGTCGGCGGGCTCACGGATCTCAAACAGAAAGAAATACGCTGCATTGGCCGAGCAGCCGAACGATTCGATGAGGATCGTCTCAGGAAATGGCGATGCGTGCGCTTTGCCGCTCAAATTGGCGGACAGATTGAGCCGCACACGCGCGAGGCCATTGTTCAAAATCCGGGGACGGATGGCGTGAGCCTCGAGCGCATTCAAATGGAATTATCGAATATGCTCATAGGCCCGGATGCCGCGTACGCGGTGCACGAGCTGATTGCGACTGGCCTGTGGGACGATTTGCTGAGACGAACGGCGTCGACAGATCTGCCCGTCGTTTCAAAGGACGTGGCAGATCAAATCAATGCGCTGCCGCGAGTCCTTCCGGTGCGCCTCGCCTGGCTTTTCCAGGATGCGCCGGCTGATTGTGTCAGCGGGTTTTTAAAGCGGCTGCATTTTAGCAATCAGAGGATCAGACAAGTGGCCATGCTGTTAGATTTTGCTAATCTTAACTGCGATGATAGAGTTGGGTTTAAGACGGCGCTTCGCCAGATGGGAGCGCCGGTCTTTGAAATGGCCCTCGAACTGCAAAAGCTCAAAAAAGATAATACACAAAACCGCGCCGCCTTTACTGACATCTTAAAGAACCGCGAGCCGATAATGCCGGCTGATTTGGCCATTGGCGGCGAAGAACTGAAGGCTTTGGGATTTCGCGGCAGGCAGATCGGCGAAACCTTAGAGCGTTTGCTGCGGTGGGTGTACGAGGCGCCGGCATACAATAAACGCGGGGCACTGCTCAAACGCGCCAAAACCTGGCTGAATCAGGAAAACAACAACGAAGGGAAACAATCATGATGAATCTAACATCACCAGCGGTGATTTCTGAGTTGATGGCGGCCCATCAGCTTCATTTCAATAAACAATTCGGACAGAATTTTCTGATCGATCAAAATATTCTCGAAAAAATTGTCGACGCGGGGCACATCACGGCAGCAGACACCGTTCTCGAGATCGGGCCGGGGATCGGTTCGATGACCCAGGAAATAGCAATGCGCGCTCGCCGCGTCGTGACGGTCGAAATTGACAAGAAGCTCATTTCTGTTCTTGGCGAAACCCTGGGCGATTTTGACAACATCGCCATTGTCAATCAGGATTTTTTGAAAACGGATGTGTTAGATCTCATAGAAGGGCCGACATCGCTGAAGGTCGTGGCCAACCTGCCTTATTATATTACGACGCCAATTATCATGAAACTCTTGGAAACGCCGTGGCCAGACGGCATCGATTTGTCACGGATGACGTTTTTGGTGCAAAAGGAAGTGGGCGAACGCATCTGCGCCGGGCCCGGGAGTAAAAGCTACGGCGCCCTCAGCGTGATCGTGCAGTATTACGCTGATCCGGCCGTCATGTTCACGGTGCCGGCGTCGGTCTTTATGCCGAGACCGAAAGTGGATTCTATTGTCATCAGTCTTCAGAAAAGGACCCAGCAGGCCTTTGAACCCTGTGATAAAAATCAGTTTTTCAAGGTGGTGAAGGCTGCATTTCAGACCCGGCGCAAGACGGTCATCAACAGCCTTTCAAACAACACAGCTTATCCGAAAGCGGTGCTGCTCGACGCCTTGTGTGAGGCGGGCATCGACCCGAGAAAAAGAGCGGAGCAGCTCGACGGCGAGGCCTTTTGCAAGTTGGCGAACATTCTGTATCAAAAGGGCGCCAATAATGACATTGAATCTCAAATAAAATGATGATAAAATATACTCAGCATACTATATAGAATAGGAGAGAAGCTGATGATCGGAGATCTATTACGGGGTAAATTTGTATCCAACCGTCTGTTAACGGATGTCGAAGACTGCATGCTCGAACAATACGAATTACCGGAAGGCCATATCGATATTGGTTTGTTTACCACGGCGTGCGATGGCGTGGGATATGTGGCAGCAGACGATGCGACAAAAAAGGCAAATGTCGAAGTGCCGAAAATTTACACAACCTACGGCGGCTGCGGTAAATTCAATGATGGGCAGGTTTTTGGCGTCATTTCCGGGCCGAAGGTATCAGACGTTGAACGCGGCCTGCGCTACGTTCGCGCCTTTACTGAACAGCAGTCAACATTGTACAGCATTTCAGAAGATGATTCGACGCTGATTTACGCGCAGTGCGTTCCGAGAATTGGCCGTTATTTTTCAAAGGCTTACAATCTGCCGGAAGGGTCGTCGATCGCTTATTTGATCGCACCGGCCATGCAGGGGGCGATCGGCATCGATGAAGCGCTGACTCAGGCGAACGTTGAGGTCGTGCGTTTTTGGAGCAGTCCAACCGAATCCAATATGAGCGGCGCCATTTTAACCGGCCGTGAAGCGCAGTGTGACATTGCCGTCAAGGCATTCCGCGATGTGATCATTGAGGCGGTTCAGGACCCCATTGAGTATTAATTAACCAGCTGCAATTTAAAAGGGACAGCCCATCGCCGGGCTGTCCCTCAGACTGTAGACAAACGAGGCTCTGAGAAAATACTCAGGAGCCTCGTTTGATTTAATATCAAGCTGCAATTTGTAGATTTATAAATTGAAATCGAAATATAGGACGATTCGGTCCTGAGTGGTTCT
>NZ_VUMO01000019.1 GCF_009696145.1 Pseudoramibacter porci
TTATGTCGGATGCAATGACCCAAAAACCCGCACGTCAGGCCAGCTGCTTCCCCTATTATATAAAAATAAGTGCAGCAGGATGAGAATTTCTTCTCTGTCTTGCTACACTTATATGGTACTAAAAACCCCTCTGATTTCTCAGAGAGGTGGAATCCCAACGGATATATGTCGGTCAGTCGACCGTCCGCCGTTTTTTCAGCCACAGCAGTCCAACAATCCCGGCTGCTATCAGCGCAAGGCTCACGAGCTGGGCTGTGCGCAGTCCAAAAAACATCAAGCTGTCGGTCCGAAGGCCTTCGATAAAGAATCGGCCGATCGAATACAAAATAAAATAACTGAACAACAGTTCGCCGTCTGATTTCTTGATCTTTCGCTCAACCACAAAAAGTAAAATCAAAAATACACACAAATCCCAAACGGATTCGTATAAAAAAGTGGGATGCACGTGAATCCAACCGAGTCTCGGATCGTGAACCGTGATGGCCCAGGGAAGATCCGTCTGTCGGCCGTACGCTTCCTGATTGAAGAAATTGCCCCATCGGCCGATGGCCTGCCCGAGGGGAAGGGCCGGAATCAACACGTCAGCCAGCTTCAGAAAAGATAGCTTTCGCGCCTTACAAAATAGCGCGCCGGCGATCAATCCGGCGATGATGCCGCCGTGAATCGCGAGCCCGCCGTTCCAAATTTTAATGATATCACCGGGGAAGCGGCTGTAGTAATCCCATTGAAAAATTACGTACCAGAGTCTCGCGCCGACGATGATCGACGGCACCATGACAATAAAGAAATCGTAAATATCGTCCCGCGCGATGCCGGCGTGATCCGCGCGCTTCGCGGCGATCAGCAGACCGATCACCAGCGCTGAAGCGATCAAAACGCCGTACCATCTGACGGTCAGCGACCCGATTTGAAGGGCGATTGGATTTGGTGCTCTCATACCTTCACTTCCTCTTTTTTGTCCGGATGGGCGTCTGTTCTAAAAGCGGCCTTCTGCTGGGCCGCCATGGCTAGCATTTCTGTCGCGTGGGTTTCAGACAGATCCGTCACCTTCGCGCCGGAAAGCATCCGCGCGAGCTCGTCTCGGCTTTCCGCTTCATCGAGGCGGTCAAAACTGACTTGTGTGGTGCTGTCGTCACCCTCTTTAACGACGCGGAAATGGGCATCTGCCATCGCGGTAATCTGCGGCAGATGGGTGATCGTGATAACCTGGCGTTCGCGGGAAAGCTGCAGAATTTTTTCCGCGACGACTTGGGCGGTGCGCCCGCTGATTCCCGTATCGATTTCGTCGAATATCATCGTTTCGACGCGGTCGTATCGGCCGAAAATACATTTAATCGCCAGCATAATCCGCGAGATTTCACCACCGCTGGCCACCTCTTTCAGCGGACGGATCGGCGTGCCGGGATTCACCGAAATTTTAAAGCTCACTTGATCGTTGCCCCAAGGCGCGATGATTTGTTCATCCTCTTCCACTGAAATGACAAAGCGCGCTCGGGGCATGGCCAAATCTGCCAGCTGCCCTTCAATCGCGGCCTCCAGCGATTGAACCGCCTGCACCCGTTTTTCGTGAAGCGTTCTGGCCGTTTGTCGATAGGCTTTCCAGAGCTCAGCGTATTCCTTTTTCATTGCGTTGAGTCTGTCGTCATGATGGGCAAGATTATCGTACTGCTCGTTTAAATGTGTCCCATACGCGATGATTTCCTCGACGGTGTCGCCGTACTTGCGTTTCAGACTGTCGATCAGCGACAGCCGCTTTTCCACTTCGTCAAGACGGCCCGGCTCGAAATTTAAATCCTCTTGATAACTGGCAAGCTCGATCGCAAGCTCCGAAAGTTCCGCCGAGGCCGTCTCCAGCGCTGCCTGATAAGCCTTGAACACGCCGTCAAATTGACTTAATCGATCGACAATCCGCTGCACTTTGCTGAGCTGCGCGAGCATGCCTTCTGAATCGTCGTCGGCGCCGTTTAAAAGCTGTCGCCCTGTTTTAACCTGTGAAAAAAGCATTTCGCTGTTCTCGAGAATCCGCTGTTCCTTTTCCAACCGCTCATCTTCTCCAGCACGCAGCTGTGCCGCTTCGATATCCTTGATTTCGAAGGCCAGCACCTGCTTCTGTCGGGCAAGTTCTCTGTCATCCTGAGCCTGCGTCTTGATCTGGCGGCTCAGCTCTTTGAGCCGTTCAGCCTGTTTCCGGGTCTGTCTGAGCAATTCGTCTGTCTCGTCGCCGCCCCAGGCGTCGAGCAGGCGTCTCTGGGCTGCGGGCTGAAACAAAGAATTGTTTTCGTGCTGAGAGTGAATGTCGACCAGATCCTGGCCGATGGCTTTCAGCTGAGCAACTGTCACCGCGAAGCCGTTAATGCGGCAGGTGTTTCGGCCGTTCTGCGTCAGCGATCGATTGAGAATTAAAGTCCCGTCCTCGACGGGGATTGCCATATCCGAGAGCTTTTTAGCCACCGATCCCGCCGGGTCAATTTCGAAGACCCCCTGGACCGAAAGCTTAGCGGCACCGGTTCGAATGTTTTTCCGATTCCCGCGCTGCCCGAGGATCAGTGTGAGTGCGTCAATTACAATGGATTTTCCGGCGCCGGTTTCCCCGGTGATGACGTTGAGGTGATCGTTAAAATCCACCTCGAGCTTGTCAATCAGCGCGTAATTGGCAATCGAGATCCGCTTCAGCATACTGTTTTCTCCATTTTTCCTGAACCATTACAACAGGCCCTTCATCAGCTTGCGAAATTGTTCAGCGATGACACCCTTGTCTTTTTCGTCTCGGAGGGCGACAAAAATCGTGTCGTCGCCCGCAATGGTGCCGACAATTTCCGGCCAGTTCAAATTATCAACGGCGATGGCCGCCGCCTGCGCCATGCCCGGCAAGGTGTGCAGCACGATGATAAACCCCGCGATATCCACACGCATGACAGACTGTCTAAACACGGTTTTGACCCGTTCGTCGTAAATGCCCTTCACGTCCTGCATGACAGCGTAACGCTGCCCGCCGGTTTTATCGGCCACTTTAATGAGTCCCAGCTCCTTGATATCCCTGGAAACCGTCGCCTGGGTCACTCGATAACCCTCTTGCTCCAGATAGCGGGCAAGCTCCTCCTGCGTTTCTATTTTGTGGGTTTCGATGATGTGCAGAATTTCGGATTGCCGCGTCCCTTTCATGAATGCCTTCCTTTCTTTGCCTTTTCCATTCTTTATAAGCAGCGTTTAATGATCTGCGAATTTTTTCCGCAGCTGTTCGTAAAAATTGCGGTTTTGAAATAAAATGAGATTGGTCATATACGGTGCTTTCTCGATATGCAGGTGTTCGCCGTAGCTCAGCGGCATCTGCACCTGCCCGTCCGCTGAGACGATCACCTCGCCGACACTGCCCGGCAGGCTGATGTCGACCGCCGCCGTCCCCGGAAGAACGTACGCCTTGTCGTGCAGCCGGTGGGGGCAGATGGGGTTGAGCAGCAGCACGTCCGCCCGCGGATCCACAACCGGGCCGCCTGCCGCCAGCGAATAGGCCGTCGACCCCGTCGGTGTCGCGAGAATGACGCCATCGCCGCTGTATTCGTCCAAAAGTGCGCCGTCGACCTCGATGGTTAGATTAATCATGCGGATGCCGATGGCCTTGACCACCAAATCATTGAGGGCCACTTGAGATTCGTACTCGCCGTTGAGCTTTTTCACCGTGCTGACGATCATCGAGCGCTGATCAAGGGTATAATCCCCGTCGATGAGCATTTGCAGAATCTCTTCGTAAGAAGACGCGTCGCCGTTGGTCAGAAAGCCGAGTTTTCCCAAATTGATGCCGCAGATCGGCGTCTCGTATGCACTGGCCTGTCTCGCGATGCCGAGCAGGGTGCCGTCGCCCCCCAGGACAACGATACAATCCGGCGAGCTGTAAAACTGATCCTTAAAACAGGCCTTGACGCCGGCGATGCCGCCGATTTCTGCGTATTGATTGTGAAGCATCATCGGCGTGATCCCCTGGTGTACAAGGTATTTTACACAGCGAAAAGCCGTTTCGTAGGCATTCTGTTTATCCGTGTTGATAAAAATGCCAACTGTCCGTATGGGTTTGGGTGTGTTTTGATTTGGTGTCATGATGTTGCGTTTTCCTGTCCGTGATGTCTGAAATGTTCGTGTGCGCTGTCAACCAGCGCCGCGATCCTGTCTACGCCCGAAATGGCGTCTTGATGGTCTATTGCTGCGCCGGCGCCTTCCTTTCTCGAAAAGCATAAAAATTCAATATTGCCCTTCGGTCCCCGAATCGGTGAAAATGACAAGCCCAAAACTGAGAAGCCATTGGCTTCGATACCCGTTGTGGTCGCAATCAACACCTTCTTATGAATTTCGGGATCCCGGACGACGCCGTTCTTCCCGACATTTTCCTTGCCGGCTTCAAACTGGGGTTTGATGAGCCATATACCCAGAGCGCCGTCCTTGACACAGCGATGAATCGCCGGCATCAGCTTCAAAATCGAGATAAAGCTCACGTCCATGACCGACCCGTCGGCGAGTCCACCAATGTCTTCCGGGGTGGTTTTTCTGAAATTCGTCCGCTCCATACATGTGACCCGCTCGTCATTTCTCAGTTTCCAGTCAAACTGGCCATACCCCA
This sequence comes from Pseudoramibacter porci, assembly GCF_009696145.1. Classification (GTDB taxonomy): domain Bacteria; phylum Bacillota; class Clostridia; order Eubacteriales; family Eubacteriaceae; genus Pseudoramibacter; species Pseudoramibacter porci. The sequence goes on from NZ_VUMO01000019.1 coordinate 4,610, forward strand.
CATCGATTGACGTCACGTGGCCAGCACCATTCTGAAGCAGCACGTCGGTAAAGCCGCCAGTCGACGCGCCGATGTCGAGAAACCATCGATCTTTAACCGGGAATTCAAAGACTTTCAGCCCCTTTTCAAGCTTAAAGCCGCCCCGGCTCACGTAGGGCAGGCCTTCCCCTTTAAGGGTTACCTGTTCCTTTGAAAGTTCCGCCGGAACTTGATCCCCGGCCTTCGTGTGGACGGTTCCATCAATTTCGACAAGGCCGGCCATAATGGATTTCTTCGCCTTTTCCCGGCTGTCGAATAATCCCAGTTCTACTAATTTTTTATCTAATCGTTCTTTTTGTTTTGCCATTTTTATTCGTGTTTATTGAAAAATCCCTGAACGTTCGCCATGAAGCGGGACAGTCCCGACACAATGCGCACGCCCTGCTTCATACCGACATCTTTGAAAATTGCCTTTCCGCCGACTGTGATACACGCGACAGACGCAGAAATCATAAGGCCGAGCAGCATTGAGCTCGACAGCTTATAAAACTGTGTCAGCTGTCCTGTAATGGAAACGGCGACGCTCCCTGAAATAATCCCGCAGATGTCGCCTATGACGTCACAGCACACCGACGACACTTTTGACGCATTTTTGACGATCTTCACCGCCATTTTCGCCCCTTTGATCTTCCGAGAGGCCATCGCGTTGAAAGGCTCTATTTTCACTGCGGTGACGGCGATGCCGATCATATCCATAAAAATACCGACGGCGACAATCAAAAACAAAATCACAATCGATACGATCAAATTCGCATTGGACAGCACTGTGTCGGAAATATAATCAATGACAAAGGTCGATAGAAAGGTGCCGATCGCTACGAGCGCGAGCCACTTCTTTCGGTCATTCTTCGCCTTTTTGGTCTTTGCCAATCCCTTAAACTTCCTTTCTGATTTCATCCTGAAACTGCATAAAGTTTCATTTAAATGATATTTTTATTATAGCCTAAACGCAAACAATAAAAAAGGACTATGACGACGCATAATCCAAAAAAATGATTAAAGGAAAATCTGACAAGTAAACTTTGCAACATAAGTCCAGTAGGATTTCCCAGAATCGAGACTATCCGTCGCCGGATGAGCGATTTCTCATTATCCGATTCTCCAGCTTAAAAGTTGGGACTGGATTGCCACTAAGCGTGCACTTTAATCCCTGACAGACCTTTTTCAAATAGCCTAGGCGTTTTCCGCGGCGGTCCTCCTGACCTTTAGCCTCTTTTGCAATAAGGGTTTCGATCGCAATATTGCCACTTGCCGGGCCCTGACAACATGGCAACTGTCAGACCATCTACCCAAACCACTCAAGGCAGGCTACGCTGGTTCAAAATCTTTCCAGGCCACAACAGGCCCTGACTTGTTCCCAGGTTTTCCCTCTGCTTACTCAGAAGCGCTTGCTGCGATGAACACCGCCGTATTGTTACACCCTTCCAGTAGCGCAGAAGTCTCCACGAAGGCAGGGTCATGATCTGCATGCCGTTGCAGGATGCCCCCTCCTTCTTAACCTCCTGGCAAAACCCCCAACTGGGCGTCAAAGGCCCTGCCAAGAGACTTCATCGATATGCCCTTCGACGGATTTTTAGGCCCGCCCTCGAGGCCAGAAGTGCCGACTAGGATACTACTTCCTTTAATCCAAATTATTATATGCACATCTTCTCGGTTCGTCAAGCGCTGCCCTTGCGCACCAAGGTCCCTTTAAGCTATAATTTAAGAAAAAACGGAGGCTATCATGCGTTATCAAAACGACTTTATCGATTTTATGGTGCGTTCCGGCGTTCTGACCTTCGGTGATTTCATCACCAAAAGCGGCCGTCCGACCCCGTATTTTATCAACACCGGCAATTACCGCACATCTGAACAAATTGCCAAGCTCGGGCAATATTACGCGGATGAAATTTCAGAACATTTAGACGGCATCGACTTCCTGTACGGTCCGGCCTACAAGGGTATTCCGCTGGTTATCAGCGCGTCCGCATCCCTCTACCGGGATCATCAGATCGACATGCCCTACTGCTTCAACCGAAAAGAAGCAAAGGATCACGGCGAAGGCGGTTCGATCATCGGCTACCGTCCTCAGGCCGGCGATACTGCGATGATCGTCGAAGACGTCATCACCGCGGGCACCTCAGTCAAAGAATCGGTTCCGCTGCTCAAATCTCTGGCTGAAAACGTCACGGTCAAAAGCTTGATTATTTCCGTCGATCGAATGGAAAAGGGCGACGGCGACAAAACGGCGGTTCAGGAAATCAGCGACACCCTCGGCATCGAAACCCATCCGATGGTCACAATCGAAGATATTTTAAGCCATCTCTACAATCATCCCGTCGATGGCAAAATCGTCATTGACGACGCGATGAAGGCCAAAATCGAACAGCATTTAAAAGATTACGGTGCCTAAATTTTTCATCTCATAAAAAAATGCGAAAGACTTTTCAGCCTTTCGCGTTTTTTATTGCTATTGAATCGACTTACGCGTTTTCTTCCGCTTCGCGCCGAAGCTCAGCGTTCATAAATTGGTCGAGGTCGCCGTCCATGACGCTCTGGATATTCCCGACTTCGACACCGGTCCGGTGGTCTTTGACCATCGTGTACGGATGGAACACGTAGGAACGGATCTGTGAGCCCCAGGCGATTTGGGAGTAATCGCCGACAACGTCTTCCAGCTTTTCTTTCTTTTCCTGTTCCATGATTTCCAAAAGCTTTGACTTCAGCATGTTCATCGCCACTTCTTTGTTCTGGTGCTGGCTGCGTTCGTTCTGGCACTGCACCACGACACCCGTCGGAATATGGGTGATTCGGATGGCTGACGATGTCTTGTTGACGTGCTGACCGCCGGCTCCGCTGGAACGGTAAGTATCCACCCGGATATCATCCGGATTGATTTCAATGTCGATGGAGTCATCGACCTGCGGCGTCACATCCAGTGATGCAAAAGAAGTGTGCCGGCGCCCGGAGGAGTCAAAGGGCGAAATGCGCACCAAACGATGCACGCCTCGTTCGGTTTTTAAATACCCGTAGGCGTTGATCCCTTCGATCAACAAGGTCGCGCTCTTGATCCCGGCAATATCCCCGGGCTGATAATCCAGCTGTTTGACTTTGAAGCCCTTGTTTTCCGCCCAGCGCACGTACATTCTAAAAAGCATCGACGCCCAATCGTGGGATTCGGTGCCGCCAGCTCCCGGATGCAGTGAAATGATGGCGTTGTTGCTGTCGTATTCGCCAGAGAGCAGCATCTCCACCTTGTAAGCGTCAAATTCTTTGCGGAAGGCGGTTAACATCGATTCGAGTTCATCATCGCTTTCCCCTTCTTCGGCCAATTCCAGCATGACTTCGACGTCTTCAAGATCACCTTTCACGTCATTATAGCGCTTCTGTTTGCTGCGCAGCAATGTTTCTTCTTTCAGAACCTTCTGCGCTGTTTTCTGATCGTTCCAGAAATCGGGAGCCGTCGTCTGTTTCTCCAATTCCTCAAGTCTGGCTGCCAGCTCCGGCAGATTCAGGGACTTGCCCAAATCTGCCATTTCGCTAGACATCCCGTTTACATTTTGTCGCGCTTCGTACAAATCTATCAATATTCTGTTCCTTTCTCAATTCCTTTAATCCGCATCAATCGGCGTAGCGGCCGTGGCAATTTTTGTATTTCTTGCCGCTGCCACACGGGCATGGATCGTTGCGGCCGATTTTCTTCTTATGGATCGTCTTCTGAACCGGTTCATCGCTGCCCTGCCCTGTGATCTGAGCTTCATTGGTGTGCATCTGCGCCCGATTCTGCCGCTGTTTCGGCGGCACCAATTTGATCTTCGCGTTGTAAATGTATTTGACGGTTTCTTCCTGGATTTCAGCGTTCATGTCCTCGAACATCTTGAATCCTTCGTCCGTGTACGCCACAACCGGATCATTCTGGCCATAGGCGCGCAGGCCGATCCCTTCCTTGAGCTGTTCCATGTCGTCGATATGCACCATCCACGCCGCGTCAACCGCGCGAAGCAGGACAACCCGTTCCATATTTTCCATTTCGTCTTCGCCGATCAGCGCGACTTTTGCCTGATAATTTTCGCGGCAGAGGGCGTACAGCTGATCCTTGATATCTTGGACCGTGACGCCGTCTTCGAGTGTCAAGCGATCGACCGGCAGAAATTCGCTGAAATAACGTTTGAGCTTTTTAATATCCCAGTCTTCCAGCGTATCCCCGGCGTTGGTGTACATGTTGACGTAATCGTTAATGACGTCCTTCGTCATTTTGTCGATCTGTTCGTGCATGTTCTTACCATCCAGCACTTCTTGGCGCTGAGCGTATATGATTTCACGCTGCCGGTTCATAACGTTGTCGTACTGCAGGACGTTTTTACGAATATCAAAGTTGCGAGCTTCGACTTTCTTCTGGGCGCTTTCGATACTGCGGTTCAGCATCTTGGCATCCAGAGGCGTTTCGTCATCCATCCCGAGGTTTTCCACCACGGATTTAATGCGGTCGGAACCAAAAATGCGCATCAAGTCGTCTTCAAGGGATAAGAAGAACTGCGTCGAACCCGGGTCGCCCTGACGGCCGGCACGGCCGCGCAGCTGATTGTCAATACGTCTGGATTCGTGGCGTTCCGTCCCGATAATGTGCAGCCCGCCGAGTTCTGCGACGCCCTCGCCGAGCACAATATCTGTCCCACGGCCGGCCATGTTGGTCGAGATCGTAACGGCGCCCTTTTGTCCAGCCTGGGAAATGATTTCCGCTTCCTTTTCGAGGTGCTTGGCATTTAACACATTGTGTTTGATGCCTTCGCGGCGCAGGTATTGACTCAATATTTCCGATTTTTCAATGGAGATGGTCCCGATCAAAACCGGCTGGCCTTTAGCGTGGCGCCGCTTCACGTCTTCGGTCACCGCTCTGAACTTCGCCTTTTCGGTCCGATACACCAAATCATTTAAATCTTCACGGATCATGGGTTTATTGGTTGGAATGGTCACAACATTTAAATTGTAAATGGTGTTAAATTCTTCTTCTTCCGTCTTCGCTGTCCCGGTCATCCCAGCCAGCTTGTCAAACATTCTGAAGTAGTTCTGGAAGGTGATGGTCGCCATGGTTCTGGATTCGCGGTTAACCGTTACGTGTTCCTTGGCTTCAATCGCCTGGTGCAGCCCGTTGGAGTAGCGGCGCCCCGGCATTTGACGGCCTGTAAATTCATCGATGATGATGATTTCGTCATTCTTGACAATATAATCGACGTCTTTGGTCATCAGCGTGTTGGCGTACAGGGCCTGGTTAATGTTGTGCATGATTTCCATATTTTCGACATCGGCCAAATTCTTAACGCCAAAGAATTTTTCAGCCTTCGCAGTCCCCTTTTCGGTCAGAGTAACGGCTTTTTCCTTTTCATCTTTTTCGTAGTCGTCGCCCTTTAGGCTTTTGGCAAAAATATCTGCCGTGCGGTAGAGCTCTGTGCTTTCGTCGCCGCTTCCTGAAATAATAAGCGGTGTCCGGGCTTCGTCGATCAAAACGGAGTCGACTTCGTCGATAATCGCGTAGTGCAGACCCCGCTGCACCTGTTCTTCCTTAGACGTGACCATGTTGTCACGGAGGTAATCAAATCCGAATTCGTTATTCGTTCCGTAGATGATGTCGCAGCGGTAGGCGTCCTGCTTTTCTTCGTAGGACAAATCCGGTACCACTAAGCCGACGCGCATGCCGAGGTATTTATAAATTTTCCCCATCCATTCGCTGTCTCGACGCGCCAGATAGTCGTTGACCGTCACAATATAAACCCCTTCACCGCTCAACGCGTTCAGATAAGCGGGCAGCGTCGCGACCAAAGTTTTCCCTTCACCTGTACGCATTTCTGCGATATCGCCATTATGAAGCACCATGCCCCCGATGAGCTGCACCGGGAAGTGGCGCATATTGACCGTTCGGGCCGCCGCCTCCCGAACCGTCGCAAAGGCTTCGACTAACAAATCGTCAAGGGTTTCCCCATTGGCAAAGCGCTCTTTAAATTCGACGGTCTTGTGTTTTAAATCGTCGTCGGACAACGCTTTGTACGTATCTTCCAGCGCAACAATTTGATCCGCAACCTTCGCTAATTTTTTAACTTCTTTTTTACTCGGATCAAAAAGATTCTGCAAAAATCCCATATATTTCAATCTCCCTTATTTATAAATCATGTAGATAAAACGGCTTTTTTATATCATGTCTGCCTGAAAAGCAAATTAAGCTTTCAAACAAAAAAGGCTGAGTACACAGCCTTTCCGTTTCAAGCGTATATCTTTCCCGATTTTCAGGATTTCTTTTTTCTCCAAAAGGAGACCTTCCGGTTATCTACATTAATTTCAACTTTTTCAAAGCCTATGCGTTCCCGATCTTCGTCATTGGTCACATTGCCGGCCGCCACTGGATTCTTAACACCGGCCGGTTTCGACTGCTGTGCCGAAGCGATTTCACTTTCGCTTTTCTGCACTGCTGCGCGATTGTGCTGCTGCTTGAGCCGTTTGCGTTCAGCTTCCGAGCGGCTGAAGGGGCTGTCCGACTGAACCTCTTCGCTGGCACTTCGGCGGCCGCGCTGGCGCAAAGCCCGCGTATCTTCCGAGACTTGGTGCCAAATGTTCAGCATTTGCTTTTCATTGTCGCGGGAAGCGTCAGCCCGTCTAGCCGCTTCCTCGTCACTGTATTTCCGGTACGGATTGATCTTTTTAGAAGTCCCTTCCGTTTTGGTTTTCTTTTTCTTTTCAGGCATTTCCCACCGCGGCGCATCTGAAGTCTGCACTGCTGCCTGCGTGTTTCTTTTTGGCGCCGCCGGTTTCGGCTGTTGAGCTGTTGCTGCTGATTTGACTGCGTCACCGTCTGTTGGTTTGTAATCCGCCATTTGCTTTCTATCCTCCTGAATATTTATTGCCCGGCGATACGTCTCTGTCGGTTTTGCCGGTTTTTTCCCGCTGTCATCACTTGGCTGAGAGCCGAAAGCCAATTTTCCCTTCTCCCGCTCAGTGTAGAAAGATTGTGTGAAAAATCCAGATTCAGCAAAATCCTCTGCTTCTTCCCTTTCTCTTCGGGCAGACATTGAAACTCCCGTGTCAATGGGCTTCGTGTCGTATTTCCCCAAATCTTTTAATGTTGTAAAGACCCGCGTGTCGTCCGAAACGGTCGATGCCGGACCCCTTGTCGCAGTTCCCGAATTGTGGGACTTGATCCGCTCCAGCAATTCCGGCGACAAATCGGGCAGAACCGTCGTTTTTTCTGCTTGTTTGTTTTTCGGTTCTTCTGGCTTCTGCACGTTTTCCCTCACTGCAGGACTCCGTTTTTCCTGCGCAGCACGGCGCTTTCTCGGCGCTCTAGCTGTTTTTTTCTCCGGTTTCGCTGGCTTTTTCTGAATTTCACCAGTCTGCTGTTTGATTTCCTGTCCAAACAAGGTCTCTGAATCCTGATTCAGCCAGTCAAGGGGACCCGTTTCGTAGCCGGTTTCTTTTTTCTGGGCCATTTCTTGGATCATACTGTTTTCGTCGGGTGAAATGATGTAATCCGCATCGCCTTCGTTTAACTCCTCAGAAAACGGATCCTGCCCCTTGCTGTCCTGCATCGCGTACTGCACCCAGCCCAAAAGGCCGACAAAGACGAGAACGCTTCCAATCGAAAATCCGCCGACGCCGCCGTAATAAGCGGTGATGCGCGAAACGTAAGGCACCTGTACATTGATTCCCAGCATCCAAAGGGCTGTGGTCGCTCTAGAGAGCGGTGTGTACACCGCGTTGACCCCGCGGGTAATGCCTGACGACAAGTTTGTGTTGGTCAGTGCATTCACGATCCCCGGCGTGACCGGCATTTTGCCACCGTTGATAAAGGCAACAATAAAATTGGCTGTGGTGCCAACGGTAAACAAGATGGCCCATAAATCGTCAAAATTAAAAATGAGCATCAATAAAATACAGACGTAGCTGGCAAAATTGATGAAGGTCGTGATGCCGCTCGCCTGCCCGAAATAAAAATAAAGGTGGAGAACAATTTGCAGCAAAATGCCAATCAAGCCAACGGGCCATAGATTGATTTTTCGTTTTCGCATAAGTCCGATCGAACCGCCTCTCGCGGTTCCAATGATCAATCCGATAACTATCGCTAATATGACAAACATTGATTCCACCCTGTATTTCTATATATCCCCATCATGTCATTCACACGAAACCGATGGCTGACGCATATTTTTATATTAATTTCTTCTATATTAATGCAAAGAAAAACTAAACTAATTTTAAAACAAAAAATTACCCCTGTCAATAAAACACCCGCTAAAAGTATTTAGCGGGTAGTGTTTCTAAAGTAGCGGTCTATTTATCTTTGACGCGTTATGCAAAGGTCGGTTCAATTAAACCGTAATCGCCATTTTTACGGCGGTACACAACGTTCACATCATCGGTTTCCGCGTTCAGGAAAACGAAGAAATCGTGTTCCAGGAGATCCATCTGCATGGCAGCTTCTTCCGCTGACATGGGCTTAATCGCAAATTTTTTCGTTCTGACGATTTTCGGTTCGTCCATGACATCTGCCGATTTTTCGTCGAGGTCGTCAAAGGCTTCAAATTTAAGCTTGCTGTCCTGTGCTTCGTAGCGTTTTCTCAATTTTGTCTTATATTTTCTCAGCTGTCCTTCCAGTTTGTCGATGACGGCTTCTATAGACCCCATCGTGCTGTCGGTTTTTTCTTCAGCCCGAAGGATCGTCTTGCCAAGCGGGATGGTCACTTCAATGACCTGGTAGCTCTTTTCTTTTTTGAAGGTCACGTAAACTTCTGTTTCCTTGTCAAAATAACGATCAAATTTCTGGAATTTCTTTTCAAGTGTTTCTTTTAATCCATCTGAAATATGCATGTTCTTTCCATAGATCGTAAATTTCATTTTTATGTCCTCCAGTCCTTCGTGTTGTTTTTCAAAAACGATGCCGCCTTTGAAAATCGCAATCGGTAGGCTCTTGTTCAATTTGTAACTTGAGCTTATCATTGATTACGCTTTCATTATAGCATATTTACGATAGTTTTGCACGCATTATCCTATTTCTTTTTAAGCTTTTACTTTTTATTAATAAAACCTAAATTTTTTGTAAAAATGCCGCGATTTCTCAGAACTTTCCAAAATTCGAAAAAAACTATGATATAATATTAAATATTTTATTCCAAAACCATCAACGATTAACAAACGTTTTAATCAGGAAAGGATTTTTATGAGTCTTGGCAAAAAAATTCTAGCTGTCGTACTTTCAGCACTTCTGCTCGTTGTCGGAAGCGGCGCCGTTTATCTATTCAATATTCGCAGCAGTATCTCCGGCGCTTCCATCGATGATAAAGACGTCAGCGTCAATAAATATTTAAACCACGATATCGTCAATATCGCGCTCTTCGGGGTCGACGGCCGACCCGACGTCGAGGGAAACCGTTCCGACACGATCATGATCGCCTCAGTCAATTTTAAGACTGGCAAAACTGTGCTGACCTCTATTCAGCGCGACACCATTGCCCGCATACCAAAGAACAGCACTATCAAAAAAGAATCTTACACGAAAATCAATGCGGCTTACAGCTACGGCGGACCAGAACTGGCCATCAAGACGATCAACGAAAACTTCGATTTGAACGTGACAGATTACGTGACCATTAGTTTCCAATGTATGATCGACTCTGTCAACGCTGTGGGCGGTGTCAACATCAATATCGAAAGCGACAGTATTCTCAAATACACGAATAAATACATTAATGATTACAATCGGCTCAATAATACCCACGCCAAAACGCTGACCCACACTGGAAAGAATCACTTAAACGGCATTCAGGCGCTGGCCTACAGCCGCAACCGTTACAGCGACAACGACTTTGGCCGCACAGAGAGACAACGGAAAGTCTTTAACCAAATTTTCAAGAAGATGACAAAACTCAACAGCTTGAAATTGGCTAATCTGATCACCAAGATTTATCCAAACATCCGGACGTCCATGTCCACCACCGAGCTTTCGACACTGCTCAGAGGCTACATGCAGATGAAAAATAAAAAAATGACCGACCAGCACGTGCCCTACGACAATTATTACGCTTTTGTCAATTACGAAGGCTCCTCGATTGCCCCAAAGACGCTGGTCGACAACGTCACCTTGATGCATCAGTCGATCTACGGCACCAAAAAAGCGTACACGCCGTCTGATACGGTCAACGAAATCAGCGATGGCATTGTCCGAAGAACCGGCGTCGGCACGCTGACCGGCACCACAAGCGCCGATTCGTCTTCCGGCTCGTCATCGACTTCGACCTATTCGTCCGGCTCATCTTCGTCGACAACCCGACGGTCGACCCGCTCGTATTCAAGCAATTACAGCACCAGAAGTACGACACCAAGCACATCATCGAGCGCCAATGGAACAAGAGCAACGACGCCAACACCTCCGTCGACAACATCGCCAAGTGAAAGTGAAAGTACTTCCACATCTACTTCAACTGGAACAGAGACCGCAACAGAATAAATAGCACTACACACAAAAAAGGGACAGCCCGGCGATGGGCTGTCCCTCAGACTGTAGACAAAGTCTAGGGCAAACGCTCTAGGCTTTGTTTATTATCGCAATCATTTTTCACCTGTTGCCATACAACCGTGGTAAAATAGCAATAATAGAAACAGGCCATGCATTCAGTAAG
>NZ_VUMO01000002.1 GCF_009696145.1 Pseudoramibacter porci
GATGGCGGTACTGCCTGCTTAAGATGCTGAGCTCAGCGTACTTGTCTTCTGCGATTTGAAAGGCACTTAACTGATTCCAGCGCGCCAGACCGTATTCTGCGATTTTCATCGCGTCAACCTTGTCGGTCTTAACGCCGCGAATACTGAAAGTTCTGAAGCGCTTCATTGCCAGAGGATTGACGACGGCTACGAAGTAACCCTGCTCCTGTAAATAGATCGCGACTTGAAGGTGATAAATGCCGGTTGCTTCCATCACGACTTTAACCTCGTTCTCACCTTTGGGGATTTGATCGATAAATTGTTTTAATCCATATGTCGTGTGTTTAAACGTGATTGGCCCTTCGACGATTTCGCCATCTGACTTTAAGATGCATGCTGTGCTCTTGCCCTTTGAAATATCAATACCTACGCTGATCATCTCGACCTCCAAAAATAAGTAAGATTTGCAGCTGTTCCAACCACACTTATTACCGCTCATTTTAGCGCGTAACACGGAAGCTATTGTTCCAACCTGCTTAATCGAGTTTCTATAATAAGGGACTGGCTGACTGTTTTTATGTCGGATGCAATGACCCAAAAACCCGCACGTCAGGCCAGCTGCTTCCCCTATTATATAAAAATAAGTGCAGCAGGATGAGAATTTCTTCTCTGTCTTGCTACACTTATATGGTACTAAAATCCGCCTACTGGCGGAAATGTTTTGGTTGAATCGGTTTAGCCGATCGCGGCAGCGGCCCATTTGTCGTCGATGACCCATTCTTTGCCGTGGCGGATGGCGCCGTGCTGGACGGTCACCGCCTCGTCAAGGCGTTCGTAAAGCGCCTCGTCGATGGTCGCACTCGTGAGAACCTCGCCGCCCTTTAACACGTCGAGGTATTCCTTCCCGTCGTCGCTGTAGCCGTCGTAGCGGATGGCGTCGTAATCGAGATCCGGATAAGTGTCCGCGACAGTGTGCGCCAGCAGATGTTTGTAGACTTCGACGGTGCGGTCGTCCCGGCCGGCATCAAAAATGCGGATTTTTTCGATGAAATCGTGGGGCATCGTCACAATCCGATAAATGTAGTGGTGATTTTTGGGGTCGGCCTTGCCCTTGTTAAAAATCTCCCGGGTCTTCTCAACCGCCTCTTCGTCGACGAGGTAGATCATGATTTGCTGTTCCATCTCGTGATACAGACACGGGTAGCTCACCGGCGTCTCCGCTCCGCATTTCGGGCAGCGGAAGCGGAAGACCGAACCATCTCGGAAGGCCTCCTTCATTTCCGGGTTTTCTGTCGTGTTGATACTCTGCCAAATGGTAAAGGCGCTGGCGCGCCCGCACACCGGGCAGGTCACGTTCGCCTGCTGCTCAATGGACATAGCGGTCTCCTCTCTTTTCGTGATTTTGCTTATTATTCTACCACAGTTTTGTGCCGATCTGCCAAAAAGAAAAAAGGATGCGCCGCGTAAATTTTTCGCGAAACATCCTAATTTTTAGGCGTCAGCCCACTTCTGATAATTGGCCGTCTTCCATTTTGTAGATCCGGTCCACAAGGTCCAGCACTCTGGCGTCGTGGGGCACCATGACCGCGCCCTTGCCGCGCTTGTGCGCCTCCATCCGGATCATTTCCACCGCGTGCCGGCCCCGTTCGGAATCCAGAGAGGCGGTGGGTTCGTCGGCCAGGATCAGGTCGCCGTCCGAGGCGAAGGCTCTGGCAATCGCCACACGCTGTCTTTCGCCCCCGGAAAGTTTAGCCGGGAACTGATCGATGACGTGTTCGATGTTTAATTCCCGGAAAAGCTCCCGAACCGTTGCGTCATCCGTCTGCATCAGCACCGACAGCTGCTCTCCCGCCTTGAGGTAAGGCAGCAGCTGATGATTTTGGAAGATGAAGCCAATTTTCTCCCGTCGGATAGCTGTCCAGCGTTTTTGGGGCAGGTCCGAAACCTTTTGCCCGCAGAGGAAAATCTCGCCTGCATCCGCCGACAGCATCATCCCCGCAATGTTGAGCAGCGTGCTTTTCCCGCAGCCCGAAGGGCCGACGATGGCCACAAACTCCTCGGCCGCGACATCCAGGTCAACGTGGTTCAAAACCATTCTGCGCGACGGCCCGTCCGCGTAGGATTTGACAATATCCTTTAAGGTCAAGACTGTGTTTTTCACTGAAAATCACCTCCAATAATGCTGGCCGGATCGATTTTGCCGACCCTGGCCACCGTGGCCAAACTGCCCAGAACCGAGATCGCTACAAAAGCGCAGAGCACCAGCGCCACTTGCTGGGCTTCGAGAAAAAAGGGCATCGTTGCCGGAAGCGCTGCGCTCATGCCGGCGGTCAGTGCAGCGGCGATCAGCGCGCCGCTGGCCGCGATGGTGATCACCTGACAGAGAATCATCCCCACCAGCCTGCGCATGGGGACGCCTATGGCTTTCAGCACACCGTATTCCTTCTCTTTCTGGAGGTTGATCACAAAGAAAAAGATCCCGATGATCATCGCGGTGATCGCCACGAGGAGCCATTCCACCATGGTGATGGTCATCTGTTCCGCCTGATATCCCGGAATGGCCTTGATCACTGCGGCCTTGGTGTAGACTTTGGTCCCGGCGATGGCGCCGCGGGCCTTTCCCTTGAGGGCCGCTCCGTGGACCGTGTTCTGAAAGGCGGGATTGGCCGCTTTCATGATGGCGCGGTAGGTATCGGTCGACATATAGGCGGCGGCAATGTGGCCGTACATAGCGTCTTGCGTAAAACCGACCACCTTTAATTTTATTTTTGACGCCGAATCTTCGATGGTATCGCCCACCTCGATGCCGGTGCTCTCAAAATCGTCGTCGAGCACGATGGTGTTCTTTTCAGTTGTCAGTTTTTTCCCTTGGGTGACCTTTGGCGACAAAAAGCCATCCGGATCGATGGCGAAATACGTGACGTCCTGCTTGTCGCCTTTATTGCCTTTCTGGAGATAGGTCCGCTGAACGTCAATGGGCGTGGCCTTGTCCTTGTATTTATTTTGTACGGCTGTGTATTCATCTGGCGTCAGATTCGAGACCGTCAGGATCTTTTCCGAGTCATCGCTGAGAATAAATCGGTCCGCCGGCATGTTGTCAACACTAGAGGAGACCGCTCTTCCCAGACCTTTCACCAATCCGGACAGAAAGATCACCATAAACATCATCAAAATGACGATGACCTCTACCAGAAGGTATTTTTTCCAATTGTGCCGCATTTCTTTCCAAGCTAATTGCATATTGTCCTCTTTTTGTTTTGTCTTTAATTTCAGAAAGAACAAGCCCGCATCATTGTGCGGGCCTAATGGTTGATTCTGTTTTTTCGCCTTGCATCTCGATCACGGCTTTGTCCAGCAGCGATTTCAGAACGCGGACCTCATCCTCCGAAAGCTGTACACAATTTTGCACAGCCTCCGGAATCTGCCGGGCTTGTGCCTTCAACTGTTCTCCGGCCTCCGTCAGGGAGATGAAAAGCGTCCGCTCGTTCGCCTCCGGCCGCGTGCGCCGCACCAGTCCCTGCTTTTCCAGACGCTTAAGCAGCGGGGTCAAGGTCCCGGAGTCTAGGAAGACCCGTTTCCCCAGCTGCCCGACCGTCATGCCGCCGTACTCCCAAAGGGCCATCATCACCACATACTGGGTGTAGGTCAGTCCCAAGGGCTTCAGCGGTTTTCTGTACTGCCGCACCACTTCTTTAGCACAGACGTAGAGCGGAAAGCACAGCTGATCTTCCAGACAGAGCTGGTTTGGCGCCTGCTTCTGGCGCTCAGCTGGCGAATGCTTCTGCAAAGCGCATGGCCTCTTGCTGATTTTTTTCAGAAGGCTTGCCGCGGAAATAGAGAGTCTGTTCTGCCACAGGGATGCCTTTTTCGTTCAACGCCGCCTTGATCAGGGCAATGGCGTGTTTGGATACCAAGGAGGTAGAAAAGACGACCGCCTTTTTCACCTGATCCTTTTTTAAGGTGTCTAAATAAGCCTTCAGATGTTCGTCGATGCCGTAGGCGTACAATGCGCCGCCGATGAAGAGCACGTCCACCGGCTGCGTCAGCGCCGCCTGGCTGTCGTCTACGGCGACCGCCTTCACGCCCATTGCCTTGGCAATGGCTTCTGCCACCAAGCGCGTATTCCCAGATCTCGAATAATATCGAACTGCACTGTTCATCTGCCGCTCTCCTTCCTCAGAGCTGCTGGACCAGCCAGTTTTCTTTACCGATGCACGCGATCAAATCCAGCTGCGCTTCTCCCCAGAACATATCTTCTTCTTCATCTTCGTAATATTTTGTGAGGATATCGTATGTTTTGTAATCCTGCCGGGCGGCCTCGATCAGCGCGCTCAATCCTTCCAGGCCGTCCTTGGATACCTGCAGATCGTATTTGACCCATTCCACCGGATCTTTGCAAAGGGGCGCCGCTTCCTTGGCTTCCAGCTTGACATCACATCCCAGATCAATGAGCCGATCGGCACATTCCTGAACGTAGCCGCGTTCTTCTTCTGCGTGAGCTGCGTATTTTTCAGCCAGCTTGCTAAAACCTTCTGACGCGAAGATCCGAGACTGCAGGACGTGGCCATCTGCCTGCTGTGAGAGCTGAGAAACGATCATCTGTAATCCTTCTGCAACGACTTTTCTGTTTTCCATTTTGTTTGACATGATAAAATCTCCTTTTCGTATATTTGCCTGCTTCGTTTTTCTATTTTGAAAAATTTAATTGCACACAACTTATATGGTTATTTTATCCGGATCCTCAAATTTATCAATTCAGAACAGCCGTCTTTTCTCTCACAATGAGAGAACACTATAAATTTCTCTCAAAAGAATCGAGCAGATAGGGTTTCAACGGCTCGGGAAGGGCCTCAACAATGAGCGCTGCCAGACTTTCCGCATTATAAGAAGACGAGCCGGTCAGCCACTTCCACCAAATCTGTCCCAAACCGTAGCAGAAAAAATGAATCATA
The DNA here is from genome assembly GCF_009696145.1 of Pseudoramibacter porci. Classification (GTDB taxonomy): domain Bacteria; phylum Bacillota; class Clostridia; order Eubacteriales; family Eubacteriaceae; genus Pseudoramibacter; species Pseudoramibacter porci. The sequence continues at coordinate 4,932 of NZ_VUMO01000002.1, forward strand.
AAAGAGAGCCGCTCGTCCATTTCTGCCTGATGCGTCTTTTTGGCCACCTCCCCCGAAAGAATCCCGATGTTGATGTCGCACATGTTTTCTACAAAAGAGTCGTGACCGCTGGTGTGTTCAAAGAGATTTTTCATATACTGCCGCTGGCTGTAGAGATAGCGGCAGCCCTCCGTCACCGAATCTTTCCAGGGGCGCGCCTCTTTTTGAAGCCCTGCCATGATCTGCCTGCAGTGTTCGGCGTAGTCCCAGGCCATGAGATCGTATTTGTCCCGAAAATGCCTGTAAAACGTCACCGGCGAATAGTCGCAATTATCTGCGATTTCCTGAATCGTAATCTTGTTCACGGCCTTGGTCTCAGCCAATTCCCTGAAGGAATCCGCCAGAATCTCTTTCGTCGTTTTCCGTTTCATTTTTTTGCGCCGCCTTTTCTGTGTTTCAATTTCCCTGTTATTTTATCACAAGATCACGGCAGCCCAAACAAAAAGCGAAGCCTGAAATTCAGACTTCGCTTTTTGATTTTGATCGATTGTGTCTTACGCGTCGGCCTTGGCGTGGCTGACCTTGTTTCGGTTAAAATCCCGGTCGAAAACCCGGGAGATGGATTTGTAAACTACGAAGGTGATCGCGCCGTTGAGCGCCGCTTTAATCAGGTTGAACGGAATGATGACCGGGACGATCATCGCCGCCACCGCTGCTCTCGGTGTGCCCATGAAAATCGGGGTCATCACCAGGTTCCAAGCGACCATCACGGCGGTCATGGTCAGGGTTCCGGCGATCAGCGCCGCGACCGCGCCGCCCTTTGTGTGGTGCTTCACGTAAATCAGTCCGGCGACGACGACATAGCTGCCCGTCGCAAAGAAATGCATCATAATGCCGATGATCCCGCTGGAAGCCGAGACCGTCAGCCCCTGAACGATGCAGGCCACGGCGGTGATGATCAGACCGGCGCCCGGCCCGAACAAGAAGGTGCCGACGAGAATCGGAATGTCCGCCGGATCGTATTCCAAAAACGGGGCGGCCGGCATGATCGGGAAATGGATCAAATAAACCAGCAGAACCGACATCGCGACCAATACCGCGAGATGTGCCAAAAAATGCGTTTTGCGCTGTGCTTTCATGTGAATGCTGCCTCCTTAGGAGTCTGCCCCGGGGTCTTTCGCGCGTAAAAAAAGTCCTGAAAATAAATAATTATTTTCAGGACGAGTCAAACACACACTGACCGTTTCTTTCATCCGGACTATACCGTCGGTTCTGGATTCACACCAGATCTGCCCAAAATGGCTCGCAGACTCGCATTTCGCATCACTGCCGGTGGGGAATTGCACCCCGCCCTGAAACAGACTGTTATTTTATTTGCCTCTATTATAACCTCGCGCGCTTACCTTGTCAACAGTTCATCGCGTGCCAGCAGATTGGTCCGTTCGTCGCCGCTGAACAATTCAATCGCCTTGTCGTAGTCGGCGTCCGCCACCTTCAGGATGATGATCGCGTTGTCGGTATTTTTCGGCAGGAAGGAATACGCGTAAGCGATACTGATGTCCGCACCGCCGAGAACTTCGACGATGCTGGCCATGCCGCCCGGTTCGTCCGGCACTTCGACGGCGAGCACCTGGGTTTCATTGGCCATGATGCCGGCCCCCTTTAAAGCCGCCATGCCCGCGTCCGAATCCTGAAGAATCAGGCGCAAGAGGCCGAAATCTTCCGATTCGGCGATGGTCAGTGAGCGGATATTGACCTTGGCGCCGGCCAGGGTGCGCAGCACTTTGGCTAACTGTCCTTCCTGATTTTGCATAAAAACTGAAACCTGTCTGATCATATGACTACCTCCTCAGATTTTCCGCAGATCCTTGACCCGTTTGGCCTTGCCTTCAAAACGTTCCAAGCTCTTCGGTTCGACCAGGGTGATCTTCGATTTAATCCCGATGATCGAATGCACTTCGTGTTCGATTTTCGCTTTTAATTCTTCGAGGGCGTTGATGGAATCGAGGTTGAAGTCTTCTTTGAGTTCCACCTTGATTTCCAACTGATCCCGCGAGCCTTCCCGGGTGACGACCAGCTGATACTGCGGTTCGACGTAGCCGGTTTCGAGCAGCGCGTGTTCGATCTGGGACGGGAAGACGTTGACGCCGCGGATGACCATCATATCGTCGGTGCGGCCCTTGAGTCTGGCGATACGCCGGTGAGTGCGCCCGCATTTGCACGGTTCCGGAATGATGCAGGTCAAATCGCGGGTGCGGTAACGAATCAAAGGCATCCCTTCCTTGGTGAGGGTCGTGATGACCAGTTCCCCGGTTTCCCCGTCGGGCAGCACGTCACCGGTTTCCGGATCGATGATTTCGAAATAGAAGAAGTCTTCCCAGAAATGCAGCCCGTCCTGTTCCGGACATTCGATGGCCACGCCCGGTCCGCAGATTTCGCACATGCCGTAAATGTCGTAGGCCTTGATATTGAGCAGGGATTCGATGTTTTTGCGCATGTTTTCCGACCAAGGTTCCGCGCCGAAGACGCCGGCTTTCAACGGCAGCGCCGATGTGTCGACGCCTTCATCGCGCATGCTTTCTCCGAGGTATTCGGCGTAAGACGGCGTACAAGTGAGCACCGTCGCCTTAAAATCCTGCATCAGCATGATCTGGCGCTGGGTGTTGCCGCTGGACATGGGGATGATCGACGCGCCCATGCGTTCGGCCCCGCCGTGAATCCCCAGACCGCCGGTGAACAGCCCGTAGCCGTAGGCGTCGTGGATGACCGAATGGGCATCGGCGCCGATGCCGGCGAGCCCTCTGGCGACACATTCCGCCCACATCGACAAGTCGTTGTGGGTGTAGCCGTCACAAACCGGCTTGCCCGTCGTCCCGGAAGAGACGTGCACCCGGGCGATCTGGCTCAGAGGCTCGGCCAAAAGCCCGTAGGGGTAATTGTTGCGCAAGTCGTCCTTTTCGGTGAACGGTAGTCTTCGGATATCGTCGAGGGACTGGATATTTTCCGGCCCGACGTTCATCTCCTGAAATTTTTTGCGGTAGAAGGGCACGTTGGCGTAAACCCGGTCCACTGTTTGTTTCAGCCGGACCAGCTGCAATTCCTTGAGCTGCTCCTGAGGCATGGTTTCAAATGTTTCGTTCCAGTATTTCAATGGAAAATCCTCCTGCATGGGTTTTAACCTTTTACTTTATCATAGCTAAGCTATTAGAAAACTATATGTTATTTTATCATGTTTTCAGTGGTATTTAATAATAAATTATACTTATTTTTCGCTCGTTGTTTCATCTTTCTAGAAATTGTATAGCAAAAGTATAGCACAGCTATAGCAGCTATAGCACTAATTTATTGCAATGGTTAAAGTCCGTTTGTTTTCGCGCGCGGGTAGAGGTTGGGGGTCGTGTTTCGCGACACCCTCCGGGGGGGTCTAAAACGGACACCCCTTTGCCGCTATTTTCACGCGCGCGGGGGTCTGTTTCTAAGTCCTCAAAATAAGGAGTTAGAAAATGCCCCTTTCACACCCACGCGGGGACGTGGTCGCAAATTGCGATCGCGTCCGAAGTCGGCAAAATACCGAATTAGAAAGTATTCCACACACACGCGTGGCAGGGTTGCGCTCTCTTTTAGGGGCTCGCAAATCTCGCAACGCTCTTTTTGGGCGTCCGGTTTGTCCGGATCATGATCTATAAAAACATCTTTGATAACGCTTTATAAAGATTACTAAGCGCCCGATCTGACCGATACTTAAGCGCCCGGCTTTTGCTCAAGTGATTTTTTAGCGCGTATTCATGACCCGCGTTACCGATACAGAAACGACCATTTCCGGAAAATAAATAATTAAAATTAAAACATGCCGCGCCGGATCGGCGCGACACTTTGTTATTCATCCTTCAAATTCGGGCAAATCTGAATAATTGATTTTGTGATAAAAACCAACTAAAAAACCGATAACTTGAATTGATCCATCGATTAAGAAGGCGCTTATAATGTCCGGTGTAAGATACCTTAACACGGCCTTTTCTTCATTCGGAAAAACAACGGCGCATGTTTTCCCGGCCTTTAGTTTTCCATCATCCTTCAAACAAGCGATATCGCCCGCCTTTATTCCCGCGCCCTCTAATAAATCATCTTCAACGGGTAAATAATAGTCTGTGTCCATCATACCATTGACTTTTTTGTATTTCTCTATGCTCATCATTTTGTTATCCTTATCATCCGTACAACAACACCAATTATAAAAATCTCGTGCAGCTTAAAGGTCTTTTCAGCGTAACAGGGATTACGCGGTTTTAACGTTATTGTGCCGTCTTTATTTTTAAAAATCGTTCTTAGTGTTGCGTCGCAATCATTGACACGCACAACGGCGTCTTTTCCGCTTTCACAATCGTGCTTATTCGATATAAAAATAATATCCCCATCCTCGTATTTGGGATACATTGAATTACCGGAAACGTTAAATATTAACGGGCTGTTGACGATTCTAAAAATCGGTATTCTATACTTCATTTCAAACCTCTATTATTGGACGTCCTGACGATCCGCCGCGTCCTTACTCTCTTTTAGGGACTCCGAAATCTCCGGATACTTGTCTTTAGTTAGAGGTGTGCCCGTTTCAGTAATTCCCAACATGTTAAACAATGCCGCCTTTGGTGCTTTGCCTCTTAACGTGATATAGCCTTGCTTGTGAAGCTCGTTATTAACTTGTTTAATAAGATTATAGGCTTTGCTTTCTTTAACGCCTGTAATGGCCATTACGTCCTTGACGGTGCAATAATAATTAATCATTGTTACTCCCTTCGTGATTCTTTTCAATTCGGCTTATCTGAAGTATAATAAATACAACAGATAAGCCTTAAAAGGTTGTTTTTTGTTATTGGATTGATGTTTCTTTTGATCTTTTACATCAATCCATTTTTTTATTTATATTTATTAATTTGATCTTCTAAATAGCTTTTAGCCCTTTCCTTTCCGATCGCATCAAGTTCTTTGTTAAGCTGCCTTATTCCGTCCTTATCAAAGGTCGAACAATCAAATTTAATTCTCATATACAAATTAGCATGTATTCCTATATCCGGATCACATAGCCATTTATACAAGTCTTTATTGACATCGTAATTTTCTTTCATGCTGTTTTCTATTGGTTTAATCATGCGCTTTCGATCTTCTCGCGCTTGCCGGTACTTCTTTAAGTTCGTGATGCTGATTGAATTTGATATTATCACGTCACTTAATATCTGTTTCTTGATATCGTCCGGAAATTCTTCAAGCTTCTTTTGTATGATCTTAATAATTCCCGGATCGGTGTTTGCTCCTTTCTTCGCTCTTATTCTCATATAGCGCTCAAAATAATACTCTAATTCTGGATCATCATAAAAATGATATTTATTGATATTGCTATATTCGTCTCTCATTTGTCATTTAAAATTCTAAATCTTGAAGTTCATTCTCTCCTGTTCTTTCTGTTTGTTCCCATAGTTTGAATAATGCTTTCCAGCTCTTAATAATTTGGCCGTTTTTATCTGTCCACCCCCTTGTTTGGTTGTAATAATAGAATCGGTCAGGTTTTACCTTACTATTTCTATTTTTCGCGTATTGCTTAACCTCATCTAATGACGGTATTAAATTCGTGTCAGTAGTAGTGGTAGTAGTTTCTTTTTCTGTCGCGTCTCTAATACCTATAATATTTAGAGAACTACCACTACTACTACTACTTAATTTATTTACTTTATTTATTTTTTTATTTATTACCCCAGTTCTATTATTTTGTTGTTTTAGTACTGGCTCAGTACTGGCTCTGTTCTGGTGCTGTTCTGTTTTTGTTCTGCTTAAATTGGTTTTTGTAACTGCCCGCGACCGTCCTATAGTTGGATCAATTCCGTTTTTAACTGTTTCGATCATCTGGCAATAGAGCATTTTTTCTTTTCTGTCCAAAATATCCGGGTTGCATTCATCATCTTCTGTATTTGTCCACCATGCCGCGACCGTATCAAGCACCTTATTGAACGTTTTACGATCTAACAGGCCAACCCTTACATTATTGACAATGTCCGCTCTAACCATAAAAGCTTGATATTCACTATGATTATTAATGAATTCGTGATACTCCTCATCTGTGTATTTACTCATCTTGTTTCTCCGTTGGCTGAACGATGATATTTAACACATCGGTGTCTAATGCTTTTGCCAACTTTCCAACGGTTTTTGGACTAGCACTCTTTTTATTTAAGATGTTGCTATACGTTCCCAATGGAATATTAGCCCCTTTCTTCATGCCGCCAATTTCCATGACGTCCTCAACATTTAAAAAGTATTCGTTCAAATTATCACTTCCTTTCATGAATCAGCTAAAATTATTAGCTCTCTTTTTCTTATTTTCTATATTTTAGCTTATTTTATTGGCTATTTCAATATTGTTTTAAATAATAGCTCTTTTTATTAGCTATTAATAAATAATTTTGTTATAATTCTTTTAATGTTTATTATTAATTAGAGGTTGCTTATGTCACAATTCGGAAAAATGCTTTATAGAATTCGTAAAGGGGGGAAAATGTCGCGCGACTTTTTAGCCGATTTAAGCGGCGTTTCGCGTGCCTCTATTCAACGATACGAGACAAGCGACGCCTTACCGGGTAAAGAAACGTTTGAAAAACTTATCAACGCTTTATCGCTTACTAATAAAGACGAGGCCGATTTAAGGGCGGCTTATCTTCTTAGCCATTTCCCAGAAAATTTTGAGACTGTTAACGATTGGATTAAATTCTTAGCAAGTAACGACTCAGTAAACGCGCTAGAAGAAAATAAATCCGTAATCATTAACAAGCTTGATCTGTTAAATGATCCCGGCCTTGAAAAGGTCAATGATTACATCGACGATCTAACAGAAATAGACAAATACAGGAACGATAAATAATAGAGGTGCTTGTTATTTCAATTCTTTTGCGTAAATTAGCGATTTAAATTAATTTTAGGTGTAATTATATATGTCAATCAAGAAAGACGATAAAACAGGCCTCTATACTTTGCAATTTTACTATCGTGACCACAACGGCAAAAGGCACCACCCTAAGAAAACCGGATTTAAACGTAAGAAGGACGCGGAAGCCTATCACCGTGATTTTATGGCAAGGGTTGCCGGGTCTTCCGGTTTAACTTTTAAGGCTGTAACTGCCCTGTATTTGAAAGATGTTAAAGCAAGGGTAAAGCCCACCACTTACGCCAACAAAAAAACAATTATTAAGAATCATTTACTCCCTCATTTTTCAGACGTTTTAATCGACGATATAACCCCCGCAATGATAAGGGACTTTCAGACCGATTACATGTTAAATTCTGGGCTAAAAGGAACGACATTACACCTTATTGGCATACAGTTAAATGCTATCTTTAATTTTGCTGTGAAGTTTTACGGTCTTGAAAAGAACCCGGGAACGCTTGCCGGATCAATGGGAACGCAAAAGGCGGGGCGTATGGACTTTTACACGCCCGAAGAATTTAATAAAGTGCTTTCATGCGTTGACGATCCAACAGACAAAACACTTATTTATTTTCTGTTTTGGTCTGGTTGTCGAATCGGTGAAGCGTTGGCGCTAACTTGGAATGATTTTGACCTTGAAGAAAATTCCGTGTCTATAACAAAAAACTATCAGATGATAGAGGGGCGCGAATATATCAGCACGCCGAAAACGCCGAAAAGCAAGCGCATTATTTTACTCCCTCAATTCGTTATTGACCGGATCAAGGAATATAAGGGCAAGTTGTACGGATATCAACCGGATCAAAGATTATTTAAGCGATATAAAGAGATAGTCGCGTATAGATTTCACAAAGCCGCGGACTTGGCGGGCGTTCGTCGTATTCGCTTACACGACCTTAGACACTCTCATGCCTCTATGCTTATTAATTTGGGTGCTAGTCCCTTGCTAGTCGCTGCCCGCTTAGGACATGACAGCGCCGAAACGACATTAAAAATTTATTCTCACCTGTTCCCAGATGAACAAGAAAAAATTCGCGGTTTACTTGAAAATTTTTGCGAAAAAATAGAAAAGTCAAAAAATATATAGCAAAAGTATAGCAGCTAAAAACAGAAAAAGCCCTAAAAGCCAATTAATATAAGCTTTTGAAGGGCTTTTTTTGCTTTATCATAGCAAATAAAAAAACGGACTGTCAAGGGACAGCCCGATGAATCCAACGATTAATCCGCTATTGATGAAATACACGCTGGCGGACCTTGTCCACCGGCATGTCCTGCCCGGTCCAGAGTTTAAAGGCCAGCGCCCCCTGCCAAAGCAGCATGCCGAGGCCGTCAAAGGTCGTGCATCCGGCCGCCTGCCCCATTTTGAGAAAAGCGGTCGCAAGGGGGTTGTAGACAAAATCCGCCAGAACCGGCTTGTTTTTTAGCAAAGCCGCGTCCGTCAGGATGCAAGTCTCCGGATTCGGCGCCATGCCAAGTTTGGTCCCGTTGACCAGCAGATCCGCTGCCACAATTTGTTCGGCGGCCGCCCTTTCATCTGACAGTGCAAAGGCGCGCGCGTCGCAGGCAGTACTCGACGAGATCAGATCGGCCAGCATCGCGGCCTTGCCCGGGGTGCGGTTGACGATTGACAAGGCTGCCGCCCCGTCGAGGGCCAGCTGCACGGCAACGGCCCGCGCCGCGCCTCCCGCACCGAAGAGCACAACCCGCTTGCCTTTGACGTCAAAGCCACGGGCCCTCAGCATCGCGGTGAAGCCGGCGCCGTCGGTGATGTGGCCAGTCAGATGGCCGTGATCGTTGACAACGGTGTTGACCGCCCCGACGATCGCCGCCGCCTCGGACAGCGAGTCGCACAGGCCGCACATGGTCGTCTTGTGGGGCATGGTCAAATTCCACCCCTTGGCGTCCAGGGTGACCAAGCCCTCAACGGCCTTCTTCAGCTGATCCTCCGCCACGTCAAAGGCCAGATAGGTCGCGTTGATCCCGGTGGCTTCAAAGGCCGCCGTGTGGATAGCCGGCGAAAATGAATGGTGAATGGGATGCCCGAGCACCCCGTACAACGCGGTGTTGCCGTCGTTCATGTGATCTTCTCCTCAATCAACCAATTCCGGTTCTGCGTCCGGATTGGGAATTTCCGTCCCGGTGCGGTGATCCAGCCCCTTTTCAATGGTCAGATCGGGGTTCTTGATGAACACCCGGGAGCACGCGGGAATGGGCTCCGTGATAAAACAGTTGCCGCCGATGATCGTGTCGTGGCCGATGACGGTCTCGCCGCCGAGCACCGATGCGTTGGAATAAATGGTGACCCGATCACCGATGGTCGGGTGACGCTTCTTGCCCTTGAGCCGCTGCCCGCCGCGAGTCGACAGCGCGCCGAGGGTCACCCCTTGATACAGTTTGACGTAATCGCCGATTTCCGTGGTCTCCCCGATGACAATGCCGGTGCCGTGATCCATGAAGAAATACTTGCCGATCACCGCCCCTGGGTTGATGTCGATGCCCGTCCGGCTGTGGGCGTATTCAGACATCATCCGCGGCAGAATCGGCACGTGCATCGTGTAGAGTTCGTGGGCCAGCCGGTACACCATCATGGTGAAGATCCCCGGATAGGTCAGCACGATTTCATCGAGATCGCTGGCGGCCGGGTCACCGTCGTAAGCCGCCTGAACGTCCATGGTGAGCATCTGGCGCACCTTCGGCAGACGGCTCATAAATTCACAGCTGATCGCCGAGGCCCGTTCGTCCAAAACCGCCGGTTCTTCCTGTTCTTCCTGGGGCCGGGTGTCGTTGGCGCGCAGCAGGGCCAGACGGATCTGGTGATGAAGCCGCTCCTCGATGGACATCATCAAATTGCCGATATAGTAGCGAATGGTGCAATTAAAAAGCTGCCGGTCGCCGTAATGCCGAGGATAAAATAATTTTCGAATTTCACTTAAAATTTCGATCATGGCACTGCGCTGCGGCAAAGCCGCTGACGTGTAGGAAATGTAGGCATTATCGTCCCGATAAATCTGCACCATCTCCTGGCTCAGCGTGTTGATCTGTTTGTTAAATGCTCTGCTCAAAATGAACTCCTCTCCCCCCGTATTTTTCGATATATACTCTATTTTAACGCGGACAGCGGGGTGCGTCAATTCAGTTAATTTTGTCAAAAGATAAAAACAACCCATAAAAAAATCTTCTCTGAAATAAAATACTTCAGAGAAGATAATGCGCTTAATAAACGATAACCGGTGTCCCCTGAGAGACATTGTTCCAGACAATGGCCACCTGTGCCGGCGGGGTGTTGACACAGCCGTGGGAGCCGTTGCCGCGGTAAATCGAGCCGCCGTAAGCGCCGCGCCAATAAGAATCGTGAATCCCCTGACCGCCGTTAAAGGGCATCCAGTAGGAAACCGGGGTCGAATAACCCTGACCCTTCAGCGTTGCGTGGCGTTCTTTGTAGGCAATGTAGTAGGCACCCGGCGTCGTGCCGTTGCCTTTGGTGACGTCGCCGGTCACCACCGCGGTGTCGACTACTTTTTTACCGTCCTTGTACACCCACATGTGCTGAGCACCGATGGACACCTCGACGTAGGAATCGCCGATGTCGTCGTAAGTGCTGTTGCGGACCTTGCCCTTTTTGGAATATTCCGGATCGCGGGTGATGACTTTGCCCGCTTCGATTTCCTGGGTGAGATTCTTAGCTTCCGCGTCGCGGTCGATGCGCCAGCCGTAATTGCCGCCGTTTACCGTGATCGTGCTGCCGCCAGTGGTCTTAAAGGTGTGTTTGCCGTAATAGGTGTTCGTTTTGTAGGCCAGATCGTAGAGATACTGCTTGAGCTGGGTCTGATCGATCTGGACGTTCATGTTGTCGTCCACCGTCAGCCACGGGCCGAACACGCTTTTGTCGATGACGACTTTGTCGCTGCCGAAAGTGTAGGTGATTTCGGCTTTTAACATTTTGCGCATTTTGGCTGCCGCCTGCTTCACTTTTGGAGAATTCGCCGTGTATTTCGGCTGAACGTAGCAATTTTCGGCCTTCAAATCGATGGTGCTGTCACCGGTTTTAATGGCGCCAATGATCAGTTTTTTGAGCTTAGTCTGATCGACCGTACTGCCGGGGATCTGATCTTCGATGACGATTTTGCCGTTTTTGTAAACCGGCTGCGCATTGCGCGCGGCCTCCACCTGACTGCCGGATACCTGGAACAAATGGCGAACCAGATAATCGACTTTATCCTTGTCGTAGGCAATGGCGGAGTGGTTCTCTGTCTTCGAGAACAGATGCACCGGCCATGCGAGGCTGTTTTGATCTGCCAAAATGCGCTTTACACGGCTCTTGCCCTGATAGGAAAGCCCCAGCGCGGTAGCGGTGATTTTTTCTGTTTCGCCCTTGCGTCCCTTGAGGGCGACGCTATAGGTGTCGGCACGGTTTTCCAGGGAACTGCTGATGTCCGAAACCGTCTTACCCGACGCGGCGAGACCGTTAATGGCCGTGTTCGGGAAGAAATGATAGTGATAATATACAGCAAATGCTGCGTAAATGATAGCGAGAACGGCTATCACAGTCCCGATGATCTTGACTTTCGGCGCGACGCGGCGTTTATTGGCCTTTGCCTTTTTCTTTGGAGCTTCCGGCTGTTTTTCCGCCGCCTGCGCGGACTCAGACGCTTCTGCTTCAGCCGCTTCTGGAGTCGTTTCGGCTGTTTCATCGCCGTCTGGCCCAGGGGCTGAAGCTTCCGATCTCACTTCTTTCGGCGCTTCGGCTTCGGTTGCCTGTTCCGCTTCTGCGGTTTCTACGGCCGGCTCAGCCTTTGCTTCGTCTTCAGATTTTTCGTCTGATATTTCAAGCGCTGTTTCTTCTAATTCTTCGGCTTCAGATTGATCGTCTTCAGCTGACTCGTCCTGTGTGGCGTCCGGATCCGTTTCTGAAACGGCCGCCTCTTCGGGCTTAGCGGCTTCATCTGTGTCAGCTTCACCCTTTGCCGCAAAGACCTCGTCAATTTCTGCAGCAAGCTTCGATTCAGCTGACGCTTCAACGGCTTCCCCCTGCGGTTCAGGCGCGTCCGTGCTGGCCGAATCCCCTTCATCCTCAGATTTTTCGTCTGACTCCAAATCTTCTGAATCTGCGTCTTCTTCCGGCACGGATGCTGAAGTTTTTGCGTCCACTTCAGCGGCACTGGCGTCGATGGCGTCTTCTGCCGTTTCTTCGGACGCTTCGGGCTCAGCGGTCACATCTGTGGATGCCGTGTCATCTTTATTTTCATCTTTTTCGTCATCTTCGTCCTCACCTTCGGCGATTTCGAAGCTGCGTTCCCGGAGCCGTTCGTTCACGATTTCTGTCGGGTCCTTTTCTTCCGAGACGGCTTCGGCTTCAACCGGCGCTTCGGAAGAGGCTTCAGCGTCTTCTGCCGTCACATCGTCTTCCCACACGTCCTCGTCGAAAGCCGGTTTGATTTTCGGCGAGGACCCTGCATCTGCTCTTTCGAACAAACCGCCTTTTTTTTCATTTTCTTGTGACATAGTTTTCCTTATTCTTTATTTTTTATTCTAAATCAAATGATGCCTGAATCGCCGTCACAGCGCGTTTGACGTCGTCGTTTTTAACGACACAGGACATCGCGATTTCCGAGGTGGTGATCATTAAAATCTGAATGTCGTTCTCTGCGAAAACCCGGAGGTATTTGGCCGCGACGCCCGACTGCGTGCGCATGCCGATGCCATGGAGGTTTAACCGCGTGATCTGTTTGTTGACGTTGATGCTCACTTCCGGGAAATCATCGCCAAGGTTGTTGGCAATGTCCCGGACCTTGGCCAGATCCCGCTCCGGCACGATGACTGAAACGTCGTAAGTTTCACCCACCGGCGCCGTTCTCGAAATCACGTTGACGTTGACAGATGCCGCAGCCAAATCGTCGAGAAGGCGGGTCATTACATATTCGCCAAAGGGCACGTTATGCAGGGTGATCAATAAACTTTCGCAGTCGATGGACAGCGAATCTACTGGATGTTCTTCAATATTAATCATTTCGCACCTCTTTTATAGTTCAAAGCCATCGGCCACCGCCATGACTACCCGTTCCTTGGCTTCTTTCGGAATCATGCAGGAGATCCGGATATCTGACGTCGTGACCATGAGAATCGGGAACTGCTGTTCGCAGAGCAGCGCAAAGAATCGGCTCGCGACACCGCTGTGCAGTTTCATGCCGCTTCCCACGACGGACAACTTGACCGTATCGTCGCGAATGGTCACCTCTGTGCCTTCGTATTCTGCCTGAAATGCCGGCAGCACCTTGCCAAGCAAATCGCGGTCTTCTGTAGAAAGCGAGAAGGATATGTGCATCTTGTCGTTGATGGGCTTCGTCTGACTGATCATGTCGACATTAATGCCCGCTTCAGCTAAGTCGGCAAAAAGTTGTGCCGCGACATCTGAACGGTAGGGCACGTCTTTGATCGAAACCATCATTTCGTCGTCGTAGACCGCAAGCCCGGTGATGTCCTTGGCCTGCTGATCGATATTCGAGGTGATGAGGGTGCCCGGCACCTTGTTAATGCTGGACGCGACGAGAATGTCCGCGTTGTATTTTCGGCCAAGCTCGATGGCTCTCGGATTCATGACGCCGGCGCCAAGACTCGCCATTTCGAGCATTTCGTCGTAGCTGACCACGTCGAGCTTCTTTGCAGGCGGGTACAGCCGCGGATCGACACCGTAAATCCCGTCGACGTCCGTATAGATTTCGCAGGGACAGCCGAGTACGACCGACAGCGCAACCGCTGACGTATCCGAACCGCCGCGGCCAAGGGTGGTGATATCGTCATTTTCGTTGACGCCCTGGAAGCCGGCGACGATGACGATTTTATCCTCGTCCAGCGCCTCGACGATTTTCGTCTTGTCCACGTCCATAATTCTGGCGCGGCCGTGAAGGCCTTCGGTCTTGATACCGACCTGCGGACCGGTAAAGGAGATGGCCTTGTAGCCCATTTCATCGAGTGCCATTGAGAGCATCGAGATGGAAACCTGTTCCCCTGTGGCTAACAGCATGTCCATTTCCCGCTTCGGCGGTTTTTCGTTGACCGCGTAGGCCATTTCGACGAGATGATCGGTACTCTTGCCCATTGCTGAAACGACGACGACCATCCGGTTGCCCTGTTCCTTTTTCGCGATGATACGTTTCGCGACATTCTGGATCCGGGCAATCGTCCCCATCGACGTCCCACCGTATTTTTGAACGATCGTATTCATAGGTGATTCCTTGTTCCTTTTATAGATTTTCGATTGGTTTTTTCTATTTTATAGATAAAAAAGCGGACTGTCAATTAGACAGCTCGCTTCTTTATAATGTAAATGACTTCTATCTATTATCTTTTATTTTTCTTACGCCTGCGCATGAATGACATCGCTCATATCGAACAGGCCGTTTTCCTGTTTGATCAAGAAACGGGCAGCCTTCAGGGCGCCGTTGCCAAAAATCTTTCTCGAAAGCGCCGTATGCTTAATTTCAACGAGTTCGTCGTCACCGGCGTAAAGGGCCAGGTGCACGCCGGAAATGGTGCCGCCGCGAATGGCGGAAATGCCCATTTCGTCTTCGGTGCGCTTGCAGTCCCGGCCGTGACGGCCGTAGGTGTAGCGTTTCTTCGGCAAACCGGCTGCTTCGAGACCGTCGTTGACGGCATCAGCTAAGAGCAGCGCCGTGCCGCTCGGCGCATCGACTTTGCGGTTGTGGTGCGCTTCAACCAATTCAATATCGTAATCGGCGAGCACGCTGGAAATCTGCTTTAAGACGTCCGCCATCACGTTGATACCGAGGGACATGTTTGCCGATTTGAATATCGGGAAGGTTTTCGATTTTTCAGCAATGGCCTTTTCGTCGTCGTCGCTGAGACCGGTGGTCGCAACCACCAGCGGCAGGTGGCGTTTTTCGGCGAAAGCCAGCACCTTCGGGAAGGCTGAAAAATGAGAGAAGTCGATGATCACATCGGCCTCTTCTGTACACTGGTCGAAATCCGCGTAAATCGGGAAATCTGCGCTGGTGTCTGCGGCCTTGTCGAGACCGGCGACGATGGTGAAATCATCAGCAGCCGCAGCGCAATCCGCAACGACTTTTCCCATATGTCCGGCAGCGCCGGATAAAATCATCTTAATCATCGAGAAGTCCTCCATAAGCTTTCATGACCTCAACCATCCGCGACTGCGCAGCTTCAGTCATCGGGACCAGCGGCAGACGAAGAACGCCTGAATCCAGACCCATGAGTTTCATCGCGGCCTTGACCGGGATCGGATTGTTTTCATAAAACATTGCCCGGTTCAGCGGATTGATCGCCAGGAAAAGCTTCCGGGCTTCGTCCATGCGGTCCTCGACACAGGCCATGGCCATGTCGTGAACGGCCTTCGGCGCGATATTTGCGGTGACAGAAATGACGCCCTTGCCGCCCAGCGCGATAATCGGCAGGGTCTGATCGTCGTTGCCGCTGTAGACGTCGAAGTCGTCGTCCCGGGTCAATTCGATCACTTCCGCAATCTGACTTAAATCGCCGCTGGCTTCCTTGACCCCCTGGACAGTCGGCAGTTTCGCCAAACGGGCGATGGTCGCCGGCAGGATATTGGAGCCGGTGCGGCTCGGCACATTGTAGACAATTAACGGAATGTTGGTATTGTCCGCGACGGCTTTAATGTGCTGGTAAATCCCTTCCTGGGTGGTTTTGTTGTAATAGGGATTGATGACCAGCGCCGCGTCAGCGCCAATGGATTCGGCGAACTGGGTCAGCGACACCGAATAGCGGGTGTCATTGCTGCCCGTTCCGGCAATGAAGGGAATCCGCCCGTCAATGTATTCAGCGGAAGCCTTGAGCACATCGCGGTGTTCTTCGTCGCTGAGGGTCGCACCTTCGCCGGTGGTCGCGCAGATCAAAAGCGCGTCGGTGCCTTCTGCCACATGGCGGTCGATATTCGCTTTTAAGCCGTCATAATCGACGGTGCCGTCTTCATGAAATGGGGTGATCATGGCAACACATGATCCCGTAAAGATTGTAGACATATTTCTCCCTCCTATACTTTTAAATAGGCTCAGCCCTGGTACTGGTCGTGGACCAGATCCTGTTCGACCAGGGATTCTGCGATCTGGATCGCGTTGGAGGCGGCGCCTTTTCTAATGTTGTCGCCGACGCACCAGAAGTTAAATCCATTGTCGATCGAGAAATCGCGGCGGATTCGGCCGACGTAAACTTCGTCGTGGCCTTCCGCTTCGATGGGCATCGGGTAAATATTGTGTTCCGGATCGTCGCGCAGAATGACGTTCTGGAAGCTGCCCATGCAGTCCTGAAGTTCTTTGACCGATTCAAATGGCTTTTTCAGCTCGACGTTGATGCTTTCGCTGTGGCCGTAGAAAACCGGAACGCGGGCGGTCGTCGCCGTAATTCTGATATTGTCGTCGTGCAGGATCTTATGGGTTTCATTGACCATCTTCATTTCTTCTTTGGTATAGCCGTTTTCGAGGAAATCGTCAATGTGCGGCAGGATATTGTACGCGATCGGATACGGGAATTTCTTCGGCGGCACGCCGTTGACGCCGTCCTTCAAATCGCGGAAGCCCTGCACCCCTGCGCCGGAAACAGCTTGGTAGGTCGAGTAGACAATGCGTTCAATGCCGTATTTGTCGTAGACCGCCTTCAGCGGCAGCATCGCCTGAATGGTCGAGCAGTTTGGGTTCGCAATAATATTGTGATGCCATTTCAAATCTTCTGGATTGACTTCCGGAACAACCAGCGGTACATCCGGATCCATCCGCCAGCAGGACGAGTTGTCGACGACGATGACGCCGCGTTTCGCCGCTTCCGGCGCGAATTTCTTGCTGGTGCCGCCGCCAGCCGAGAAGATCGCCAGATCGATGTCCTTATCAAAGGATTCCGGTGTGGTTTCTTCAACGGTATATGTTTTGCCGGCAAATTCGATCTCTTTGCCCGCTGAACGTGCGGATGCCATCGGATAGAAATGGTCCACCGGGAAATTTCTTTCTTCCAGCACGCGGCACATCATCTGACCAACGAGGCCAGTGGCCCCAACAACAGCAACATTATACTTTTTCACAATGATCCTCCTTCAGATCTTTTGTCATAAAAAAAGCCAGTATAGAGATACCGGCATCACAAAAGTTCGAAACCAACATGGATTCCCAAACATTTGACAGCGCTCCGCCGACCGGCGACAGTCCTGGCGATGTTTTCGACAGGCCCAGAACCACAGTCAGCAGGTAGGGCGGCTCTTCGGCGTTTTTCCCTTTCCCCGCCGTTCCCTTCGCCCTGATGCGATCCTGACGGGTACTGATGAAAGACGCACCTCTATCTTTGTTTTTTTTATATAAAAATTTGCTGGTTTTTATTGTATCAAAAAGCCAATGGTTTGAAAAGAGAAAAGTCAAATAAAAAAGCAGCGGTTCACCAGGCCGCTGCTTCAAAGAGATGGTTCCATTCCTTTTTAAAGCAAATGGAAAGAGGAATGAATTAATGAAGGTTAAATAGAAAGGATCCATTCGTCAAACCGACCTCTTTCGTGTCTGTTGTAACGCCGCTTCGTCTTGGCACTTTAAATCGGGAGAGCCAAAACTAATCACTGTGCCGGTCTTCTGACTTCGCGATCTCATCAGCGCTCCCTTCCCGCCTTTCAGCAGTGGCTATGAGCGCGCATTTCGCGTTACAGCTGCGATTTACAGTACAGGTCTTTCACCTGTTTCCCTTTACCCACAGGATCTTTTTTATTTAACTAATATAATTATAAAATATTCTCACAGAAACGTCAATCCATTTGAGAAAAGGTCTCAAATTTACATATTTTCGACCGCTTCGGCCATGACCTTTGCAATATCGTCGCGAATGACCAATTCTGCCTTGGAGTCCGCCGACGTCGCCGATTTATTGATTTCGACAAGGTGTTTGCCTCTGAAGTAATTGATCAAGCCGGCCGCCGGGTAGACGATTAAGGATGTGCCGCCGACGATGAGCGTGTCTGCCTTTGAAATAGCATCCACCGCACCGTTGATCTGTGCCGGATCCAGCGCTTCTTCGTAAAGCACGACGTCGGGCTTGACTATCGCGCCGCATTTTTCACATTTTGGCACCCCCAGCTGCGCCATGACCCATTCGTCGTCGTAAAACGCGCCGCATTTCGTGCAGTAATTGCGCTTGACCGAACCGTGAAGCTCAAAGACGATTTCGCTGCCTGCCTTTTGATGCAGGCCGTCGATATTCTGCGTCACCACGGCCTTGACCTTGCCCATCTTTTCAAGTTTGGCCAATGCGATGTGGCAGCCATTGGGCTCCGCCTTGGGATAGACCATCTTGTCCCGATAGAAACGGTAAAATTCCTCGGTGTGATTGACGAAAAAACTGTGAGAGACCATTTCCTCCGGCGTGAAAGTCGCATTGAGCTTTTGGCTGTAAATGCCGCCGGCCGATCTAAAATCTGGAATACCGGAAGCCGTTGAAACGCCAGCCCCGCCGAAAAAGACGATGTTGTCGCTTTCTCTCAAAATATTGGTTAACTTTGAAATATCTGATGCCATTGAAAAACCCCCTTTTGTTTTTATTATACGCCTGTTCTTTGCCAAATGCCAACCACAAAAAAACGCTGCCCCATGGACAGCGTTTAATGGTTCAATCCCGTTGCTTACTGATTGCCGCCGCCCCGGCGCGCACGTCTTCTGTCGAGTTCAGACAGAATCTTTTTGCGCAGGCGGATGTGCTGCGGCGTAACTTCGACGAGTTCGTCGTCTTCAATGAATTCAAGGGCTTCTTCGAGGGAGAAGACCTTCGGATCGATGAGCTTCAAAGCTTCATCGGAACCGGACGCACGGGTGTTGGTCAGCTTCTTGTTCTTAATCGGATTGACGACCATGTCGTCGCTGCGGTTGTTGATCCCGATGATCATCCCTTCGTAGACCTTGGTGCCCGGATCGACCAAAAGCGTCCCGCGGTCGCTTAAATTAAACAGCGAATAAGCCATGGTTTCACCGTTGACGCCGGATACCAATACGCCGTTCTGACGGCCTGGAATGTCCCCTTTGTAGCGTTCGAAATGGTCGAAGCGGCGCACCAGCGTTCCTTCGCCATGGGTGTCGTTGATGAATTCGCTCTGATAACCGAGCAGCCCGCGGGTCGGGACTTCGAACGTCATATCAGTCCAGCCTTCTTCAGAGTTCATCTGGGTCATCATCCCTTTGCGCTGGTTCAATTTAGCGATAACCGTTCCGGAGTATTCGTCCGGCACGTTGGCGACGACTTCTTCGATCGGTTCAGTCTTGTGGCCGGATTCATCGGTTCTGAAAATGACCTCCGGTTTGGAAACAGCCAGCTCGTAGCCTTCACGGCGCATGTTTTCAATCAAAATCGACAGGTGCAGTTCGCCGCGGCCCGAAACCTTGAACCCTTCGGTGGTGTCCGGCAAAGGTTCAACTTCAAGACCGACGTTGACTTCCAATTCTTTTTCCAGACGCGCCTTGAGGTGGCGGGTCGTGATGAAATCCCCTTCCTGGCCGGCAAAAGGCGAGGTATTGACGAAGAAATTCATCGACAGGGTCGGCTTTTCAATTTCGATCATTTCCATCGGCTGAACCTGATCCACTTCGCCGATGGTTTCGCCGATCGAGATATCCGCAATCCCGGAAACAACGGCGATATCGCCGGCCGGCGCCGCTTTAACCGGCACTCTGGAAAGTCCTTTGTAAACAAAGACCTGGTTGACCTTTACTTTTTCGAAACTGCCGTCGCGCTTGGCCACTTCCAGCTGGTCGCCTTCGTGAATCGTCCCGCTGGAAATGCGGCCGATGCCGAGGCGGCCGATGTAGTCGTCGTAGGCCAGCGATGAAATCTGCATCTGCAGCGGTTCAAGACTCAGATCTTCCTGGACGCCGACGTGTTTGATAATCGTGTCAAACAACGGCGTCAAGTCGGTGCTGTCGTCGTCCATTTCGTATTTGGCAATCCCTTCCTTGGCGATTCCGTAGAGAATCGGGAAATCCAGCTGTTCGTCGTTGGCGTGGAGTTCGACAAAGAGGTCGAAGACTTCGTCGACGACTTCTTCAGCGCGCTGATCCTTCTTGTCGATCTTATTGATGAACAGAATCGGGCGCAGCCCCTGTTCGAGGGATTTGTTCAAAACGAAGCGGGTCTGAGGCATCGGTCCTTCGCTCGCGTCGACGAGCAGGATGACCGTATCCACCGTCTTGAGAATACGTTCCACTTCAGAGGAGAAGTCGGCGTGGCCCGGCGTATCGACGATGTTGATTTTAATGCCGTCGTGCATGACCGAACAGTTCTTGGAATAAATGGTGATCCCGCGTTCCCGTTCCAAATCATTAGAGTCCATCACACAGTCGACAACCTTCTGGTTGTCGCGGAAGACGTGACTCTGATTGAGGAAAGCGTCGACCAGTGTCGATTTGCCCGCGTCAACGTGCGCAATCACAGCAATATTAATAATGGGATTTTCTTGTTTCATTCATTTCTCCTGTTAACAAATTTCGATGCCAATAATGATCAATGTATGTCGTATATTTTCAATTCGCCCGCCTTTGCGCGGGGTTTCATTTGTGTGAAAATTTCGCTTACACGACTATATCACATTTTTCATTTTCTTTCAATTTTTCCTTGATTTTTTACAAAATGTCACAAAAAAAAGCGGAGGCGGCTCCGCTTTTAAAGGACCATGGATCAATGCGCCTGGTTTTCAACGTCGCGGGCAATTCGCGCCGTCGTGTCGGCGGCTTCCCGGTCACCGCGCCCGGTTGCGTCTGTGACACACGGATCGCCTTCCGGCGCCTTTTGGGCTTTCGGCGTCTTGTCGACGGGCGTGTGATCGCCGATTCCCAACGCTTCTCCAGCCACGCCCAAAGAGGTGACCAAGTCGCTGAGGTCCGTCGGCATGTATATTTTCGTCGCTCGGCCATCGGCCATATCCCTGAGGGCTTCAATGCCTCTGAGCTTTAATACATTCTCTTGAATGTCCGCTTCGTTGAGCATCTTGATGCCGTCAGCCTTCGCCCTTGAGACCAGCAGCAGCGAGCGCGCTTCCCCTTCGGCGGTGGCGATTTTTGCGTCGCGCTCCGCTTCGGCGGCGAGGATCTTCGCCCTTTTGTCCCCCTCTGCCCGGGAGACGACCGCTTCCTGATGGGCCTGAGCTTCGAGCACGGTCTGGCGGCGTTCCCGTTCAGCCCGCATCTGTTTGGTCATAACTTCTTCGATTTCCTGAGGCGGTTTGATATTTTTGATCTCCACCCGGGTCACGCGGATACCCCAGGGATCGGTCGCCTCGTCGAGCACGCCCTGCATCTTCGCGTTAATCACTTCCCGGCTCGTCAGCGTCTGGTCCAGTTCCATCTCGCCGATGATGTTTCTAAGGGTCGTTGCCGACAGATTTTCTAAACCCGCGCGCGGGTTGTTAATCCCGTAGGTGTAGAGCTTCGGGTCGAAGACCTTCATGAACACCACCGAATCGATCTGCATTGTGACATTGTCCTTGGTGATGACCGGCTGGGGCGGAAAGTCCAACACCTGTTCTTTCAGGGAGACTTTGTTTGTAATCTGATCGATCAGCGGCACTTTCACATGAATGCCGGCCTCCCAAATGGTTTTAAATTTGCCGAGGCGTTCGATGATATAAGTCTCAGTCTGCGGCACCACGCGCACGTTGAGCAGCACCAGCACCAGAACGACGACGAGAAAAATAATCGGGCCAATCATGATATGCTCCTTATGTAAAAATAAAAATAGGGTTAAAAAAAGACTTTGCCGACAAGCGGCAAAGCCCGATAAAAAATTAACGTTTTGAGAACTGCGGTGCGCGGCGCGCTTTTTTGAGACCGTATTTCTTACGTTCGACCATTCTGTCGTCACGGGTTAAGAAACCAGCCTTCTTCAGTTCGGGGCGCAGGTTGACGTCTGCTTCGACCAGCGCACGGGCAATGCCGTGGCGGATCGCGCCGGCCTGACCATTGAAACCGCCGCCATAAACGTTGACAACAACGTCAAAGCTGTCGGTTGTGTTGGTTAATGCCAACGGCTGACGTGCGATCATTTTCAGGGTTTCAAGTCCGAAATAATCGTCAATGTCGCGACCGTTGATTGTAAACTTGCCATCGCCAGGTAACAAACGTACACGTGCGACGGAAACTTTTCTTCTGCCTGTTCCAAAATATTGTACTTTTGCCATGTTTTATACCTCTCTCAGATTACAGCGCCATTTCTTCAGGCTGCTGTGCTGCATGCGGATGATCCGGACCTGCGTAAACGCGAAGTTTCTTCATCACCTGATCGCCGAGCTTGTTGTGTGGCACCATACCGCGGACTGCTTTGTAAACGAGCTGAGCCGGTTTTTCTGCCAAGAACTGACGGTAAGCGATTTCCTTCAGTCCGCCCGGGTGACCGGAATAGGTCTTGTAGAGCTTCTGATCGAGTTTATTGCCCGTTAATCTGATTTTATCAGCGTTGACAATAATGACAAAATCACCGCAATCTGCATGAGGGGTGAAGCACGGTTTGTTCTTACCTCTTAACACATTTGCGACTTCTGCAGCCAGACGGCCTAGCACTTTGTCTGTCGCGTCGACCACATACCATTTGCGATCTATATCCTGAGATTTAGCCATTTTTGTGGCGTATGCTTTCATCTCATATCCTCCTTGATTGTAAGTTGTTTTTTTCGATAAAAGTGGGAAATTATCGAAAGCGAAATGACCGGCTGATTGGTTGGCTCAGCCGTTATATCATTTTGTACCTAGGGGCAGAGGTACATGAAAGCCTGAAACACATTATATTATAGGCCGCTTTTTTCTGTCAATTCTTTTTCACATTTTTATGAAATTATTTTCGTAGTAAACGCGGGTCAGCTCCAGCCCCTTGGCCGGCGCCGTCACTCCCGCCGCATTCCGGTCTTTCGCGGCGATGATGCCGGCCATCGCGTCCGGCGCCAGCTTCCCCGATCCGATGGCGACGAGGGTGCCGGTTAAAATCCGGACCATGTTGTAGAGAAAGCCGTTGCCGATGTATTGAACGATCAGCATCGGCCCGTCTTCTGTAATCGCAATGCGGTCCACCCGTCTGACCGAAGTCTTGGCTGAGGAGCCCGCCGCCTGGAAACTCTTAAAGTCGTGGGTGCCGACGGCGTCTCCCGCGGCCGCTCGCATGCGGTCCACATCGAGGAAATAAGACACCTGCCAGCTGAAATCCGCCGTCAGCGGATCGGCGATGGGTCCACGATAAATGCGGTAGGTGTAGCATTTGCCCTTTGCGTCGTACCGGCTGTGAAAATCCAGGGGCACCTCGAAGCTCGACATGACCCGGCAGGCCTCCGGCAAATGGGCGTTGAGGGCGTAGGCAAAACGTTCCGCCGGAATGGACGACGCAGTTTTGAAATTAGCGCGCTGCCCTCTTGCGTGGACGCCGGCATCGGTGCGTCCGGCGCCGTAGATCGTCACCGGCTCGCCGGTCACCTCGGCGGCCGCCCGTTTTAATTCGCCTTCCACGGTCCGGGCGTTTTTCTGAATCTGCCAGCCGGCGAAGGCGTCTCCCCGGTAGGCCACGACTAATCCAATGTTTTTCATCGGCTTATCCGAAGGGGAAGGGCCACGGGTATTGGATGAACCGGGAACCGATCATCGCCGCCGCCATGGCCGCGAGCACGAGATAGGCCACCGCATCTCTCTTGGTGTAGGTCAGCACGTACATCCGGGTCCGGCCGTTTCCGCCGCGGTAGCACCGGGCTTCCATGGCAGTTGCCAGCTCGTCCGCCCGTCTGAAGGCGGAGACGAACAGCGGCACGAGGATCGGAATCAACGCCTTGGCCCGATCGATGAGATTGCCGGTTTCGAAATCGGCACCGCGGGCTTTCTGAGCCTTCATGATTTTGTCCGTTTCTTCCATCAAAGTCGGAATGAAGCGCAGCGCGATAGACATCATCATCGCCAAATCGTGTGCCACGCGTTTGAGACCCGGAATCACCGACATCCCAGCTTCCATCCCGTCGGTCAAATCCATCGGCGAGGTGGCCAGCGTCATAATCGACGTCCCCGCCACCAGCAGCGTCAGGCGCAGCGCCATAAAGATCGAAAGCTTCAGCCCTTCCCGCGTAATGTGCAGGACTTTCCAATGCCAGAGCACCTGCCCCGGCGTCATGAACATATTGAGGATGAAAGTCAGCACAATGATAAAGATCAGCGGCTTGAGCCCTCTCGCGATGTAAACGAAGGGAATTTTCGAAAGGACGATCACCAGTGCCAGCATCCCGATCGCGATCAAATAACCGACGGGATTGTTGACGACGAAGAGTAGAATGATGTACGCCAAGGTAAAATTGATCTTCGTCCGCGGGTCCAGCTGGTGGATCACCGAACCCGTCGGGTAATATTGGCCGAGGGTAATGTCTTTAAACATGGCGTTCACCTCCAAACACCCGTTCGATCTCCGCTTTAGCGGCTTCGACCGTGAAGATATCGTCGTTGACCTCTGGATTCTGCTTTTTAAGCGCCCGCATCAGATATTTGACTTCCGGCACGGCGAGGCCCATTTTTTCAAGCTCGTCGACATGGCGGAACACCACCGTCGGCGTGTCGTAATACACTGCCTTCCCCTTGTACATGACGAGAATGCGGTCGGCATAGCGGCCGACGTCTTCCATGCTGTGGGAAACCAAAATAACCGTGTTGCCCGTCGCCTTGTGCAGCTTCTCAATCTGTCCGAGGATCATATCCCGGCCGTGGGGGTCAAGGCCTGCTGTCGGTTCGTCGAGAATCAAAACCTCCGGCCGCATCGCCAGCACACCAGCAATGGCGACACGCCGCATCTGGCCGCCTGAAAGCTCAAAGGGCGACACGTCTTTCATCTTTTCAAAGTCCAGACCGACCATTTCGATGGCCCATTTGACCCGTTCCTGAATCTCTTCTTCAGAAAGTTTAAGATTCTTCGGGCCGAAAGCCACATCCTTGGCGACCGTCTCTTCGAAAAGCTGATGTTCCGGATACTGGAAAACCAACCCCACCGAAAACCGGGTCTTAACCAGATCGGCCTTAGACTGACCAAAAATATCGACGCCGTTTAAATAAACTGTGCCGGATGTCGGCGCGATCAGACCGTTCAAATGCTGAATCAGTGTGGACTTGCCGGAGCCGGTGTGGCCGATCAGCGCGATGAAATGCCCATTCTCCAGCTCGACGTTGACATCATCGAGGGCCTTGAACTCAAAGGGCGAGTTCTGCGCGTAAATGTGATCCAAGTGTTCTATTTTAAGTGACATAGCGCCTCCACCATTTCCGTAATTTTAAGCACATCCCTTGGAATATCGTATCCGTCCTGATTTAAAAGATAGGCCAGCTCCGTCATCTGCGGCACATCGAGGCCAATGTCTTTCAGCATGGCGACTTGTGAAAAAATTTCCCGCGGCGTTCCCGTCGCGACAATGCGGCCGCCGTCCATGACGATAATGCGGTCCGCGCCGACAAGCTCCGTCATATAGTGCGTGATGTGCAGCACCGTCATGCCGTGTTTACGATTCAAATTGGTGATGGTCTTCATCACCTCGGCCCGACCGTTGGGGTCGAGCATGGCCGTCGGTTCGTCAAAAATAATACAGTCCGGCTGCATCGCGAGAATCCCGGCAATGGCAATCCGCTGCTTCTGGCCGCCTGAAAGCTGGTGCGGGCGGGCTTTGCGGTAATCCGACATGCCCACCAAATCGAGCACCTCTGTCACTTTTTCTTTAATTTGTTCTGAAGGCACGCCGAGGTTTTCCATACCGAAAGCCACGTCGGTTTCCACCACCGAGGAGACCAATTGGTTGTCCGGATTTTGAAAGACCATCCCGGCAGTCTTTCTAATCTTCCAGATCTTTTCCGGATCCTTCGTGTTCATTCCTTCGATCCAGGCATCTCCCGAATCCGGCGAAAGAATCCCGTTCAGGATTTTCGACAGCGTCGACTTACCCGAGCCGTTATGCCCGATGATGCCGACAAACTCGCCGCGCGCCACCGTTAAATTGACATCGCTCAGTGCCTGCTTTGGCTGGTCACTGTCTTCCACCGGATAGGCGTAGCTGAGATTTTCAACCCGGATAATCGGCTGGCGCTCTGCGTCCTGGCCGTTCTGACCGTGTGTTACAAAAGCTGTTTGCTCATTCATATCCTTATCCTTTGTATTTCGTCAATCTGACGATTATTTCCGCATGCCATTATAATACAAAACAGCCCGCTTGCAAAATAAAAAAAGACCAAAGTCCGAAGACTTCAGTCTTTATCTTTAAGCATACGCAGGTGGCTTAGACCAATTCGATGATGGCCACTTCCGCTGCATCGCCGCGGCGCGGTCCCATCTTGTAGATCCGTGTGTAGCCGCCGTTGCGGTCTGCGTATTTCGGTGCGATTTCTTCAAAAAGCTGTGTGACTACATCTTCGCTTGTGATGTAAGCCAGCGCCTGTCTTCTTGCGTGTAAATCGCCGCGTTTTCCCAATGTTACCATTTTTTCAGCCATTCTTCTGACTTCTTTTGCGCGGTGCAGTGTCGTCTGGATACGACCCTGTTCCAGAAGTGCAGTGGTTAAATTTCTGAGCATGGCTTTTCTTTGGGCGGATGTTCTTCCCAGTTTTCTGTAACCAGCCATTCTATTACTCCTTCGTTTTATCTTCCTGACTCAGCGACAGGCCCATTTCAGCAAGTTTGCGTTTGATTTCATTCAAAGACTTGCGTCCGAGGTTGCGGACCTTCATCATGTCTTCTTCCGTTTTCTGAGTCAATTTTTCAACTGTATCGATATTTGCCCGTCTCAGGCAGTTGCTCGAACGGACGGAAAGTTCCAATTCTTCAATGGACATTTCTTTAATCCGTTCTTTTTCGTTTTCTTCACGTTCGACCATGGTTTCGACATGTTCAGCTTCTTCGGTTAAATCGATGAAGAGCTTCAGATGGTCGTTCATGACCTTTGCAGAAAGCGACAATGCTTCTTCCGGCGTCATCGTCCCGTCTGTCCAAATTTCGAGCGTCAATTTATCGAAGTCTGTGACCTGACCGACACGGGTATCTTCAACCCGGAAAATAACCTTTCTGATCGGTGAGAAAATTGAATCCATCGGCAGTGTGCCAATAGGCATTCCGTCGTACTTATTCTTTTCAGACGGTCTGTAGCCCCGGCCCTTTTCCAGCTTCATTTCCATGTTGAGGACAGCGTCGTTGGCCATTGTACAGATGTGCATATCCGGATTGATGATTTCCACTTCCGGTCCGCAGATGATATCGGCAGCGGTAATTTCGCCTTCACCCTGCGCTTCAATACGGATGATCTGCGGCTCGTCGGTGTACATCTTCGCACACAGACCTTTGAGATTCAGCAGAATTTCAATAACATCTTCTCTAATGCCTTCAATCGTCGAAAATTCGTGACGAACATCATTAATCTTGACAGAAGTAATGGCAACGCCGGGGAGCGAGGAAAGCATGATTCGTCTCAGGCTGTTGCCGAGCGTGGTGCCGTATCCACGTTCAAGAGGTTCGACTGTGTATTTGCCGTAAGTATTATCTTCGGATCTATCAACATTCTTAATGATTGGCTTTTCGAATTCGATCATATAATCGATACCCTCCTAAAATATAAACAAGACTCCAAAACACGAGGGTTCCAATACGGCCCTTGATTACTTGGAATACAATTCGACGATGAGATGTTCTGCAATTTCAATATCGATATCTTCACGGGTCGGTTTGCCGACAACTTTACCTGCCAGTTTGTCGAAATCGACCGTCAACCATTGAACAATTGCTCTGTTTTCTGTTGCTTCGATGATGTCCTTGAATTTTGTAGACTTTTTGCTGCCGTCTGCAACTGCGATTTCGTCGCCAACCTTAATTTCGTAGGAAGGCACATTGACGCGCTTGCCGTTAACAGTGAAGTGTCCGTGGAGAACCAGCTGTCTTGCTTCCTTGCGGGAGGTTGCCAGTCCCAGACGATAAACGACATTGTCCAGTCTTTCTTCGAGTAAGAATAACAAGTTGTCCCCTGTAATTCCCTGCTGTTTTTCAGCAACATCAAAATAGTGTCTGAACTGTTTTTCCAGAACACCGTAAATTCTTTTAACTTTCTGTTTTTCACGAAGCTGCATGCCGTATTCGGAAAGCTTCGCGCGGCGTTTACCAGCGGCACCTGGCGGTGTCGGGCGCTTGTCAAAAGCACATTTGTCTTTTGAATAGCATCTTTCGCCTTTTAAATATAATTTCATGCCTTCGCGTCTGCATTGACGGCATGAAGCTTCTGTATATCTCGCCATACTCTATATACCTCCAATCAGACTCTTCTGCGTTTCGGCGGGCGGCAGCCGTTGTGCGGAATCGGCGTGACGTCGCGAATTACGGTAATTTCAAGACCAGCTGCCTGAAGGGCTCTGATCGCCGCTTCACGTCCGGAGCCAGGTCCTTTAACATTAACTTCAACGCTTCTCAGGCCGTGTTCCATCGCTAATTTTGCGGCTTGTTCGCTGGCCATCTGTGCGGCAAACGGGGTGCTCTTCTTAGAACCTCTGAAACCCATTTCCCCAGCGGAAGCCCATGAAAGCGCGTTGCCTGCGTTGTCTGTGATTGTTACGATTGTATTGTTAAAAGAAGATTGAATGTGTACTTGACCGCGTTCAACATTCTTTTTGATCTTTCTCTTTTTAGATCTAACAGCCTTAGCCAATTTTCAACCTCCTATTATGCGTCTTTCTTAGAACGGCCAACAGTCTTCTTCGGTCCTTTGCGGGTTCTTGCGTTGGTTTTAGAACGCTGTCCGCGAACCGGCAGGCCGCGACGATGTCTCATACCGCGGTATGATCCGATTTCGATCAGTCGTTTGATGTTCAAGTTCACTTCTCGGCGAAGGTCACCTTCAACGGTGTATTTTTCATCGAGAATGTTACGGAGAGCACCAACTTCAGCTTCGGTTAAATCCTTGACTCTTGTGTTTGGGTCAATGTTGACTTCCTGAAGAATCTGCTTTGAAGTTGCTCTTCCAATGCCATAGATGTAAGTCAAGCCGACTTCTACACGCTTGTCGCGCGGTAAGTCAACTCCGGCAATTCTTGCCATAAGTAGTTTACCTCCTAAATCATGTGTAAATATGATCTGAGCTGCGAAGTGACAATAACAGCCCATGTCCGTCGGATCTGATTCCATTTTCAGGTAATACGGTGATGGATCCGAACCTCATTTATCAAAAATGTGTTGACAGCCGCTTCCACATTGATGATCAAAAAAATGGTTTGGCTTCGATTAGCCTTGTCTTTGTTTGTGCTTCGGGTTTTCGCAAATCACCATGACTTTGCCATGACGTTTGATAACTTTGCATTTTTCGCACATCGGTTTTACAGATGGTCTGACTTTCATGATATTCTCCTTATTTGTTTGATTATGACCGGCCTTTACCGCGCCACACAATGCGGCCACGGTCTAAATCGTACGGAGAAAGTTCCAGAGTAACTTCATCCCCCGGCAAAATGCGGATGTAATTCATACGCAGTTTCCCAGAAATATGTGCTGTGACCATATGTCCGTTTTCCAGTTCAACTTTGAACACCGTATTCGGCAGCGCTTCAACAACTCTGCCTTTCAATTCGATCACATTCTTTTTCGACAAAGTGTATCCTCCTTCGTTTCTGTGTCGTCCCATTTAGAATGATGCTGGCCATCCTGCTGATAAGCTGAAAGTGCCTTTCTGATTTCAGCATTTTGCACTTTTTGACCTGATAACAGCCTATCTTTTATATGATACAGGACTTTATTCGTTTTTGCAAGATGTTTTATTTTTTTCTTTTTCGGCGATGCAATCTTGCGCAAATCGCCGTCGCACAACGCAACATGATCGCCATCGAGTATCCCAACGACGATCATGAATCTGCCTTTATCTCTTCCCGCTTTTGACCGGACAATTTGTCCGATCTCAATTTGTTTACTCATAAAATTAATTGTAATTAATCTTCGACCAATGTCAGAATTTCCGGTGCGCCTTCTCCTGTGATCCAGATGGTGTTTTCGTAGTGGGCGGCGAGCTTGCCGTCATTGGTTACAACCGTCCAGTCGTTGTCCAGCGTGTGAACATCGTATGTGCCGACGTTCACCATCGGTTCCACAGCCAAGGTCATGTTTTTGAGAAGTCTCGGACCGTGTCCCGGCTTGCCGTAATTTGGAATCGGCGGATCTTCGTGCATTTCACGGCCGATTCCATGCCCGACATAATCGCGCACAACAGAGAAGCCGGCAGCTTCCGCCACTTCCTGTACGGCGTGGCCGATGTCGGAGAGGCGATTGCCAACGTGTGCCTGTTTAATGCCTGTGAAAAAGGATTCCCGGGTCACATCGATGAGCTTCTGCGCTTCATCAGAAATTGTCCCGACGCCCCAGGTCCGCGCCGCATCGCCGACATAACCGTCAAGCGTCGCGCCGAGGTCGATAGAGATGATGTCTCCTTCTTCCAGTACTCGGTCTGACGGAAAGCCATGGACGACTTCTTCGTTAACCGACGCACAAATTGAATACGGGAATCCGCCGTACCCCAGAAATGTGGGATATGCGCCGTGATCTCTGAAATATTTTTCCGCGACGTCGTTCAGTTCCATCGTTGTGATGCCGGGCTTAATCATATCTCTGAGCAGATTGTGGCATTCGCCGACCAGTCGGCCGGCTGCTTTCATCTTTTCAATTTCCTTGTCATTTTTTATCGTTATCATTGTGTCTCACACTTTCCTGTCGATCTGATTCCGTTTTCAAAGAATCAATCCATTATTTAAGAGCCTTGAAGATCTCATCCGTGACCACATTCACATCCTGATCGCCGTTCACGGTGACAAGGATGTCTTTGCAGCGGTAATAATCGATCAGCGACGCCGTTTCCTTGTTGTAGACGTCGAGACGATTCTTGACGGTCGCTTCCGTATCGTCTTTGCGCTGTGTCAGTGCACTGCCGCAGCGGTCACAAATGCCGTCTTTTTTCGGCGGATTAAAGGTGACGTGATAGGATGCGCCGCAGTTGGGGCAGACCCGTCTGCCGACGATCCTGTCAATCAATTTTTCTTCAGGCACTTCAATTGAGAGGGCAAAATCAAGGGGCTTGCCGGCCTGTTCTGTGAAATCAGACAAAGCGGAAGCCTGCGCTACCGTTCTCGGAAATCCGTCGAGCAAGTAACCCTTCTGGCAGTCGTCCTTGGAAATGCGGTCTTCAACCAACGCAATGACCAATTCGTCCGGCACCAGGTTCCCCGCGTCCATATAAGCTTTGGCTTTCTGTCCCAAAGGCGTCTGATTTTTGATATTATCTCTAAACAAGTCGCCCGTGGAAATATGAACGATGCTGTATTGATCGGCGATTTTCTTCGCCTGCGTTCCTTTGCCTGCGCCCGGAGGGCCCAATAACACGATTCTCATTTGATTTCACTCCCCATTTAAAATTAAAGAATCTCTTATTTCAAAAATCCCTGATAATTGCGCATCGTCAGCTGGGATTCAAGCTGTTTCACTGTTTCCAGTGCAACGCCGACGACAATCAAAAGACTGGTTCCGCCGAACTGCATGTTGACACCCGTGATAAAGTGGCCGACGATAATCGGAATAACCGCGATGATCGCAAGGAAAATCCCACCGAACAAGGTCAGGCGGTTCATTACCTTCGTAAAGTATTCTACTGTCGGTTTGCCCGGACGGATGCCTGGAACGTAACCACCTTGTTTTTTAATATTGTCGGCAATATCGTATGGATTAAAGGTGACTGCTGTGTAGAAATACGTGAACGCCACCGTCAGAACGACATAAAGAATCGTCGTCAACGGCGTACCCCAAGCAAAGTATTTTGCAAGCCACTGTGTGAATCCTGAATTCGGGAAAAATTGTCCCAAAGTCGCCGGCAAAAGTGTCAGTGAAGAAGCAAAGATGATTGGAATCACGCCAGCCATATTAACCCGCAGCGGAATGTGCGTATTCTGGCCGCCGTACATCTTTCTGCCAACGACGCGTTTTGCGTACTGAATCGGAATCTTACGCTGTCCTTCTGTAACTGCAACAACCGCAACCGTCGCCACCACAATGAAGATGATGAGCAGAATCAAGGTGACGATATTCATCGTTCCTACCTGCATGTACTGGTAGATGTTTTGAATGGCGCTTGGAATGCGGGAAACAATACTGATGAAGATGATCAGGGAGATCCCGTTGCCAATGCCGATTTCTGTAATTTTATCACCAATGTACATCAAAAGAACTGTACCG
This sequence comes from Pseudoramibacter porci, assembly GCF_009696145.1. Taxonomy (GTDB): domain Bacteria; phylum Bacillota; class Clostridia; order Eubacteriales; family Eubacteriaceae; genus Pseudoramibacter; species Pseudoramibacter porci. Next base: position 37,117 of record NZ_VUMO01000002.1, read on the forward strand.
GCTGTGACAATTAAAATAACCGTAAAGATTGTGAAGAATGTTCTTTCAACTAACAGCTGTCTGTATGAAAGTGTCATGCCGAGGGCCTGAATAACAGCAAGGACGATTGTTAAATAACGTGTATACTGAGCGATTTTTTTACGTCCTTCTTCGCCTTCTTTCTGAAGGCTTTCGAGGGCCGGAATGGCAAACACCAGCAAATTCATGATGATTTCCGCATTGATGTACGGCGTAATCCCCATTGCAAAAATGGTGAAGTTTTCAAAGTTCCCACCGGAAATGATATTGAAAAGTCCAAAAAAGTTGTTGCCGCTGACCAGCGAGCTGAGCTGCTGGCTGTCAATGTACGGAACAGGGATGAATGAGCCTAACCGATATACTAAAAGTAGGAGCAGCGTCATAATAATTTTACGACGCAGCTCCGGTACGCTCCATGCTTTTTTCAGGGTCGCAAGCATTAAATCACCTCGACCTTCCCTCCGGAGGCCTTGATTTTTTCTTCTGCTGTTTTGCTGACTTTATTCACTTTTACGGTTAAAGGTTTGGTGAGTTCGCCTTCGCCTAAAACCTTGACACCTGATAATAATTTTCTAACGAAGCCGTATTCGAGCAACAGTTCCGGTGTCACGACTGTGTTGGCTTCAAATGCGTTCAGTTCGCCGACGTTGACGATGGCGTACTGTTTCTTAAACTTGTAATTGGAAAAGCCGCGTTTTGGAAGACGTCTTGCCAAAGGCATCTGGCCCCCTTCAAAACCCAGGCGAACGCTGCCGCCTGAACGGGATTTCTGACCGTCCTGGCCTCTGCCGCCAGTTTTACCCTGGCCTGTTGCAGTCCCGCGACCTTTTCTCTTCGTGTTTCTTGTAGAACCTTCTGCAGGTCTTAATGTATTTAACTTCATTCAGAGACCCTCCTACGCTTCTTCTTCTACATCGAGCATGAAATCAATTTTGTGAATCATGCCGCGAATCTGAGGTGTATCATCATGGGTCACCGTCTGACCGATCTTGCGCAGACCCAGAGCCTTAACAGTTGCGCGCTGTCTCTGGTTGCGGCCGATCATGCTTTTTTTCAACGTAATGTTTAATTTCGCCATGATAGTCCTCCTAGCCGAGAATTTCTTCTGGTTTCTTGCCGCGTTTTGCCGCAACCTGTTCGACAGTCGTCAGTCTAGACAGACCTTCCATGGTTGCGATGACAACGTTGTGCGGATTGTGTGTACCAAGGCATTTGGTACGGATATCTTTGATCCCAGCCAATTCGCACACGGCACGGACAGGACCGCCGGCGATAACACCGGTACCGGCTGCAGCAGGTTTGAGCAGGACGCTGCCTGCACCCTTCTGACCGAGCACCTGATGCGGAATCGTCGTGCCAACCAATGGCACCTTGATCAAATTCTTCTTCGCCGCGTCAATCCCCTTACGGATTGCGTCAGGAATTTCAACTGCTTTACCGGTGCCGATCCCGACCAGGCCATTGCCGTCGCCGACAACAACGAGGCAGCTGAAGCGCATGTTGCGCCCGCCTTTGACGGTTTTGCTGACACGGTTGATTTCAACGACTCTGTCCTGAAGTTCGATACCAGATGCGTCAATAATATTTCTTTTCATTAACAGACCCTCTTCTTTAGAATTTCAAGCCAGCTTCGCGGGCAGCTTCAGCCAATTCCTTGACACGGCCAGTGTAAATGTAGCCCCCTCTGTCAAAGACGACGTTCGTGATACCAGCATCGAGTGCTTTTTTCGCGACAGCTTCGCCAACTGCTTTAGCAGCGTTTTTGTCTCCGCCATGTTCTACGGCATTTTTGATGTCAGCTTCAACGGTTGAAGCGGCAACCAGTGTTTTGCCTTCAACATCGTCAATAACCTGAGCGTAAATGTGCTTGTTGCTTCTGAATACGCAGAGGCGCGGACGTTCTGCTGTTCCGGAGATTTTGCGGCGTACACGCAGGTGTCTGTTCTGGCGTACCTTATTTTTATCTTTTTTCTTAATCATTTGTGATCCTTTCTCTTACCCTGTGGAGATAGTCTCAATCGATCAACCGATCAATTAGCCGGTCTTCCCGACCTTACGTCTGATGTGTTCATCAGCGTACTTGATACCATGCCCCTTGTAAGGTTCAGGCGGTCTCTTGGAGCGGACCAGCGCAGCGTAGGCGCCGACTGCTTCCTTGTCGATCCCGGATACGATGACGGTGTTCGGACCGTCGGTTTTGGTTTCGATTCCTTCCGGATCTTCCATTTCAACAGGATGGGAGTAGCCCAGGTTCATGACCAGTTTGTTGCCCTGTTTCTGTGCTCTCCAACCAACCCCGCTGATTTCCATTTTCTTTTCAAATCCCTGGCTAACGCCGACGACCATGTTGTGGATCAGCGCTCTCGTTGTGCCGTGGATCGATCTATGGAATTTGTCGTCAGATGGTCTGGTGACAATGATTTCGTTATCTTCCTGTTTCGCTGTGATGTCTGGATGTAATTCGCGGGTTAAGGTGCCCTTCGGTCCTTTAACGGTGATGACGTGACCGTCGAATTTAACTTCGACACCGTCTGGAATTACAACCGGTGCATTCCCGATTCTTGACATAATTTCCTCCTCAGATACGCTTACCAGACGTAGCAGACAACTTCTCCGCCGACGCCTGCTTTTCTGGCTTCTTTATCCGTGATCACGCCTTTGGATGTCGACATGATGGCAACACCCAAGCCATTTAATACCTTCGGCACATCTTCTTTTCCGACGTAAATGCGCAGACCCGGTTTGGAAATGCGCTTCAGTCCTGCAATAACACGGCTCTTGTCTTCGCCGTATTTCAATGTGACTTTGATATTCCCCTGATTGCCATTATCAATTGTTTCGTATTTTTCGATATAGCCTTCATCGAGGAGAATTTTAAGAATAGCCTTTTTTTCTTTCGATGCCGGGATTTCGACAGACGCATGGCCTGCGGTATTGGCATTTCTGATTCTCGTGAGCATATCTGCGATTGGATCAGTCATTGACATGCTTGTTCCTCCTTGTTCTAAATCCGTATTACCAGCTGGCTTTGCGAACGCCTGGAATTTCTCCCTTGTAGGCTAATTCTCTGAAGCAGATTCTGCAAATCCCGTATTTTCTCAAATAACCGTGCGGTCTACCGCAAATACGGCAGCGATTGTATTCTCTTGTCGAATACTTCTGCTTGCGCTGCTGTTTCATCTTCATTGATGTTTTTGCCATGAATGATTCTCCTATCTTTCAAAAGGCAAGCCAAGCTGTGCCAACAATTCGTGTGCTTCTTCGTCAGTCTGCGCTGTTGTGACGAACATGATGTCCATCCCGCGGACGGCTTCAACTTTATCGTATTCGATTTCCGGGAAGATGAGCTGTTCGCGAATCCCGAAAGCGTAGTTGCCGCGGCCATCGAATGAATGATTATTCAGACCGTGGAAGTCGCGGACACGCGGAAGCGCGATGTTGAAGAGCTTATCACAGAATTCGTACATTCTGTCTGCACGCAGGGTAACCTTTGCGCCGACGCTCTGGCCTTCACGAACTTTAAAGTTTGCAACGGATTTTTTAGCCTTGGTCACAATTGGATGCTGTCCGCTGATGATGCTCATATCATTGACCGCTGCTTCGAGCAGCTTGGAATTATCTTTGCAATCGCCGAGACCCATGTTGATCACGACTTTAACCAGTTTTGGAACCTGCATCGGATTTTTGTAGCCGAATTTTTCCTTCAGTGCTGGAACGGCTTCATTCACATATTTATCTTTCAGTCTTGTCATTGTTAACTCCCCTATTAATCAAGTTCCGTGCCGCATTTTTTACATACACAGACTTTGGAGCCATCTTCGTTGACTTTGATTCCAGTGCGCACGCCTCTGCCGCATTTTTCGCAGTAAAGCAGTACGTTGGAGGCGTCGATAAAGCCTTCCTGTTTGACAATGCTGCCCTGCTGCATTGCCTGATTCGGTTTCTTGTGTTTGGTCTGAATGTTGACCCCTTCGACTTTAACGCGGGCGTTTTCGAAATCAACTGCAATGACTTTGCCTGTTTTGCCGAGATCTTTACCGGAAATAACTTGAACGTTATCTCCTGTTTTTACATGTAATTTTCTTGTCATCTGGAAACCTCCTTAAATTACTTCAGGAGCCAAAGACACGATTCTCATGTATTTCTTATCGCGTAATTCTCTGGCAACAGGCCCGAAAATACGGGTTCCACGCGGGTTCTTATCGTCGTTGATCAGAACAGCAGCGTTCTGATCGAATTTAATGTAAGAACCGTCGTTACGGCGGACACCGCGTTTTGAACGAACAACCACAGCCTTGACAACGTCACCTTTTTTGACGTCGCCGCCTGGGCTCGCACTTTTAACTGAAGCGACAATGACATCTCCGATATTGGCATAACGTCTGCCAGAACCACCGAGTACACGGATGCAGAGCAATTCCTTTGCACCAGTGTTATCAGCGACTTTCAATCTTGTTTCTTGTTGAATCATCTCTGATACCTCCGTAGTAATTATAATGCCTTTTCGACAATTTCAACGACACGCCAGTTCTTGTCTTTACTAAGCTTTCTGGTTTCCATGCATTTGACGGTATCGCCGACATGGCATTCGTTGTTTTCGTCGTGAGCTTTAAATTTAACTGTATCTTTTACGCGTTTCTTGTAGAGCGGATGCTTTTTAAAAGTTTCAATGGCGACGACGACTGTCTTGTCCATTTTGTCGCTGACAACTTTACCGATTCGCGTTTTTCTTTCATTACGTTCCATCAGCTATCCTTCCTTCTTATGCCTGGTTAATCCCCATTTTACGTTCAGTTAAAATGGTTTGAATACGGGCGTAAGTCTTCTTGACTTCCCGAATCCGCATCGGATTTTCGAGCTGACCCGTTACACTTTGAAAACGCAAATTAAACAGTTCTTCTTTGAGATCTGCCAATTTCGCATTCAATTCTGTATCGTTAAGACTTCTTAATTCTTTCATCTGCTTGCTCATGCGTTTTCACCTGCTGCTTCCTGGTCAACCTTCTTGATGACCTTTGTTTTAATCGGCAGTTTGTGCTGCGCCAAGCGCAGAGCTTCTCTTGCCTGAACTTCCGGAATGCCGCCGATTTCGAACATTACGCGGCCAGGTTTGACAACAGCTACCCAGTATTCCGGTGAACCTTTCCCTTTACCCATACGTGTTTCAGCTGGCTGAGCTGTAACCGGTTTGTCCGGGAAAATTTTAATCCAAACTTTACCACCACGGCGTGTGTATCTGGTCATGGCGACACGAGCTGCTTCAATTTGATTTGAAGTAATCCATGCCGGTTCAAGAGCCTGGATGCCAAAATCGCCGTAAGTCACGGTATTGCCGCGCATGGCTTTGCCCTTCATGCGGCCTCTATGTTGTTTTCTGCGTTTTACACGCTTAGGCATTAACATCTCAACATCCTCCTTTACGCATCATTGCGCGGTGCTGCCTTGCGGCGGCTGTTGTTCTTTCTTCCCCCGCGCTTGTCGTCTGCTTTCTGCGCATCGGCCAGAATATCTTCACGGCCGGTCAGAATTTCGCCCTTATTGATCCAGACTTTGACGCCGATCTTGCCGTACGTGGTATCTGCTTCAGCAAATCCGTAGGAAATGTCAGCGCGAAGGGTTTGCAGCGGCACGTTGCCCTGTGCATAGCCTTCTTTTCTAGCCATTTCTGCGCCGTTGAGTCGGCCGGAAACCAAGGTTTTGATTCCCTTTGCGCCGGCGCGCATGGTTCTCTGAATGCATTGTTTCATTGCACGTCTGAAGGAAATTCTTCTTTCAAGCTGTCCGGCAATGTTTTCAGCGACGAGCTGCGCATCCATATCGATGTTCTTAACTTCAACGATATTGATGTAAACCGTCTTTTTGATCATCTTTTCAAGTTCGAGACGGAGGGCTTCAATTCCTGCGCCGCCGCGGCCGATGATCATACCCGGTTTTGCGGTGTAAATGTGAATTCTAACTTTATTTCCAAATCTTTCGATGACAATGTTGGAAACACCAGCCTGGAACTGGCTTTTCTTGATATAGCTGCGAAGTTTATTATCTTCAATCAGATTGTCAGCGAAATCTCTATCGTTCGCATACCATTTGGCATTCCAGTCTTTGATGACGCCTACGCGAAAACCAAATGCGTTAACTTTTTGACCCAAATTGATTTACCCCCTAATTATTCATTAGAATCTGCTTCTTTTAATACGGCAGTGATGATGGACGTTCTCTTCTTGATCGGGAATGCACGGCCCTTCGGACCAGCCTTCCAACGTTTCAAAGTTGGGCCCTGATTTGCCGAAATCTGAGCGATATACAGGGTGTCTGTATTCATGTTGTGATTGTTTTCCGCGTTTGCGTATGCAGAAAGGACAACCTTTTCGATAATTCTAGCGGCTTTATTCGGCGCTAACTGTAAGATCGAAAGTGCTTCTCCAACGCTTTTGCCTCTGATTGCGTCAGCGACAAGTTTTGCCTTTCTGGATGAAACACGGACGTTTTTTGCGGTTGCTTTAGCTTCCATAAATTTCCTCCTTTAAGGCTTATTTAGCGGCGGTCTTCTTCGCGCCGGCATGACCTCTGAATGTACGGGTCGGTGCAAATTCACCCAATTTGTGGCCAACCATGTCTTCTGTGCAATAAACCGGCACGTGTTTACGGCCGTCGTGAACTGCAATGGTGTGCCCAACAAACTGAGGGAAAATAGTGGATGAACGGGACCAAGTCTTGACGACTTTCTTTTCGCCCTTTTCGTTCATTTCTTCAATTCTTTTTAAAAGTCTTTCTTCGACGAAAGGCCCTTTCTTTAATGATCGACTCATTCTATTCCTCCTCGTTACTTGGCATTGCGGCGTCTGACAATCAGCTTATCAGATTGTTTTCTCTTCTTGCGGGTCTTGTAACCCAATGCCGGTTTACCCCATGGGGTAACAGGTCCTGGACGACCGACTGGTGCGCGGCCTTCCCCACCACCATGCGGGTGGTCGTTCGGGTTCATAACAGAACCGCGGACCGTCGGGCGGATCCCCATATGACGTTTACGGCCTGCTTTACCGATTCGGACATTCTGATGATCGAGGTTGCCAACAACGCCGATGGTTGCGTGGCATTCCAGACGGACCATTCTCATTTCCCCTGAGGGAAGTCTCAGTGTCGCGTAGTTGTTTTCTTTCGCCATCAGCTGAGCGCTGGAGCCAGCGGAACGCGCCATCTGGCCGCCTTTGCCCGGCTTAAATTCGATATTGTGTACGTAAGTACCAACAGGAATATTGGCCAGTGGCAGGCAGTTGCCAACTTTGATATCCGCATCTTCTGAAGAGATAACCGTCATCCCCGGCTGTAAGCGGAGGGGTGCGAGGATATAGCGTTTTTCGCCGTCTACGTACTGAATCAGTGCGATGTTCGCTGTGCGGTTCGGATCGTATTCGATCCCGACAACCTTGCCCGGTACACCGTATTTATCGCGTTTGAAGTCGATGATACGGTATTTGCGTTTTGCACCGCCGCCCTTGTGACGAACGGTGATTCTACCGTATACGTTGCGGCCGCCGTTTTTCTTGACCTTTGTCAGTAAGGATTTTTCTGGTTCATGTTTGGTCACTTCATCGTAGGTGTTGACGCTCATGTTGCGTCGACCTGGTGAAGTCGGTTTATATTTTTTAATTCCCATTATTCGCAAATCTCCTTTAATATCTTTTGCTTATCGGGTAAAGGGATTAGACCCCTTCAAAGAATTCGATGGTCTTGCTGTCATCTGTCAGTTTGACGATGGCTTTTTTCCAGTCCGGTTTCTTGCCGACGGTGTAGCCACGGCGGACTCTTTTGCCCTTCATGTTCATAGTGAACACCTTCTGGACTTTGACATCGAAAATTTCTTCAACTGCGTTGCGGATTTCAATCTTATTGGCGTCCTTCGCAACTTTGAATGAATATTTCTTTTCTTCGGTTTGATCCATGCTCTTTTCAGAGATGATCGGGCTGATGATAATATCGCGGGGATCTTTCATTATGCATATACCTCCTCAATTTTAGCGAGCGCGTCTTTTGTGAGGACAAGCACATCGTATTTGAGCATGTCGTAAACATTAAGTTCAGAAACCGTCGTGGCCTGAACTTTGTTGATGTTGCGGGCTGACAGATATACGGTTGCATCTTTTTCTGGAGTGACAATCAGTGCGTTTTTTGCATTGAGTGCATCCAGCGCAGCGACCATATCCTTGGTCTTCGGTGCAGCGAAATCGAAAGCATCAACCACTCTGAGTTCCTGGTCTGCAGTCTTTGCCGAGAAGACAGAACGCATGGCCAAGTTCTTAACTTTCTTGTTAACCTTTTTGCTGTAGTCGCGGCTCTTCGGCGCAAAAATTACGCCCCCGCCAATCCACAATGGTGAGCGGCTGGAACCAGCGCGTGCGCGGCCTGTTCCCTTCTGGCGCCATGGTTTTCTGCCGCCTCCGCGGACTTCCGAACGGGTCTTGCTGCCCTTTGTACCCTGGCGTTTATTGGCTAATTGTACAACGATAACCTGGTGAACAACCGGTTCATTCGGTTCGATTCCGAATACGCGTTCGCTCAGTTCGGTATTGCCGACAACATTTCCTTTTATATCTAAAATATCGATTTTTGGCATTTGATTTCCTCCTGTCGTTATTTAGCAACCTTGACGCTGCTCTTTACGGAAACCACAGAACCCTTCGGACCAGGGATAGCGCCTTTGATCAATAACAGATTGTTTTCTGCATCGACAGACACCACTTCAAGGTTTAATGTTGTGACATTTTTATTCCCCATCTGGCCGGCCATGTGTTTATCCTTCGGAACGCGTGACGGGTAGGCAGAAGCACCCATAGAACCCGCTGAACGGTGATATTTAGAACCGTGAGCCATCGGCCCTCTCTGCTGTCCCCAGCGTTTGATTGCGCCAGCGTATCCTTTACCTTTTGAACGGCCTGAAACATCAACATGATCGCCAACTTCAAAGACGTCAGCCTTGAGTTCCTGACCCGGTTCTAACGCGCTGCAGTCATCCAATCTGAATTCGCGAAGGATGCGCGCGTATTTAACGCCGTATTTGTCAAAGTGACCTTTAACTGGCTTGGTGACATTTTTTTCTTTAATGTCGCCGAATGCGAGCTGAACGGCATCGTAGCCATCGGTTTCCACAGTCTTTTTCTGAACGACCGTGCAAGGACCTGCTTCAACGACTGTTACTGGAACAACAGTACCGTCTTCTTTAAAAATCTGCGTCATGCCGATTTTTTTACCGATAATCGCTTTTTTCATATTTCCTCCTGATCATTGGATCGCTTTCGCGATCATAATTCTTGGTTCGCTGTAAAAGCTTCTTATAATTTGATTTCGATATCGACGCCGGAAGGAAGGTTGAGGCGCATCAGTGCATCAACTGTTTTCGGTGTTGGGTTAACGATATCAATCAGACGCTTGTGTGTTCTGATTTCAAACTGTTCTCTTGAATACTTGTACTTGTGTACAGCCCTCAAGATTGTCACAATTTCTTTTTCAGTCGGCAGCGGCACCGGACCGGAAACGGAAGCGCCTGTGCGGTTCGCCGTTTCGACGATGCGTTTCGCTGACTGATCAAGCAAAACGTGATCAAAAGCTTTTAAACGAATTCTAATTTTTTGGTTGCTCATACCTGAAACAATCCTCCTTAAAATAATAAAGTGTTTAGGTGTTGCTGTATCATCACCCACCCCTCCGGGTGTTTAAAGTCACTGTCTTAAAAAAAGCGAGCAGACTTGCTCATCTTTTTGACGGTGATGATCGTCGCCCGATTCAAAGATCGTGACATACTCCCCAAGAATGACCTGAATTAGTAACAGCAATATCTTGGTTCATCGCAGACAGCCAACTTTGACTAGTATAATGCATTCCCCTGATGTTGGCAAGATTTTTTTCTGTAATTTTTCATTTTTTTAAATGTGGCTAAAAAATAAAGTTTTTATTAAGTTTTTCTTTAGGTTAACCGCAAAAAAAGCTCGTGTCAAAATGACACGAGCTTTTTATTGTGATGCTTTGTTTAAAGATTATTCAATGATCTTCGCAACAGCGCCGGAACCAACGGTGTGGCCGCCTTCGCGGATAGCGAATCTTAATCCTTCTTCAATAGCGATCGGTGTGATCAGGGTGACTTCCATTTCGATGTGGTCGCCAGGCATGACCATTTCTACGCCTTCCGGCAGTTTGATGTCGCCGGTAACGTCGGTGGTTCTGAAGTAGAACTGCGGACGGTATCCGTCAAAGAACGGTGTGTGGCGGCCGCCTTCTTCTTTGGTCAGTACGTAGACCTGTGCGGTGAAGTGGGTGTGCGGGTGAATGGTGCCCGGCTGTGCCAGAACCTGGCCTCTTTCGATCTGAGTACGATCGATCCCACGGAGCAATGCACCGATGTTGTCCCCTGAACGGCCTTCGTCCAGTGATTTACGGAACATTTCGATCCCGGTGACGGTGGTCTTTCTCGGTTCTTTGATCCCGACGATGTCGACTTCGTCGCCGATGTGGACAACCCCTCTTTCAACACGGCCGGTTGCAACGGTACCGCGGCCGGTGATGGAGAAGACGTCTTCGACTGGCATCAGGAATGGTTTGTCTAAGTCTCTCTTCGGTTCTGGGATGTAGTTGTCGACTTCTTCCATCAGTTCGACAATCTTGTCACCATCTGGGCCCATTGGATCTTCCAGGGCTTTCAGTGCGGAACCGACAACGATTGGGGTGTCGTCCCCTGGGAAGTCGTATTCGTTGAGCAGGTCGCGGACTTCCATTTCAACGAGTTCGATCAGTTCTGGGTCATCGACCTGATCGGCTTTGTTCAAGAAGACGACGATGTACGGAACACCGACCTGACGTGCGAGCAGGATGTGTTCACGGGTCTGCGGCATTGGACCGTCTGCTGCTGAAACGACCAGAATGGCGCCGTCCATCTGTGCAGCACCGGTGATCATGTTTTTGACGTAGTCGGCGTGGCCCGGGCAGTCAACGTGTGCGTAGTGGCGGTTCGGGGTTTCGTATTCAACGTGTGCCGTTGAGATGGTGATCCCACGTTCTCTTTCTTCTGGTGCTTTATCGATGTTTTCGAATGCAACTTCTTCACCAGAGCCGTATCTCGCGTGCAGCACTTTGGTGATGGCTGCCGTTAATGTGGTTTTACCGTGGTCAACGTGACCGATTGTCCCGATGTTTACATGCGGTTTCGATCTATCAAATTTTTCTTTTGCCATTTTAAATTCCTTTCTATACTATCTGATTCAAGACAAATGGTTGAGAACCATTATTCTTTGCCTTCAATAATTTTTTCAGCGATTGATTTCGGAACAGCTTCGTAGTGTGAGAACTGCATGGTTGAAATCCCGCGGCCCTGCGTTTTACTTCTCAGTGAAGTGGCATAACCGAACATTTCAGCCAGCGGTACAACACCTGTGATCTGCTGTGTGCCGTTCTGACGGGCTTCCATCCCTTCAACACGGCCGCGTCTTGAGTTGATATCCCCCATGACGTCGCCCATGTATTCTTCCGGACAGACAACCGTGAGTTTTTCCATCGGTTCCATCAGAACTGGTGCAGCCTTGCGCATCCCGTTTTTGAACGCCATCGACCCAGCGACCTTAAAGGCCATTTCTGAGGAGTCGACTTCGTGGTAAGAACCGTCGTAGACAGTTGCTTTAACGTCAATAACCGGATAGCCGGCGACAACACCGTTCTGCATCGCTTCTTTGATCCCCTGTTCGATCGGTCCGATGAATTCTTTCGGAATCGCACCACCGACAACTTTATTTTCGAAGACAAAACCTTCGCCGGCTTCCAACGGTTCCAAGGTGATCAAGCAATGACCGTACTGACCGCGGCCACCAGACTGACGAGCGAACTTGCCTTCAGCGTCAACCTTCTTGGTGATGGTTTCTTTGTAAGCAACCTGTGGTTTACCGATATTGGCTTCGACCTTGAATTCACGCAGCATACGGTCGATGATGATGTCCAGATGGAGTTCGCCCATCCCGGAAATGATCGTCTGACCAGTTTCTTCATCTGTGTGAGTTTTGAAGGTCGGATCTTCTTCGGCCAATTTCATCAGGGCAACGGTCATCTTTTCCTGACCCGCCTTGGTCTTCGGTTCAACAGCAACGGAAATAACCGGATCCGGGAATTCCATGCTTTCGAGGATAATCGGGTGATCCGGATCGCAGAGGGTATCCCCTGTACCGGTGTCTTTCAGACCAACCGCAGCGACGATATCGCCGGTATAAACTTCGGTTAATTCCTGACGGTGATTGGCGTGCATCAGAAGGATGCGGCCCAATCTTTCGCGTTTATCTTTTGATGAATTGTAGACGTAAGAGCCTGCTTCAGCTTTCCCAGAGTACACACGCATAAAGGCCAGTTTCCCGACGTACGGGTCAGTCATGATCTTAAATGCGAGTGCTGAGAATTTTTCATCATCAGATGCTTCACGCGTCGTTTCTTCGTCCGTATTCGGGTCAATCCCCTTAACAGCCGGAACGTCCAGTGGCGACGGCAGATAATCGACAATGGCGTCAACCAGCATCTGGACCCCTTTGTTCTTGTAAGAGGAGCCGCAGGTGACGGCAACGAGTTTCAATTCAACTGTCCCTTTACGGATTGCACGTTTAATTTCTTCTTCAGAAATTTCCTGACCATCCAGATATTTTTCCATTAAGTCGTCATCGACTTCGGCCAAGCCTTCGAGCATCTTGTCGCGATATTCTTCGGCCTTGTCCTTCATATCATCTGGAATGTCGGTGATTTCAATCTGTTCGCCCAATTCGTCTTTGTAGATTTCAGCCTTCATCTTGATCAAGTCAATGATCCCGATAAAGTCATGTTCAGCGCCGATCGGCAGCTGAATACAAATTGGGTTGGCGTTTAAACGGTCGACCAGGGTATCGACTGACATGTAGAAGTCAGCCCCGGTAACGTCCATTTTATTGATATAAACCAAACGCGGAACGTCGTATTCGTCAGCCTGGCGCCAAACCGTTTCTGACTGCGGTTCAACCCCTGCCTTGGCGTCGAAAACAGCAACGGCACCATCCAAGACTCTCAAAGAACGTTCAACTTCAACGGTAAAGTCGACGTGCCCCGGAGTATCGATGATGTTGATTCGATTCCCCTTCCAATGACAAGTCGTAGCCGCAGAAGTGATGGTGATCCCTCTTTCCTGTTCCTGCGCCATCCAGTCCATCTGGGAAGCCCCATCGTGGGTTTCGCCGATTTTATGGATTTTCCCGGAATAGTAAAGGATACGTTCTGTCGTCGTGGTTTTACCCGCATCGATGTGCGCCATGATGCCGATATTCCGCGTATTTTCCAAACTATATTCTCTAGCCACAATTTCTCCTTGTTCTGGTTATTTTGATCTAACCTAAAACGCTTACCATCTGAAGTGAGCAAAGGCTTTGTTGGCTTCTGCCATGGCGTGCATGGTTTCCTTGCGTTTGACAGCGCCGCCTGAATTGTTGCAGGCATCCATGATTTCGCCTGCGAGGCGTTCAACCATCGTACGTTCGGAACGCTGACGGGCAAAACCGACGAGCCATCTCAATGCCAACGCCTGTTTTCTGTCTGCGCGAATTTCTACTGGGACCTGATAGGTAGCCCCGCCAACACGTCTTGCTTTAACTTCCAATACCGGTGTGATATTGGCGATTGCTTCTTGAAATGCTTCAAGCGCATCTTTTCCTGTTTTTTCTGCTACCAGATCAAAGGCACCGTAAACGATACGCTGTGCGACACCTTTCTTACCGTCTAACATCACGTTGTTGATCAATTTCGTCACAATCGTGTTTTTGTAGATCGGATCCGGCAGTACTTTTCTCTTAGGAACTGGTCCTTTTCTAGGCACTTGCTTCCCTCCTTAACAATTTTGGATTTTCATCGGTACTCGACATCCAAATGTCGTCGTGCACTTAACTCGAATGCTTTCGAGTTAATGGCCAATCCACATCAAAAGATTCTATTCTTATGACGCGGCTCTGACTGCACTACTTATTTTTTAGGCTTTTTAGCCCCGTATTTGGATCGAGCTTGCTTGCGGTCTTCTACGCCAGCGGCATCGAGCGCGCCACGAATAATCTTATAACGAACCCCAGGTAAATCCTTAACACGGCCGCCCTTAACGAGAACAATCGAGTGTTCCTGCAGGTTGTGACCGATCCCTGGAATATAAGCCGTAACTTCCATGCCATTGACAAGTTTAACTCTGGCAATTTTACGAAGTGCTGAGTTCGGCTTTTTCGGTGTGGCTGTACGGACAGCGGTACACACGCCGCGTTTCTGCGGGTTGCTCTTCAAAGCCGGCGTCTTCGTTTTCAGAACTGCCGATTTTCTTCCTTGTTTAACAAGCTGATTAATGGTAGGCATTCAGTGCTGCACCTCCTCATTTAAATTTTTATTAAAACCGGCACATTCTTTGCTTAATAAAGAAGGTGCCGGAGATAACCATGCCTTGCTTGATCGTTTTTTCACTCATCCAAAAAGCCGATTACGGCTGCGGGTCTGTCGATTCCACAAGCTTTGCCGATTTCCACCTTGGTCCCAGCGACAATACAGCGCACCTGATTTTTTTCACAGGCTTCTCTGACCGTCTCGGCAATCGGTGCGTCGCAGTCCTCTGCGAGCACAACAAGGCGGATTTCGTCTTTCCGCATTTTTTTCATCGTTTGATTCAATCCGATGACCTTGGGTGAGCTTTTAAAAGTCTCTACATCTATTTTCATAGGATTCTCATTTGGCATTGATGCACACTCAAAAAAGCATGCGTGATTATTTTACCTTTCTGCTGATTCAGTGTCAAGGCTTTTTTTATCCGTTCAGCCGAGGATATCGCCGGAGCCGCCATCATTTGTATGGCTGTCGTCTGAATCGGTTTGACTGTCCGGCTGGTCGTCTGCTTCTGCGTCGTCATCGCTTAAGAAATCCATGTCGAACATATCGAAGGCTTTCGAAAGTTCGGCGTTCTTTTCAATGCTGTCGTCGATGGATTTCCGTTCTTCTTCGACACGTTTTGCGAGGATGTTTTCATCGTCGATGACCACGTCCAAGCCTTCGGTTTCCCCTTCGGCGATGTCGTCAATCAAATCGTCGTCATCTGCCAAATCGGCTGATGCGTCGATTTCGTCGTCGAGCACATTTTCATCGTATTCCAGGCCGACGTTTTCGTATTCGCGAATCCCGGTCCCGGCCGGAATCAGCTGACCGATGATGACATTTTCCTTTAGGCCCATCAACGGGTCGATCTTTCCTTTCACCGCCGCATCGGTCAGGACGCGGGTTGTTTCCTGGAAGGAAGCTGCCGACAGGAAGGAATCCGTCGCCAACGCTGCCTTTGTGATTCCGAGCAGGTCTCGGGAATAGGTACACGGTTCGAGGCCGTGATCCAAAGCCTTGTTGTTGGCTTCGCGGGCGTCGAAAATATCGACGACGGTGCCGGTGATCAGGTCCGTGTCCCCTGAATCTTCGATCTTGACCTTTCTCAGCATCTGACGAATGATGACTTCGATATGCTTATCCGAGATGTGAACCCCCTGCAGTCGGTAAACCTTCTGCACTTCTGTCAAGAGGTAAGCCTGAACGGCCTCGACCCCTTGTATACGCAGGATGTCATTGGGGTTGATGGACCCTTCTGTTAATGGCTGTCCCGCTTCGACGGAATCGCCGGTCGCAACTTTCAGTCTGGCCCCGTAAGGAATGACGTAGCTCTTCGAATTGCCATCCGGTGCCGACACGATCGCTTCGACGCGTTTGCCTTCCTGTATATCGACAACCCCGGCAATTTCGGTGACAATGGCCTGGCCTTTCGGTCTTCTGGCTTCGAACAATTCTTCGACACGCGGGAGCCCCTGGGTGATATCGTCCCCAGATGCAACCCCGCCGGCGTGGAAGGTTCTCATGGTCAGCTGAGTCCCTGGTTCGCCGATAGACTGTGCGGCGATGGTCCCGACGGCTTCGCCGATATTGACCGGCTTCCAAGTCGTCAGGTCAACCCCATAGCACTTGCGGCAGACGCCGTGTTTTGCTTCGCAGTTGAAGACCGCGCGGATACTAACGGATTCGATGCCGAGTTCGTCGATCTTGTCCGCCATTTCCCGAGTGATGACGTCGTCCTTGGCCACCAGCACTTCGCCGGTATTGGGATCGACAATATCTTCGTGTGCGTAGCGCCCGGCAATACGTTCGCCGAGACTTTCGATAACTTCGTTGTTTTCTTTCAGCGCGTGGACTTCGTAGCCGTGTTCGGTGCCGCAGTCTTCTTCGCGGACGATCACGTCCTGAGAGACGTCAACGAGACGGCGGGTCAGGTAACCGGAGTCGGCCGTTCTCAGAGCGGTGTCGGTCAAGCCCTTTCTGGCCCCGTGGGAACTGGAGAAGAATTCCAAAATGTTGAGCCCTTCACGGAAGTTGGAGCGGATCGGCAATTCAACGATGTCCCCGTCGGTTTTCGCCATCAAGCCGCGCATCCCGGCGAGCTGACGGATCTGGTTGTCAGAACCACGGGCCCCGGAATCGGCCATCATGTGGATTGGATTCAAGCGGCCCAGATTATCGAGCAGGGAGCGGGTAACTTCGTCCGTCGCTGCATTCCAGATATCGCGGATATTGTTGTGGCGTTCATCCCAAGAGATCAGCCCCATTTCGTAATTGGCCTGGTTTTCGTCGATCTTTTCGTCGGCAGCGGCCAATATTTCTTCTTTGTTCCCCGGCACCTGCATGTCGGCGACGCCGACGGTAATTCCGGACAAGGTCGAATGCTTGTAGCCGAGTCGTTTGATTTCGTCGAGCATTTCAGAAGTGATGGTTGGTCCGTGTTTTCTGAAGCACTTGTCGACAATCTTGCTCAAGACGCCTTTTTTGACGACCTGATCGATTTCAAGTTTGAAGTAAGTTTCCGGTTTATCCGGATCTCTTTCGACAAAGCCCAAATCCTGTGGAATGACTTGGTTGTAGATAAAACGGCCGACGGTTGATTCGATGAATCCGACGTGATCGACGCCGTTAATGGTACGGTGTTCCCGAACCTTGACCCGCTTGTGCAGGCCGACGGCGTGGTTGGCCAATGCCATTTCCATTTCTGCCTCGTCGCAGAAGACCGGCATTTCATCGGAGATGACCGGTTCATAGTCCGCCGGAGCGAAGCTGCCGTGTGCAGCTTCTTCTTCGTCGTTCATTTCCAGCGTAATGTAGTAGGCGCCGAGGATCATATCCTGCGTCGGCACGACAACCGGCGTCCCATCCTGAGGTTTGAGGATGTTGTTGCAGGCCATCATCAGGAAACGCGCTTCAGCCTGTGCTTCAACGGACAGCGGCACGTGAATGGCCATCTGGTCGCCGTCGAAGTCGGCGTTGTACGGGGTGCAGGCCAGCGGATGCAATTTCATCGCACGGCCTTCAACGAGAACCGGTTCAAAGGCCTGAATCCCGAGGCGGTGCAATGTCGGTGCGCGGTTGAGCAGAACCGGGTGTTCGTGAATGACATCTTCGAGCACGTCCCAGACGATCGGATCCATCTTTTCGACGGTCTTCTTCGCGTTTTTAATGTTCTGGCTGATGCCGCGGTCCACCAATTCGTGCATGACGAAAGGCTTGAACAATTCGATGGCCATTTCCTTCGGCAGACCGCACTGGTACATTTTCAGTTCCGGACCGACGACGATAACCGAACGGCCAGAGTAGTCGACACGTTTGCCAAGGAGGTTCTGACGGAAACGCCCTTGTTTCCCTTTGAGCATATCGCTCAAGGATTTGTACGGACGGTTGCCCGGGCCTGTGATTGCACGGCCTCGGCGGCCGTTGTCAATTAAGGCATCAACGGCTTCCTGGAGCATGCGCTTTTCGTTCTGAATGATGATGTCCGGCGCGTCGAGTTCCAGGAGTTTCTTTAAACGGTTGTTTCTATTGATAACTCTGCGGTACAAATCGTTCAAGTCGGAGGTGGCGAACCGGCCGCCGTCCAGCTGAACCATCGGGCGCAGTTCCGGCGGAATGACCGGGATGCAGTCGAGAATCATCCATTCCGGTTTGTTGTTGGACGATTTAAACGCTTCGACCGCTTCAAGATGGCGCGCCACCTTGATGCGTTTCTGGCCGGTGGCGGTTTTCAGTTCTTCCTTGAGCACCGCTTCGTCCTGGTCCAAGTCGACCATCTGCAGCAATTCTTTGATGGCTTCTGCGCCGATGCTGGCTCTGAAGCTTCTGCCGTACTGCTGTCTGGCTTCGCGGTATTCTGTGTCCGAGAGCAGCTGTTTGTAAGCCAGCGGCGAATCGCCCGGATCGGTGACAATATACGACGCGAAATAAATGACGCGTTCCAATTCTTTCGGCGACATTTCGAGGATCAGACCCATCCGGCTCGGAATCCCCTTGAAATACCAGATGTGCGAAACCGGAGAAGCCAGCTCGATGTGGCCCATGCGTTCGCGGCGAACCTTCGCCCGGGTGACTTCGACCCCGCAGTTTTCGCAGACGATGCCTTTGTGGCGGATCCGCTTGTATTTGCCGCAGTTACATTCCCAGTCCTTGGTCGGCCCGAAAATCTTTTCGCAGAACAGGCCGTCCTTTTCCGGTTTTAATGTACGATAGTTGATCGTTTCAGGTTTTTTGACTTCACCGCGGGACCACTGGCGGATCTTTTCCGGTGATGCCAGACTGATCTGGATCGATTCAAATTTTAAATCCTGTGGATTGATCATCTTTTACTCCTCATTATCGTTCAAATCCGCATCAATATCCTGGCCGTTGATAATGCCGAACATATCTTCGTCGGAATAATCATCTTCCGTCGCCATCTGATCGTCGGAAGCCCCGGACAAATCGTCGAACAGCGACTGTGCGGCTTCTTCTTCGTCCTGATCTTCCGCTTCTTCAGCCTCGTGATGTTCGTGCGGTTTCTTCTGATCGAATTCGCCGTTATCGTAAGCTTCCTGAGCCAGGTCGATATCCAGCACGTCGAGGTGTTCGCCGTCGTCGGTATTGACGGTGACGTCGAGGGCCAGCGCCTGGAGTTCCTTGATCAAAACCTTGAAGGCTTCAGGCAGGCCCGGTTCCGGAATATTTTCGCCCTTGACAATGGCTTCGTAAGCCTTCACACGGCCGACGACGTCATCGGATTTAATGGTTTGAATTTCGCGGAGGGTGTGCGCTGCGCCGTAAGCTTCGAGGGCCCAGACTTCCATTTCGCCGAAACGCTGTCCGCCGAACTGCGCCTTCCCACCGAGCGGCTGCTGGGTGACCAAAGAGTACGGGCCGGTTGAACGGGCGTGCATCTTGTCGTCGACCAGGTGGTGCAGCTTCAGATAATACATGACCCCAACGGTGACGCGGCCGTCAAAGGGCTCGCCGGTTCGACCGTCGTAAAGCTGAACCTTGCCGTCTTCCGGCAGGCCGGCTTCGACCAAAAGGTCACGGATGTCATTTTCATTGGCCGCATCGAAGACCGGTGTCGCGATGTGCAGGCCGAGGGAGCGCAGCGCCATCCCGAGATGGACTTCGAGCACCTGCCCGATGTTCATACGGGACGGCACGCCCAACGGGTTCAAGCAGATATCCAGCGGCGTCCCGTCTGGCAGGAACGGCATATCTTCCTGCGGCAGAATGCGGGAAATGACCCCTTTGTTCCCGTGGCGCCCGGCCATTTTATCCCCGACGGAAATTTTGCGCTTCGTCGCGATATATACGCGGACCATCGTGTTGACGCCCGGTTTTAAATCTTCGTCTTTATTGGCTCTCGAGAAGACCTTGACGTCGACGACAATCCCCTGTTCGCCGTGAGGCACTTTCAAAGAAGTGTCGCGGATTTCTCTGGCCTTTTCGCCAAAGATCGCGCGCAGCAGTTTTTCTTCCGGCGACAGATCGGTTTCGCCCTTGGGCGTGACCTTCCCAACCAGAATGTCTTCGGACTTGACTTCTGCACCGATGTAAATGATCCCGTTTTCGTCGAGTTTCTTCAGGGCGTCTTCCCCGACGTTCGGAATGTCGCGGGTGATTTCTTCAGGCCCCAACTTCGTTTCGCGGGCTTCGCATTCAAATTCAGCGATGTGAATCGAGGTGTAGCGGTCTTCCTTCAGAAGGTTTTCGTTGAGCAGGACCGCATCTTCATAGTTGTAGCCTTCCCAGGTCATGAAGCCGATCAGGGCGTTGCGGCCAAGGGCCAGTTCGCCTTGTTCGGTGGCCATCCCGTCGGAGATGATTTCCCCAGCGTCGACGTGCTGATTGTGGTAAACCAGCGGGCGCTGATTCATGCAGTTGCCCTGGTTGGTTCTTTCGTATTTCTGCAGGTGGTAGACATCCATGCCTTCGCCTTCGTCCGGACGAATTCGAATGGTATCTGCCGAAACGTAAGCGACAGTTCCGGCGCGTCTGGCAATCTGGCAGTCGCCGGAGTCGTGGGCCGCTTTGGCTTCCATCCCGGTCCCAACCAGCGGCGCTTCCGGTTTGAGCAGTGGCACGGCCTGACGCTGCATGTTGGCCCCCATGAGGGCGCGGTTGGCATCGTCGTTTTCGAGGAATGGAATCAGCGCAGCCGCGACTGAGACAACCTGTTTTGGCGAGACGTCCATGAAGTCGACTTCGTCGCGGTGGATGGTCGTAAAGTCACGGTTCTTGCCGACACGGCCGGTAACCTGGCTGTTAACGAATCGGTTGTTTTCGTCCAAAGGTTCGTTGGCCTGAGCGATCGCGTATTCCCCTTCTTCGTCGGCGGCTAAATAGACGACTTCGTCCGTGGCCACACCGTCAACAACGCGGCGGTACGGTGATTCGATAAAGCCGTATTCGTTGATGCGGGCGTAAATGGCCAAGGAGCCGATCAGCCCGATATTCGGACCTTCAGGCGTTTCAATCGGGCACATTCTGCCGTAATGGGAGTCGTGAACGTCTCGCACTTCAAAGCCGGCGCGTTCTCTGGACAAACCGCCCGGCCCCAATGCCGACAGACGGCGCTTGTGGGTCAATTCTGACAGCGGGTTGTTTTGGTCCATGAACTGAGACAGCTGAGAGGAACCGAAGAATTCCTTCAGGGCTGCGTTGATCGGGCGAGTGTTGATGAGGCTCTGCGGCGTCAGGATTTCATCGTCCTGAACGCTCATGCGTTCGCGCACCACCCGTTCCATTCTGGACAAGCCAATTCTGAACTGGTTCTGGAGCAATTCCCCGACAGAACGCAGGCGGCGGTTGCCCAAGTGGTCAATGTCGTCGGTTTCGCCGATGCCGTATTCCAGGCCCATGAAATAAGAAACCGTCGCGTACAAATCGGAGTGAAGCAGATGTTTTGGAATCAGTTCACGGTGGCGGCGCTTGATTTCGTCGTGTTTTTCTTCGTCGGAAAGGGCTTCGTCGTTCATGATTTCGTCGAGCACCGGTTTGTAGACGAATTCGTTGATGCCGAGATCGGACACGTCGAAAGGCAGATCCTGTTCGGTCAAATCGACAAAGTCGTTGCCGATGACGTTGAACGGCGCTTCTTCGCCGTCAATGGTGATGGCGACGCGAACGGTGTTGATGCCGGCGTTCTGGATTGCCCAGGCCGTTGCCTTGTCGAATTTCTGGCCCTTTTCGATCAGGATTTCGCCGGTTTCTTCGTCAATGACGTCGTCAAAAGCGACCTGACCGATCAGACGGGACGCCAGTGCCAATTTTTTGTTGTACTTGTAGCGGCCGACCTTTGCCAAATCGTAACGGCGGTCGTCGAAGAACATCGACGTCAGCAGTGATTCCGCCGAATCGACTGTTGGCGGTTCACCCGGGCGCAGACGGCGGTAAATTTCCAGAAGACCGCTGACGCGGTTGTTAACTTCGCTGGCAGCGTCCTTCTTCATGGTTTCAATCAAGCGCGGATCTTCCCCGAAGATGCCGATGATGTCGCTGTCGTCGCCCAGGCCGAAGGCTCTGAGCATCAGCGTCAGGGAAATCTTACGGGTCCGGTCGATCTTGACCCAGAGTAAATTGTTGGCGTCGGATTCGTATTCGAGCCAGGCGCCGCGGTTCGGAATGATCTGGGACTGATACAGCGGGATACGGTTTTTCTTGTCCATTTCGGAGGTGAAGTACGCTCCCGGCGAGCGGACCAGCTGGCTGACGATGACACGTTCGGCCCCGTTGACGATAAACGTGCCGGTCGGCGTCATTTTGTGAAGATCGGCCAGATAAACCTTCTGTTCCTTGACTTCGTTCTTTTCTTTATTGATCAGGCGCACGCGGACTTTGAGCGGCTGATAATAAGTTTGATCTCTTTCCTTACATTCTTCGATTGAACACTTCGTTTTGTCTTCCAGATCGTAATCGACAAATTGAAGCACGAGATTGCCGGTGTAGTCCGTGATTTCGCGCATATCGTCGAAAACTTCCTGCAAGCCCTTTTCCAGGAACCATTTGTAGGAATCCAGCTGAACCTCCAGCAGATTCGGCATCTCGAGAACTTCTTCAATTTTCGAGAAACTTTGTCTGATACGAAGTCCAGATCGAACAGGATGTACTTGTACCATTAGCGTTTGTCTCCTTCGAATCCAATAAAAACACACTCAGACAGCAAAAAAGAAAAGGTATCGATGAAATTTCCGACCTTTGATCAGTCAGAAAAACGAATCCGGAAAATAAAAAATTCCTTCAAACCGCCTTTGATCAGCGGTTTCACGCCCATCCATGCCTTTTTGCATTGACAATTTATAAAGTTTTTTTGAAGAAATACAAAAATTTTTTAAAAAAATAATGATAAATTTTTGTACTTGAGTTCAATTGAGCATGTTATCACGCCGTTTTAAGATTGTCAAGTCTTCGGATTGACAATTTCTTTTATTTTTTTTATAATGCATTTTACAAAGCAAATAAAGCCGTACGGCTCATTTTTTCTCTATATTTTTATTTTTTCGCCGTTCGGCTTAATTTTTGATTAATGGGGGAATTTTTTATGAAAATCAATGACACCTCTGAATTTGGTGCCGCCCTGCGCAACCGCAGAAAACAGCTGCATTACACCCAGGCTTTTCTTTCTGAATTTACCGGCTTCAGCATCAGTTTCATTTCCGATCTCGAGCGAGGCAAACCCACAGCCGAACTCGGCAAAGCCCTTTACCTGGCCAATCTGCTCGGGCTCGACACGACGCTCAACGCCAGAGGCACCAACGCTTGAGTGTTTTAGACGTCGCCATTGAAATCTGCGGGCAGCCC
The DNA here is from genome assembly GCF_009696145.1 of Pseudoramibacter porci. Classification (GTDB taxonomy): domain Bacteria; phylum Bacillota; class Clostridia; order Eubacteriales; family Eubacteriaceae; genus Pseudoramibacter; species Pseudoramibacter porci. The sequence continues at coordinate 60,307 of NZ_VUMO01000002.1, forward strand.
GTGCTGGTCGGCACGCTGTCAGGCACTTCCGCTGCGCCGCCCCAGTTTCAATACGCTTCCGATTATCTGTCCCGGGAAAACGCACGGCCCATTTCCCTGCATCTGCCCCTTCAGAGCGATCCATTTTCGCCGGAAACCACCAAGAATTATTTCGAAGGGCTGCTGCCCGAGGGCTTTACCCGCCGCTCCGTCGCCGCTTGGATGCACATCGACGCCGACGATTACCTCACCCTGCTCAAAATGCTGGGGCGGGAATGTCTCGGCGCCATCACCATCAGCGATCCGTCCGAGCCGGCGATTTCGCCCGACTACGAGCCGCTGTCCATGTCCCAGGTGCACGATCTCGCCAACGAGGGCGTGACGGTCTCCGCCGCGCTCGTCACCAAGGCCCATTTGTCGCTGACCGGCGCCTCGGGCAAGGTCGGCCTTTACCACAGCCCCGACACCGGGGCATGGTTTTTGCCCAGAGGCACTGCGCCGAGCACTCACATCGTCAAGCAGAGCCACGTCCGTCTCGACAACATCGTCACCAACGAACAGCTGATGCTGACGACGGCCGAGCGTCTCGGTATCCCCGTGCCCCAGAGTTTTATCGTCAACGTCGGCAGCGGCCGGGACCAGGACGTGCTCCTCGCCACGCGCCGCTACGACAGAACCTTCTCCCGCTCGACGCCAACCCTTAACGGCATGCCCATGCCCCAGCGCCTTCACCAGGAGGATTTCGCCCAAGCCCTTGGGATCTCCTCGGAACATAAATACGAAGGGCCGGACGACCATTACCTGCCGCGGATGTTTGAGCTTCTGCGCCGTTATTCAGCCAATCCTATTGTCGACCAGTTAAAGCTGTGGGACTTAGTCATTTTCAATTTCCTGATCGGCAACACCGACAACCACTTGAAAAATTTTTCTCTGCTCTACGATGAAAATCTAGCCGCGATCCGCCTGGCCCCGGCATACGATTTGATCTCGACCTCCATTTACCCGAGTTCCACACGCAGCATGGCCTTTAAAATCGGCGATCATCTGTCCCTCGACGACATCACGCCGGCGGATTTTGCCTGCGCCGCCAAAGCCTGCGGTCTCGGCGCCAAAATCGCCGCGCAGCATCTGCACCGCCTCAGCCAATCCTTTGTTCCGGCCCTGCAGGCCGCCACCGCGTCACTGGTCGATCAAGGCTTTGTCAACGCTAAACGTCTCGCCGACCGAGTCCTCAAAACCGGCGGCTGGGAACAATTTGCCTGAAGTAATAAAAAGACACAAAAAAACGAGGCTCTGCGTTTTTCTCAGAGCCTCGTTTGCGTTTCAACGCCAAGTCCAAAATGGACACTTCATTTTCTAGATGCTTTTCTAAATCGTCTTTTTGTCCGTTTTTTTCACCCGTTCTTTCCACGGCTTTTCATTACCGCGCCCATGCCAAAGCACGAGACCAGCATCAGGATGAGCCAGAGCGCGATCGTCTGATCGTCCCCGGTTTTCGGGCTCCCTGACCTGTAGGCCGCGCCATTGGACTGAGCGCCTGCTGCCTGAACCTGTGCAGCGCTGCCGACAGATAAGTTCTGCTGCCGATGGCCTCTCGCTGACGCCGTTCGGCATATCATTCGGGCGGCATGGTTCCGGTTGTCCTTGTCCGCTGCGGATTTCCCGATATAGGCGTCCGCGTAAACGATCGCGTATTCCGAGAATTTATCGCTTGAGAAGGTCAAAGTCTGATCCTGGGCGTTGTAGTCCACCGGGATCATTTCAACCACGCCGTCGTGAAGTCTGAACAGCTTGTAGCTGCGTCTGTAATTCGCATCGTTGTTGATGAGGCGCTTCGGAAGCTTCATCGTGATCCGGATCGGCCGCGCCACGTTGTGCAGCTGTGTTTTGGCCTGCGCCTGGTCCTTGACGAATAATTGTTTGTACAGGCTGATGTCCACATAAGCGCCAACGATAAGGTCAGGCGCTTTCTTTTCGAACGCATCCTTCGACGTACGGCTGATGGTGTCTGAAATATCGGTATTTTCAAGCCAGATATCCAGGACCGCGCCGTCCGCCACCGCTGACATTTCATTGGCGTCCGCCGTGATTTGAATGACTGACGCCTTGCTCGTGATGAGGTCCGTCTTCGGCGCTTCGTTCTTGAGATGAACGTCAACGTTGACATTGCCTTCCACATCGCCTGTCTGGCCGTTCTGATCCGCCGTGAGCACCCATGGTTTTGTGCAGGTGCCGGTGAAATTGCCGGTACCCGTCAAAGTGAGCGTGTAAACGCCAGGCTGGCTTGCGGTATCGCCGACGACGGTGTAGGTCACGGTCAATCCGTCGACCACAACCGACCGAATCTTCTGGGTCAATGCCTGGTTGTTGAATTTCACGAGTTCGCCCAGGGTCACGTCTGCCTTTGCGATGTCTTTCTTGTCAATCGTGAGTTTTCCGGCTGCCGATGTGACTGCGTAATTGGCCGTTACGTCTTTGTTTCCGTCCGTGATCTTGATGTCTTCGGCCTTCGTGATCGCGCCGCCGTAGGTGCCGGCATTGGTGCCGGAAACACTGTAGCGGACGTCGCTTGTCTGGCCATCGAGCAAACCGTCGACGGTGATGCCGTCGTATCGGTGCGCCTTTCCGTCGTAAGTAAGGGTGTAGGATTTGCCGGTGAAGCTAACCGGGCGCTTGTTGATGGTGAACGTTCTGTCGATCGTCCCGGTGTAGTTGCCTCTGCCTGTAATGGTTACCGTCGCGGTGCCGGCATCCACATTGTTGCTGTAATGGTAGGTTAAGTCGGTGTCTTTAACCAGCACCACATGATTGCGGTCTGCCCTGCCGGTGTCCGTTACCGCCGGTTCGGGTGTGTGCGCTGAACCGTCGTAGGTTACCTCAGCGATTTCACCGACCGTAAAGTCCGGATAATCCGCGATCGGGCGTGCCGCGATGATCAAGGTGCCGTTATGTGCCGTGATGTCGTAGTTCTTCGTTACATCGTTGTTATCCCCGTCGGTAATGTGGATGTCCTGTGTCAGTGTTCCTGAATAATGGCCGGCATCTTTTCCTGCAAGGCTGTAGGTCAGATTGCTCGTGTGGCCTGACGCCAGTCCGTCACTGCCGATGGTAACCTTTGTATAAGTATGAGGATTACCATCGTAGGTGATTTCTGCGGATTCACCGGTGAAGGTGATCGGCCGCTTATTGATGGTGAGCGCCGCGGTTGTCGTTTTTTCAGACGTCGTGTAGTTCGGGTTCGTGGCTTTCACGTAAATCGTGTACGTCCCCGCGTCGGTCTGTGTCAGATCGCACAAGTCATCGACGTAGCCGCTGTCCTTATTAAACGAATACTGCACCGTCGTGCCGTCTAATGAATTGATCTTAGCCGTCTTCGTATTGTGATGGGCTGTGCCGTCATAGGTGACGGTATCGTCAGGCAGATCGACACGCCATTGTGCATCGGTCTTGTTGATCGTCAGCGTACCCGGTGTTGTCGTGATGTCGTAGTTGGCTGTCACGTCGTCACTGCCGGATCGAATCGTGACCTGCGTCTTGTCCGCGATGCCGCCGATATAGGTGCCCGCATTTTTACCTTCGAGCGTATAGCCAACAGTGTATTGATGTCCGCTGACTAACCCGCCGTCATTGGCGTTCACCTGCGTGTAAGCATGATTTTGTCCATCGTAAGTGACCGTATCTGAAACACCGGTAAAGGTCACCGGCCGCTTGTCAATAATCAAATCGGCTTGCGTTGTTGCTGTCTTACTGTAGTTCGGATTCGTCGCTTTGACGTCAATCGTGTACGTGCCCGCGTTGACCTTTGTCAATGATGTTAAATCATCGTAATAAGTCACGCCGTCAAACGAATACTCATAGCGCGTTTCTCCGCTTAATGCCTGCGACGCGGCAGCCTTTGTGTTGTAATGCGCCGTGCCGTCATAGGTGACGGTATCATTGTCAAGGGCGATGGTCCAGTTTGCATCGCTCGGATTGATGATCAAATGCGCCTTCGTCTTGGCTGTCGTGTTGTAATTGGTGTTGTCGGCCTTCACATAAATGATGTAATCGCCAGCTTCGTCCTTGGTCAGATCGCTCAGATCGTTCACGTAGCCTTCGCCTTCATCGAACGAATACCAATAAGTCGTTGTCCCATTGAGATCCGAGACCGAGGGCGTCGTATTCATCGCGTGAGGCTGTCCGTCGTATGTATGCGTCGAATCGCCCAGGCTGATGGTCCAAGCGTCATCTGATTTCTTGATGATGAGCTGGCCGTTAGTTGTCGTGATGTCGTAGTTTTGCGTTACATCGTCACTGCCAGACAGAATTGTGACTTTCGTCTTGTCCGCAATGTCGCCGGTATAAGTTCCCACGTTTTTGCCTTCGAGCTTGTAGTCAACTCTGTACTGATGTCCGCTGACCAGTCCGCCGTCATTGGCGTTCACTTGCGTATAGGTATGCGTCTTGCCATCATAAGTGATCGTATCCGAAACACCTGTGAAGGTGACTTTACGCCTATTGATCGTAAAGGTCTGCGTGCCGCTGGTTTCCTCGTATTTGCTGTCTGTTCCAACGATGACTTTAACGATGTAATCGCCAGCGTCTGTCGGCGATGTTATCGAATAAGCATCGTCTGGGTCTGCGGCTTTCTTGTAAAGATAAGTCGCGTTGCCTGTCGATTTGCTCGTATACGTCGGATGGCCGACCGCGCTGCCGTCGTAGGTCTTGGTAAGATTCTGGATATCGGTAACTTGCCCTTCATGTTTCAAAACGTGAACGGTGATCGTCGAGTTGTTTGGCAGCGTGCCGTTGGTTTCACCGGTTTCGCCTAACGGATTCCAGCTGACGATTAAGTTATGGTCGCCTGCGCTCAAGGTTTCAAGGTAATCGCCGTCAATTATCAGCTTATGATTTTCAACGCGATAATCTTCGCCTTCTGTAAGCGTCGTGTCGCCAAGCTTAACGGTTTTCACGGTATTGCCGTTCAAAGCGATGCCCGATATCTGGTCTTGGCCAGTCGTCAAGGTGTAGTTGATATTATCTTTGTCCGTGGCGTTGGTGTAGACGACCAGCCCATCCGTATGGATGATCGATACGTTGCCGGCCTTGTCGGTGATCTTCGCGTAGACCACGGCTTCTGTATTCGCCGCGATATTAAACGCGTTCGTGTAGGTCTGCCATGTGCCGTTCGGATCGAAAGTCTGACCCTTTGTGACAACTTGATAGGCGATCGTGTCAACGCCGCTCAAATTTTCCTGATCGTTAGCCACAATCGTTAAAGTCACTTGATCCGGATAAATGTAATGATACGCGATTTTTGAATCGATATCGGTGATGTCCTTCGATCCATCGCGGATTGTGCCCGTCGGCTGAGACTGATCGACCTTGAAGGAAACCGTCTTGAAATCAGTGATCTGTCCGGTTTGGATGTTCTTCAGTTTGTACTGAACATCCGTGTACTGTCCGTCCTTGGGATAGCAGATGGAGCTCGTCCAATCGCTTTCGCCGCGGGAAATTTGATAACCCGCCGGCGCGTTCAGCTTGGTGTCTCTGCCGACATACCAGTCATTTTTGCCCATCGTACCGGATACCGTCGCCGACGCGTCTGTCGCCAGATAACCGATGGACCAATTGTGATCGATCCCCGTCGCGCCGTCTAACGTGTAATTGTCGTTGCCAAGTGACGTGACCTTTGCTGAATAGCTGCCGACTGCGCTCGCTTCGCGGGTGCCGCCGTAGCCAAGCGTAAAGGTATCATCATCTTTCGCTTTGTTGCTGACTTCAGCCGTAACCAATTTGGTTGTGCCGTCGTAGACAAAGGCATCGCCTGTCCAAGTTATGGTGACCGGTTTGGGATTAATCGTCAGCGTTGCAGTCGTTGTGGCGGGTTTGCTGTAGTTCGGATTCGTCGCTTTGACGTCAATCGTGTACGTGCCCGCGTTGACCTTTGTCAATGATGTTAAATCATCGTAATAAGTCACGCCGTCAAGCGAATACTCATAGCGCGTTTCTCCGCTTAATGCCTGCGACGCGACAGCCTTTGTGTTGTAGTGCGCCGTACCGTCATAGGTGACGGTATCATTGTCAAGGGCGATGGTCCAGGCTGCATTTGTCTCAACAATCTTCATCGTTCCAAGACGTAACTGAATCGCGTAATTGTCTGTGACATTCTGGCCCTTTGCATCGGTGATGACAATATTTCCAGAAGTGATTTTCCCTGTATAATCGCCGACATCTGTGCCTTTAAGGCTGTAGGTCACATTACTCTTGTGGCCTGCCGCAAGGCCGTTCGTGTCATCTTTTGCCGCATAATCTTTGCCGCCAATTGTGAATGCTGTCGTGCCATGTTCTGCGCCATCATATGTGACGTTTTCATCGATTGAATGGCCGTCGAAACTGATTGCTCTTTTGTCAATGATCAAATCGGCCTGCGTTGTCGCTGTCTTGCTGTAATTCGGGTTGGTGGCTTTCACGTAAATCGTTGTCGAACCAGCATTCGTTCTTGTGAGTGATGTCAAATCACTGACGTAATTGCCATTGAGCTCAGTCGAATAGGTGTACGTGGTCGTGCCGGTCTTCGCGCCGTTCGCGTTCGGATCGGTCGTCGGCGCGTTGATCATATGATGCGCTGTGCCGTCATAAATGTACGTATTGTCCGTCAAAAAAATTTTCCAATCAGCCAATGACTGATTAATGATTAAACTTCCCGCTCTTGATTCGACAACATAATTCTTTGTAACGTCAACTTTATTTGCGTCTCTAATGACAATGTCTGCCGAAGGCGTAATCGAACCCGAATGATTTCCAGCTTCTGTTCCAGTCACATGGTATTCCACGTTGCTTGTATGCCCGGATACCAAACCGCTGTTGGCGTCCTTTGCTTCATAATTCTGTCCGCCTTCTGTGATATCAGAATAGCTATGATTTGTTCCGTCATATGTAATCTCGTGTGAATTACCGCTGAAGCTGACGTGTCTCGGATTAATCGTGAACGTTCTTGTGATCTTATCCGCGTAATTGCCTTTGCCCGTGATGATCACCGTTGCGGTGCCAGCATCGACATTATTGCTGTAGCTGTAGGTAAAGTCTGTGCCTTCGACCAACGCCACATTTCTACCGGTGTCCGTTACCGCCGGTTCCGGCGTGTGAGCTGAGCCGTTGTAGATCACGTTGTCAATTTTACTAATAGTAAAGTCTGTATTTGTGATCGAACGTGCCGTGATCGTCACGTTGGTGACGTAAGACACCGCGTCCCAGCTTTCTACGGTTGTCGTGGTTTGACCGTTGTCGTTTCTCTTCGCCGTGACGATACAGCGCACCGTGTAATACGTCCGTGATGCATTCGCCGCTAACCCCGTCGGCAGTTTCCAAGTATTGGATGACGTGAACGCTGTCCCTTCGTGAACATCCTTTGCGCCGATCCGATAATCCCAGCGGTAAGTGTAGGTATAGTCACCTGTCCCGATATTATCACCGGAGGAGTCCACATTCACTGTCGCAGTGAAGCTCGGCGCATCCGTTTCCGAATAACCATAGGTCGCCTTTGCCTGGCCAGTTCCCGGACGCGGTGTCACGGTGACACTTAGGGTCGCCGGGCGCGCAGACAAGGCGATACTAACGGTGACCGGACCCGCGGTCTTTAATCCCGCGTCCATCGAGACTGTGCTCGCGTAAGACGCGTCTGTTCTTGCGGTATCTGTGCTGTCAGCGATGGTCACCACACTCTTGTCTGAGGTCACGGATTGCACCGTATACCCTGTCGCGTTCTTGAGCGCCGCATTGATCGCAACACCCGTTTCACCGGCGAGCATCGTGTAAGTCGGCTGACCGCCGATCGAAATCGTATCGCCTTTGCCCGCCTGTGTGATCGCATCGCTTGCAAATTGGAACGTAACATTTGCCGCGTACAATTCACCTGATTCGCCTTCGTCACTGTCTGTCACATTCTTTTGATCTGCGTTGTTTTCTGTCGACGCGTTCGCTTTGATTTTAATGGTGTATGTCCCTGCGCCTGTTTTGTGAATCAAATCACTGTAGTTCATTTCAAGGGAGCCTGCAGCCGCAACCGTTCGGGTGGAACCGACTACGGCTTCACCGTTTCTGTAAAGGGTAAGGGTATAACCCTGAACGTCCACCTTGCCGATCCCGCTGACTGCGTTCCACGTCACCTTGTCCGGGACCGTGGCGTCCCATGTCGGCTGCGGCGCGGTCAGCTGATTGGATTTAACAGTTAAGGTGCCCTGTGTGTAGTTCGGGACATAGTTATGCGGATCGGCTGAACCTGTTGTCTTTGTGAAGCCGTCCACTGTAATCCTATAGCTTCTCACATCATCGTATTTGACGTAGGTCGTGCTTAACGTGACGTTCGCTTTGCCCGCCGTTTCACCGGCGACCAAACCGGAAGCCGCGACAACCTTGCCGTTCGCGTCCTTGGTCTGAGAATAGGTCACGGTCAATTGAGGCGCGTCTTCGCCGTACTGAATAGTCTTGCTGTCCGCCGTGATGAGCACCGGCCGCTTTGTGATCGAAGACGTCGCGGTTTTCTGCGACTTATCGTCTTGCAAAACGTAGCATCTCTGTGAGAGATACTCCAAAAGAGTGATCTTCAAGTTCACAGTTTTATTTTTGTCAACGTTTGCCGAGTCCGCATATACCCCGCCTGCCGTGATGGCGTCGTCGTGATGCGCATCGATGTAGGCCTGATCGATGGCGAGCAGCCCGTCGTACTTCACATTTTTATAATCGAATTGTGAACCGTCGACATTTGTTGTGCCGTCGTAGACTTTGTCTTTGACGACAATGCCCGAAATATTCAATCCGTACTTATTAATCGTAAAGGTGCCATTGGCAGCTACGAACGAATAATTTTGGGCACTTAATCCGCTCACATTAGGGGTGATCGTATACACGCCAGCCGTTGAAGAAATGACCTTCGTTGTTTTTCCATTTACGGTGACGTCTGTTGTCTCGAAGTTGTTCGTCGTGTAAAGGACGGTGCCGTTGACAACATCGACGTAATTTTCGTCGTAAACAAGACCAGAATAGGTGTACCCAAAGTTTGGTGCATAGGGATTGCCATAAATGCCGGTCAGATTATTTGCCGTAATCGTAATTTCTTTCTTATTAACCGTCAGGATGCCAGAGATGAACGAAATGGTGTAATTCCCTGATGTCAATCCAGATGGCGTGATCGTGTACGTTCCGGCATTGCGTTTGGTCGCAACGTTCGTGTCGTAATCGCAGGTAAAGGCCAATGTGCCGCCAAGCGCGCTGGCAGTTTCGTCATGAACAAAACCGGCGTATGTGGCCGTATAAGCCGGTGCATTTTCTCCGTAAGTGATCGTCTTGTTGTCAGCTGTGACCGTTAATGTCCTCGGCTTAATGGTCCCGGCGATATCAAAGGCGTTCGTCGCCAATATGTAATTGCCGTTATCGATGGAAAGACCTGTCATGTGCACAGCAGGTGTGCCGACATCTTTTGAGTCGTAAGCCGCGGAGTAGCGCAGGGTCACATTGTCGTTATTCACAATACCGGAGGCGCTGTTGCCCGCGACGGCGGTGAAGGCGTAGTCGCTGTTCTGAACATCCGCAGTTGTCGTGCCGTCGTAAGTTTTCGTGACGTTCGCCCCATCTGCCGCAGTAACCGCGATCGGCCGTCTATCAATCGTCAGCGTGCCGGTGCCAGGTGTAAACGTGTAGTTGTCTGCGGAAAGGCCATTCGTATTGACAAAGATCGTGTAATTCCCGACCGATAGTGTCGACGCGTAATCATCCGCAGATGCCGTATTTTTTCCGACGGTATAAATGATTTGATCTTTGTAGGAAATAACATTGTCTGTTTCGCCGTCGAGGAAACCTGAATACGCAACGCTAAAACCTGGCGTTTCGCCGTAAATGATCGTCTGATCATCCGGCGTGACGGTAATCACGAGCTTATTAATCGTCGCAGTAGTTGTACTTTGATTGTCCGTGGCTAAAACATAATTTGCCGCAGAAGCGCCTGTTAGGGCATGGCTGTCGATGTTAAGGTCAACCTTCTTGTCATTTCCAGCGTTGGCGTTTTCAAAGGCACCGGTAACTTTCTTAGGATCCAAACTCAGCTGATCGCCTTCCACAATGCCATCAAATATTGCCTGGGAAATATCGAGGTCGGCTTTCGTATTGCCGTCGTAATTTTTGTCAGAAGCGGTGATGCCGCTGACTTTGACGCTCTTCGGCTGAATCGTGAAGCTGCCATTCCCGGACGTGACCGCAAAGTTGTCCGTGACATCTTCGCCCTGAGTGTTGTGAATTCTTACATTAGTGGGCTTGATGTCCGTGTACGTTCCGGCATTTGTGTACTGTTTGCTCGATTCTGCTGTAACAACATAGTCCGTTGGCAAAGTACCTTCAGTAATGGTGTACGTTGTCGGCCCGTGAGGGTTCCCGTCATATGTTGCAGACCCATCATCCATTTTTACCGTAATTGCTCGCCGGGCGATCGTAAAGTTCTGACCGCCGTTGGAGAGCGAGAAGTCCGTGATGTAAGTTTCGGCATCCGTTGAAGAAACGGTCGCCGACGCATTGTACGTACCGCGATTAATCTGCGCACCGGATACGGTTACGCTGAGGTGATCGCTGTCGTGGGCCGGAATCGTCGAGCTGATCTGAGCCGTCGGCTGGTGGGATTGGCCGTCGTACGTAAATTCTGTGCCGCCCCATTGAAGCGTCAACGGCAGACGGTCGATGTAGCCCGAGATGGTGATCGTGTAGTCGTCGGCAAAGACATAGTTGTAATTCGTGGTGCCTTGATTATCCCCGTTGATGACCTTCATGCGGCTGATCGTGATGGCATTGGCTTCGCTCTGGTGGATGCTGTTGAAATCCGCGGAGCAGTCGATGACGTAGCCTTTGTCGGTGTCGGTGTTGGCCATCCCGACAATGGTGTAGATATCCTTGCCGTGGACCAGTTTGCCGAGATCGGAATTTGAATCCGTCGCTGTGCCGCTCACCGTTGTCTCGCCGTCGTAGGTCTTGTGGTAGACGACCGAACCGGCTTTCAGCGTGACGTGCTTTGGTACAATCGTCAGCGTCGTGGAACCGCTCGCGTCCTGATAATTGTGATTGGCGTCGCCGGCACCGATGTATTTGACGTAATAATACGTCGTGTAAGCGCCGCCGATGCTCACCTTTCCGTTCGCGTCGGTTTCAACTTTGACGTTCGTGTATTCCGGAGCCGTCGTTGTCGCGGCGCCCCTTGCAATTAAATCGGCAAGATTATCCGCCGTGATTTCTTCATTACTATAGTAGACCGTGTAAAGCTTATCGTCCGCCGGCTTATTGACAGAAACGCCCGAGCTGTGAGCCTGGCCGTCGTAAGTGATGACCGGATTTTCGGCGTTGACCGTGACGCTCATGTCCGCTGGGTTAATCGTTAACGTGTGCGCCGAACTTGTGTAAGTCTGGATTCGGCCGTTGTCGCGCCGCGCGACGGTGATGTCGCAGGTGTAGATGTAGGTGCCGGCGTCTAAGCCTTCCGGAATCAGATAAGTCGCCGCGGTTGCGCCGTTAATGGCCACACGTTTTCCATTCATTTCCCGGTACCATTGATAGCTGGCAATGTAATTGACGTCGTCGGTGTTCGTGCCGTCGGCAAAGGCCGCCTGTACGGAGACCGCATTATCCTGTCCCGCTTCGTAACCGTAGGTCAATTCCGTTGTCCCGCCGACGGTCAAAGTCGGCTGGGCCACGTCGAGCGCCGAGACGACCGCGACGTAATCGCAATCGCCTTCGAGGGTCTGGGTAAAGCTTGGATCCTTCGAAACTGCAGTTTTTTTCTTGTAGTCTTGAATGAGCTTCCCATCGCTGCCCAAGACATCCGAAGCCTTATACCAGCCGACGAAGGTGTAGCCCGCGCCAGGTACCGCTGAAATCGAAACCGACTGGCCGTAATGATCGTTTTGGCCCGCGCCGGTGAGGGTGCAGGTCGGATTGTCCGTGCCTTGATCGTCGATCACCTGGAGCACGACCTTAAGGCCGGTCTGCAGCGTATAGAAATACGAAAGAGACATCCCGTATTTGTTCGTGTACTGATCTTTCGCACCGAGCTGGGTCAGCGTGTCTTCGTACTGATAGACCGCGCTGGCAAAGTTGTAATGGTCGACGTCGTTTTTGTTATCAGACACTTTGACTGCTGTGTCCTGCGTGACGCTCACCGGAACCGCAATCGCCGAAAGGTCTTTTGGACTCGCCGAATAACTCGTCTCCGAGCTCTTCGTGGGCGTGGCGATATAATAGGTCGTGCCGCCGATTTCAAAGGTCACGCCGCCGTTGGCGTAAAGCTTGCCGGTGTACGCCGTGCCGTTGTAGTGAATCGTCACGTCTGTACTCGTCGTCGCCGCCATCATCGCCGCCACTTCCGCCTGATTGTAGGTCAGCGTAACCGGGTTCTGATAATAATGCACGATATTCTGGGTAAACGCCGCCGGGCTCCACTGCGCGACCGCCTTGATATGGGTGTTGGGCATTGTGAAGCTGGTTTTATCTGTGAGCGTCTGCCATTCCGCATCACCGCTGCCGGTAACCTGTGTCAGCTTCCACCCCGTGAAGGTGTAGCCATTCCGTGACGGCGTACTTAACTGAATCGTTTCGCCGACGCGGTGTTTATCGGTTACGGCGTTGGCGTGTTCCTTGTTTTCGTCGACGGTCACCTCGTACTGGTTGCGCTTGAAATACGCGCGCAGCGTCACCGGTGATGATTCAGCGTAGCCCGTCAGGCGGTTGTCGGCGTTGGCGTCGTCGAAGGTGAAGTCGTCCTTCTGATAATCATCCGCCTTCATTGATACCGTCGCAAAGGATAAAGACGTCTGGGTTTTTTGGACCATGACGACTTGGCCGTTGTACGTCCACGTAGTCACACCGTTTTCAGTTGAAGAGGCAAGGGCCGCGTCGTCTTTAAAGGCGTCAAGATCCTTTTCCGTGATGTAATGATAGGTTGTGCCGTTCTTCGTCACGTCGTTCGCCAGTTCATAATAAGCGTATACGGTATTATAAAGATCGTTCTTTTCGTACTGACCGTAGACGTTGCGGTCTGTGTCCATCGTGAGGCTCGTCGCCTTAACCGTGCAAGCGGGGTCGGTGTACCAGACCAAATCGTAACCGGCCTTTTCCGGATAGTTTTGTTTGCCCCCAGAAAAATCTGTGACCGTACCGCCCTGAGCGTATTCCTGCTGGTAGCTGCTGGTGCCGTTGACAATATAATGCAGGTGCACGATCCGCGCATCTTCAAAAGTCACGAGCAGCACATCGTTGCCTTTGACAATGTCCGAGCCCCAGGCGTGATAATAGACGTGGGCGCCTTTGGCTTGGGCTTCGCTTGCGTATGTGTTGCGGTAAGTAGTTAAGAAGTTCGTGATATCGGTATGGGCCAATTCATCTGCGTTCACTGTATAATCGGAATCGCTCTTGCCGATGACCACGCTGGTCAGGTTGTTTAAGAAATAGTTGTTGGCCGTTAACGGAATGTAGAGATAATCTCCGCTGATAAAATAGGTTGTCCCGCCGATTTCGATGCGCGTATAGCCGTCTTTGACATTGGACGTCGAATAAATATATTTACCCGTCGTTGCGGAACTATCCCCGTTGTTTAAATTGAGGTTGTTCAGCCCCGGATAATTCGTGTGTGCTGTATCCGGAGCATATTTCGTGTCTTTATAAAAAGCCGCTTCATTCTGGTAACGCAGCTGATAAGTCTTGCCGTTGTAAGTATACGTCACCGGGACATCTTTGTTTTCCCCGTGAGCGAGTCCAGGATATGCCCCGCTGTTGTACACCACATCCAGATAAAACTGCTTGGTCGGGTCGGGCTTGGTGTAATACACGTCGACGATATTGTTGGCGTAGCCCATGATGCGTTTTTCCGCGCCGATGTCATCGCCAGTTAACGACGCTTCGCTGTCGTAGCGGTAGCTGTTGTAATAATGCGTGTCGTTCAAATCGTAAGACGCAGTGTAGCTGACCACGTAGCCGTTGTTTCTAAAATCGTAAACGTCGGGATTGCTGCCATCCACTTGAGCAATGATGTTTAGGTCCGAATCGATCGAGCCTTTCCACTTGCCGCCGGACACCGTGTCAAACAAAGCGAGGGCTTCGTAATCGAAGCTGGAATTCGCTCCCCATTTCTGGGTTTTCGTCACGGTGGCCACTTCTATATTATTGCCGTCCACATTGTAGTAATAGTGAATGGTCGCGGTGATCGGCTGGCGTTCGAAGTAGATCCGCAGGACCACCGGGGTCTCGCCGTCATTGGTGTTGGTGACCGCCGCGCGGGTCACTGTCGGAAGCACTGTGACGCCGGACGCGCCTTGGACTTTGCCATCCGCGATATCTTGATCTGTAACAGTTTTGTACTGTAGGTACTTAAAGTACGGGATGCTCGACGACAAGTTGGTGTAATTTATGGTATCGGTGTCGCCTTCGCCAATGGTGACCGTCGCGCCGACATTGCCGGTGTAGTTGTAGGTCTGTTTGGTGTAAGTGTTAGCGGTGTCGCCTTCGATGTAAACCTCAACCTGATACTGGCCTTCGACGTTGGAGACGTATTGTCTCGTGCAGGTGACGTTCCCGGCCGGCATGGCCGTCGGCGGGGTGTTCGTGCTCCAGCCCACGTAGGACGCGAGGGTGTAGCCGCTGGGCGCGATGCTCGCCAAATCATCATCCGCGTAGGTGGCCGCTGTGATCGGCGCGCCGTAGTACAATGTCCAGGTCTTCGCTCTCAGTGGATGACCGCCGACTTCGCCCTTCCAGACGTTCTGTGTCAGCGTGTACGCGTTTCTCATATAGTAGACATTGATGTAAACTTCGTTGCTTTGATCCGTTTCCGAATTGGCGGTCTTTGCCGCGGCTGTGACTTCTTCGGAAACGTCAGCCGGTTTAGTAGCCGAGCCGCTGCCGGTGGTGACCGCCGCACCGGCGTAGGTGAAGCCTTCGATCGCCGCGGCATCTGCCTTGCCAAAGGTGATGGCCGCGCCGTTCACCGTCATGACGTCGCGCGACGAATTTTCAGTATACGTCTCAGCAGGTGTACCATCCGCTTTCAAATCCTGGGTGTAGCTCACAATGTGATAGGTGGCCGGCTGGGCTTCGAAGGTGCCGCTGGCGCTGACATCGTAGGCCGGCATGGTGGCTGGCTGGCCCCCCGAACCTTCAAAGGTCCAGCCGACGAAGGTGTAGCCAGCGGAGGAAGGTTTGGATTTCAAAAAGCCGCTGACATCCGCACCGTAGTAAAATATCTGGCTTTCATTCGTCGCTTTGGTTTCGCCAGGCGCTGTGTACGTCTTGGTGATCGTGTACTGATTGCGCTTGTAGTAGACGTTCAAATATTGGCCCGCACTGGTGACCGTGACCGAACTCGATCTGACATCGTCTCGGGTGAAACCGACCTGATCTCTTTTCACTTGATCGTCCGTCGTGTTGAGTTTTGTGCCGTAAAGCACATTGTAGGACACGGTAGCGCTTGGCGTGGCTGAATAATTGCCATCTGTCCCCATGTAAAAATACTTAACCTGTACATCGAAATGTTCGTTCGTCCAGTGAGCGGTGAGGGTATCGTTGGCGTTGGCTGCGTAGCCGCCCTGGTCTTGGTAGATCCCGGTCGCGCCGTACCAGTTCTGGAAGGCGTAACCGGTCTTGGCAAATCCCAGCGTTGTGAGCGCCGGCAGGGTCACCGTCGTGTTTTCGATTTTGTACAAGGTGTGATCGGCGCCGGTGCCGCTCTTCAGGGTCAGCGCATAAACGTTGATGCCCTTCTTCGTGTAGGTGGGGACGGCGCCATTCATCACAACCGTCGACGCGGTGACAATGTGACCGCTCGTATCTTTGGCGTAAAGATAATATTTCCCGGCCGCGCTCGCCGATGTGCTGCCTTCGTACGTCGTTGGGGTTCCCGAAAGGTTCTGCCAAACGTCCGCGTCTTTTTCCGGCGCATCTTTGGATGTCGTCAGCGCCCACGCTGCCAAGCCGTTGGCGTCGCCCATGTTGAAACGGAAGGTGACGTTTTTGAGATCGGCCGTATTGTCAGCGGTAAAGGTCGTGATCCACGGCACGTCGTCTTCTGTATTGACGCGGACGGTCTGACCGATCGCCGACGTCGCCGCATCGGCCCGCATGGTGATGACCGCGGAGGTGCTGTGAACCGCCGCAAAATTATCGTGGATGAGTGTGTCGGTCACTGCCCCTTCGCTCAGACTGAGGCCCGAATCTGCAGTGAAAGCCGAATCTGAAAATTTCCAGCCTTCGTTGGCCTTAGCTCCGATCGCAGCGCGTTCACCTTGAAGGAGAATATAGGTGCCTGCATTCTGACCGCCGATCGTCAGGCTCGAAAGATGCTCGTTGGGTGTGAGGGTCACCGCCGCCGTGAGCAGATTGCCGAATTTTTCTGAGACTGGGCTGTTCGCGTAGTTGTCTCGATTCATGCCCCCCGAGGAGATTGACAGAATCGTAAAGGCGTAGCGGTAGGCTTTGCCTTCTTTGGCAGCCGCAGCTGCGTATTCGCGGATCGCCCTTGAGAAATCATAAGACGTGCCGCTGACCATGACCGGATCGCCGATTGGCGTGTAGGTAGTGCCGTCGAAGGCGTAGAGCGTCAGTTTGTAGGCCACCGTCAGATCTTTCTTCGCGACCGCAATCCAAGCGGCGGACCCCGGCGCTTCGGCGCTCCAGACCGGCTGCGCCGGCACGGTTAGATTCGCCGGCGTGATGACGATTTTGCCGTTTTGAGCATCGATGGCGTAATTGTCTGCGTCGGTGGCGCTCGTTAAGGTGTAGGTGATGACGTTCGCCACGCCGGCATTCCCCGTCACATCTGTCGCCGTGCCTTTTACCGTAACGGCGAAGAAGCCTTCGCCCGAGGCGAACGTCCCATTGATGTAAGACCAGGCGTTGGCTGAGTGGGCCGCGCCGTCGTATTCAAAGGTGGCATCCGCCGCCTTGATCGTGATCGTTCTTTTGGCAATCGTGAATTTCTGTGCCGCTGTCGTGACGCTGTTGTAATTGTCCGTCGCGGCGATGACGGCGTAGACTTGATAATCGCCGGCCTGGCTCGGCTGCGCCGTCGTGTAATTTTTGGAATCTGCCTTGGCGTAGTAATAGGTCACGGTGCCGCCGCCTGGATTAGCGTCGACCGTCGGCGTGCTCGCTGTATTGCCATAGGTCCAGCCATTGATCGAAACTTTCGAATCAAAATCGGCTTTCGTAATATTAAATAAGAGCGTTTTTGTTCCAGTATAGTTGCCCTGGAATTTCACCGTGGCGGTCGCTTTACCGACGTCAATGTTGTTGGTGTATTCAACGGTATAATCGGTGCCCGCTTTCAAAGTCGTGCTGCCGTCTGTGACGGTAACGGCTGGCTTGATTTCCGATCCAATATAAACATAAGCATCTTTTTCAAGCGCTGCCGTGACAGCATCTGCCGATTTCGGATTGACTGTCAAGGTGCCCGGCGTCATCTTGATATCATAATTAGCTGATGTAAAGCCCCTGACAGCAATATCATATCTGCCGGCTGCATTGCCTTTTTGATATTCACACGAAAGGGTGCCGACTGTAATTTGGTTTTCGTCCCCTGTTATCAGACCGGAATTGTCATCGCCAGGAACCTTTTCGTATATATATAAATAGGAAGAAACTCGTTCAGCTCCGTAGGTGAGTGTCTGATTTTGGGCTTCCACGATCACCGGACGCTTTGAAATGGTGACTGTCACCGGATCGCTCGTTGCTGTGGCGACCACATTGCCTTCGTCGTCTTTCAGCGTCACGGCCACGTGGTAGGTGCCGCTGTCGGCCACATTTTCAACGGACAACGTTTTGCTCGTAGCGTTTTCGATCGCTTTGTCGCCTTTGAACCATTGGTAAGAAAGATTTCCAGTGTTTGTCGGGTTAACCGCCAGACTGCTGCTCTGCCCGTCGTAAACTTTGGTAATATTGGAAAGTTGAAGTTCAGATTTAGAAATGGTCTTCGCCGTCCATTTTCCGTAGAGGATATAACCCTGATCTTGATGTGCTGTGATTTTAGTCTGGGTGTCACCCGAAAAATCTGAATTTAAGTACCAGCCATTGAAATCATACGCGTGGTATGCCGGTTCTGACAAAATATAAGTTTCGCTGCCGATTAAATATTCGATACGATCGGCGGCGTCATTCGGTTTCGTGTAATTTTTGTAGGTGATCTTCGTGACGTCAAGCGCATCGCTCTTAGCGATATTGCCGCTGCCGTCCTGAGCGTAGAAATAATAAGTGCCGCCGGCGGATAAATTGTAAATGAACGTCTTCGTTCTGGCCGCAGAATTTTCGACGGCTGTCCAGTCGCTGTCTGTCAAATCGTTTTGATTTGATTTTGTCGTGAAGGCGTAGCGGACAATTCCCGTTTGGCCGTCAGTGGCCGTCGCGGTTAACGCACTGTGATCTTGACCTGTGAAAGAAGAAATGACCGGTGGGGCGCTGTCCCTGGATGTGGCCGTAATGGTTAAGGCCGTGTCGCCGTCGTAGCCAGCGTTAATCGTCACCGTCGTACTCGACTTGCTGGCGTCATCAAAGGTCACGCCGGTTCCGGTCCATCCGGCAAATTGGTAGCCGTCTTGGACCGTTGCCGTGACAGTGGCATGACTGTGATCGGCGTTGCCCGGCAAAAGCAGGAAAGAATCGCCCGGCGTTGTCGACGCGATGCCGTTGTCTCCGGTAACTGTGACCAGAGGCACGACATAGGCGCCGCTCTCAGTGGAAACTGCGCCTTCCTGATTGTAATAGGCATTGTCTTTAGCCGTCAGCGCCTGAACGGTAAAGGTGTAGCGGCCGCTGCCCTTGTCGTCATCGCCTATGATATTGTTGGCGAAATTATCGTAATGGGTCGCATCTGTAGAAGTCGTGAAAACCAGCGTTTTGCCTTTATAAACATAAAGGGTGTACCCTGTAACCGCACCGCTGTCGACGGTGCCGCCTGTTGTGGTGATGCCCGGCGCGGTCCAGATCATCTGGCTGCCGTTCCACTTCAGGTCGGTCGGCGCGGCAATTGTTCCCTTTTCGACGGCCGCGGACTGCCCATCGGCGTTCGTGGTGGCAGCTGTCTGCGTGCTCGACTGGGTGCCGCCCGATTGCGCCGTGTTGTCTTCGACTGCTGCATTCTGCTGCGTGTTCGCCTGTGTTGACGCATCGTTTGAGGCCGAATCAGTTTGTTCCGACGTGCTTTCCGTCGTCGTGGACGCTGATGGTTCCGCCGTCTTTTCTGTTGTGGCGGCCGCGTCCGAAGATTGTGCTGTGGTGACGGTCTCAGCCGTCTGAGCGGACGCTGTCTGCGCCGCAGGGGTCTGCCGCGTCGCAGTGCTCGGTGTGCTGGACGTCTGCGTCACTGCCGCCGGCGTGGTGGTGGTCTGGGTCACTGCTGCTGTCGGCGCGCTCGACGCCGAGTCGTCGCCTTCCGCTGCAAAAACAGCCTGTGGTTTTATGAAAAAAATGGCTCCGGCAACAAACATCGCCGCGAAAAGCCAGGTGAAAATTTTGCGCTTCATACACTGATTCCTCTGTGAAAATTTTAGTCGTATTATGTTATATATTATACACCTATTGGGCTAGTTTGTACACTTTGCAAAGACGTTCTCACACAGAATTTTCCCTTATTTCTCTGCCGCAGGCCCACCTCTCAGCGGGACCAGAACAAAAAAACGAGACCTTTTCAGATCTCGTTTGTTGTCTATATTTTCCCGCAGTTCCGGTCCTATTTTACTTTGGTTTCCTGGGCGCGTTTGACGATCCAATCCCCGCTGCTGTTCTTTTCGAAGGTCAGTTTCCAAGTGTAATCCTGGGTCGTTGCGGTGTCAACCATCTTGGTCTTCGCCTGCTTGACCGCGTCCGGCATAATTCCGTCGAGAATCTTAACCATCAGCGCCTTTTCGCCGCCGGAGGCGTAAGTGCTCATCAATTCGCTTTGATGCTGGCGGACATAAGTATTGCCAAGATTGCTGACTGCTGTGTTGTAAGCCGAGCTGTCAAAATCACTGAGCATGGTGACTTTGACCGTCAGCGATTTCGTATCGTCGTCGTAATCGTCGTTGATCTCGTAGGATTTGATCACACTCTTTTTAACGTATTTTAGTAAATCATCAATTGCGTTCTGCGTGGATGGCGATAAGTCTGATTTTTGAATCCCTTCGCTTGAAAAAGCTGAGTAAACCCTGTCTTCAAAGGTATCGTCAATACGGTCGATATCCAATGAACTCGCTGCTGAACTCGAACACATCTTCTGCGCCGAGGCAAAATCCCCGTCGTCGCAGTAGGTCATAAAGGTCTTCGCCGCCGATTCAACGGCTCGTTTGTCACTGCCGCAGGCCGTCAGCCCAAAGGCCAGCGCCGCCACACACACCACGGCAAACAACCGGCTCAACATTTGCTTTTTCATCACTTTCGCCTCCTTATCTTTTTCTATTTGCAATGTGATGTTTTCGATTTCATTATAGCATGGTGATACGATATGGTCAAAATATTTTTATAAATACATATTTGTGTACAAAGAAATACCGGCTACATCTCCGTTTAAATTCGTCGGAACACGCGTTTGGTCCCGCAAGATATCTCTGGTATTGCTTTAAAATTTACCGTCTTTCTTTGCGCTATGGCATGGGATTTGGTCTATAATATTGTTGTAATCGTATAAATTCACTGGGTGAATCCGCAAACACCCTATCAATTTTAAGGAAAGAAGGCTGATTATTTTGATTAAAAAGCGAAAAGTTGCCGTTATCGGGCTGGGCCATGTCGGCGCCCACTGTGCGTATTCTCTCGCGCTCCAGGGCATCGTCGACGAGCTGTTTCTCGTCGATACGGATCACGACAAAGTCGTCAGCGAGTGCCAAGATCTCCGGGACGCGGTGGCCAACTGCCCGCACACCGTGGAAATTAACGTAGCGGATTACGGCGATCTCGGCGACGTAGACATCATCGTCAACGCCATCGGCGACGTCGCCATCCTCGCCGCTTCCAACAACGACCGCCTCGAGGAAATGAAGTTCACCATTCCTCAGGTGACCGACTACATTCCAAAGGTCATGGCCAGCGGCTTTGACGGCATCATCGTCAATATTACCAATCCCTGCGACATCGTGACCTACCGGATCGCCAAGCTGTCGGGGCTGCCCAAGGGCCACGTCTTCGGCACCGGCACCGGTCTCGATTCCGCGCGGCTCAAAAACGTGCTTTACCGGAAAACCGGCATCGCCCACCATTCCATTTACGGCTGTATGATGGGCGAACACGGCAACGCGATCATGGTCCCCTGGTCGCAAGTCACCTTCGGCGGCAAAAAGCTGAACGAGCTCGCCCAGCACGACCCGCGCTTCCAGTTTGAACGCGAGGCGATTCGCAAACAGGTCGTCCAGAACGCCTGGGTAACTGTCCACGGCAAGGGCTGCACCGAATACGGCATTTGCAGCACGCTGGCGCGCATCGTCCACGTCATTTATCACGACGAAAAGGCGATCCTCCCCGTGAGCACGGAACTCTGCGGCGAATACGGCGAATCGGGGTTATTCATCGGCGTCCCGGCCATTGTCGGCGCCGACGGCATCATCGAAATCGTCGAATACACCCTGCCCGACGACGAACGCGCTGCCTTCCACCAATGCTGCGAAAGCGTCCGCCACAATTTGACAATGCACCCGATGATCGTCCATTAATTGTCTTTTTCGCCGTTCCATCACATTGCCTGCGCTTTATCGCCATCTGATCAAGGCAAATTTGTATCCGGCGTATCTCTAATTATTATCGGAGGATGATTCCCGTCCCGGTTCTTGTATATGGTAAAATAGAAGTATCGCAAACCTTTAAAATTAACTGTAGTCACTTAGAAAAGGAGGCATGCCGATGGCAAAGGACGCTATCACAATATTACAGACTGAAGAACAAATTGACCAATATCTCAAGGAACGCGGCATCTTTTCCAAATCCTGCCGTCTCGTGGTGGAAGACCTGCGCAAGGTCAAGGAAAGCGCCGAAGGGTTCGTCAACCTGATCTACCGCGTACGCGGCAGCGATGGCCGTTCCGTCGTCATCAAGCAGATTCTCGATGTCCCCGTCAGCCGGCAGCAGCGCAAAAGCCCAGACGCTTACGTCTCCAGTTGGCAGCTCGATCAAAGCCGGATGCAGTACGAAATTGCCGCTTTAATTTTTTGGAATCAAATCCATCCGGGCATCTGCCCTGAAATTTACCTGCTGGACCGCCCCAACGGCGTCATCGTCATGGAAGACCTGTCGGATTTGAGCCTGTTGCGCTTCGAATTCGCACGGTTTAAAAAATACCCGCGTCTCGGCCGCCAGCTCGGCGCCTTTCTCGCCGACAACCTCTTTTACTCGTCGGCCCTCAATATGACCGAATACCGCAGACAGACCCTGCTTCAGTATTTCGACAACCCGGAAGTCACCGCGCTCTACACCTTTTTATTCAAATCCTGCGTGATCGTCTCCCCGGAACGCGCCATGCCCGATGCCGTTGCGCCGCTGCGCCAGCGCATCATCGACGACGAAGGAGTGCAGACCGAGATCAAGCGCCTCAGCCATCTCTTTACCGACGAAAAGGAATGCTTGATTCACACCGATCTGCACGCGTCTAACATCATGATCGATGAAAACCACCTGAAGATTATCGACGGCGAATTTGCCGGATTCGGCCCGATTGCTCAGGACTTCGGCCGTCTCTGCGGTTCCTTTGTGCTCGACTACTGTTCGCTGTTCGGCGAAAGCGGCCAGCCGAAGGAAAAGCGGGAAGACTACCAGCGCTACCTGCTCGATATGCTGTCAGATCTCTTCACCGTGTTCGAAAAAGAATTTAAGAAGCTGATCCGCGAAAATATCCCGCACAATTACAATTTGAGAAAGCTCGACGTCGATGCCTATCTCAATCAGCATTTCGCCGACGCCCTGTCCTTTACCGCGCTCAACGCCGCATCCCGGCTCAGCGACTGGGGGCTCGTCCACGACTTCAAGATTCTGCCGGTCGCGGAACGCATTTATCCCGAAAAGCTCGTGCTGGCCTCGAGTCAGGACATTTTAAGCCGCCGCGTCCAACCCGCCCGGCCTGAGGATTGGATCGACTTCCTCAGAGAACTGCCCAACCGCTACCCGAAGGAGCGCTTGTAAACACTTCGATACGGCATTTACCGCATCTATCTCAATCAACCCAATAAAAAAGCTCGTGCCAAAATGACACGAGCTTTTTATTGTGATGCTTTGTTTAAAGATTATTCAATGATCTTCGCAACAGCGCCGGAACCAACGGTGTGGCCGCCTTCGCGGATAGCGAATCTTAATCCTTCTTCAATAGCGATCGGTGTGATCAGGGTGACTTCCATTTCGATGTGGTCGCCAGGCATGACCATTTCTACGCCTTCCGGCAGTTTGATGTCGCCGGTAACGTCGGTGGTTCTGAAGTAGAACTGCGGACGGTATCCGTCAAAGAACGGTGTGTGGCGGCCGCCTTCTTCTTTGGTCAGTACGTAGACCTGTGCGGTGAAGTGGGTGTGCGGGTGAATGGTGCCCGGCTGTGCCAGAACCTGGCCTCTTTCGATCTGAGTACGATCGATCCCACGGAGCAATGCACCGATGTTGTCCCCTGAACGGCCTTCGTCCAGTGATTTACGGAACATTTCGATCCCGGTGACGGTGGTCTTTCTCGGTTCTTTGATCCCGACGATGTCGACTTCGTCGCCGATGTGGACAACCCCTCTTTCAACACGGCCGGTTGCAACGGTACCGCGGCCGGTGATGGAGAAGACGTCTTCGACTGGCATCAGGAATGGTTTGTCTAAGTCTCTCTTCGGTTCTGGGATGTAGTTGTCGACTTCTTCCATCAGTTCGACAATCTTGTCACCATCTGGGCCCATTGGATCTTCCAGGGCTTTCAGTGCGGAACCGACAACGATTGGGGTGTCGTCCCCTGGGAAGTCGTATTCGTTGAGCAGGTCGCGGACTTCCATTTCAACGAGTTCGATCAGTTCTGGGTCATCGACCTGATCGGCTTTGTTCAAGAAGACGACGATGTACGGAACACCGACCTGACGTGCGAGCAGGATGTGTTCACGGGTCTGCGGCATTGGACCGTCTGCTGCTGAAACGACCAGAATGGCGCCGTCCATCTGTGCAGCACCGGTGATCATGTTTTTGACGTAGTCGGCGTGGCCCGGGCAGTCAACGTGTGCGTAGTGGCGGTTCGGGGTTTCGTATTCAACGTGTGCCGTTGAGATGGTGATCCCACGTTCTCTTTCTTCTGGTGCTTTATCGATGTTTTCGAATGCAACTTCTTCACCAGAGCCGTATCTCGCGTGCAGCACTTTGGTGATGGCTGCCGTTAATGTGGTTTTACCGTGGTCAACGTGACCGATTGTCCCGATGTTTACATGCGGTTTCGATCTATCAAATTTTTCTTTTGCCATTGGTCATATCTCCTTATTTAATATAATTAAAATAAATGATAGGCGTTGTTAGAAACGTTCCATAACATTATATATAATATGTGTGATAACTTCAAGCGATTTTCGCATTTTTAAGCCGTCTTTAATAGGCGCGTGCGAAATAAGCCATCTTGTCGGCGTGTTTGCCGCAGCAGACACAGGAACCGTCACCGATGACTTCCTGTTCGTCGTCGAAAGGAATGCAGCGGCAGGATGCCCCTGTTTCTTCGTGGATCTTGTCTTCGCAGGCCGGATCGCCGCACCAGTTGGCTTTGACGAAGCCCGGATTTTCAGCGAGGCGCTGCTTGAATTCGTCCATATTTTCAGCTGTGGAAGTCTTTTCTTCGCGGGCCTTCAGCGCCTTATCGTACAGGTTCTGCTGAATGGTTTCCAGCAGGTCGCCGACGGTTCCTTCGATGTCGTCGAGGGAAGCCGGGATCTTTTCGCCGTTGTCGCGGCGCGCCAGGACGCACTGATTGTTTTCCAAATCTCTCGGTCCGAGTTCGATGCGGATCGGGACCCCCTTCATTTCCCACTGGTTGAATTTCCATCCCGGTGAGTTGTCCGAATCGTCGAGGGTGACTTTGAAACGGCCTTCAAGGCGTTTTTTCAGATCCTGTGCGGCGTCGAGCACGCCCGGTTTGTGGGCCGCGATTGGAATGATGGCCACCTGAATCGGCGCAATGTGCGGCGGCAGCACCAGTCCGTTGTCGTCCCCATGGACCATAATGAGCCCGCCAATGAGCCGGGTGGAAACGCCCCACGACGTGTGGTACGGATACTGCTGTTCGTTGTTGCGGTCGAGGTACGTAATGTCGAAGGCCTTGGTGAAATGCTGGCCCAGATTGTGGGAAGTCCCCGACTGGAGCGCCTGGCCGTCATGCATCAGGGCTTCCATGGTGTAGGTTGCCGCAGCGCCGGCAAATTTTTCGCTTTCGCTCTTGCGCCCGACAACCATCGGAATGGCCAAATCCTTTTCGGCCACTTCTCGGTAAATGCCGAGCATGCGCATGGTTTCTTCCTGGGCTTCTTCAGCGGTTTCGTGCAGGGTGTGGCCTTCCTGCCACAAAAATTCAGAGGTGCGCAGGAAGGGGCGCGTCGTCTTTTCCCAGCGCACGACGTTGGCCCACTGGTTGTACAAAAACGGCAGCTGACGGTAAGAGTTCAGCCACTTGCTGTACATCGAGCAAATGATCGTTTCTGACGTCGGACGAATGGCCAGGCGTTCGTTGAGTTTCTTGCCGCCGCCTTCTGTAACCCAGGCGACTTCCGGTGCGAAGCCTTCGACGTGTTCCGCTTCCTTTTGGAGCATGTTTTCCGGAATCAAAAGCGGAAAATACATGTTCTGATGGCCTGTCGCCTTGAATTTCGCATCGTACAGCTTCTGAATATTTTCCCAGATGGCGTAGCCATACGGCCGAATGACCATAAACCCTTTAACCGGCGCGTAGTCCACCATTTCCGTTTTGGAGATCACATCCGTATACCACCGCGCAAAATCAACGTCCCGCGGTGTAATGGCTTCTACTTTTTTGCCTTTATTTTTCCCCATAGCAATCCTTTCCCATAAATAAATTTTCTTTTTAAACGGCCTATATTATAGCACAAAATAAAAGGCTGTGCCGAAAAGCAACAGCCTTTTTTACGATTTATTTCCCGTTTTTATGCCTGAGCCGGCGCTTCGTCCGCGTCGTCATTCAGATGCAGGGTGTCGTTCAGATAATCGACCACCTGATCGCCGTCGAGGCCATGAACCATCGACGCATCGCCAATGGATTCCATGGCGGCAGCCGGGCAGCTGATGCAGCCCATGCCGATCATCATCAGAGCGCGGGCCGCTTCGGGATATTTGGCGACGACGTCGCCGGTTAACATGTCTTTTGTAATTTTCATAGGAGTCCTCCTCGTTTCGTCTTCATTTTGTGCCTATAAATATATCACAGAATGAAATGAAATCAAGACTTTTTTTGTCTAATTAAGATTACCCCCTTGAAAAGACCGCCATGGCCCGCTCCACATCGGCCTGCATCGCGTCCTGCGCCGCCTGGGCCATCTGATCGAAGCGCAGGCCCGCCGGGTCCTCTGCGCCGTCGATCAGCGTCCGGACGCCTTCGCCGCCGGCCAGCGACATGTAAGTAAAGTAATTGATTTTGCAAATACCGTTTTCGATGGCTTTCTGCATTTCGTCGTCGGTCACACCGGAGCCGCCGTGCATCACCAGCGGCAGCCGAACCGCTTCGCGCACTTCAGCGACCCGGTTCACGTCAAGGACGGGTTTGGAGGTGTAGACTCCGTGTGCCGTACCAAAGGCGATGGCCAGGCAGTCGACGCCGGTGGTGTCCACAAAAGCCTTCGCCATTTTCGGGTCAGTATAGGACGCGTCGGGCGGGAGGTTTTCCGGATCATCGGTGCCGCCGCCGGACGCCGGGCGGATGACCCGGCCCAGCTCCGCTTCAACTGCTGCGCCGTAGGATTTGGCCAGATCAACCGCCTGCTTTGTCATCGTCACGTTTTCTTCGTAGGGCCGGGCCGACGCGTCGAGCATGACAGATGTAAAACCTAAATCCAGCGCTCTTTTGAGGTAATCCAGATGTTCGCCGTGATCGAGATGCACGGCCACCGGCACGCGGGCGTTTTCAGCCGCGGCCACCATCACCGGCCCGATGACCGATAAAGGCATGACGGACTCGTGGAGCTCGGCGTGCTGCAGAATGACCCCTTCGCCCCGGGCCTCAGCAGCGGCGATGGTCGCGCGGACCGCCTCTAAATTCGGCGTATTAAAGGCGCCGATCCCCACACGGCGCGTATACGCGTTCTGCAGCAGTTCGTTTAAATGTACCAGCATAAAGCCACCTACATTCTGACGGTCTTCGCCGCGACGATCGCGACGCCCGTTCCCGCGACGTTATCGATCAAGGCTTCGCCTATTTTAACCGGGTGGTGCAGGTGTTTCGCCTGAATGGCCGCCATTGCCTCCTGCATCACGGCTTTGGGAATCGGCTTCGCTGAGCGCACCGGGACCAGTACCGCTTTCGCACCAGTGTCGAGAATCATCGTCGACGTCAAAGTCCGTACCGGGCAGCGCCATTCATTTTCGGCAAAATCGACGCCCCGCTTACACAGATTCCCTTCCACCGCGACCACCTGGTCGTTGTCGACCGTCGCCAAAAGCTCACAGCTGTTCGGACAGGTAGTGCAGCTCATTTTTACTTTTTTCATTTTTGGCTCCTCCTTATTCCTGGATTTCTACACGCACCGTCAAGGGTGCTGTGCAGCCTTTGAGCGCATCGCACGCTACGGTGTGAATTTCCATATTGCTCGGCAGGAAACGGTGGGCTTTCTTTTCACGGTAGATCTCCTGTCCGCCCGAACTCACCACGGTCACGCCGCTTTCAATCGGCGCGCCGACCCGGAATTTGATCTGCTTGTCTGTGCCGTCCCCCGGATCGACAAAGCCTGGAACCGTGTATCGCACCGCCCCTTCGGCTTTCACCGCGAGCTGCTTGGCCGCGGGCTTCAGCGCATTTTTCGCGTACAGCGCCGCTTTTTCGCCGGCTTCCTGTGCTTCTGCGGTGACGTAATCGACGACGTCGTGCACGTGCAGGACGTTGCCGCAGGCGAAAATCCCCGGCACTTTCGTTTCAAGGTTTTCGTCGACGACTGGCCCCTTCGTCACCGGGTCGAGGGGGACGCCCGCCTTCCGGCTCAGTTCGTTTTCCGGGATGAGCCCAACTGAGAGCAGCACCGTGTCGCATTCAATTTCCCGTTCGGTTCCCGGAATGGGACGGCGGTTCGCATCCACTTCGGCGACTTCGACCGAATGCACGCGGTCCTTGCCGTTGATCCGGGTGATCGTCGTCGACAAATGCAGCGGGATGCCGAAATCGTCCAGACAATTGATGATGTTGCGGTACAGCCCGTTGGGGTAGGGCATGATTTCGTAAACACCTTCGACCTCGATCCCTTCGAGGGTCAGCCGTCTGGCCATGATCAGCCCGATGTCGCCGGAGCCGAGAATCACCGCGCGGTTCCCCGGCTTCATATTTTCAAGGTTGATGTAGCGCTGGGCGATCCCCGCCGTGAACACCCCGGCGCCGCGGTCGCCCGGGATGCGGATGGCGCCGCGGGTCCGTTCCCGGCAGCCCATGGCGAGAATGACGGCCCCCGCTTCAAAATGGAGCACCCCTTCCCCGCAGATCGCCGAGACGTGGCGGTCCGGCGTAATGTCCAAAACCATGGTGTTCAAAAACACGTCGATGTCCTGATCGGCGACCTGGTCGATAAACCGTTCGGCGTATTCCGGACCGGTCAGCTCTTCTTTAAAAACGTGGAGGCCGAATCCCGCGTGAATGCACTGCTCGAGAATGCCGCCCAGTTCGCCGTTGCGTTCGAGAATCGCCACGCTGGCGCCCTGCTTTTTGGCCGAGAGGGCCGCCGCCAGACCGGCCGGCCCGCCGCCGACCACTACCACATCGTATTGATAAGTCTTCACTCTGATTCTCCTTTATCTCTTCACAGGCCCAAACAAAACCGGCGAATGGTCTTCTTCGAACTTCACTTCTTCTTCCGGAATACCCAGTTCCCGCGCCAGAATCCTCATAACCTTGAACTGGCAGAAACCGCTCTGGCAGCGGCCCATGCCCGCGCGGGTGCGGCGTTTGACCCCTTCGACGGTCCGCGCGCCGAGGGTCTGATGGATCGCCGCGACGATTTCGCCTTCCGTGACCGTTTCGCAGCGGCAGACGATCTGACCGTAGCGCGGGTCCTGCGCGATGATCTGATCTTTTTCTTCGTCGCTGCATTCGCTGAAGTCCACCGGCGCCTTGCGGTATTTGTTGTAGCCCGGACGCGGCTTCAGGTCGAGGCCGGCGTCGGCCAACAAATCCCGAACGTACTCGGCAATGCCCGGCGAAGAAGCGGCCCCCGGCGACTGAATGCCGGCCGCGTGGATGAAATGGGGCACCGTTTCCGATTCGCAGATCCAGAAATCGTTATCGTTGTCCAGCGCCACTGGCCGCTGACCGGCGAAGGTGCGGATGACTGAGCCGTCATCAAAGCCTGGAATCAGGTGGTGCGCGCCGTTGAGCAGATCCTGGATGCCTTCGGCGTCATTGCTGGTATCCTCTTTATCGGTGCGCATCGTCGCCGTCGAGCCGATGATGTAATTGCCGTGGGCCATCGGAATCAGCGCAATCCCCTTGGTGTCCGGACTTGGACACGGGAACATGACGGTATGAATCGGGGTCGGCAGATTTTTGTCGACCACGCAGAGATTGCCGTGGCGCCCCTGAATCTTGTACTCGTGGATGCCGGCCATGGCCGCGACATCGTCAGCGTAAATTCCTGCCGCATCGACGATGTAACGCGTCCGGTAGGTGTCGCGATTCGTCTGGATAGTGAAATTGCCGTCTTCGTCTTTCGAAATGCCTCTCACTTCCGATTCCAGGAAAATGTCCGTACCGTTGACAATCGCGTTTTCAGAAAAGGCCACGGCCACTTCAAAGGGATCGATCATCGTCGTCGTGTGGGCCAGCAGGGCGCCGAGGGCCTTCTTATTGATGTTGGGCTCCCGGTTCTGCAGCTGCGCCGCGTCGATCCGTTCGACCTGTTCGACGCCGTTGATCCGCGCGTTGTCGCAGAGCTCGTCGACTTTTTTCAAGTCCTTTTCGGAATAGGCGACGACGAGGGTGCCGGTGTGTCGGATATTGAAATCGAGGTCCTTTGCGAGCTGCGGGTACATCCGCGCGCCCCGCGGGTTCAGCTTAGCCTTGAGGGTGCCGGGATGGGGATCGTAGCCGGGATGAACCACCCCGCCGTTGCCCTTTGTCGCGCCCATGCCGATGTCGTTCTTGCGCTCCAGCAGGGCCACATCAATGTCGTACTTCGCCAGTTCGTGAATCACGCCGGTGCCGGTGATCCCGCCGCCGATGACGATCACGTCGTATATTTTTTGATTGTCCGCTTTCAAATTTTTCCTCCCTTTTTTCAATTACCGCATCAGCATGCCGCCGGTGAGATCGACCGTCGCGCCGGTCATGTAATCGGCCGGGCTGGACGCCAAAAAGACGATGACGTCGGCAACTTCCTCCGGTTTTGCGACGTGGCCGATGGGGATCCGGCTTTCGTAATACCCCGGATGTTCGGCCATGCTTTTCGCAATCATATCCGTTTCAACGATCCCCAGCGCCACTGCGTTGACAGTGATGCCCTTCGGCGAGAGCTCTCTCGCCATCGAGATGGTCATCGCGGCCATGCCGGCCTTGGACGCCGCGTAATGCACGTGGCCCGTCGTCGAGCCGTGAAAGGCGGCCTGTGAATTGACGTTGATGATTTTGCCGCCCCGCCCGGCGTCGAGATTGGCCTTGGCAAAATACTGAGAAGTCAAAAAAGACGCCGTCAGGTTCACGTTCATCGTCCGCTGCCAATCCTCAAGGCTGATGTCCTGGCACCACCCCTGGAGGAAGATCCCCGCGTCGTTGATTAAGATATCCATCTTCCCAAGGGCCGCCTCTGCCTTTTGCATCATCGCCGTCACCTGGGCCGGGTCGGCGAAATCGGCGGCCAGCGCTGTCGCCTGAACGCCGAGGGCCCTGGCTGCCGCTGCCGTCTTTTCGGCCCCCTCTAAATGGCCAGCAGTGACCACAAGATTGACGCCTTCTCTGGCGAGCCCAAGGGCCACAGCCCGTCCGACGCCCCGCGAGGCGCCGGTTACAATCGCATTTTTACCTTTTAATTTTAAATCCATGTTGTCCTTCGATTTCTTTCGCTTTTACATTTCGTCCCAATCGTCCCAGACGCCGTCCAGGGCATCGATGACTTTGAGATAGCGCCGGTATTTCTTGTCGTAAACGTCCTTTTTCGACAGATCCGGCCGCGCCGTGTACATCACGTCGACCATCTGCTCCGAGGCTTCCTTAAAGGATGGGAAGACGCCAACGGCCACGCCGGCGTTGATCGCCGAACCGAGAGCCCCGAGCTCCTGACTGCGGGCGACTTCGATTGGCACCTGCAGAATATCCGCGAACATCTGCACCCAGATCTTGGATTTGGCGACGCCGCCGGCCATCCGGATCAAGTCCGGCGCATCCCGATACTTGAGCAGCTTTTCGATGTGGTATTTGTGACTGAACACAATGCCTTCGTACACCGCCCGGAGCATGTCGTCCCGGGTGTGCCAGGACTGCAGCCCGATGAAGGCGCCCTTGGCGTTCATGTTGACGTTGCTGCCGAACAAAAAGGGCAGGAAGACCAGCCCTTTGTCGTCGTCCCCGGCCCGGACCACCGCCTCATTGGCAAAGTCGTAAATGCCCCGGTCGTGCAGGTCGACGCCTTTGAGCACCTCGGTCAAAAACCATTCCTGGTTGGACGCCGAGGTCGGACTGCCTTCGAGGGTCATCCAATAACCCGGGATTGTGTCGATGGACGTCATGAACAAATCCTTGTCGACCACCGGTGTCTTGCTGATGTATTCGTTGATGCTCCACGTCCCGGCAACCACGCACATGGCCGATTCGTCGGTGACGCCGACGGCCATTGCCGACGCGTGGATATCCATCGATCCGCCGGCCACCGGCGTGCCGGCCTTGAGGCCGGTGAGCCCCGCCGCCTCTTCCGTCACGTAGCCGCAGATTTCGCCGGAGTAGCGCAGGGGCGGCAGCTTGTCGTAAATGCATTCCAGGCCCATTTCCGCGAGGAGGTCCTTGTCGTAGCACACATCCCGGACGTTCATCAGCGACGAGCCAGAATAATCGGTGATTTCACCGTAGGCCTCGCCGGTGAGTTTAAACCGGATAAAATCCTTACACATAAAGACCCAGCGGGTACGTTCGATGACTTCCGGCTGATATTTTAAAAACCACTTGATGATGGTCGTCGGCTGACCGCCCCAGCAGGACTGCATGGTCTTGGGCAGAATCTTTTCAAAGGTGCCGTCCTGCTGCCACTGGGCCGCAAATGCGTTGCCCCGGGAATCCGTTGAAATGATACCGTTATAAGCCGGCGTGCCGTCGGCCTGCGTCAGGTAGACGCCGTTGCCGTGGCCGGTCGCGGCGACGCCGACAATTTGTCCGCTGTCGATGCCCGCCTGGGCGATCACCGCGCGGATCGCGCCGACATTGGCCGCCCACATCTCGTTACTGTCTCTTTCGGTGAAGCCCGGCTGGGGCTGAATCAGCTCCGTTTTCCGGCTGGATACCGCAATTTCATGTCCCTCTAAATCGTACAATGCCGCTTTGGACATGGTCCCCCCGTTGTCGAGACCCAGCAAATATTTTTCCATTTTACACCTCTCTATCTGAAATTCCGTTCCTTCCCATCTCGTTTAAAACAAACGCCTTTCGCTGGTGGTGGCACCGTTGAATCCGGCCTGCTCGACCCCTTCGATCTCTTCCGCAGTCTGGATAAAGCCGCCGGCCCAGAGCGGGATGGACGTCACCTTCCTCAGCTCTGGCAAAACGTCCACCGCGACCTTCGCCGGCAGAATTTCCGCCGCCTGGGCCCGGGTGGATTTCAAAATCCGAAGGGTCGTGTCCAGCGCCTTGGAATCGGAGATCAGAAAGCGCTGAATCGTGTACAGGCCGATGTTGCGCGCCATGCCGAGGCGCATCCGGTCGGTGGACATGACGCCGTCGACCTTGAAATAATGCTTGAGCAGCTTGATGCCGACCTCGTCCCGTCCGAATCCGCCGAGGAGTTCCATGTTGATGAGCACCTTTTTCCCGGCGCGGTGGACCTTTTCGGCTAGTAGCGGCAGATTGGCAATGTCGGCACCGGTGAGCAAAATCGTCTGCCGCTTGCTTTTCAGGGCCCACTCCAAATCGCCGAGACGGCGAATCGAAGGGATCACCTGAAAGGACGGCCGTCCGTCTGTCCTGGCGCCGCTCATCCGCGCGCCCAGCCGGCGGAACGCTTCACAGCTTCGCGCCACTGTTCGTAGAGCGCTTCCCGTTCAGTGTCGCCCATGCGCGGTTCAAAGACTTTGTCCGCTTCCCACAGGTCTTTGAGCTCGCTTTGATCCTTCCAGACGCCGCAGCCCAGCCCGGCGAGATAGCAGGCACCCTTGGCTGTGGTCTCAATATCTTTCGGGCGGATAACCCGGCAGTTGAGGATGTCGGCCTGGAACTGCATCAGGAAATCGTTCTGTGCCGCGCCGCCGTCCACCTTGAGTTCCTTGAGGGCGATGCCCGAGTGTTCGGCCATGTCTTCGAGGAGATCCCGCGTCTGATACGCCATGGATTCGAGGGCCGCCCGGGTGATTTGTTCCTGTGTCGTGTCGGCGGTGATGCCGATGATCATACCCCTGGCCTTCGGATCGTAAAAAGGCGCGCCGAGGCCGGTAAAGGCCGGCACGAAGAAGATTCCGCCGTTGTTTGGAATGCTGGCCGCCATGGCTTCCGATTCGCTGGATTTCCCGAAGAATTTCATTTTGTCGCGGAGCCACTGCACCACCTGGCCCGCGATGAGAATGGACGCCCCCATCGAGTAGGACAGGTGCCCGTCGATGCCCCAGGCCAATGTCATCAGCCCGGTTTCTGTCCGCGGCGCCTTGTCGCCGGTAAACATCAGCGGCACTGCAGACGTGCCGTAGGTGTTTTTCGCGCTGCCCTCTTCAAAGCAGGCCTGGCCGAACAATGCGGCCGACTGGTCGCCGGCGATGCCGGTGATTGGAATTTCCGCGCCGAACCATTTGGGGTCCGCTGTGCCGAAATACCCCACTGAATCTTTGACCTCCGGCAGGATGTCTGCCGGCACATCCAGCGCCGCGAGCAATGCGTCGTCCCACTTGCCTTCGTAGGGGTTGAACAAGAGGGTGCGCGCCGCGTTGGAGCAGTCTGTGGCGTGGACCCGCCCGCAGGTCAAATTCCAGAGGAGCCAGCAGTCGATGTTGCCGAATTTGAGCTTGCCCTGTTTCGACTTTTCCGCCGCTTCGGGCACGTTGTCGAGGATCCATCTGATCTTCGTGCCGGAATAAGTCGGGTCGAGCACCAGCCCGGTCCTGTGGTTGAACATCGCGTTGTAGCCTTCCTGGCGGAGCCGTTCGACAATGGGCGCCGTCCGGCGGCAGCCCCAGACGATGTCGTGGTAAACCGGTTCGCCGGTTTCACTGTCCCACATGACCGTCGTTTCCCGCTGGTTGGTGATACCAATGGCCTTGATGTCGGCGCCGGTGATGCCGGCCTTGGCAATCGCGTTCTGGGACGTCTTTAAGGTCACCTGCCAGACGTCGCCCGCATCCTGTTCCCACCAGCCAGACTGGGGATAATACTGCTTGTATTCCGCGTAATCGATAGCGACCACATTGCCGGTGGTGTCGTAGACGACGCCGCGCGAGCCAGTGGTGCCTTGATCCATAACCAAAATATACTGTTTCATTTTCATCCTCCCCGATGCATGAAATCTTTGAAAACACAAAAAGCCCTGCTTAATAAACTGCGCGACCCTTTTTGGATCTCGCAACTCATTAAACAGGACTCTGCATTTCCATCCCATTCTCCAACTCTCCAAATTTTGATTCAAATCGGATTATTTTGTTTTGTGCATTTATCTTAACATGGCCAGAAAACGATGTCAAGTTTATTTTTTCGTGGGCTGATTTGAACTGTTGCCTGTTTTGCTGTGAAATCGCTTTTCAGTGTACGCCATTCCTTCGATCTGTGGTATGATGAGACGTATGAGATACGAAAAAATAGATGCCATCTTTAATCAATTCCATGTCAGCCATTACCGCAGCCAGGTCGAGCAGATTCTCGACCTCGAATCGTTATACGCTCAGCTCGCCAACAGAGAATTTCTGACGGTGACCGAGACGCTGAAGCAAAGGCTGAGAGACGGCGCGACGGCGGACGACATCAAAATCCACGCCTTCGCGCTGATTCGCGAGGCCGCCTGGCGGGTGCTGGGCATGCGGCCCTTCCCGGTTCAGATTCTCGGCGGCCTGGTGCTCCACGACGGCGGTGTCGCCGAGATGAAAACCGGCGAGGGCAAGACCCTGGTGGCCATCATGCCCGCCTTTGTAAACGCCCTCTCCGGCCAAGGGGTGTTCATCGTCACCGTCAACGATTATCTGGCGAAGCGCGACGCCGAACAAATGGGCCAGGTCTTCGCCTTCGCCGGACTTTCAACTGGGCTCGTCGTCAGCGGTATGTCGACGGCTGCGCGCAAGGCGGCCTACCAATGCGACATCACCTACGGCACGAGCAGCGAATTCGGCTTCGACTACCTCCGGGACCATATCGCCGCCGATTTGGACGATCAGGTGCAGCCGCGGCGCCATTACGCGATCATCGACGAGGCCGATTCGATTTTGATCGACGAGGCCCGCACGCCGTTAATCATCTCTGGCGAAGCCACCCGGGACGCCGGCGAGTACGAACGGGCCGACCGGTTCATCAAATCCCTGGACGCAGCGGATTACGACAAGGACGAGAAGGACAAAGTCATCACCCTGACCGAAACGGGCATCGCCAAAGCCGAAGCCTTTTTCCACGTCGACAATTTGGCCGCCGCCGAAAATGCCGCCTTGGTCCACGACATCGAGAAGGCCCTCTACGCCAACGGCATGATGGATAACGGCGTGGACTACATCATTCAGGACGGGAAAGTCGTCATCGTCGATCAATACACCGGGCGCGTCATGCCCTCCCGCCAGTTTTCCGACGGGCTCCACCAGGCCATCGAAGCCAAGGAAGGCGTCGCCATTCGCAGTGAGGCCAAGACCCTCGCGACCATCACCCTCCAGAATTATTTCAGGCATTTCGACAAAATCGCCGGCATGACCGGCACGGCCCAAACCGTGGCCGAAGAATTCCGCAGCGTCTACCACATGGACGTCATTGCCATTCCGACCAATGTGCCCATCCAACGGGTCGACAGGCCGGACCAGATTTACACCACCGAGGCGGGCAAGCTGCGCGCCGTAACCGCTCACGTCAAGGCCTGCCTAGAGAAAGGGCAGCCGGTGCTTATCGGCACGGCGTCAGTCAGCGCGTCGGAAAAGCTCAGTGCGGCCCTCTGCCGCGCCGGCATTGCCCACCAGGTGCTCAACGCGAAACACCTCGCCGAAGAAGCGGCCATCGTCGCCCAGGCCGGCCAGCGGGGCGCCGTGACCATCTCGACCAATATGGCCGGCCGCGGCACCGACATCAAGCTCGGGCCCGGCGTGCGGGCGGCCGGCGGCCTCTGCGTCATCGGGACGGAGCGCCACGAATCCGCCCGGGTCGACAACCAGCTCCGCGGCCGCGCCGGCCGTCAAGGTGACCCGGGAGAATCCCAGTTTTACCTCTCCCTCGAGGACAACCTGCTCAAGATTTACGGCGGCCCAAAAGCCGAGAAACTCATGGCCAAATACGCCGATTATCCCGAAGACGAGCCCATTGTCGGCGCCGCCGCCGCGCGCGCGGTGAAGGCCGCCCAGGACTTCCTCGAGGCCAAAAACGCCGACCAGCGCAAACAGGTGCTCCAATACGACGACATCATCAGCCGCCAGCGGGACTTGATTTACCGCGAGCGCCAAACCGTCATGGAAAGCGCCGATCTCTCCGACCAAATCGCCGCCATGGCCGGCGACGCGGCCGACGCGATCATCGGCGCCTGCGTGACCGACGGCCGAAAAATCGACACCCAGCAATTCATCAGAACCCTTTCAGCTTACAACATCCCCATTCCCCAGCGCGAGCTGGTGCAAATCCGCGACATTGACACCCTGCGGGCCGCACTGATGCAGCAATTTGCGTCCCTCCACGCCGCCCACGTCGAAGAATTCGGCGCGGCCATCGCCAACAATATGGAGCGCCTGGTGCTGCTCCGCCAGGTCGACGCGGCCTGGGTCGACCACCTGACCCTGACGGCCCAGCTGCGCCAGGGCATCGGCCTGCGCGCCTACGGACAGAACGACCCGATCGTCGAATACAGCAGGGAATCTGCCGACCTGTTCGACGAGATGAACCGCCGCATCGTGCTGGAGACCATCAAGGAATTGGCCAATTTGACCAATTATTGATCACAGGGCCTTTTCTCATCCCTTAGCTTGATACAAGGCGAGGGCTTTTCTGAAAAATCAAACCATTAAAAAAAGACGTGTGCCTTTAATTCTTTGAATTAAAGACGCACGTCTTATTTTGTTACACGTTCCTGCTTATCTTCGCAGCGCCCGTTTTGCTTTTCTCGACTTGAAGATGCCGACGCCCGCTGCACCGCCGATACCCGCGAGCATGGCCATAATTTCGGCCATGGCTTCTGTGTTGTCGCCGGTTTTTGGCGATGTGCCCGTCACAGTCGCCGCCTTCGCTTTTCCGAGAACCGCCGCCAGTTTATTCGTCACCGTCGAATGGTTCTGAGCGGTATTGCCCTTATCGCTTTCCTTCTGATCGCTGTTCTGCGCTTCCGCGCCCGCGTTGTCGAGGCCGTAATAATCGTAGGCGCCTTGCAGATGGCTCTGGACGTAGGCTTGATCCGCCTTCGACAGACTGCGGTATTCCTTGGCGAGCTGATCCATATGCTGAGTGGTCGGGTTGGCCGCCGCTTCGGCGAAGCCCGCGAGGAAATTCTTCAGCGCATCCGACTGCTTGCTCTTGTTGGCATCGTCGATCGATTTTTCGATCAATGACTTCGCGCCCGATTTAATCTTGTCCGAATCTAAGTTGTTGACAATGGCTTTCTTCTCCGGTGATAATTGGTTATATTGCTTGAAGAAAGCGTTCCAGTCCGGATTAGCATCGCTATCGAGGATGTCGAGCACCGGTTTGATCTGCGGATCATTTTCAATCACTTCCTGAATCAGCAAGTTTTGATCTGGATCGGTGTACATCCACATGTATTCCTGAAGTCTTGGGCTGAGCTGGCTATAAGCTTTTAACGCCGCATCTGCCCCTTCCGGTGTGGAGGTATCAATGGTCTTCATTTTATTTCGGAAAGTGACGCATTCTGGGCTGTTAAACATGCTGTCAAAATAGGCTTCAACCGCCTTCGTCACTTTATTCGCCTGATTATATTTATCGGTATAACCATGATTTTTAATGAAGTCCTCGCTGATCTTCGAAAGGTCCATAGAATAGCCCTCGGTACGATCATATAAATCAAATAAATTATACTGCGATAAATTATTTAAATCGATCTCCGTTGTCCCCTGAATATAATCGTCTAAGGTCTTAACATACCCTTTTTCGACGTCAGAGAGCTGGCTGGACGCATCGGTCTTCCCTTGATCGTCCGCGGCTTTGTTTTGGTTATCCGCGTTTTTGTCGCCCGCCTGCTTTTCGCCCGCGTTGTCCTGAGCTGCCGCATCCTTGGCATCAGAAGTCTTATCAGTTGCGTCCGTCTTTGCCGCGTTGTCAGCTGTTTCAGTCTTTGCCGTATCCTGTTTGGCGTCTTTGGCGTCTTTTTTGGTGTCCGCCAACGCCTGATCGGTCGTTTTCACATCGCCGGCCGTTGCCGTCGTTTGTGTATTGGTGTTTTCGGTTTCTGTCGCTTTTACTGGTGACGCAAAAGCCGTTACCGGTGCGCCAACCGTACTTAACGCTGCAACACCTGCTAATATTTTAAATGCTTTCGAGTTCATAGCTTTCTCCTTAAAGAAAATAACCGCCATATTTTAATCTACGGTTGATCTTATTATAAAGCAACGCGTTACATAAGTCAATATGAGGTTACTAATGTGGGGATGGTGCCCACTTGCCAAATAAAAAGAACTGCCGCACGCAGATGCGATCCGTCTACGTGCGACAGCCCTTTTATAAAAATGAGATGGCTAATAATTTTTAACTTTACGCGTCTTCGCGGCGGCGTTTGAGGGCCAGACTCAGGCCGGCGATGGCGGCGAGGAGCGCGACGGTTTCGGCGCTGGCTGCGGTGGTGTCCCCTGTCTTCGGCGAGCCGGACGTCTTGCCCTGAGCCGATTTCACGGCCGCGGCACTGCTGTTGCCTGCGGCATTGGCGGCCTTCATCGCGTCGAGGAGCCGGGCCACGTCGCCGTCCGGCAGCATCGCCCTGGCGTTTGCAGAGAGGGCCTGGTAGCGGCGGTAGACGTTCAGAATCCCAGCGCGGTCTTTGGCGCTCGGGTACTTCGGCAGCGCATTGATCATCGTGTCGACTTTCTGCGCCGCGTCGTGATCGGCCTGTTCTTTTTCAAGATTCTGGATGGCCTTTTCCGCGGCGGTCAATCTCGCCGGGTCGACCTGGGCTTTCGCATCGTCGGTCAGTGCGTCGTAGTCGGCGCGGGCGGCCTTGACGGCGTCCTTATCCTTCAACGTGATCTGATCCGGCAGAGCGGCAATGGCGTCATTGACGGCGTCAGCGGTGGCTTTGTCCGCAGCCTTCACCGCAGCGGCAATCTTGTCTTTGGCTTCTTGCCCGACAAAGTCTTTCTGACGGTCGGTTAAGTGATTGTACGCCTTTTGTACGTCGTAGACGGCGGCTGCATTGTCCGCTGTGATGTCCTTTGGCAGGGCGTCTGCCTTGTCGGCAACCGCTTTTGCAGTATCCTTATCTTTCTGAATCAATACAAGGTCTGCAATTTTCTGTCTGGCCTGATCTAATTTGTTCGCATCTTCTTTATTGATAAGAGATTGTGTGTCCTTGGTCATGCTGTCATAGATTTTCGCTAAAGTATCCACACTGTCTTTATCATTTAAGGTCAAATTGTTGATTTCTGGTAAAGCTTTGATGTGAGCACTAACAGTATCTGCCAGATTAGCTTTGCTGAGATTTAACAGGATTAAGAGCTGCTGTTCTTTTTGTTCAGCCGTTAACTTATTATTTTCAGCATCTTTTTCTTTGTTGTCCTTGGCGGTTTGATTAGAAGCTGCATCCGCTTTTTCCTGATCAGCTTTTGTTTTCGTATTTTCAGCATCTTTAAGCGCTGCTGCTGCATTATTAAGGCTCTTTTCCTTTGCGGTCACATCAGCCTGAGCATCTTTTGCTTTCTGATCTGCTTTTTTCTGTTCAGTTTGTGCTGTGGTTAACGCTTCATTGGCTTTTGCCTGTTTAGTTTTAGCGTCAGACAGTGCCTTTTGTGCAGATTCATTTTCAGCTTTTGCCTGATCGACAACCTTCTGCTGTGTTTGGATCGCTTTAGCCAAGTTCTGATCTGCTTCAAGGGCTTTATTGTAATCCCCCTGTGCGCTTTCAGTATTAGCTTTCGCTTCATTCAACTTAGACTGTGCGTCGAAAAGTTTCTTTGCTGCTTCGTCTGCTTTCGTCTGAGCATCTGTTACAGTAGAGACCAGAGCGTCAACCTTTGCCTGTGCGTCTTTAACAGCTTGATCGGCTTTTGCTTTTGCATTTTGAGCCTTTGTCAAAGCGTCTTTCGCATCAGAAAGTTTCTGCTTGATGTCTTTCATGTAATTCTGGAAGGCTTCTTTTACTTTGTCAACGGTGGTAATTTCAGCTGTTGCGGTTTTAGGAATGGTACACATTTCCATAGCAGACGTATAAGCATAATGGTATCCATCTGGATTAAAGGCAATCCCGTAGTTATTGTCAGTGCCTTCTGCACTGTAGTTAATCGAATTATCATCGACAAAACCAATACCCATTACCTTAAAGGTATCACTCTTGATGGCACCGTAGTGACCGCATCCGCCTCTTTCATTGTAGATTTCTTTTAACTTAGCAGGATCATTTTTGTACTTTTCATTTAATTCGTGAGTTTCTTTTTCATAGTCGTACCATCCATAAACCGGATCAGCTTCACCCTTGTCGTTATACCAACCCCACGCTAAGTTTTCACCGCCAAATCTAGCATGCGCGTAAGTATTGTTGTCAGTATAACAAGGCCCAGACTGTGTAAGTTTATCCGAATCTTTTATGGCTTCACCTAATGTCACCCCGAGATCATTGCCTAATATATCGTAAAGTTCTGTTTTACTTTCTTCTTCTGTCGGTGTTTTAGGATTTGGTGTACAACTTGACAGATAATCAGATACAATTATAGAATTTCCATTTTTATCGTAAGTACCTACACAAGTTTGACTATACAATCCTGCGTTCCAGTGATCATAAATGCCAAATTCATTACCTAAAACAGACTGAAATGCCGAATTGAAGATTGAGTCAAAGAGAACCGAATAATCGACTTGATATGGATCTTTCCCTTCTTTTGCACGGTCAGCATTGACTTCTTCCATAAAAGCAATATCTTTTTCAATGTTATCGGCATTGAATGCGCTCTTAAGTGCGTCCTGAAAATGTTTATTATTTAAGACATCCCATTGGGAAATAGTACGAAAACTGTCATTTCCTGAAGGAATACCTGTCATGATTGATGTGTCATGTGATCCACCTGTCGTTCTTGCACGTTCCATGATGGAATCAACTGATACATCTGATGCTGTATGAGATTCAATAAATTTCTGACCGGCATTATCATAAATATTTTTTGCCTGTTCATATGTACTATTGGCAGTGGCAAGATCATCTTCTGCCTGCTTTGCCGCCTTCTGAGCATCCTCTAAAGCTTTCTTGGCATCAGCCTGATTGGTCTTCGCTGCATCTAAGTCAGAAGTTGCTTTTTCAGAAGCACCTTTGGCAGTGTTGTAAGCCGTCTGTGCTGCATTTTCTTTTTCCTGCGCTGCTTTTAACGCCTGCGCTGCCTTTTCAACTTGTGACCCAGTATTTAAAGCGTCTAAATCAGACTGTGCTTTGAGCAGATCGTTATATTTAGCATCGGCTGTTTTTTGTGCATTGACGACCGCCTGAGCAGCTTCATCATAGGCTTTCTGTGCATCAGCAACTTTAGCGTCAGCTGCTGCTTTGTCCGTAACTGTTCCAGAAGCAGCCTGCTTAGCATCTGCCAGAGCTTTTTCAGCAGC
The DNA here is from genome assembly GCF_009696145.1 of Pseudoramibacter porci. Taxonomy (GTDB): domain Bacteria; phylum Bacillota; class Clostridia; order Eubacteriales; family Eubacteriaceae; genus Pseudoramibacter; species Pseudoramibacter porci. The sequence goes on from NZ_VUMO01000002.1 coordinate 102,536, forward strand.
GTCTTTTTTATCTTTAGCGGCTTTTACTGCATTTTCCGCATCATCCGATGCTTTGTTGGCTGTTGCCACACGATTTTCTGCTGCTTTCTGTTCAGCTTTTGCCTGATCTAATGCCTTTTGCGCATTTTCAGTGTCTTTTTTGGCATTGTCATAATTTTTCTGTGCCGTGTCAACATTTGATTTGGCGTTATTATAATCCGACTGAGCATCTTCTGTGATCTGTTTTGCCTGCGTTAAGTCAGATTTAGCATCATCTGCTTTCTGATTTGCGGTATTTGAGACTTCCTGTTTAGCTGAGGCTTCCGTCTTGGCTTTCTGAACTGCTTCATATTTTTCACCGAGGGTATTGGCTGCTTTTGCAGATGCAGAAGAAGGCGTTGTCTTTGAGGCGGGCGTGTCAGTGGTTTTGACGTCACTCGCGGTTGAAGTTGACGCTTGGCTTTCTGTTTGGTCCGCCGTTTGAGCTGCAGGTTTTCCACTTACTGCAGCTGAATTATTCTGAGAAGTGGTCTGAGCTGCAGAAGAAGCCGCTGTATTGGTTTGTGCCGTTTCTTGTGAATCATTTGGCGCGGTCTGCGCTGTATCGGCGATTGATTCGGAGCTTTTCGGCTGCGCAATGTTCGAGCTGCTAGTGGCTATACCCCCCCCCTGTATCAACGGTCTGAGTCGAGACGTCCGACGCGTCGGCCGAAGGCGCCTGTGCATTGACGGCCACCTGGCCGCTCGCCAAAGTTGCTGCTGCCAGCGTTAAACTGACTGCCGTGCGCTTAAGCGTTTGCTTGGATGATCCTCTTTCGCTTTTCAATTCTAATTTCCTTTCCATCATGATCAGATAGGACGCACTGTCTTATCGTGAGTTTTGCGCCATCTAACGAGATAATCAAAAAATTGAGCCACTTTCCCATTTAAGTAACTCTTAATTTAATTATAGAAGGTTATATTGCTACTTTCAAGCTATTTTATAAATAATTGCGCTAAATTTCGAATAAAGAGGTTATCATTCATCACAAAAAGACACTTCTTTACACAGAGGGGTATCTTGTTTTTACAATATTGCTCAATAAAAAAAGCCTGCTCAAATGAGCAGACTTCATTAAATTCAAATGTGTTTTGATGTTTGCGCCAATTATTTCAGCAGCTCGACCAGGCGTCTGGCTGCTTCTTTAGTGTCGTCCGGATCCCCGAACATCGAAAAACGGAAATAGCCTTCGCCGCAGTCGCCGAAGCCTTCGCCCGGTGTGCCAACGATCTGCGCTTCGTTGAGCAGCTTGTCGAAGAACGTCCAGCTGTCCATGCCGTCCGGGCAGGCCATCCAGATGTACGGCGAGTTCTTGCCGCCGCAGTACCACAGACCTAATTCGTCGAGCGCGGCCATGACAACCTTCGCGTTGTTGCGGTAGACGTCGATGTTCTTCTGAATTTGTTCCTGGCCTTCCGGCGTAAAGACAGCCGCAGCGCCCTTCTGAATGATGTAGGACACCCCGTTGGAACGCGTCGTCCGGTTGCGCACCCACATCGCGTTCAGGTTCATGCCTTCCCGTTCGAGATCTTTGCCGATCACCGTGTAGCCGCAGCGCGTCCCGGTGAAGCCCGCCGTCTTCGAGAACGAGCAGATTTCAATGGCGCAGGTCCGCGCGCCCGGAATTTCGAAAATGCTGTGCGGCAGTTCCGGATCGGCGATGAAGCATTCGTAAGCCGCGTCGAAAATGATCACCGAATTGTGGGCGTTCGCGTAATCCACCCACGCCTTCAGCTGTTCTTTGTTGAACACCGCACCAGTCGGGTTGTTCGGTGAGCAGATGTAGATCAGATCCGCCTTGAGATCGTCCGTCGGCATCGGCAGGAAGCCGTTGTCCCGTGAAGAAGGCAGGTGGATGATTTCACGGCCTTCCATGACGTTGGCGTCGACGTACGCCGGATAAGCCGGCTCCATGACGAGGGCCGAGTTCTTCTTGTCGAACAGGTTCAGGATGTGGCTGAGTTCGTCGCTGGCGCCGCTGGACACGAAAATTTCGCCGATATCCAAATCGACGCCCCGTTCCTTGTAATGGCCTTGAACCGCTTCGCGCAGGAAATCGGCCCCGACTTCCGGCAGGTAGCCGTGGAAGGTTGCTTTCTTGGACTGGTCGTCAACCCCTTCGTGCAGCGCCTTGATAACAACGTCTGCCAGCGGCAGGGTGACGTCGCCGATGCCCATTTTGTAGAGCTTGGCGTCCGGGTGATCTTTCACGTACGCACTGACCTTCTGGTCGATGTTGTAGAACAAATAGGACGAGACGAGCTCGTCGTAGTGGTGATTGGGAATCATAGTGTAACTTCTCCTTTGTAAACTGTGGTGGCCGGGCCGGTCATGATCGCCGCCCCGTCATCGGTGATTTTAATGTGCAGATCGCCGCCGTCGAGGGTGACTGTCACGTCTTCATTTTTCGGGCAGAACCCTTCGGCGACTGCGGCCGCGGTGGACGCGCAGGCGCCGGTGCCGCAGGCCAGGGTCACGCCGCTGCCCCGTTCCCAGACGCGCATTCTCAAGTGGTGACGGTCGATGACCTGAACAAATTCCGTGTTGACACCGTCCGGGAAAGCCGGGTGCTTTTCAACCTTCGGACCCAAGGTGGTCAGCGGTGCGTTTTCGCCGTCTTCGACGAAAATCACCGCGTGGGGATTGCCCACCGAAACCGGCCGGCAGGTCACCGCTTCGCCGTCAACGTCCAGCGTTTTAGGGCCAGAGACTTCGACCTTCCCCATGTTGACCGTCGCGCCAACGGCTTTGCCGTCTTCAACGAGGAGGTCCAGCGCTTTGATGCCGGACAGGGTATCGATGTGCAGATGGGTCTTGTCGGTGTAGCCGTGGTCGTAAACGTATTTGCCGACACAGCGGATGCCGTTGCCGCACATCATCGCTTCACTGCCGTCGGCGTTGAAAATCCGCATCTTGAAATCCGCCTGGTCCGACGGCGCAATCCAGATCATCCCGTCGGAGCCTGCGCCGAAATGGCGTTCAGACAGCCGGATCGACAAGGCCGGCGCGTCGTATTTGTCCGGGTCGTCGTAAACGTAAAGATAGTCGTTGCCGAGACCTTCCATTTTTGTAAATGTAAATTGCATGATGCACTCCTATTTATTTCTGACTCTTTTTCTTGCGCTGAGACAACGGCGTCGAGAACCGATCTTTCCGGTAATGCGCCGAGACCGCTGTCGCGTAACGCCCCGTGAAGCAGCCGTCGCAGTAGCCGAGCTCGGGCGAGAGGACTTTTAAATCTTCGATGGGCAGGTACCCGAGGGAATCCGCGCCGATCAGCTCGCAGATTTCTTCGACACTGTGCTGCGCCGCAATCAAATTGTCTTCGCTGTCGATATCCACGCCGTAGTAGCACGGGTGCAGAAACGGCGGCGCCGAAATCCGCATGTGAACCTCCGTCGCGCCGGCATCCCGCATCATGGTGACGAGGCGCCGCGAGGTTGTCCCGCGGACGATCGAATCGTCGACCAGCACCACGCGCTTGCCTTTGACAATCGACGAGATCGGGTTGAGTTTGATGTGCACCTGATTGTCCCGTTCACGCTGCCCCGGCGAGATGAAGGTACGGGCGATGTATTTGTTTTTGATCATGCCGATGCTGTAGGGAATCCCCGATTCCTGGGCGAAGCCGATGGCGGCATTGAGCCCCGAATCCGGCACGCCGATGACGGCGTCCGCGTCCACCGGGTGCGCCTTAGCCAGCGCGCGCCCCGCACGGACGCGGGCTTCGTGGATGGGAATGCCGTCGATGACGGAATCCGGACGGGCAAAGTAAATCTGTTCGAAGATACAGCTCTGACGGGGCACCTTGCCGCAGTGTTCCCGGCGGGACACGATCTCGCCGTCGGTGTTGAACACGAGAATTTCGCCAGGTTCCAGATCGCGGATAAATTCGGCGCCCACCGCCTGCAGGGCGCAGCTTTCCGAGGCGACGATGTAGGTGCCATCCTTCGTCTTGCCGTAACACAGCGGCCGGTAGCCGTAGGGGTCGCGCACCGCCATCAGCTTCGCGGCCGACATGACGACGAGGGAATACGCCCCTTCGATTTCGTCCATGGCCTGGCTGACGGCGTCCTCAATCGATCCGCAGCGCAGGCGTTTGCCGGTGATGATGTAGGCAATGGTTTCTGTATCGCTGGTGGTGTGGAAAATCGCACCGTTCAGCTCCAGGCGATCCCGCAGCTTGTCCGAGTTCGTCAAATTGCCGTTGTGCGCCAGCGCGAGCTTCCCTTTCTGGTGGTTGACTTCGATGGGCTGACAATTGGCCCGGGTCTTTTCGCCCGTCGTCGAATAACGGACATGGCCCACTGCCATGGTGCTCTCCGGCAGCCGATCGAGATCTTCTTTAGAGAAGACGTCCCCGACCAGCCCGAGGTCTTTGTGGGAATAAAACAGGCCGTCGTCGTCGACGACGATACCGCAGCTTTCCTGCCCCCGATGCTGAAGGGCATACAGCCCGTAATACGTGAGCCGCGCCAAATCTTTCCGTTCGCGGCTGATCGCGCCAAAAACACCACATTCTTCGTGAATAGACATCCTTACCTCACAATGCTTTTGTAAATTCTGTAAATATTCTAAGAAACGATCGTTTTATTTTATCATAACCTTATAGACAGAAAAAAGCAATGCGCAGGGAACCATCCAAAAACGCCATTGCTTTTGTCGGCTTTATCTTACTTCACGGCCTTCCGGTTTGTCAATCCTTTTTTACGGGTCAGACCGCCTGCCAAATCTACAACGTTGTCATTGCTGCGAATGGATTTTTTAATTTTATTTTATTCTTTTTTATTGTAAAATATTTTTGTTCTCTACAAATTTAAAAATAATGAAAGGAAGTCACATTTATGATCTACGATCGATATTCAGCTGAAGAAGTCCGGCAATTTGTCGAGGAAGATGACGTCAAATTCATCCGTCTCGCCTACAACGACATCTTCGGCCGCCAAAAGAATATCTCGCTGATGCCTTCCCAGCTCGAACACGCCTTTCAGGACGGCATCGCCATCGACGCTTCCGCCATCGACGGCTTTGACCGGGATGTCCATTCCGATCTCTTCCTCTTTCCCGATCCGTCGACGCTGACGCTCTTTCCCTGGCGCCCTGAGCACGGCCGGGTGGTTCGGATGTTCTGCCAGATCCGCAACCCTGACGGCACCGTCTTCGCCCACGACACCCGCAGCCTCCTGATTCAGGCCGTCGAAGACGCCCGGGCCGCGGGGCTGGAATTTTTCTTTGGCACTGAAAAAGAATTCTATTTATTCCGTCTCGACGAAAACGGCGAGCCGACCCAAATTCCCATCGACCGGGCCACCTATATGGACATCGCGCCGCTGGACCGCGGGGTCAATATCCGCCGGGAAATCTGCCTGACCCTCGAAGAAATGGGCATCAGCCCGACTGGCTCCCACCACGAAGGCGGCCCGGGGCAAAACGAAGTGGATTTCAATTTTGCCGACGCGCTGACCGCGGCGGACAACGCCATCGCTTTCACCACCGCCGTCCAGGCCGTCGCCGTACAAAACGGCCTCTACGCCGATTTCGGACCAAAACCTTTGAGCAATGAAGACGGCTCGAGCCAGCACATCAATATTTCGGTGCGCGCCGACGATGGACGGGACTATCTGGAAAGCATGACCGCCGGCATCCTCGACCACATCCTCGACATGACGGCCTTTCTCAATCCCACCGAAGCCTCGTATCACCGGCTGGGCCACCGCAAAGCACCAAAATACATCTCCTGGGATTACCAAAACCGCTCCCAGCTGATCCGCGTTCCGGCCACGACCAACGAACGCTACCGCCGCGTCGAGCTGCGCTCGCCGGACAACGGCGCCAATCCTTATCTGGCGCTGACCCTTTTGATCTACGCCGGCATCGACGGCGTTGTCCGCGGCCTGAAACTGCCGGACCCTGTCGACGCGAACCTATTTACCGCTGAGCCTGAGATCCTCGATCAGCTGCAGACCCTGCCAGCTTCCCGCTCGGAAGCCACCGGCATCGCCCGCCATTCGTCCTTTATTCAGGCACACCTGCCTTCATCATTGATCACCAAATTCTGTCACCGTTAGGAGGCGGTTTATGCGCATCACGCAAGCATCTCTGAACACTCAACGCGTCTACCGCGTGCTGCTGATTTCCTCGGCGGAGCGCTTTAACACCGCCCTTTTGGCGCTGATGCCCGAACGGCAGTACAGCCCAGTAACGGTGGTCACCAACGCTGCGGCTGGGCGCCGGGCGCTCAACGACCAACCCTACGATTTCGTCATCATCAACACGCCGCTGCCCGACGAATTCGGCTCGGAACTGGCCATTCATCTCACCCAGAACCGCGCGGTCGTGCCGCTGCTTTTTATCAGCCGCGACCATCTGGAAGACATTCACAACCAAGTGGCCGAGTACGGCGTGCTCACCCTGCCCAAGCCGGCCACCGGTGAAAACGTGCGCCTCGCACTGAGATGGATGGCGGCTTATCGGGAACGGCTCCACCGCCTCGAGAAAAAATCCGTTTCTCTTGAAGATAAGATGAAAGAAATCCGCCTGGTCAACAAAGCGAAATGGCTGCTCATCGACCAGAAAAACATGAACGAAATGGACGCGCATCATTTCATCGAAAAACAGGCGATGAATCACAGCGTCTCCAAAGGGGCCATTGCCGAAGCGATTCTGAAAAATTTGTCGGTTTAATTCGAAAGCTGACCCAAAAAAATAAGAGGTCCAACTTTTACGTTGGCCTCTTATTTTTTTGCTTAACGCGTCATTTTCTTTCGATCCGGACATCTTCATCCAAATGAGGGCTTAAGGGCATCTCCCACTGATGGTGGTCAGTGTGCAGGTAGCGCTCCGCTTTTTCTGACAGGGGCTCGCCTAAAAATTCCCGGTACAGCCGCTGAATCTCCGGATTTTCGTGAGAGAATCGAATATTGGCCATGCGGTCCAAATTGTGCAGACGCCGTCCCCGAATCGCCGCCAATTCTTCGCCGTCGTGGATCGGCTGGCCGCCGCCGCCAACACAGCCGCCCGGGCAGGCCATGACTTCGACGAAATCGTAATGCACTTCGCCGCGCCTGAGGGCCCGAATGAGCTGCCGAGTATTGGCCAGGCCGCTAACCACCGCCGTGCGCACCGGGATGCCGGCGAAATCGTAAGCCGCCTCGCCCCAAGGATGGGCCTCTGTGCGGCACACCGTCTTAAAGGTGTCGGGACTGGGGGTCTCCCCTGCCGCCAGATAATAGCCCGTGCGCAGGGCCGCTTCCATCACGCCGCCGGTCGTGCCAAAGATCACGCCGGCGCCGGTGCTGACACCCAGAGGCGAATCGAAAGGCTCTTCCGGCAGGTTCGCGACGTCCAGATTCTGTGCGCGGATCATCGCGATCATTTCCCGGGTCGTCAGGGTGACGTCCAGATCCTGGCCGGCCCCGGCGTCGTTGAGACTTGGAATGGCTATTTCCGACTTCTTCGCCAGGCAAGGCATGACCGAAATCGAAAAGATCTTGTCGGCCGGCACGCCGATTTTGTCGGCGAAATAGGTTTTGGTCATCGTCGCCTGCATCCCCTGCGGCGACTTCGAGGTCGACAAATCGTCCACCATATCCGGGTATTGCGACTTCAAAAACCGCACCCATCCCGGGCAGCAGGAGGTGAACATCGGGTAGCGGTGTTTTTGGCCGTCGGTCATCCGTTTCAAAAATTCCGAGGCTTCTTCCATGACCGTCAGGTCCGCCCCGAAATTGGTGTCAAAAACGAAATTGAAGCCGCAGCGGCGCAGCGCCGCCGCAAGGCGCCCCGGTGTCGCCCGCTCCCTGGAGAGGTTCAGCCCCTCGCCCCAGGCGGCCCGCACCGCCGGCGCCACCTGCACAACGGTCACAATGTCCGGATTGTTGATGGCCTTTTCCCACGGATAGACCCGTTTGCGGTCCTGTCTGCCGTGGAGGGCGCCGGTGGGGCAATGGGTCACGCACTGGCCGCAGACCGTGCAGTCTGCGTTTTCAATATGGCGCCCGCCGGAAACGTTCACGGTGGTGCGTCCGCCAGAGCGCACCAAGTCCCAGACGCCGAGGCTTTGAATCTTGTCGCAAATCTGCACGCAGCGCAGGCATTTGATGCATTTGGATTCCTCTCGGATGAGCGGGAAATCCTGGGGCCATTTATTTTCCGGCACTTCCTTGTGGTACAGGCTTTCCTCGATGCCCAGATCGAAGCAGGCCTGCTGCAGGGCGCAATTGCCGTTTCGCGGGCACGTCGTGCAGTGGCTGTCGTGCTGGGATAAAATCAGCTGCAGGTTAATGCGTCTGGCCTCCTGCACCCGCGGCGAATTCGTGTATATGACCATGCCCGGGTAGACTTTGTTGTTGCAGGCCGTAATCAGCCGCTCTTCTCCTTCTACTTCGACGACGCAGACCCGGCAGGCGCCGATCTCGTTAATATCCTTTAAGAAGCAAAGGTGGGGCAGCGGCCAGCCTGTCTTTTCACAGGCTTCCATGATGCTGATATCTGACGGAATCTGATAGACGAATCCGTTGATGGTCACGCGGATTACCATTGTGCATTCCTCCCTCCACGCAGCGTACTGATGCCGAAGTGATCACAGCGCAGGCAACGCGCCGATTCCTGATCCGCTTCCTGACAGGTCATGCCGGTTTCCACCGGCTCAAAGTCCAGACGCCGGCTGTTGGCATTTCTAAACCGCAAATTGACACGGCCGCAGGCCGGATGGTCGATCAGCGCCGGTTCTGGAATGTCGACGTCCACTGAAATGATGTGGTTGTATCCCAGATAATTGTCGATATTTGCCGCGGCCACCTTCCCGGCGCCCACAGCCTTGATAACCGTCGCCGGCCCGGTAACACAGTCCCCGCCGGCGAAAACGCCGGGAACTTCTTTGACTTTGCCGCTGTCGCCGGTCACCACGGAGCCCCAGTGAACGGGGATGCCGTTGTTTTCCAGGTGTTTCGAATCGATTTGCTGGCCGATGGCGACGATGACCACATCACAGGGAATCGCCACGTCGTCGCCGTCTGCCGCTTCCGGCCGCGGACGGCCGCCGCTGTCGATTTTGCCGATGATTTTTGGCTCAGCGAGGAAAGCTCTGACCTGGCCTTCTTCGTCTCTGAGCACGGCCTTCGGCGCGTGCAGCTCGAGAATCTGAATCCCTTCGGCTTCGGCGCCTTCAATTTCTTCAGATAAGGCTGTCATGTCCGCCTTGCGTCTGCGGTAGACGACGCTGACTTCCGACGCGCCGAGACGGATCGCTGTCCGGCTGACGTCCATCGCGACGTTGCCGCCGCCGACGACCACCACTTTCCGGCCACTCAAATCGTGGGGGTGTCCTTCACCAATATCCCGGAGCAGCTTAACCGCTGAGACGACGCCCGGACCGTCCTCCCCGTCGATGCCGATTTTCCGATCTTCGTGGGCGCCGATGGCAATGTACACCGCATCGTAGTCCTTCCGCAGAGTTGCAATGCTCACATCCCCGTCGCCGTCGCCGATGCCGATCCCCAATTTCACGTCGATGCCAGTGGAAAGGATCATATCCAGGTCCTTATCCAGCGCTTCTTCCGACAAACGGAACCGCGGAATGCCAAACCGGAGCATGCCGCCCAGCTGGCTGCGCTTTTCGTAAACCGTCACGCTGTGGCCCATGAGCCTTAAAAAATACGCTGCGGTTAATCCGCTCGGGCCGCCGCCGACGATGGCCACCCGCTTGCCCGTATCGGGCTGGGGTGCCGGCGCCGGCACGACGCCGGCTTGTTCGTCGGCAAAACGCTTGAGCCCTCTGATATTGATGGATTGGTCGATCATGTTCCTGCGGCACCGCGCCTCGCAGGGGTGCTCGCAGACAATGCCGCAGGTCGAACAAAACGGGTTATCCTTGCGCACCAGGCGTACGGCATCGGCGTATCGCCCGGCTCGCACCAGCGCAATGTAGCCTGGAATATCGACGCCCGCCGGGCACAGCGCCACACAGGGCACCGGCTGCTCCAGCTGCTCGATACAGCGGTCCCATTTGACATGCCCTTCAAAATCGTCCCGAAAGCTGTCGAGACACTGTAGGATCATGTGCGCCGCCTCGTAGCCGATGGCGCAGTCCGCCGTTTCGTAGACCACCCGCGCCGTCTGTTCCAGCACGTCAATGCTTTCGAGGCTGCCCTTGCCGTCGAGAATATCGTCCATGATGTGCACCATCTGGCCGATGCCGATCCGGCAGGGGACGCACTTGCCGCAGGTCTGGGCGTGGCACATTCTCAAAAATGCCGCCGAAATGTCGACCGGGCAGAGCCCCGGCGGACTCGCAATAATCCGCTGCTCTAAATTGCTGTACAAATGCTCAACCACCTGCTGCGCACGACTCTGCGTCGACGTTCTTAGTCTGGCCATTCGTCGATTCCTCACTTTCTTATTATTTCTCTGATGCTGTCCGTTTACTTTTTTGTGTGAAAAAAAGAGCCCGCAAGGTAATTTTACGGACTCCATTGTTCTCAATTGGAGCGGGTAAAGAGAATCGAACTCTCGCGACTGGCTTGGGAAGCCAGGGCTCTACCACTGAGCTATACCCGCTTTCGAATCAACAACGTTATTCTAGCAAAAAGTGCAGCGTTTGTAAAGCCTTAATTTTTCTCTTGTCTGTATGCCATACAATTTAGGCATTCTGCACGTCGACCCAGCCAACGATTTCGTCCGCGCGGTCAACGATGGTCGATGCTCCCCGGGCCTTTAAAAATTCAATTGAACGAAATCCCCAGCTCACGGCGATACAGGGCAGTCCGGCGTTCTTCGCGGTCATGAGGTCGACTTCCGAATCGCCGACGTACACCGCATTTTCCTTCGAGGTTTTCAAATCTTTCAGCGCCTTGTCCGTCATGTCCGGCGCCGGTTTCCGGCGCACACCGCTCTGCTCGCCGACGGCTAAATCGAAACAACCCGGAAAAATTTCCCGGGCCAGAGTCTGCACGGCGAAGTCCGGTTTATTGGAGACCACCGCCGTCAGAATGCCCCGCTTTCGCAAGGCGGCGATACATTCGGGGATGCCCGGGTAAGGGCCGGTGTGATCGTTGCAGTGTTTCGCGTAGTGCGGCGCAAAAATTTCGCGGACCCGTTCGACTTCCGGGTCGTCCTCCGGCACGTCGGGCTGCCCTTCTGCCGCCAGCGCCCGGCTGATCGCAACACGGATGCCGCTGCCGAAGAAGTGCTTCACGTCCTCCGCTACGTAATCGTGACGGTGCCCGGTCTGTCCCAGGGCGTAGTTCAAGGAGCCCGTCAAATCTTCAAGGGTATTCAAAATGGTGCCATCCATATCAAAAATTACGGCTTGTATCTGGTCTCGCATGTTTTCTCCTTTGATCGCTGATAAATGGTTAATTTTGAGTTGATATTGATCGGCCCTATTATACTACTTTTTTCGGTTAATGAACAATTCTTTACAGGATGATTTCAAAAGGTTGTGTTAAACTATTTTTGAATAATGGAGGCATTTTATGCGTAAAATGGTTATGATGGGCCGTTCGGAATGTGGCAAGACCACATTGAAACAGGCCCTTAAAGGAAAAAAGCTGCAATACGAAAAAACCCAGGCGGTCAATTATTTTGACATTATCATCGACACGCCCGGCGAATACGCCCAGTGCACCGATTTGGCGCGCGCCCTGGCGCTGTACGCTTACGAAGCGGATTACGTCGCCCTGCTGATGGCCGCCGATGAACCCTACTCGCTGTACCCGCCGAGCTGCGCAGGCGTCAGCTCCCGCCCGGTCATCGGAATCATCACCCAAATCGACAAGCCGGAGGCGGACATCGACCGCGCCCAGTATTGGCTGCGCCTCGCCGGCGCCAATCCGATTTTCCCGGTTTCTTCATACGAAGGCACCGGACTTTGGGATTTGTTGACCTTCTTGAAAGATCCGGACGATCATTTCCCGTTCACCAAGGAAGAGTTGGAAACGCCCCGCGAGGTGCTGACCACCAAATACGAAGCGGTTGAAATCGGCTCTCAGATCGAAGACATGGGCCATACCGACTTCCTCGACATCAACGACAACCTGATCGTCTCAGCCAACAAAGCGGGTTCCCTCAAAAACAACGTCAACAACATGCACAATCAGGCGCGGTAAATTGCAGGCACGCAAAAAGGCAGATACACGAGTGTATCTGCCTTATTTTTTTGCGTTTTATTCGGTTTTGGTAAGAGTGCCGGCCAGATGGTCGATGAACTGCTGGGCCGTTCTGCCGGAGAAGCCACCGTGCTGCATTTCCCAAACCCGCGCCTGACTGAGCAGCTCGTCGCGGTCCAGGGTAATGCCGGGGCAGCGCGCTGCCAGCGCTTCGACGATAGCCTGATATTCCTTCTGGGAAGGCTTGAAATAGCCGATGCGCACGCCGAAACGGTTGGCCAGAGACAGCTTCTCCTGAACGGTGTCGTTGCGGTGAATATCTTCGCTGTCCTGATCGGCCCGATCGGACCAGGTTTCCCGGATCAGATGTCTGCGGTTGGAGGTCGCGTAGATCAGCACGTTGTCCGGCCGCGGCTCCAGTCCCCCTTCGATGACGGCCTTCAAATATTTGTATTCCGTCTCGAATTCTTCAAAGGACAAATCGTCCATATAAATGATGAAACGGTAGTTGCGGTTTTTCACGGCTGCGATGATCTGGGACAGCTTCTTGAACTGATGCTTGTAGATTTCGATCATCCGAAGACCCGCGTCGTAATACTGATTTAAAATGGCCTTGATGCTCGTGGATTTGCCGGTGCCGGCGTCGCCGTAGAGCAGCACGTTGTTGGCCGGCTTCCCCGAAATAAACGCTTCGGTGTTTTCGACAAGCTCATGCTTCTGAATATCGTAGCCGATCAAATCGTCGAGCACCACGCCGCTGGTGTTGGTGATCGGGATCAGCAGCTCGCCTTCTTCGTCGTCGTTGACGCGGAAGGCCTTGTTGAGCCCCAGCTTGCCCACGCCGTAAGCGCGGTAAAACTCGGCAACCACTTGGGTCATGTCGCCGACCGTTTTGGTCGCTTCAATCTGGTGAGAAAGGGCCTGCACCTTTTCGCTGACGCTCTGGTTGTAGAGCCGTTCCTGCTTGACGACGGCCTGGTAATGGGTGATCGTCGTGAAGCAGGTGATGTTCAGGTCCCCTTCGATTTTTGAGAAGTCGAAATCAAACAGCTGCTTGAAAATCGCGAAATCATTCTGCGCAAATTGGTTGACCGAGCCGTCGAGCACGCCGACCTTTTCTGAAACGAGGGTAAAGGGCGTTTCCGTCGTCGCCAGCAGAAACGCGAGGTAGTTGTGCCACAGGTTGTCGTTAAAACCGTACTTCGTCGCCAGATCAAGGAGACGGTGAATCTGCGTCAGGATGTCGGCAGTCAGCGTTTCCGGCGAGGATTCGTCGTGTTCCCAGCGGCGGAAGATGTCAGACAGCTGCATTAAAATGCTGTTGGGGTCGATGTTGCGGTAAATGATGAGTTGGGATGTTAATCGGTACATAAATTTCTCCAAAGGTAATCGTAAATTTTGCCCCATTATATCACAAATGAGCACGAAAAAAAGACCTGAGCGGTCTCAGATCTTTTCAGTACAAATTCGATTTGATTATTTCACCTTCATGCGCTTGAATTTCAGGCCGACAAAAAAATCGATCGCGCCCTGAATTTCTGACGCACTCGGATGGCCCTTGCCCGTTCCGCCGAAAAGCTTAAAGGGACCAAAGGTGTTGTACCCTTTGCAGCCGTATTCCCCCGAGTACAGGCAGCGAGATTCCTCTACGATATTTTTGATTTCGTTGGTATAACCCGATCGCGGCATGCCGTAGGTATAGAGTGCAAAAACGCGCTGCCCTTCGCACAGATTGGCTTTGATGTAACGAACCAACGGTTTTCCAAAATGGCCGGCATAAATCCCGGACGCAACGCCGACGACGGCGTATTGCGACAAATCCGCCGGCTTTTCCTTTGTGATGTCAATGACGTCGATATCGTCCTGTCCCATCGCGATGGCATCCACAAGCTTACGCGTGTTGCCGTGATGGGTTGAATAAACTAAAATCGCTATATTTTTCATGCTGAACCTTTCATTTTCTATTCCAATACTGAACATAGTATAGCACAAAATAAAAGGGTTAACAAAATCAAAAAAGTGTTAAATCCATTGGGCCATTCCTGCAAAAGCACACAACACACAGCCGATCGCAATCAATTGAAAGTAAGCTTTTTTTGTTTTGTTTCGAATCATACGCTTCATGATCAGCCTCCTGATTGTTGTTTTATTTATTTAACTTTAGATTAACACGTTTTGTTTGTTATGTCAAACAAAAAAGTGACCTGCTCATCAAACCGCGCCCCCGAAAACCGAGGGCCGGTTGATTTGCAGATCGCGCTGAACTATTTTTATACTGATTTTTGCTATTAACGGTAGGAATTGCCGCCGCAATTCCAGACACCGTAGGAGCTGCCCGCTCTGAAAGACTGATAGGGATGATTGCGCTTGCCGTTTTGCATGCAGTCGATGACGGCTTGCTTGACGTAACCCGGGTATTTCCCGCCGAGATAACGTTTGTACGGCCCGTCGAGATAAGCGGCAAACTGCCCCGGCGCTTTCAGCACCGACACCGCATCTCTGCCGCCCCATCGTCCGGAATCGACGCGGTTCATCACACAGGAAATGACCGCCAATGCGCCTTCGTAGCTGGAGTTGCATTCCGCCGCCACCACCGCGCAGATGAAATCCAGCTGGCTGCCCGGGTCGGCCGTACTGCCGCTCGTCGTCGACGCGGCTGTGGAGGTCGAGGCCGCGTATTGCTGGAGCTGTTTCTGTTCTTCTTCGAGCTTTTTATTGAAGGTGGCTTGCTGCGCCTGCACCTGCGCCTTTTGCTTGTTCAATTCTTCCTGCTGCGTCTTCAGATTCTGCTGGGTCTGCTCAACCTGTGCCTGCAGATTTTCGACGTTTTCCACGGTCTTCTGGTCGGCGTTGTTGATCGTGCGCACACTTTCAATCCGACTCAGGGTTTCCGTCAGACTGTCCGATGTAAACAGCGCGTTCAAGATGCCGTCGTTGCCGAACATGTACATGACCCGCGCCCGTTCGCCCATGTTTTTCTTCGCAGCCGCCAGCTCCGCCTTGGTCTTCTCGAGCTTCTGCGTGTTGTCGGCGATCTGCCGATTGTTTTGATCGATCTGGCTGTTGAGCTTGTTCATCTGCTCGCCGGCTGCCGTCAATTGTTTATTGAGGGCGTTGATCGACGCGGTCAGCTCCGAGGCGCTGGCTGCATGAACGGCTGCCGCCGGCGCAAGACTCGCAAGGCCCAAGGTCGCAATGAGCGCCAGGGCCGCAATTCGCGCCGCCATGTTGCTTTTTTTTCGAAATAAAATAATGGTTCACCTCAACATTCATTGAAATCACTGATTTTAGAATAAGTATAACAGCTTAGGCGATGTATCTCAAATTTATCTAAAAAGCACCTTAAAGCCGGACGAAAGCCCGACTCTAAGGTGCGAAAATTAACGATACGAGTTGCCGCCGCAGTTCCAGACGCCGTAAGTACTGCCGGAGCGGAAAGACTGGTACGGATGACTGCGCACGCCGCCGACCATACAGTCGACAACGGCTTTTTTAACGTAATCCGGATATTTGCCGCCAAGGTAGCGTTTGTACGGACCGTCGAGATAAGCGGCGAACTGCCCCGGCGCTTTCAGCACTGACACCGCATCCTTGCCGCCCCATCGGCCGGAGTCTACCCGGTTCATCACGCAGGAAATGACCGCCAGGGACCCTTCGTAGCTGGAGTTGCATTCCGCCGCCACCACCGCGCAGATGAAGTCCAGCTGATCGCCCGGATTCTGGGTCTGGTGATTGGCCGCGTATTCCTGCAGCTTCTTCTGTTCTTCTTTGAGCTTATTGTTGAGCTCATTCTGCTGGGCGGCCAACTGCCGGCGTTTTGTCTCAACTGCCTTCTGATCGGCCTTGGCCCGCTCCGCCGTTTCAACGTAGCTCGTCAACATGTCGGTATCGGCGCGGACGACGCTGCGCATATTGTCCAAATTGGAAAAGGTTTCGCCGATATTGTCGCTTCCAAACAGAAATTGCACGTAGCCGTCGTTGCCCATCATGTACATGGCGCGCATCCGCTGACCCATGGCTTGTTTTTTGGCCTTCAGCTGCGACTTGGCCTGAAGGTAATCGGCCGTCTTGTCAGCCAGTTCCTGATTGGTGGCGTTCATCTGCGTCCCAAGGGCGCCAATTTCGTCATTGAGCTTGGTAATGGATTCCGTCAGCGCGACGAAATCCGTATCTGCACGGACTGGAATGCCCGATATTGTAAAAAATAAGAGAGCGACAGCCAGACAGGCGCCCCATCTAAAAATATTTCTGCGCTTCAAAATGTTCTCCTGAATCGGCCGAATGCCGTATGATTGAAAAAATCTCGGGTTGCCTCGAGATGTGGTAAAGTTTTCATGATTTGTTTTATTTTAACACGGATTGAAATCCTTGGCAAATCTGCTGATCTCCTCTAATTTATGGTAACTTTTTTCAACATCCCTTTCTTTTTGTGATAAGATTATGAAAAAATACATTTTGGAGGCATCATCATGACCAAACCCCTAACCATTGAAGCTTTCGAAGAAGCGAGCGAACGGGTCAAGGACGTCACCTTACCGACCGAGCTCGTTTATTCTGATTATTACAGCCAGAGCAACGGCGCAAAGGTGTATTTAAAACCTGAAAACATGCAGCGCACCGGCGCGTACAAGGTGCGCGGCGCTTATTACAAGATCTCAACCATGGCGCCGAAGGACCGCGAAAAGGGTCTGATCACCGCGTCGGCCGGCAACCACGCCCAGGGCGTCGCCTACGCGGCGAAAAAATTCGGCGTCAAAGCTGTGATCGTCATGCCGACGACGACACCGCTCATTAAAGTCAACCGCACCAAAGCCCTCGGCGCTGAAGTTGTGCTCCACGGCGACGTTTACGACGAAGCCTGCGATCATGCCCTCAAACTCGCTGACGAAAAGGGCTACACCTTTATCCACCCCTTTGACGATCCGACCGTCGCCACCGGGCAGGGCACTATCGCCATGGAAATCATCAAGGATCTGCCCCTCATTGACCTGATCCTCGTACCGGTGGGCGGCGGCGGCCTGGCCACCGGTGTGTCCACCCTGACGAAACTTTTAAATCCGAAGGTTAAAGTCATCGGCGTCGAACCGGAAGGCGCGGCCTGCCTGACCGCCTCCTTTAAAAATCACAAGGTCACCACTGTTGAACACATCAACACCATCGCTGACGGGACTGCGGTGCAAACGCCGGGCAAAATCATTTTCCCCTATCTGGAAAAATACTTAGACGATGTCATCACCGTGCCCGACGCAGAACTGGTACAGGCCTTCCTCGACATGGTTGAAAACCACAAAATGGTCGTCGAAAACTCGGGGCTGTTGTCTGTCGCCGCCCTCAGCCACTTAGATGTCAAGGGCAAACGCGTCGCCTGTGTGCTCTCCGGCGGCAATATGGACGTCATCACCATGTCGTCAGTCGTCCGCCAGGGGCTGATCCTGCGCGACCGTATCTTTACGGTCTCCGTCCTGCTGCCTGACCGTCCGGGCGAATTGACCCGCGTCTCCTCGGTTATCGCGAAAACCGGCGGCAACGTCGTCCGGCTCGAACACAATCAATTCGTGTCCATCAACCGACAGGACGCCGTGGAACTGAAGATCACAATGGAATCCTTCGGCACTGAGCATAAACATCAAATCATCGAATCCTTAACTAAAAATGGGTTCGCTCCGAAAGTCGTACCGACACTGTTGTCTTAAACGCAAAACCCCCGCTGCGCAATCCGCAGCGGGGGTTTTTGTTAAATCTCAATTTGTTCTCTTTTTTAAATATTTAGGCAAAAAATCCGGCCGAGTGAAACGCCCAGTCGGATTTTTATTTGATCTTATTGATTAATATCTTGGTACACCATATCCGAAAATCGAACTGGCCTTTGCGTTGACGTAGCGGCTCTTCACTTGATCTCTGTAATTGCCTTCCACGGTTGTAATCTTGCCATTTTGACAATTGACAACCAGGCCAACGTGGTCGACAACGCTATCGTAATTCCAATCGTAGTAAACCAAGTCCCCTGCTCGCGGAATATAATGGTCCTTCCACTGCCAGGCATTGTGGTTTTGATACCACTGCACCCCAGTTGGCGTGTAGGCGTGATAACAATATACGCTGGAAGGAATGCCGGCCTGCGCGCCGCACCAGGAGACAAACATCGCGCACCACGGCCCGTGTTCAAAGGATTGATTGTGAACCAGGCTGGCGTACCAGACGCCGTACTTCGTGTAATTGTTCGGGCCTTCATGAGTTCCTAGTTGGCTTTCCGCAATATCCACAACGAGCTTGCGTTCCGTCCATTTGAACTTACTTCCGTCAACTTTTTCAATTTTGAAAAGCTGCGCGTTCGTCCCATTTGCCGTGTACAAATCAAGGTTAGTATTTTCTTCTGACGAATTGCCGAACACATCCAAAACGCGCGTCGTCGAATTTTCAGGCATCAGTATATATGTTCCATTGCCCTTCCCTTTAACGACAAATTTTTGCGCAGCAGAACGGTTTTTCCAGTAAATCTGCACATTTGTCCCATCGGCATCGGCGCCGCCCGCAATGTCCAATGCACAATCCGGATTAGACAGAGGGCTTAACGTGTAAGAATGATCGACATTGCGCACGAACGTCCAGGCGCGCGTCTTTGTATAATTCGGGACCCACATCGCGACATTGTTATTTGACACAGCCAGGACTTTTCCATTGACATTTTTGACCATCGCGGTAAAACTATCTCCAAGATTGTCACTTTCCGTAACGGGCCTGTCACTTTTTGCAATCGTCCACTTCTGCGCAGATGTGCCATTGCTGTTGTAAACTTGAATATTGGCTCCGCTGGCTTGACTCCCTCCAGACACATCAAGCATCAGACCTGAACCGCGATTTTTAAACCCGACCTTGTCGCCGTATTGCGTCACAATCCATTTCTGGGCGTCTGTGCCGTTGGCTGCATATTGCCAGACATTTGTACCGCTCCGACTGCTGCCGCCAGCGACATCCAACACTTTTCCGCTTTGCGCGTTTTTAACAGTATAGCTTCCATCGCCGTTTCGAACAATATCAAATTTCTGCGCAGCTGTCTCATTGTACTGATAACATTGAATATTTGCCCCGTTGCGATCGCTCCCTCCGGAGACATCAACCACTGTATTATCGGTATATGACGGGCAAAGCATGGCACCTTTCGCACCAAAATTAGGCACTTGACCTTTACTCACCAATGTCCATTTTTGCGCATTGGTTCCATTTTTTTCATAGATTTGAACATTCGCGCCGTTTTGTTGGCTGCCGCCGGATACATCCAAACTCTTATTTACTGCACAGCTCGGACTAAATGTCACCGTACCGTCACCATTTGAAGTGACTGTCCAATGCTGAGCTTTCGTATGATTGGGATCGTATTGTTGAACATTTGTGCCGTTGGCACTGCCTGCACCTGCTACATCCAGCGCCCTGCATCCAACAGCTGTATAAATGACGTACGTCCCGTCGCTATTTTTGACAAAACGGAACCGCTGCGCTTCTGTCCCATTGGAAGCATAAAGCTGCGAATTGGCACCATTCGCGACATTGCCGCCACAAATATCGAGCACTTTGTTGTTGCCAACAGCAGAGCGAATCTCATAATACTGTGCCGGGTCAATCGCCGTATTTCTATTTTCAGTATTCTGCTGAGCCGAAGCAACGACTTGCGCCCCCGTATTGTTCTGATTTCCCTCCGTCCCCTTTTGAGTCTGGGATGCTTCCTGCTGAACAGACGGTGTTGACGCACTTCCGCTGCTTTCTGCCGCAGGCACTGCCCAGGCACATGGCGTCACCGCCAGCAAAGCGGTCACAACTGCGGCAATGCAGCCTTTGCTGATCTTTTGCTTTTTTGAAATAATTTTGACCATCCTTTCTATCCGCGTGATTATCAAATTTCACATTTCTTAAATTAATCTAAAAATATCATACCATACTTTTCATCGAGTAACAAATAATTATACGAGCGAAATACGTGAGATACTGCATAACTGTTATCTTGATCGCCTTGTCTTTTCCGCACAAAAAAAACCCGAAGCGTGCGCCTCGGGCGATGGTTTAACGGTATTGGATTTAAACCGCATCACTTCCAATTGATTATTTAATTTAAAATAAATCGCTATGTGTTCCTGTTCGCATGAGCAACAAGATCAATAATTCATTTTAAATAATAAAAAACCCAAAGTTTGACACTTCGGGTTTTGCCTTCAATGGTGATCCCTACTGGGCTTGAACCAGCGACCTCTACCGTGTGAAGGTAGCGCTCTTCCAGCTGAGCTAAGGGATCAACTTGATTAAGCATAACTTTTTATCAAAAGATTGTCAAGAGGGATTTGCATATTTTATTGTGTGACTCTCTATCTTTTCTCGTTATCTTCTTAATTTATTATTGACTGCTGTTTCTGTTTTTGGGTCCGCCTTAAAATGATCGCCAATGTTTTGGATCCCCTGCATCAAAATACTGCCAATGACATCGACCATCTCTTCGGGCGTCCGGTCAGGATCCTCTGACAGCCACTTGCGCAGCATGCCCATGCTTCCTGAAACAACAAAAGCGTACCCATAGTCAAAAATCTTTTCGGAGTTCGCGCCTTCAGCCACGTGCGGGTCAAAATGAATCAAGTCGTTGATGCAGCGCAGCCGCAGCATTTCCTGAATACTCTGCACAAATTTCGGATCGCCGTTTGGTCCGAGAAGCGCCAGCGTCAAATCCGCATTCTGGCGCAGCAAGGTAAAAATATCCACGAGCCGCGCTTTAATATCCTCCGGCGAATCCGGCGCTTCGTGGGTTTCAAAGATGTGTCTGAATTCTTCGTACAGTTCCTCTTCCAGGTGATCCTGCATGTCGTAAATATCGCGGTAATACTGGTAAAAAGTGCCGCGATTGATGTGAATGCGTTCGGACAACTCCTTGACTCGAATATCGCGAATCGGCTTTTCATTTAAAAGTTCCGTAAAGGCCTGCCGCATCGCCGCTTTGGTCTTAATCACCCGGCGGTCCATTTTATCTTGATTTTTTCTGATTCTTCTGTTTTTTCCGTAAGCAGCACTCATTTTTCAATCCTTGTTCATTGATGACTAAAAAAATTTACACTTTCTTAATATTTGTTTATTGATTTTTTTCTCAATAACAGTATAATAGGACTGTAAAAAATAGTCAACACTTGTATGGTTATCTTTCAAATGTTGACACTGCATTCATTCCATTTTCATCATAACAGACAATATAGAAAGGAAATCATTCATGGAAGCATTTGGCAAAAAAGTGGTCCAGCTCCGCTTCGTGATCCTGGCTGCTGCCCTTTTGCTTTTGATTCCATCGATCATCGGATACAACAACACGCGCATCAACTACGACGTGCTGACCTATCTGCCCGACTCGATCGATACGATCAAAGGTCAAAACATCTTAAAAGATGATTTCGGCACCGGCGGCTTCTCCCTTGTCATTTTCGAGGGCATGAGCGATCAGGAAATTGCTAAAACCGAAGCGAAATTCAAGCAAATCGACCACGTCAAAAATGTAATCTGGTACGACGACCTCGCAGATCTGACCATTCCAAAGGAAATGATCCCGAGCGACATTTACAAAGCCTTCAACAGCGGCGACGCGACGCTGATGGCCGTCTTCTTCGACACCTCGACCTCATCGGACGAAACGATGAACGCCATCACACAGATGCGCAAGGTCGCGAAAAAACAATGCTATGTCTCCGGCATGTCGGCCATGGTAACCGATTTGAAGAATCTGACCGAACAGGAAGAACCGACCTACGTCGGGCTGGCGGTGCTGCTCTCCTGTGTCGCGATGATGATCTTCATGGATTCCTACGTCGTGCCGCTGATCTTCCTCGCGAATATCGGCATTGCAATCATCTGGAATCTCGGAAGCAATTTCTTCTTCGGCGAGATCTCATTCATCACCCAGGCTTTAGCAGCGGTGCTCCAGCTGGCGGTCACCATGGACTATTCGATTTTCCTCTGGCACAGCTTCGAGGAGCAAATCTCACTTTTCCCTGATGATCCCAAAAAAGCCATGGCCAAGGCCATCGCCGCAACGGTCACTTCAGTTACCGGTTCGTCAATTACGACGGTCGCCGGATTTATCGCAATGTGTTTCATGACCTTCCGCCTCGGTCTCGACCTCGGGGTAGTCATGGCGAAGGGCGTTATCCTCGGCGTCATCTCCTGTATCACAGTGCTGCCGGCACTGATCCTGATCTTCCGGAAACTCATCGAAAAGACGCGTCACCGCAATGTCCTGCCGGATATGCACAAACTGGCCCATTACATCATCGATCACCGAGTGATCTTTATCATTGTCTTTATCGTCGTTTGGTTCCCAGCCAGCTACGGCTACAACCACCTCCAGACTTATTACGACATGGGTTCTCGACTGCCGAAAACACTGGAATATTCCGTCGCCCGCGACAAGATGGACAAAGAATTTAAGACTGGCGCGACCCACATGATTCTCGCGAAAAAAGATCTTTCCACCCGCGACGCCCACGACATGATCGACGGCATCAGCGACATCAAGGGCGTCAAAAACGTCATCGCGATGGATTCCTTCGTCGGCGCGATGGTCCCGAAGGAAATGATTCCGGACAGCATCAAAGACCAGCTCCAAAGTGGAAAATACCAGCTGATGATCATCAACTCCCAATATCAAACCGGGACGCCGAAGGTCAACGCGCAAATCACGCGGATCAACCGTGTCATGAAACACTACGACAAATCGGCCCTGCTCATCGGCGAAGCGCCCTGCACCAAGGACTTGATCACCATCGCCAACCACGATTTCAATGTCGTTAACGCGGTATCGATCGCGATGATTTTCATCATCATCGCCCTGGTGCTCCAGTCTATTACGCTGCCGATCATCCTCGTCGCGGTCATCGAATTCGCGATCTTCATCAACCTCGGCATTCCGTTCTACACCCACACAACCCTGGTCTTCATCGCCTCGATCTGTATCTCGACGATTCAGCTCGGCGCCACCGTCGACTACGCCATCCTGATGACAACGCGGTACAAGACTGAGCGCTTCGGCGGAAAAAACAAGCACGACGCCATCGAAACCGCATTGGCTTTCGCCATCCCATCGGTCATTGTTTCGGCGGCCAGCTTCTTTGCGGCAACTTTCGGTGTGGCGCTGTATTCGAATATCGATATCATCTCCTCACTGTGTACCCTGCTGGCTCGCGGCGCGCTCATCTCGATGCTCTCGGTTATCTTCATTCTGCCGTCCCTTTTGATGATTTTCGACGGCGTCATCATCAGAACATCCAAAGGTTTCATCAACAAAGAAAAAGTCGGCCTCGGCATGCGCAAAGCGAAGGCTGGCAACGAAACCCAGGTATTCTCCGATATTGAAAGCCTGCCTGCACACGCCAGCGTTCAAGCTGAAGCAGACGCGCCCCATCAGCCCTCAACGGATTCGGATCAAAAGGCTTCGTCCGATGATCGCAAAGATCCTGACGACGATACCCGAATTTTTGATCCCCATGCATTTAAAAAATAAAAAGAAAGGACCACGACCATGCACACAATCAAAACGATGTCGAAACGGGCAAAGCTGGTTGTCGCCGCCATCTTGGCGGCTGCGGTTGCCTTGACCGCCATCGCCTTTAACACGACGGCCAACGCCAAATCATCGAGCACTGTCTCGACAAAATCGCTGACGGCCAAGGCCAAACTGGCCTCCGGCGCGGAAGCCCAGACGTCAAAATCCGGCGACGCCATCAGCAAACAGGAAACGGTTTACGTCAAGGCGGATGCGACAGGCACCCGCACGGCAACTTACGTCTCGGACTGGCTGCAAAACGCCGGCAACGAAACGACTTTAACCGATGTTTCCAATCTTTCTAACATCAAAAACGTCAAAGGACACGAAAAGTTCACGAAGAACGGCAATACCCTGACATGGAAAACCAAGGGCAAGGATATTTACTACCGCGGCGAAACCGACAAACCTTTGCCGGTCAATGTACAAATCAACTACGAACTCAACGGCGAAAGCATTGCCCCGAAGGACTTGGCCGGAAAAAGCGGCGATGTCAAAATCACCTTCACATACAACAACGAAAGCGAAACCAACGGCATCACCACCCCCTTTACCTGTGCGACGGCCCTCGACCTGCCAACGTCCCGCTTCAGCAATGTCAAGGTGACCAACGGCGCTGTCATCAGTGACGGCAACAACAACATCGTCGTCGGGATCGGCTTCCCAGGACTCAAACAGAATCTCGGGCTGGAAAATGTCGACCAAATCAAGATTCCCGAATCCTTTACCGTTGAAGCGACGGTCAAGAACTTCAAAATGGGTGAAACCCTGACCTCGGTTTCGACAGACGTGCTCAACCGCGCAGGGCTTAAAGATATCAAGAGCTTTAAGGATTTAGACAACGCGATCAATCAGCTTGAAAACGCGAGCGGCCAGCTCGTCGCCGGCTCTCTCGCCGCACGCAACGGCTCGGCACAGCTCCAGACCGGCGCGGCCTCGCTCAACACCGGCATGGGCAGCCTGCAAAGCGGCCTGAACGCCTACACCGCTGGTGTGGCCTCTGCGGCAGATGGTTCGATCGACCTCAATAATGGAATCAATCAACTTTATAATCAAGTACCAAAGTTAACCAATGGTATTTCACAACTCTATCAAGGCAGTCAAGAGCTTACCAATTCATTCGGTACTCAAGAACAGCCTGGGGCTGTCTTACAAGGTGCTAATAATCTTGTAAGTGGTACAAATCAAGTATCATTAGGTGTGACAGCTATTAAAAATAATCTCACTGAATTTAATAATACTTTAAAATCTGTTGATACTACTAAAATCGCAACATTATTAAAAAATTATCAAAATAATCTTTCTGATGAAGGAAAAGCAGGGGTATATCTTGAAAATTATGCCAACTCTTTAGATGATACTGATAGCAATAAACAAAATATCAAAGATATTGCCGACAAACTGAAGAATAATGCAGTTACAGGCAAAACAGATTTGTATAATGCACAAAATACAATCGCTATCTTAAATAAATTACCTGACTATCAAAAACAACTTCAATATCTGTTAACAGTTGATCCAAATGATCCAAAAAGCGGACAATTGATTCAGTTAGAAAAAGGTGCTCAACAAACAGCCGCAGGAGCTGTTCAATTAAGAGGCAATTCAGAAAAAGAAAAAGGTTTATATCAAGCTGCCTATGGTATCAATAAACTGAATGAAGGATTAAAAGAACTCGATTCTAAAAACGGTGATCTAACAAAAGGCAGCGACGATCTCGCTAAGGGCTCTAAAAAGCTCAGCGAAGGCCTCAATACCCTCAATGCCAACAGCGCAGCCTTGAATTCCGGGGCGGCTCAGCTCGCCAGCGGCTCCAGCCAGCTCTACACCGGCACGGTAAGCCTGACTGACGGTCTGAATACCTTGTATTTCGGCATGAACCAGTTCAAGAAAACTGGCATCGACAAAATCGCCAATGTCTACAACAACAACTTCAAGAATCTGGCCAACAAGCTCAACGCCATCAAGAAAGCGTCAGCCGATTACAACAACTTCTCCGGCATTTCGTCCAACATGGGCGGCTCGGTCAATTTCGTCATCGAAACCGGAAGCGTCTCCAAATAAGCCATCCATTTGATGCATTCACAGCTCGAATCTCATTTCGGGCTGTGTTTTTTTTGTAAAATTCAACAATGAATGTTCACATCATGTCTAATTTTTATATTTCTTTTGGATTGTAATTGTTTTATAATAAAAACAACTTAATCAAATATATTTCAGGTGCCCTTAGATTTTTACCTAAGGGAGAATAGGGAATCAGGTGAAAATCCTGAACGAACCCATCACTGTAAGCCGTGAACCCCGCAAGATGTCACTGTCGCCAACATATCGACGATGGGAAGGCGCGGGTCCGCCTCAGGCGCACGGCAAGTCAGGAGACCTGCCCGAAATACACCCGCTGATGGATGACGGTAAAGTCCATGGCCGAATCATTCTTGTATTTCGGCTGTGGATTTTTTTATTGCCCAAAAGCCGAACGTATTATTAAATGTTCTAGAAAAAGGAGATTTATGATGACCATACTCGAAGCAGCCCGCGCTGGGCAGATCACCGACGCGATGCGCATCTGCGCAGAACGAGAAGATGTCGACGCGGAATTCATCCGCCAGGGCATCGTCGACGGCAACATCGTCGTCCTCGACAGTTCACGGGACAACATCCGCCCCGTCGCCGTCGGCAAAGGCTTAAAAACGAAAGTTTCCGCCTCTGTCGGCATGTACGAAGAAAAAGACACCATCGACGGTGAAATGGAAAAGATTCAGGCCGCTGTTAAAGCCGGCACCGACACCATTATGGATTTGTCCGTCCGCGGCCCCATCGAAGAAATGCGCGAAAAGGTGCTGTCCACCGCTGACCGCCCCGTCGGCACCCTGCCCATGTACGAAACATTGGCCAAGGCTGCCGCTGAACACGGCACGGCCATGGACATGACCGAAGACGACATCTTCGACATGATCGAACATCAGGCCGCTCAGGGCGTTTCCTTCCTGGCCATGCACCCGGCTACCACTTTGGAAGTCATCCGCCACGCCAAAGAAGAACACCGCATCGATCCCCTCGTTTCCTACGGCGGGAGCCACCTCATCGGCTGGATGCTCTACCACCAAAAAGAAAACCCGATGTACACCCAGTTTGACCGGGTCATCGACATCTGTCACAAATACGACACAGTCTTGAGCTTTGCTGACGGCATGCGTCCAGGCTGCGTCGACGATTCCCTAGATGCGCCGCAGGTTGAAGAATTGGTCCTGATCGGCACCCTTGCCCGCCGCGCCAGAGAAGCCGGCGTTCAGGTTATGGTTAAAGGACCGGGCCACGTCGCTCTCGACGAAATTCAGACCACCGTCCAGCTTGAAAAGAAACTCTGCCACGGCGCTCCGTACTTCATCTTCGGGATGCTGCCGACCGACACCGGCGCCGGCATGGATCACATCACCTCTGCCATCGGCGGCGCCGTCGCCGCGTATTACGGCGCAGATTTCCTCTGCTACGTCACCCCGGCTGAACACATCGGCATGCCGTCCAAGGATGACGTTTACCAGGGCGTCATTGCCTCCCGTATCGCCGGCCACGCCGCAGACGTTGCCAAAGGCCTGCCTTCCGCTGTAGAATGGGATAAGGAAATGTCCGAAGCCCGAGTCAAGATGAATTTCCCGGCACAGTTTAAACTGGCCATCGATCCGGAAACCGCTGAAAGAATGTGGCGCGAACGCTCGGACGATTTCTCCAGCGAATGCACCATGTGCGGCAAATTCTGCGCCGCCCGCATCGTCGAAAAGGTATTGAACGGCCAGGAAGCGCCGACTAGAACAGAAGAGGTGTTAAAGTAATGACTACGCAAATGCTCGAAGCCCGCAAGGGTCATATCACAGAAGAAATGGAAATTGTGGCGAAAAAAGAAGGGGTCAGCCCGGAATATATCCGCGATCAAGTCGCCGTCAGCCACATCGTCATCCCGAAGAACATTCACCGCGACCGCAGCAATATCTGCGGCATCGGCGCCGGTCTGGACGTCAAGGTCAACTCCCTGATGGGGACCTCTTCTGACCGCAACGATAAGGAAATGGAAAAACGCAAGCTTCAATTAATCGAAGAAGCCGGCGCCGACGCCTTCATGGACTTGTCCACCGGCGACGACATCGACGGCATGCGCGCCCAGTCCATCGCCTCCTCGAACATTGCAGCCGGCTGCGTGCCGGTTTACCAGGCTGCGGCTGACGCCATCGAAAAACACGGCTCCATCGTCGGCATGACCGCAAAGGAAATGCTCGACACTATCGAAAAACAATGCCAAGACGGCATGGACTTCATGGCCATTCACTCCGCGTACAACTTCTGGGTCCTCGACACCCTGAAAAAAAGCGGCCGTCTCACCAACGTCGTCTCCCGCGGCGGCTCTTTCCTGACCGCCTGGATGCATTACAACCAGAAGGACAACCCGCTGTTCACCGAATTTGACACCATTCTGGAAATCCTCAAATCCACCGACACCGTACTCTCCATCGGCGACGCCATCCGCCCCGGCTGCAACTGGGATTCCCTCGACGCGCCACAGGTGGCCGGCCTGATGGTCGCAGGCGACTTGGCCAAACGCGCCATTGAAGCCGGCGTTCAGGTCATGATCGAAGGTCCGGGCCACGTGCCGCTGAACCACATCGCCACCACCATGCAGCTGCAGAAACAGCTCTGCCACGGCGTGCCCTATTACATTTTAGGCTTCCTCGCCACCGACGTCGCTCCGGGCTACGACAACATCACCGGTGCCATCGGCGGCACCTTCGCCGGCATGTACGGCGCGGACTTCCTCTGCAACCTGACTCCGGCTGAACACCTCGGCCTGCCGACAGAAGAAGACGTCGTCACCGGTGTGCGCACCGCCCGCCTCGCTGCGGACTGTGTCAACATGCTGCGCCGCGACAGCAAGAGCTACAAACGCTCGCTGAACATGGCGAAAGCCCGCGTGGCCGACGACCCGCAGGCGCAGATCGACAACGCCCTCTTCCCTGAACTGGTGAAGGAACGGATGAGCGCCGAACCGGCACACGACCACTGTGCCGCCTGCAGCGAAGGCCTCTGCCCGGCAGATTACTCTTACCAGTATTTCTTCGGTGACTGATTCTCAATCTAAAAGGAGCACAAACATGGCAAACCTCACCCTCGACACGGTTTTAAACGGCATCGAACCGGCTGATCAAGCCTGGGAAGAAAAGGCCAAGGCCCGCGTGGAAGCCCTCGCGGTGCCGCCTTGGTCCCTCGGCCGCCTGTCCCACCTCGGCGTACGCCTGGCGGGCATGCAGCGGACCATCCACCCCGACGTCACCCGTAAAATGATCATCACCTGCGGCGCAGACGAAGGGGTCGCGGAAGAAGGCGTCTCAGCCTTTCCCCAGGAAGTCACCCAGGAGATGCTGCGCAACATCGCCTGCGGCGGCGCGTCCATCAACGTCTTGGCCAAAGCGGCCGGCGCTCAGGTGCGTCTCGTCGACTGCGGCGTCAAGGGTGATTTTCCAGAGCTGATCGAAAAGGGCGTCCTTGTCGACAAAAAGGTCGCTTACGGCTCACAAAACATGCGCAAAGGCCCGGCGATGACCAAAGCACAAGCGGTTGCTTCTCTCGAAGGGGGCATTGCCGTCGCCGCTGACGCCATCGAAAACGAGGGCATCCAACTCCTCGGCACCGGCGACCTCGGCATCGGCAATACCACCCCGTCCGCCGCAATCCTCGCCGTTATCGGCCACCATTCTGTGGAAGACGCCACTGGCCGAGGCACCGGCCTCGACGACGCTGGGCTGGCCAACAAAATTCAGGTCATCAAAGACGCAATTGCGCTGAACCAGCCGGACCCGTCTGACGGCCTCGACGTGCTGGCAAAAGTCGGCGGCTTCGACATCGGCGGCATCGCCGGCACGATTCTTGGCGCCGCCTACCACCGCACACCGATTTTAATCGACGGCTTCATCTCCACGGCCGGCGCCTTAATCGCCAAGACGCTCTGCCCGACTGCGGCCGACTACATGATCGCCGCCCACAAATCTCAAGAGCCGGGCCATACCCTGATGTGGCAGACCCTCGGCCAAAAACCGATTCTCGATTTGGACATGCGCCTCGGCGAAGGCACCGGCGCCGCTGTCGCGATGCACATCGTCGAATGCGCGGCCCGGACGATGAACGACATTCTGACTTTTGAAGAAGCGGCCGTCACCAATAAAAACTAATGCCATGAAATACGATCCCCACAAAAGCGGTGCCCAGTATCTCGAAGATCTGGCCACCTCATATTGGTACGCAAGTGCCCTATTCACAGCCCTGGACTCAGGGCTGTTTAATGTCTTACAGAAAAATAACGTGCTGAGCGCCGAAGACGCTGCTGCAAAACTCGGCTGGCAGCCCGGACCGACGGCACGTTTTTTAAAGTTGCTTAAGGAAATGGGCCTCGTCGATGTGTATGCAGGCAAATGGTACAACACCGGCCTCACCACCGACCATCTCGTCGACGGCGCCCCCCAGGATCAGCGAGCGAACATTCGCTGGCGCCGAGACCTTCGCGGCGAATGGGACACCCTGCCCGACGTGCTCGCCGCCGGCACCCGCACGCTCTTTCCGCCTGACGACGTCTGTGAGGCCGACATGCACGCAAGACGCGTCGAATACCTCAAAGCGATGGACGCCGTCATCGACGGCAAAATCGCTGAAATGCTGCCGATGTTTACCCGCGCGCTGCCTGAAAACGCGGCCGTGCTCGACGTGGGATGCGGCAGCGGCAAATTCGCGATGTCGGTGCTCGCCGCCTGCCCCGGCGCCACCGCCGACCTGATGGACATTCGGCAAATGACGCCCATCACCAGAGCCTTCGCTGACGCCTGGCCCGAAGCTGCGGCAAGCCACGCCCAGACGGTCGATCAAAACATCTTAGAGCGGCCGTGGCAGGTGAGCCGTCAATACGACTTGATCATTCTGTCCAACATCGTTCACGCCACCGCCGAGGCGGAATCGGCATCGGTGCTTGAAGAGGCCACCGCCCATTTGGCGCCAGACGGCATCCTGCTCGTGCACGATTTCTTTTTAGAACACGACCCGGTTAAGTCCCGCCTGTCCGACATCAACATGATGGTCAACACCTACAACGGGCGGGCTTACTCGGCGAAATGGACGGCCGACACACTGAAGGCGGCCGGCTGCGGCGCGTCTGCCTTTGTGCCTTTGTCGACCGACACCGGCGTCCTCTTTGCCTGCCAAAAGGCGGACCGGCTTAAAGATCTGGCCCTCGACCCAGCCGCTCAGCTGATCCCCAAAATCAAGGCCCTCGGTTTTGCCGACGCCATCCCCTTTAAGGCCGACGACGTTGTCTTTTCGCCCTTTGCCCGGAACAAATGCCAATACGGCTGCCAATCTGCCTACGAAAAGACCTGCATCTCCAACCGGGACATGAGCTACGACGAAACCCAGGCGATGGTGGGCGACTACCGCCGCGGGCTGCTGCTGTGCTCGGAGCCGCCTACCGGCGATTTTCAAAGACGCTGCCTCGCAGCGGAGGCTGAAGCCTTTAAATCGGGCTTTTACAAGGCCTTTGTGTTCTGGGCCGGGCCCTGCAGCATCTGCAAGACCTGCGACCCGAAAACACCCTGTGCCAACCCGGCCCACCATCGTCCGTCAATGGAAGGCTGCGGCATCGACGTCTACGCGACGGTCAATCAAGTCGGCGAAACCCTGCACCCGCTGCGGCGCCGGGGCGAGACCGTCAAATACTACGGTCTGCTGCTGCTCGACTAATCCAAGTACTCCTAGAAAAGAGCGTTTATGAAATCAAAAATTTTACTGGTTCAGGCCATTTCCATGGAAGGCCTCGACATCGAACGGGTCTACCCCATCGGCATCGTCACCCTCGGCACCTTATTAAAACGCAGCGGCCACTACGACGTGAAAATTTTCGACATGAACATGTCGGCCAACCCCTACGCCGAGCTGAAGACTAAAATCGCTGAAACTGAGCCGGACGTGATCGGCATCTCGCTGCGCAACCTCGATCCTCTGGGCAACCGCACCACCTCGCTGATCGTGCCCTTTGCCATGACCGTCCGCTTCATTCACCAATTTGCGCCGGACACGCCGCTGATGGCCGGCGGCACCGCCTTTACGCTGTTCCCCGAACGGCTCATGGGCGATTTTCCGGAAATCACCTGCGGGATCGTCGGCGAAGCGGAAAACAATGCCGTGCCCCTCGTGGACGCGCTGACGGCCCACGAACCCCTTCCCGATCTGCCCGGCGTCATCCGGCGGGACGGCGAAGGCCTGCGTTTCAATCCACCGGACGGCAGTTTCGACATGCACAGCTACCGCATGATTGACCGGGATTTACTCCCGCCGGCGGATTACCTCAAAGTCAACAAATACGTCGAAAGCATCGGCGTCGAAACCAAGCGGGGCTGCTGCTTCCATTGCGGCTACTGCGAATACCCGAAAATCTCGGGCCGGTGCATGCGGCTGCGGGATCCCCTCGCTGTCGTCGACGAAATTGAATACCTCAAGGAAAAATACGGGGTGACGCGCATCCATCTGACGGATTCCATCGTCAACGTGCCGCCGAATCACCTCGACACGATTTGCGAAGAGCTGCTGCGGCGGGATCTCAGCATCCATTGGAGCGGCTTCTTCCGCGAAGACACCCTCACCCGGGAAAATACAAAGCTTTACGCCGAATCGGGCTGCGAATCCTTTTCCCTCTCGCCCGACGGGCTGTGCCAAAAACATCTGGACATGCTGGACAAGCACCTCACGGTCGACCAAATTCTCGAAGCGGCTCATGTGTTAGCGGATACCGGCGTCATCGCCGTCTACCACTTCCTCGTCAACGTCCCCGGTGAAACCCGGGAAACCATCGAAGAAGCGAAAAAACTCATCGACGCCATTTACGGCATCCACGCCGGCACCAAAAGCCTCGGCACCATCGTCCTTAACCTGATCCGGATCATGCCCGGCACGAAAATCGAGCGCCTTGCCCTCGAGGACGGCGTGATCACACCGGAAACCGATCTGCTTTATCCGGTTTATCACGATCCACCGGCCACCCGCACTTCCCGCTACGAATTGGAGGTCTACCACCAGACGCGCAACATCGCCATGTGGAACGGCTTTGATCTGCCGAAGCCGATGAAATAAATAAAGGAAATTGATATGAAAATCTTATTGCTTGAACACCCCAGAAAACCGGCGGAAGACCGTCAAAACGACATTGCCAACACGACACTGGCCTCCTGTCTGACTTCCGGCTATCTCGCCGCCAACCTGCTCAAGGCCGGCCATTGCGTCGACCTTATCGAAGGGTACATGGAACATCTGTCCTACGACGCCATCGAAAAGGAAGTCGCCGCTTTCAGACCGACGCTTCTAGCCGTCCACCTCGTCTACAACTGGGAAGACAACCACGTGCTGTACACCTTCCTGACCCGGCTGAAAAAACAGTACGGCATTGAACACCTTTCTGTTTACGGCTATTACCCGACTTTTGCTTACGAAGAAGTCCTCAGCCGCTGCACCGCCATCGATTCGGCGATGCTCGGCGAAAACGAACAGACCGTCGTCGACCTGGCCGCCCATCTCGATCACTGGCAGGACGTCAAGGGCTTGGCCTTCAGAACGGAAGACGGCGTCAAGGCGTCCTTCGGCACCCTGGTGAAGGACCTCGACACGCTGCCCTTCCCGATCCGCAAGGCGACGTCTTACCCGGGCGGCGAGGTCAACATCCTCGGCAGCCGCGGCTGCTACAACACCTGCACCTTCTGCTACATCAACCCGTTCTTCGGCGACGACACGGGCTGTCCGCGCTGGCGCACCCGAACGCCGGAAAACATCCTCGCTGAAATCGATCAAGTCATCGCCCAGACCGACCACCGGTATTTTTACTTCGACGACCCCAATTTCTTCGGCCCCGGCAAAGCCGGACGCGACCGAGTGTTAAAACTCGCCGAGCTGCTCAAGACCCGGCCGATTACCTTCGGCATTGAAGCCCGGGCCAACGACATCGACGAAGCCACCACGGCGGCGCTGGTCGACGCCGGCATGACGGATATCCTCGTCGGTCTCGAAAGCGGCCGGCAGGAAGTCCTCGACCGCCTCGACAAGCACACCACTGTTGCCCAAAACGAGGAAGCGCTGAAAATTTTGAGAGCCCACGGCATTGAACCCAACGTCGGCTTCATCATGTTTGAGCCGGATTCGTCCTTCGACGACTTGCGCACCAACTTCGATTTCCTGATGCGCAACGATTTATTAAAGCGCCTGGAAATTTCGGTGAACGTGCTCTATCACCATCAAATCATCCTCGCCGGCAGCGAAAGCTACAAGCAGCTTCAGCGTGAGGGCCGGCTGCACATCTCGGACCACTCAGTTTACGAGGCGACGACGGATTACCTCGATCCGGATATCGCCGCTTTTGCCCGGTTCATGCGCCGCCTGACCAATCACATCTTCGACTGGTCCGCCGGCACCTGGCAGGCCGCTGCTGACGGCGAGCCCGAAGCGCGGGCCGCTTTCGACCGGGTCAACACCGTCCTCGTCGGCTGGTTCAAAGCCATCTTGGACGCGCCGGCAAAACTACACGATTTCGACGCACTGGCCGCAGAAGCTGAGGCCGACGTCGACCGCGCCATTGCCGGATAATCGACTTCAAACAAAAACCGCAAGGCTGTTCAAACGCACAGCCTTGCGGTTTTTTACAGGTGTTTTTCGCCCCAGTCTTTAAGCTCCAAGAGAATGGGGATCAGCGACGTGGCCTTTTCCGTCAGGGCATATTCCACCCGCACCGGCATCTCGTCGTACTGCTGCCGGAGAATCAGGCCATCGGCCTCCATTTCCCGCAGAGACTGGGCCAGCATCGTATTGGTGATGCCGACAATGGTCCGGCGGATTTCCCCGTAGCGCATCGCGGCGTGGCCGTGCATCGCGCAGAGGATCAATATTTTCCATTTGCCGCCAATGGTATTTAATACTTTGCGGACGCCGCAGCCCTCGCCGCCAACCGTTTCGCAGATTATGTCTTTCTTTTTCACTTTACGCCTCACTTGCTTTATTTTTTCTTAACGCTCAGTTTTTTCTGACCACCTCAATAAAAACTGCGTACTTGATCATTTTTTTATACCACGTATAATAGACTTATCAAAAGAAAAATGCAACCACAAAGGAGGTTTTGATTATGGCCACACAATTTACAGAAGCCAATTTTGAACAGGAAGTGCTCCAGAGCGACGTTCCGGTCGTCGTCGATTTCTACGCCGATTGGTGCGGCCCCTGCAAAATGATGAGCCCGGTGGTCGAAAAACTCGCCGACACCTACGCGGGGCGCGTCAAAATCGGGAAGCTCAATACCGATGAAGCGCAGTCTCTCGCCGCGAAATACGGTGTCATGAGTATTCCGAACATCGTCTTTTTCAAAAACGGTGAAGTGGTCGACCGCCAAGTCGGCGCCGTCCCCCAATCAGTTTTGGAAGAAAAAATCAAAAATCTATAATGTCACCCTTCCCCCCAAAAAAATCGCCTCGGGATGCTGATGAATCATCAGCCCGAGGCTTTTTTATTAATCCACGTCTTCTTCCAGCTCGAAATAGGCGCCGGGCACACCCAAGGGCGCAAGCACCTGCGCGAGTTTGTCGAGGGTGCTCATGATCGCGCTGGCGTGGGGATTGGTCATGGCGTCCCGTCTGTAACAGCTTAAATTCGTCGTGCCAATGGCGCTGCGCGCCTTGCCGTTGTAAAAGGTCATCTCCTGGGTGTAGCCGTCGAGAATCATCGTGCAGGCCTCATCGTAAAGGTCTTCGTAACCGTACAAATCGGGATTGCTGACGATCCGCTTGACCTGGGCCATTGTGCCCTCGTCGAGATCGATGTACCTGTAATCCTTCGGCCGGCTGTCCTCTGGTTTGCCGTAGCCGACGCGGCAGCCCTCGCCGTCTTCGACAATTTCGACGCCGGAAATCGGCAGGCCCCAGGCATCGCTCAGCCGGTATTCAAACCATCGTATTGGCGCATTTTCCATGGGTTCCTCCATTTTGTCCTATTCTCATTTATTTTCACTCCGATTATAACACACCCCCTGAACCCGGGCGGATGCTTAAAAAAAAATACATGGCGCCGCGCATTTCTTGCCGATTCTGGCTGACTTTGACCAATTCTATGATATAATCTAATCAAAGTTTAATATTACCTTAAGAAAGGAGCCCTTTCATTGGCAACCTCTCAAAAATCCAAGCGCAAGCTCTCACTGCTTCCGCGACTGCTCATCGGCATCGCCGCTGGTATTCTCATCGGCAGCCTTGGCAATATTCTGCATATTGCCCACACCCCCGGCTTCACCGGATTGATCCGCGTGATCGCGACTTTTGTTGCGCTCTTCAGCGAGTTTCTCAATTTCACGATTCCGCTTTTGATCCTGGCTTTCGTTTCAGTCGGACTGGCCGAACTCGGCAAAAAGGCCAACAAGCTCTTTGGTATCACCCTGGCCTTAGCTTACTGCTCGACGATTATCGCCGGGTTTTCCGCCTATTTTCTCGGCAGCACCTTATTGCCGAAACTCGTGCGAAAAATCGGCGGATCGGTCATCACCGGCAAGTCCTTCGACCCGATCTTTACGATTTCGATGAAACCGGTCTTCCCGATCATGACATCGTTGATTTTAGCCTTCGTCCTCGGACTGGCCATGGCCAATCTCGAAACGCCGACGTTGATGAACGCGGTCCAGGATCTGAAGAAAGTCATTGTCGTCGTCCTCGAAAAAGTGATCATCCCGCTGATCCCGTATTACATCGCCGGGACCTTCGCCAAAATCGCGGCGGCCGGTCAGCTCGCGCCGACGATTATCATGTTCGCGAAGCTCTACATCTGCATCCTCTGTCTGCAATGGGTGTACATCCTGTTCCAGTTTACGGTGGCCAGCGGCTGGCGCCGGGAAAACCGCTGGAAGGATCTCAAAAACATCGTACCTGCTTATTTCACAGCGCTGGGGACTCAGTCCTCCGCCGCGACGATTCCGGTATCCCTGCAGTCAGCAGCTGATAACGGCATCGCGCCGGACGTCCGCAACTTCGTGATTCCGCTCTGCGCAACCATTCACTTGGCCGGCGACACCATCTGCTTGACATTGGGCTCCATGGGGATCATGCTCGCCTGCGGCCTGCACCCGACTCTGAATTTATTCGCACCGTTTATCTTCATGCTCGGCATCACCATGGTCGCCGCACCTGGCGTCCCTGGCGGCGGCGTCATGGCCGCCCTCGGCATCATCAAGTCCATGCTCGGGTTCACCTCTTCGATGTGTGAGCTCATCATCGCCCTGCACCTGTCTCAGGACAGCTTCGGCACCGCCTGCAATATCACTGGCGACCAGTCGGTTGCAGCCATTGTCGATTATATTGACAGCAAGGACCGCGAAAGCGAGCCGCGCATTTCAGCGCCTTCTGAAAAAACGGAAGAAGCCGAATAATCATTTTCCCGCATTAAAAAACGCCAAAATCTGACGATTTTGGCGTTTTTATTTAATTGGTAATATTTCGACGCTTTTACTTCGCACTTGTCTTTTTGCGGATGATAATCGCAGCCGCTCCGACCAGCGCGGCCAGCGCCATCCAATCGGCGTATTGAGTCCAGTTGGTGTCATCGCCGGTGAGTACCGCTGTGATGCTCTTGCCTTCTATTTTCTTCTGAACCGGTGATGCCTGTGTGGTTAGCTTCGATTGCGTTTTTGTTGTCGACTTGTTCGAATCTTCTGTCGTCGTATGCTTCGGGTCTTCTGTCGTTGGTTTGCTCGGATCTTCCGTCTTGCTGCCCTCCGGATCCTTCGGATCGGTGGTCGTGCTTTCTTCTTTTTTCGGGGTTGAATTAAAGGCCTTGGCAGTCGAGATCGTCTTTTTGCCCATCACCGCGCCGACCATGTGCTGGAAGTCTTCACGTCCGACGGGGCTGTACATTTGCATGGACTTCAGCCAAACCTTATCGGCCGCCGTCGCGGTCACCCTGCCGCTGACCTGCTTGTCGGAGACGAGTTTAAAGGTTTCGCCGGCCTTAACGGTCGTGCCGCCGTTAGCCGTTTGAATCGATACGCCGTCCCCTTCGACGCTAAGCTGATAGCTGCCGTTGTAGTTTGTCGGCTCGCTCACCATCAAATCACCGCTGACCCATTGCTTGGTGTTTTCGTCGTAGTTCAGAGTCGCGTCGCCTGAGATGCTGATCTTTTCTGAAGACGGCTCGGTGCGCAAAATTTTGCTGTTGGCGTCCGACGCCTGATACAAGATGCCTGCCAATGGGTAATCCGTATACGCCTGGCTGCTTGCAGTGAGATTGTTATCTGGAATTCCATACTCGTTCATCAGCCGCCAAACCGCACGCTGCGTCGCCTGATAAGCTTGTTTTTCGGTAACGTAATACGAGTTTGCGTAAGCCTGTGCGTACGCTTCAAGCGGCGTCTGGCCATTGGCATAATAGATACACAACGCTGCTTTATAAAAAGGCAAAGCGGTGATGTCCTGATAGGTGAGCCCCGATGGCGTCTTTAAGTGCGTCGTGTTGGTGCTCGACGGATAGTAATCGCCGACTGCGGTCAAAAACGCGCTGAGTTTATTTAAATTTTCTGTGTTGTGATTGGTGTAGTCGCTGTAAGTGAACTGGGTGTCGCCCAGAACATCCGCAAAATCCGTACGGAGCACCGACGGAACAGCGAGCATTTGATTGAATTCGGCCTCGCCGATTGACGTCGGGTTGGCGACAA
The DNA here is from genome assembly GCF_009696145.1 of Pseudoramibacter porci. GTDB lineage: Bacteria > Bacillota > Clostridia > Eubacteriales > Eubacteriaceae > Pseudoramibacter > Pseudoramibacter porci. Next base: position 140,977 of record NZ_VUMO01000002.1, read on the forward strand.
TCTGATACAATCCAAAGCCGTTGTAAGGGTAGCCCGCGTACAAAATAGTCATCAGCCGAGATATAAAGGTGTTGTACTCATCCGTGCTTTTAAAATCCGACGCTGTCAAATACCCCTCTGTATAATCCGGTACACTAGATATGCTCGGTGTCGTATGCGGCCAATGCAATTTATTGTTCATACAATAAATCAGAAAACGATCACCAGCATTGGCCTGTTGGGCCACAGACGCCGGGATGTAGTGCATGTCAGTTGTGCTGTCATATTCGATCGCGAACGAATCACTCGACGCGGCAAAGACGGAGAATCCCGCTGTCAGGGTTAACACCGCTGCCAGAACTGCTGTCAAAAATTTTTTCATAAATTTTCCTTAACCTCTACTTTAGAATTTTTCCTAAGTATATCAAAATGGATAACCCCTCGCAAAGGTTTTCTCTCTTTCTTAATCCCTTTTAAGAATTTATCGTGAATAACCTTTATGCACAATATAAAGGCCTGTTGGATTCAGCGGTTAAGGCGCATAAAAAAGAGCGGCCGCCGCCGCTCTTTTGATAAAAATCTTTAGTCTTCTTCCAACATTGCCCGTCCAAATTGATCCGCCGCGAGAAGTGCGTTCACCACTTTTTCCGGATTGACTTCCACCGGCAGATTGTGCAAGGTGTCGTCTTCCGCGCAGGCCGCTTCCGCCACTGGCATCAAATGTTCGCGGCTTAAATCGGTGATCCCGAGTTCGCCGAGGGTGACCGGCAGGCCGATTTCGACCATCCAGCTCAGAATATCCACTAAATCGTCTTCCGGAATGTTTTCGAGCACCAATTGGGTCAAAGTCCCGAAGTTGACCTTTTCACCGTGCTGCATGGCGTGGCATTCCGGCAGCACCGTCAGCCCGTTGTGAATGGCGTGAGCGCCGGCCAGCCCGCCGGATTCAAAGCCGATGCCCGAGAGCAGGGTATTCGCTTCGATGACTTTTTCGACCGCTTCGGTGCAGGCGCCACCGGACAGCGCGAGTTTCGCCTTCAGCCCTTCTGCCCGCAGGGTGTCGTAGCAAAGGCGCGCGATCCCGAGGGCCGCTTCGCTGACTTTGCCCGACGCACAGGTAACCGCACCGGACTGATAGCACGCCCGCGCTTCAAAATACGTTGCCATGGCGTCGCCCATGCCGGAAACGGTGAAGCGCAGCGGACTTTTCGCAATGATGTCTGTATCCATCAGCACCACATTCGGGTTAGACGGCAGGAATAAATAACTTTCGAAGACGCCGTCTTCCGTGTAGATAACCGACAGCGCCGAGCACGGTGCGTCCGTCGAGGCGATGGTCGGTGCAATGATCACCGGCGTTCCCGCTTTGTACGCGACCGCCTTCGCGGTATCGAAAATCTTCCCGCCGCCGACGCCGACGACAACATCCGCTGATTCGTCTTTGACAATTTGAATCAGCCGGTCGATTTCGCTGTTGCAGCATTCGCCGTTAAAGTGTTCAAACACACATTTAGCCCCTGCCGCTTTAAAGCTGGCTTGAATCTGATCGCCTTGGCGTTTCACGCCGCCTTCGGAAATCAAAATCAACGCTTTGTCGCCCAGTTTCTTCGCGTAATCCCCCAAATCGTTCATCGCGCCAGGTCCCTGGACGTACTTCGACGGTGAAATAAATACCTTGTTCATTGACATTTACCCCTTCTTGGCAATCGTATTGCCGAATTTTTAACAATATTATAACCGGAAATGTTTAGATTAATCTTTATTTTATCTGAAAACGTTGTGAAATAAGTGTCAAATTTTTATAAAAAACGCCCGGACCTGAGCGATCAGATCCGGGCGGTGTGCCGCGTTATGCTTTTTTCATATTTTTCTGGCCGTAATCGTCGCGGAAGCGGACCATCATCCGTTCCATTTCGTCTTCGTCGAGAATCACCGGCTTGCCGATGGCGCGGGCCAGCACGTAAACCTTCGCGCATTGCTCGATCTGATCGGCGATGTTGAAGGCCCCGGCGATGGTTCTCGCCCCGGCCACCATGCCGTGGTTGGCCATCAGCGCCGCCTGACGGTCCTTCATGGCTTCGAAGGTGGCTTTCGCCAGCTCCGGCGTGCCGTAGGAGGCGTACTCGCCGCAGCGGATTTCCGGCCCGGCAAAGGCGATCAGATAATTGGACGCCGGCAGGGGTTCCCGCAGCGTCGCGATGACTGTACAATAAGTCGAATGGGTGTGGACGATCGCGTCCAAATCGTCACGGTCGGTGTAAAAGATCCGGTGTAGTGCGTGTTCGCTCGAGGGCTTGCGCTTGCCGTCGACGACGTTGCCGTCCAAATCCATGACGACCACGTCCTCCGGCTGCGTTTCAAAATAATCCATCCCCGACGGGCTCATCGCGTAGAGCCCTTTTTCGCGGTTGAGGATGCTGATATTGCCGCCGGTGCCGGTCGTCAGCCCCGCTGTGATGAGTTTCTTACAGTAATTGACCACGTCAATGCGTTCTTGTTCGAGCAGCATATTCCCTCCTCTTGTCTTTTTCTCTTATGATACCCGATGAAACTGGGAAAAGAAAGCGTGCTATTTCAAAAAAGCCGCCCGTTTCTGCCACGGCTCTGTCATGGCTTTTCGAATTTCGACGTAGATTTCATAAAGCTTTTCATAGCGTTCGGTCTTCTTCGGATCGGGCAGGTAGGTTTTTTCGGCGAAGCAGCACGCCCGCTTAGCCTCTTCAAAATGGGCATAAACCCCGCCGGCGATCCCCGCCATCATCGCCGCGCCCTTGGCGCCGAATTCGTTACCCGCAGAAATGATCGTCTGCACCCCGAGGGCATCGGCGATCATCTGGGCCCAGGCTGCACTTTTAGCCCCGCCCCCGGCGAGATAGACCTTCGCGTTGGCGTCAAGCCCCCGCAGGCAGTCCTTGATGGACAAAGTCATCCCCTCATACACGGCGTGGATCAAATCCGCCCGGGTCGTCTGCGCACTGATGCCGAAAAAATTGGCTCTCGCGTGGGGATCGTAAAAGGGCGCCCGTTCCCCGGCCGCGCTGATGTAAGGATGGTAGATCACGCCGCCGCTGCCCACTGGCACATCCTGAATCATGGCTTCAATCTGGTCGAAATCCTGAGTCAAGGCCACTTCATTCAGGGCCCAGTCCAGATTTGGGGTTCCGTTCATCGCAGCCTGGAGGTTCATGAACAAATCCCCTACGGCGTGCTTGAGCCAGCGGGTCTGGGGCCCGCCGAAGTTACAGTCCGCCTTGTGGCGGAAGGTTTCTGTCGCGCAGGTGGTGCCGAGAATCGTGCACACGTCACTGACGCCGATGGCCCCGATGCCCACAGCAGTCGCTGCCACATCGATGGCCCCGGCAATGACCGGCGTTCCCGGATTGAGCCCCAGAGCTGCCGCGGCTTCGTCCGTGAGCGTCCCGGCCACATCGGCCGACGCCTGCACCGGCGGCACGAGGTCTGCGTAGCCTTCAAGCCCCAAAGCCTTGAATACGTTCCGGGCAGGCTGACCCGTCTGGGCGTCAAGAATGGCCGAGGTGGAACCGTCGCTGAAATCGCCTGCGAAAATGCCCGTCATTTTGTAACGAATCCAGTCCTTGCAGAACAGCATGTGGGCCGCCCGATCCAGGACGTCTTTGCGGTGGTCCGCCATCCACTTGAGGAGCACCATCTGGGTCCCTGTGAGCGGTGGCGACCCCGTCGTTTTGAACAACAGTTCTCCAATTTCCGGTCGGGTTTCAGTGATCGCCGCCACTTCGTCCACAGCGCGTCCGTCGCACCACAGAATGGCGTTCTGCACCGGCTCGCCGGCTTCATCCACGAGCCAGATCCCTTCCCCCTGTCCGGTGACACCGATGCCGGCAATGTCGTCTTTGGACGCCGGCCCGGCTTCGACCACCTGCTTGATACACACCGCGATTTTGTCCCAGAGCAGGCTCATGTTCTGCTCCACGCCCACATCGCCGACATAAATCGGTTCGTTTTCAATGGCTTCGGTTCGGATTTCCCGACCGAGGGTGTCAAAAAGCACCGCCTTGACGTTGGACGTCCCCGCATCAATTCCGATTAAATACTGCATGATTTTCCCCCTGATTTTGATGCTAAGATGTGAATGTTTTCATTATTAATTATACGCGGGTGCTTTTTATTTTGTCAATAAAATAGACGCTTATGATCTTTTTCAGATCACAAGCGTCTATTTTTTACAATATTTCTGATTTTAAGATTTACTTGATCAGGCCTTTGCCTTTCAAAATGGCTTCTACTGCTGCTACAGCTTCGTACACCATCCCGTCGCAGTGAACTTTCTTCGGCGTGCCTGTTTTGGCATTCGCGGCGAGGAGATGGGCGCAGTCGATGACGCCATCGTGGCCCGCCCTCATCCGGCGCATAAATTCGTGGGCATCGGCCGAATCTGTTGCCCCGCTGATGCCGAGAGCCATGAGCCCGCCGGTGACCGCGCCGCAAGTCAGCCCGGCGCACATCCCACTTCCGAAATGGGTCGCGACGGCATTAGCTTGTTCGGCTGTCAGCCCGGCGCGTTCAGCAAATGGGATCAGCACCGCCTGAGCACAGTTGTAATGCACGTTGGGATCGGCGCGAAGGACTTTAGCACGTTCTAAAACGGTTTGCATAATTATCTTCCTTTCTGATCGCTTCATTCGTTTTTTATCAGCATATCACGAGAAGCCACGAACCGCAAGGCTTTATGCGTTGCCAGCTTCGGTGTGCATCTCGCGCTTTTTCTGATACATCCGCTGATCGGCCAGACGGAAGAGCGCTGCGGCGGGAACCTCATCGGTGGCGGCCATGCCCCAGGCGATCTCTACCGGAATACCGTGATCCATGGTGTGCTTGCGCGCCGCAAAGGCTTCAAGCCGCTGTGATACATCCGCCGCGGCCGTTCCCACAAGGAGCACCAGGAACTCATCCCCGCCGATGCGATAGACCGTGCCGATCTCGCCGAAGACCTGCTCAATGGCTTCGGCGGCTGTTCGAATCAGCTGATCTCCAAATGCATGGCCCCACGTGTCGTTGGTTGCCTTAAGCCCATTGATGTCAAACATGATCAGCGTTGCGCCCGCTTCCGGTTTGACTTGATCCCAGTCTCGCTCGTAGGCGGCCCGGTTGCCCAGTCCCGTGAGCTCATCCCGGTAGGCGAGCTTCCGGTAGAGTTCGCTTTCTGTGAGCCGGTTCAGATCTTCCAAATATTGATTGAACCACGCATTCAGGCAGCCGATCGACAGCAAAAACACGCCCAAGCAAATAAGCCACGCGTATCCCCGCGAATTGGGATGCAGATAATAGGCCACCAGAGCCGCAATCTCGCATACAAAATAAACGATGCAGCCTATCCGAATTCCGTGATGGCCGGCGGCCTTGTCTTTTGAGAAAATCCGTATCACGATCATCATCATCACGATTAATAACACATGATTGGTGATCATGTACGGATACACAGAAACCAAACCCGTCGTGTGCAAGACCAATCCAACGGCCGCATTCAAAAGAAAAAGCATCCTCAGATTTCGTAGACGCCCTAATTTGGGCAGCAAAGTCTCGAGAAATTGCAGAAAGAAGACCGGCATTAAAAAGAATGCGAGCACGCTGACCATGGCCCCCCGGTTCACGTCAGCCGTCACCAGCTGCAGTATCTGGGAATCCGTCAGCGCCCAAACCCCGGCACACAGAAGAAATAAGGCGAGCTGAACTTGCGACGTCGGCTGTCTCTCGCCTCTGCGGCGCTTTTGGCGAAAGGCAGCGTATAAAATAAAGGCGGACGCACAGCTGAAGCACAAAAAGAAGATCAAGGCGTAGAGATTCGAAAAGAAAAGTCTGCGCTGCAGCGCCGCCTGGGAGCCAATCACCGAAGCGGCATTGAGGGTGGACAATACATCTGAATCCTGATCGCTCTCCTGAACCGTCAACCTGCCGCCGGCGCTTCCCTTTGGCAGGGGAATCCAGCGAAGAGCCGTTGCCGCGTCGTCGCCAGCACTTCTAAAAATCGTCTTGCCCCTCAGCTTGACCGCAAACTGTCCCCGCATGTAGCCCAGCTCCAGCACACTGCCCTCCGGCAGATCCTTGGGCAGTCTCACCGTACAGCCTTTTCCCTGCCGCGTCCAGGCGCCGTCAAGCTTAAGGATCGGCGATGTCTGGATCATCACGTTCGTTGAGTCAGGTTTCTGCCCGGCCAACAGGCACACCGCCAGCACGCCGATAATGAGCAGCAGAACGCAACGACCGATTTTTTCCCGCCGCTGTTCCGCCGCCGTGTCTTTTTTGTGTTCGTCAACGGTCCTGTTTTTTGTATTTCTGTCCATTCGCATCACCCCCCCTGCGCCTTCCGTTTGATGATTCCATTATACAACATTAAAAAAGATGGCGCATCCTGCATGCTGTGTGACAGAGGTGGCGCGAGGCGGCGTGTTCACGTTACAAAGCGCCCAAGTCTTGGGCGCCAATGGTGCGCTTCATCAGCATGTCTTTTTATTTTTTAGCTACGTCAAATTGGCCAATGACCGCATGACCAAATCAATATCTTGATTTTCCAACTCTTGAATAATGTGCAGATAGGTTTTTTGCGTCGTCGTCATACTGGCATGTCCAAGGCGTCTGGCCACGCTGCCGATAGATACGCCGGCAAACAATAAGATTGATGCGTGCGTGTGCCGAAGGCCGTGGACCGAAATGACTGGAATATTGAGTCTTCTGCAATGATGCGCCAAGCGATGGTTCACCGTTGAATTATAAATCGGCACATACCGCCCTTTTATCTTATTAACAAAAATCGGTTCTTCCGGCGGCAAGTCCCGCGTCAATTCGGCAAATTGCATGACCGTTTGCCAGTCAATTTGTATTTTCCTCACCGAAGACTTGTTTTTGGTCGGCATGAAACCGCCATGCTCTTTGTAATTCCACGTTTTATTGATAGACAAAAGTTGATGGGCAAAATCAAAATCCTTAGGCGTTAAGGCCAATGCTTCTGAAAAACGCATCCCGGTTTTAGCCACCAGCAGGATAAACCAATCCCAGTTCACCTCATTTGCCAGGTGAAGGCTGGTCAACAACGTATGCAATTCAAACTGATTAAGATATTTGGTTTTCTTCGCAGACGGAGTTTTACCTTTGATGATGATTTTCCGCGTCGGGTCGCGATCGATGAGCCCTTCGTCCACCGCATCCAAAATAGCGCCTTTCAATTGATGATGAAAATCCATCGTCGTCTGTCGCTCGTGAAACGCTGCGTAATCATTGATCATCTGTTGATAGACAATCCGTGTCATTTCGCAAAGCCGTAAATCCGGCACAAGGCGCTTCACCCAGGCCTGTGTCATTTTGTATTTTTCAAGGGTCACTTTTCGAATGGCCCCTTCTTTATAGATTTTCACCCAATTTTCATAATAATCCGCAAATAAATCTGTCGTTCTCGCTTCATTCAACATGACTTTCTCCTTTTTCATGCTGATGAAGCGCGGGCTGTTATTTTTCTTCTGGCTCTGGAATTTCTTTGCCCCCTGACAAAATAAAATCGGTCAATAGTTGATCGACGCGATTGTTGACGCGAAACATGGGCATTTGCTTTCCGTCAACCTCAGCAAAATACTGCTGTGCTTTTTCTTTGACGACGGTATTTTTTAACGAATCAAAACGACCGTATTCATTGATGTTGGCTTTGGTAACGTGCGTCTCTAAAAGATGATAAACTTTTTCTTCGTCAACCCCTAGATATCGATGCAGCCGCGCGACCTGATTGTTTTTCGCGCGTTTGGCGTATTGCGCAATATAATCCGATATGGTCTTTCCTTTTTCAAGCTGCACATCTCCCGCTTGAACGTCGTGTAAAAACAGGTTGGCATATTTTTGATCGTCCTGTGATAAGAACGCAAAGGATTGATGCAAAGCCTCTAAGGCTTGATCCAAAACCTCTTTTGGAACATTGGGCTGATCCAGCTTTTTCTTCCACTTTTCAAATCGCGTATTCATGTACTCGTAGTCAATTTGGCCCGTCCTTTGTTCAGTCAAATACGGGTCGATCGGAAAGGTGATTTCATCCCCGCCGTCATCATCTCCGGAAGGGTGACGCAATTCTTTGTACCGCTGCAGCAAAATATTGTATTTTTCTTGGGTCACGATCACTTCGATTTGCCGATCTTGGTTTTCCAAATCTTCGCCATCGACCGCACAGGGATAGACGTCTTTATCCCACACAAATCCTTGAATCTGAGCCGCTTGCAAATACGTCGAAAATTCCCGGAACAATTTGGCGAATTTAGCTTTGTCTGCGGTCTCTTTGGGCAGATGATCCAAATTGGGAATACCCGCATTGACAAAAACAGCCTGCATTTCTTTAAAGCTTAAATTCATGTGTGCAATATTATCCGGCAGATGATCTGCGAATAACCCTCTCGGGCGATCGCCAGAATACAGTTTCACCGCGTTTTCAATGTTGCGTTTCATGGTGTGGGGCATTCTATAATACCGGATGGAGCCGAAAGGCTTCTCATCGATTTTAAAAAGCCGATTGGTCCGAGAAAAGGCCTGGATCAAATTTTGATAGACCAATATTTTATCCAGATACAAAGTATTGATCCACTTGGAATCAAATCCTGTGAGCATTTGGTTGACGACAATCAAAAGGTCCAGTTCTTCCGCCTTCTTCATTCGCGTGTAGGGCCTTTTGTGCGCGAGCCGTGCTGACACGTCTTTTTTAAAACCCGCGTAGGTGCTGAGGCTAAAATGCTGATCGTATTGTTCATTATAATCGTCGAGCATCTCTTTTAAGCCGTCTTCTTTTGCGTTTGATTTTCTCCCGCCTGCATTATCAATGGTCGGATCAAACAAACCTGTCACTTTTAGTTCTGGTGCCTGCGCCTTGAATTTCTGATAGTATTGAGTGGCTTCTGGGATGCTCGACGTTGCGAAAATAGCACTGAATTGATGATTACGGCTGAGGGTTGGCCAGTTTTCAACGATGTCTGCCACCACCGCGTTCTGATATTCGTCGGTCATCCAGGCTTCTTTTCCAATATAGTCCTCGATTCCTTTTTGATAGGTGCCATCTTCCCGCCGGCTTCCGGCCATGAGCACTTCGGCAGCATTCATGTAGTGGTAATAGGTCTTTGACATGGTGGGATCGGCGAGCGCCTCGGCCTCGGACTGCGCACCGGATTCACAAAGGGCCACGCGTTTTCGCAAATCCTTATCGCGATACACCATGACCATTGTCGGATCAAAGCCCAGTACGTTTTTATCGCGAATGCCGTCTGCAATGCTGTAGCGGTGCAATTCATTGCCGAAAATATCTGCCGTGGTGTTGTGAAGTTTTTCATTTTCTTCAAAAACCGGCGTCCCGGTGAACCCGAAGAACAACGCGTTGGGAAATGTCGCTTTGATCTGGCTCAGCATCTCACCAAAAGTGGAGCGGTGACATTCGTCGACGATAAAGACGATGCGCTTGGCCTGCATGGCTTCCAAATCCTTGGTGTACATCTTGCTGGCGGCATCTTCTTTGATGTTGCTCATTTTCTGAATAGATGACACGATCAGCGTATTTTTCGGATCGGGACTTTTCAGTTTTCCGATCAGTGCCACTGTATCTTCTGTTTCCTGAACGTCATCGGCGTTATCGGCAAAAGCGCGGTACTCTTTGAAAGACTGCACTCCCAATTCGATGCGGTCCATCAGAAAGACGACTTTATCTGCGTCCCGCGAGTTGGCAATGATCTGCGCCGATTTAAATGACGTCATGGTTTTGCCGGAGCCCGTGGTGTGCCAGATGTACCCGCCGAGCTGTTTGCCCGCCGTCCAATCGTTTTCGGCCACAGTGTCCGAAATGCGCTGCGCCGCGTAAATTTGGTAGCTGCGCATGACTTTGAGCACACCGTCGGCCTTGTCCGCAACGGAATAGAGACCGACCAGCTGATGGGCCATTGGGATGTGCAGCAGGGTTCTCACAATTTCCCGCCAGTCCCCGATCGGTTCGTTGTTAAAATCGGCCCAATGAAAATAAAAATCCCGATTGAACTGACCGTCCGGCCCGGGATTGGCGAAATAGCGGGTCTCTTCCGGATTCATTGCAACGAAAATTTGAACAAGAGAAAACAATCCGGTAAATACGCCTTCGTGAGCGTACTTTTCAATTTGGCCGCAGGCTTCGGAAACCAGCACCCCGGACTTTTTAAGTTCGATGTGGAAGACCGGCATACCGTTGATGAGCAGCATCAAATCGCCGCGGCGGTCCTGAAGCACTTTGTCGTGCCGCGGGAATCTCGGCTGCTCCACAATTTGATAGCGGCTCTGGCCACCGCCATTTTCTCTGCGGTCATAAATCTTCAGGCTAACTTCTTTACCGTAATGCAGCTTGTCCTTTGGATTTTTACGTGTGATCGCAACGGTTTTGCCGTTGATGAAACTGTTTAGCGCCAAAGGCGTGCGCAGACTTTTGATCTGGTCGATCAACTCGTCCATCTCTTCACGGGTGAGCCGTTCGCCGTTGAGCCGGTCGATGACGTTATTGTTTTCAAACAAAATATCGGCCCAGTTTTGAATCAAATCCTCTTCTGTCGGATATTTAATCACATCTCTACCCCAGCCATTACGCTGGAGTTCAGCGATTAAAGCCTGTTCAAAGTCTGATTCTTTATCAAATCCAATCATTTTATTCTCCACTTTTTTAACGTTTGATTCTGTTTGTACTTTCGCTGATGAAGGGTGATAAGGTTGTCGAGTTCAGAGAAATACTGACCAATTTTCCTCTCTTCCTCTATTTCTGCTGATACCATAAACTCAGTATTTGATAAAAGATTCCAATCCGCGCGAGGCATTTTTGACCCCGATGACTGGTTTGCAATGTCATCAAATTTTTCTGTTTGAATCAGTCGAAAAAGGAAACTCTGATCAACATTAACAGGCTTCAAAACCCACCAATCACCTACTGCAACGCCACTAAAATCGGGGCTTAACCAGTTGTGTAGATAGGGACGGAGCTTTCCATATAGAACCTGACTTCCGTCAAAACCGATACCTGTTTTTTGAGTTTCTTTGAGCCTGACATCCTTATTTAAAATGCCAACCTCTGATACAACGTCTTCATATTCTACGCTCGGAAAATCTGTCGATGATTTCTTAGCAGCGGACTCTCTCTGCGCTATTTCAGAGAGCTTACGCTGTTCCCAAGAAAAAATTGTTTGCATTTCTTTGCCAATTTATACTTTCGCTGATGAAGGGTGATAAGATTATCCAAGCCCCTGAAAAATTCGGATATTATATCCTGTTCTGCCTTTTCAGGCATCACAACCGAAATAGATGTGTATTCTTCATATGAAATATTAAGAAGGCCATCCATTCTTGCCCCAGATGAAACAATTTTTCTGAGTTGCCCTTTTATCGTTTTTCCATTTAGCACCCGAGACAGAAATTCTGGATTCTCTGTATCAGTTGAAAAGCAGTGATAAACAAACGGAATCCGGGCGTTTTCCTCAGTTGTCAATGCAAAACAAGAACCATATGGGCGTAGCTTTGAAGCACCGTGATTATATGCCAATTCACCTTTATGAAGCAGGATATATTTCTTTAAACTCTGCCCAGCATTATCAGTAGAATAACGTTCTGACTGATTAATAAAGCCGTCATTTGCTGTTATCATCATCACCGGTGCATCCAAAGTTTCGTCTGTTCGAGTGACCTCTTTTACTATGCTCCCCAACTTACGCTGTTCCCAAAATATACATCAACAAAATTCTTTCAGAAGTTCATAAATTCATTAAATCGTATTACAATCTTTTAAATTTCGCTCTCACTCTAATTAATCGAAAGTATTTTCGCTTGTCCTCATCGATAATTCACAAATATATTATACAAACATCTTTTCAAGCATCGCTTTTTTAATGGTTTCAAGCTTTTTTAACTTTCGCTGATGAAGGGTGATAAGGTGGTCGAGGCTTACGAAAAAATCTCCGAGTGCTCTTTGTTCATCAATCAATGGCAATCTTACTGGTGTGTCCTTCACCTGTTCAATCGTGTAGTGAGCGATCGTTCCCGTATGAGAAATACTGGCGAGATATTCTCTGAATTCTTCACTAATAAAATATGTATACAGATATGTGCTGTCAAAATTAGCCGAATGCTTTATCCATATGAGATCGGCATCTTTCGAGTACAGAGGCTTATTGTCCGGCACAATATAAGGTATTCCGATACTGCCACCACCTGTTATCAAAATATCGTTTTGCTCTAATTTGCCAGACGACTTTGCCAACTTCTCATAAAGTTCAATCGAGATAAATGCCTTCTCATTTTCTATACCTTTGAAAGCAGAAACTACATCGCTTGACCTGAAAAACGGAATACCATCTTCAGCCCATTCTTCCTTATGGACGCGAGAAGCTGAAAGTACATTTGTCAGTTCGCCAACCTTACGCTGTTCCCAAGCGTCCGTAAAACCCTTGAATCTGATCTCCGGAACGACCTCGCCATCTTTTGGAAACATCTTTTCAAGCATTGATTTTTTGATATTTAATAGCTTTTTATGCTTACGCTGATGAAGGGTGATAAGGTGGTTTAACTCCTTAAAAAATGTGCCAATATTCTTCTGCTCAGCAATTGATGGCATACTGATAACAGTATTCAAAATGTTGTCGTTATAGAGTCTATTAATTGTGCTGCCTTCAATCCCTGCCCATTTCACGACGGAATAAAAACATTTCAAAAATGTATTATCAAGTCTATCATCGTGGCTTAACCATACGATATTTGAATCTTGAAAATATTCATTTTTCCCTGTAAATTCAACAGTTCTGCCAATACTACCAGAAGCAGATATTAGAATATCACCCTCTTTTGGATAAGGATACTTTGACCTATATTCAGCAAATAACTCTCTTGAAATATAAGCGTCAGCTTGTCCACCGAAAGTCCCAATTTTATAGAAAGGAATGTCGCCACTTTCGGAAGTCTGTTCTTTGAAAATACGGCGGCACATAGACACAGAGCCTACTTCTCCCAACTTACGCTGTTCCCAATCGTCCGTAAACCCTTTAAAACGAATTTCCGGCGCTTTTTTCGGTTGTGTCATCCTTATTCTCCCAAAAGCTTCTGCAACTCACGAATGGCGGCAAGATCGCTTTCTGGCGCTTCCAAATCGGAAAGCATGCTGGAAAGCGTCCGCTCGGTCTCGGCGATTTCCTTTTCCAAACCTTCAAAGGTGTCTGAATATTTATCGGCCAACGCCTGAACTTTTTGCGTCAGGTCTTTCAGCAAGTCGTGCGGTAATTGCGCGATACCACCGCAAATCGGCTCGAGCCACTTCGCTTCGAGCAAGGCATGCACCTGTTCGTCAGAAAGCGCCTCGATCGTCGCTTTTGTTTTCAAATGCAGGGCGTCATTTTTTTCTTTAATCTCTTTTTTGAGCGCCTTTTCTTCTTGATTAAGTTGTTTCACCCGCGTCAACTGGGTAATCAACGCGGCGTTCTCTTCTGAATCTTCTTTCAGCATTTTAAGGGTCGTGGCGAGATTCTTCATGACAAACGCATCGTTGGTGTCATTGAGCGCATCCCCCAGATTTTGCTTCTCTTCTTCGCTCAGTTCCTCTAAAATCGTTTCATATTCTGAAGGGATATCCTGCAGCCTGGCGTTCTGCGTTTCAAGATGCTGTAAATCTTCTGAAAGCAGCTGTTTCTGGACCAAGTCAAAGGGCAGGATGTGGCCCTTCCATCCTTCCTGGACTTCTGTATCCCGTCCCCGTTTCTTTTTCACAACCATGTTGGGATCAACCTGTTTCACCGCGGCCATGCCCTCGGTCTGGATCAATTCCAAATCGCCGGCAATCTGATCGTAATGGGTTTTGAAAATTTCGTAGGCTTCGTAGGGATCAACCAAAGGAATCTGCTGAAACCGGTCAAAGATCGCCTGCGCGATGGCATCTTCTGCCTTGGGGATAGATGCCGTCTCCGCCTGATCAATGAGCTGATGGGACAGCTGAGCGCGAAAACCGTCAAAGGCCTGTGTGTAGTGAGCGTAAAAGGCTGATACGTCGGCATTCGCTGTAATAACGGCCTTCATGTCGTCTGTTTTGATCGTCGCATAGTGGCCATCGCTCGAAAACAACGCGTCTTTCAAAGACGGGAAAACCTGCCAATATGCCCTAAATTGAGCCAATTCCGTCTCTGGAATGCCGCCGAACATCGACGCGTAAAGATCCCAGCTTTCAGAATCCGCCGACGAATCGACATAACGCGGAATATTGAGATTGTAGTCGTTTTGGCGAATTTCTGCTTTGCTCACACACCGTGCGTATTTCGGCACATCTTTCCGGCTGGCGACCGTATCCACAATTTTTCGGATGTCACAGGCGCGCAATTTGTTGTTCTTGCCTTCTTTGATAAATCCCTTGGCGGCATCGACAATCAAAACGTCGGTATCTTCGCGTTTCTGGCGCAGCACCATGATAATGGTCGGAATACCCGTGCCAAAAAAGATATTGGCCGGCAGGCCGATAATGGCGTCAATGTTGTTGTACTCAATAAGGTTTTTGCGAATTTCGCCCTCTTCGCCGCCCCGGAATAAAACCCCGTGGGGCAGCACAATGGTCATGATCCCGTCGGGCTTAAGGTGATATAAGTCATGCAGCAAAAAGGCGTAGTCGGCTTTGGATTTTGGCGCGATGCCGTACCGGGCATAACGGGGATCATTGTCTTTCCCAGAGGGATCCCAGCGCTGAGAATAGGGCGGATTGGAAACCACTGCATCGACGTAGAGGGGATCGTAGGTCCCCGCCGGGTCGGACTCATCAAAATAGGGCCAGTCCTCTTCCAAGGTGTCCCCGTTGCGGCAGACAATATTGTCCGGCAAAATCCCGCGCATCACGAGGTTCATCCGCGTCAAATTGTAAGTATTCGCTTTGAGTTCCTGCGCGTAATAGCGAATGCGGTTTGGATCATCCATGTATTTGGCAATGGCGTGGCCGATATTGATGAGCAGCGAACCCGAGCCAGAGGTCGGATCGTAAATTTTGATTGCTTCTCTGTCTTTTAAATGATTCGCAATAATCTCTGACATCAAAAGAGAGACTTCGTGCGGGGTATAAAATTCTCCAGCCTTCTTCCCCGCATTGGCAGCAAACTGGCCGATCAAATACTCGTAGATAAAGCCAAGGACATCGTAATCCTGCTGACCGTCCATCGGAATCTCGTTGATCAAATGAATCAAATCGCTGACGGCCTTCGTCTGTGTTTTCGTGTTCTCGCCTAATTTAGACAGCCCGGTTTCCAGGGTGTTGAAAACGCCTTCGAACACCTTCTGATGGGAAGGTGAGATCAGACGGGCAAAGGAAGAGAGTGCCGTCCGCACATTGTCGACACTGAAATCCGGCCCCATCTGAATCCAGGTGGAAAACAAATCAGCGTACGCGATAAAATAGCCAAGACTTTGCTGGGCGCTGGCGACGGTCTCCGTATCCTCTTCATTGACGTATGCTTGAATATCTGCCGGCGTGTAATCCCGTGCAAGGAGCCAATGCTCTTCCTTTTCAGAAAGATATTTATAAAAAATAAAACCTAAAATATAATCTTTATATTCGTTCGCTTCAATTTTGGACCGCATACGGTTCGCGGATTCCCATATTTTTGAAGCCAGCTGCTGTTTATTCATCATAACCCCTTCTCTTTTGACATATTAATTTATTATATCATGTCCGTCGATTATACTTGTATGATAATTTCTGCTTGATTTTACATTCAGCCATACAAAAAAGCGATAGAAGGGCTAAGCCACTCTATCGCCGTTTTACACTTTCGGCTGCCATCGCGCCGTACCGCGTTTACCTTTTATGATGTTTTACAATAAAATCCAGATTAAAGGGCCAGCCCTCCACCTTGCCATCGTGTTCAGAAAAATCCAGCTCCATATGATTTTCCTGGGCGGCGCGTAAAAGGGCATTGTGCACGTCCAGCAAATCGAATAACGTTAAATCCGTATATCCCAACTGGTGCGCCAAACGAGCCGTCGTCGTCCTGCTGCCGTTTTCGTACCCACGCAATACGTCGACCATGGCATCGGCTATGGCCTGTAAATCAGCCTGCTTAAATATAGCCTTCATTTCGATTTCCCCCTTCGCGTTCATGCCGTGTTTGAATCATTTTATCATGAAAGATTTTTAATTGGGTGCGCTCCGTGGACACAGTTGGAGTCGACTTATGATGCTCTTTTCATTATCCTTACACAAAAAATGCGAACCTGTTGGAAATCCCGACCGGTTCGCGGTGCAAAATCAAAGAAGGTTTAAATCAATGCGATATGTATTTTTATGGCCATCTTTCTCCAAGACAATTGGATACCCTGATTGTATAAGGCGGTTTATATTGCGCTTAATGGTCTGTGGATTCTTTTCCATAAGAATAGCAAGTTCCTGTGCAGTGAAAGGCATAATCGAAAACAATGCATTCTGGACTAAATAGAACAAAAGCCTTTTCTGCTCATTATTTATATCATATTCCTTGATCATATCAGAATATTTATTCAGCAACTCCGTTCCGCCTTGTACTTTATCCAAAATTTCATCGATTGAATCATTGATGATCTCCATAAAAGTTAAGACAAATGGTGTAATATCGCCTGAATTTATTTTATCATTGCATGTTTCAAAAGCATCATAATAACGTTTTTTCCTTTTTTGGATGATATAAGACAAGTGATATGAGATGATGCTGTCAAAGGACTGCGATAAGAGATAACTGCTAATAAAGCGGTTCAATCGTCCATTGCCGTCATAAAACGGATGGATGTAACCAATATAATAATGTAAAATAGAGATTTTAATACACGCGGGAATATTCAATTTTAAAACGGATAGTGCCTGATCCATTGATTGAATAATTGCTTCTTCTCCTGAAATACCAGTATGAATGGTTTCTCCACTTGCATCAACAACGTAGACATCTTTCATTCGGAATATTTGGCCATCCGGGAAATCTGCTTCGTTAATTTCCGGCAAGATAATCTCATCATATAATGCCCGAATATCCTGTGCAGAGGACAAAGAGATCATTTCATCTGAATTAAATTTAACGTACTTGTTTACAATTGAGGAAAAACGTGTATAATTATCCACTTCTCCTGTAGTCTGCAGAAGATCATAAGCTTTCTTTATTTCCTTCTGGGTACTACGAACTCCCTCAATGTCATTGGAATAATGAATTTCATCAATTAAGCAACTGATTGCGTAGAGTTCTTTAGCCGATCTCGGCAAAGCGTTATATAAATTTGATATTTTTGTTTCTTTTTTATTAATTGTTTCAATTAAATTTATCGCATTTATATCTGGAACATAAAAAGAAGGTTGATGGTGAATCATAAGTGGTAATTGAACCGTTTCAAGGCTATTTGCCCGATGATCCTTCTCAGTTTTGTAATGATCTTTATCTTCGTACCATATGGATTTAAGTGTCCGATATTTCATAATATTTTTTCTTCCCTTTTACCATGATATTTCACTTAAATCGTCACAGTTGTTTTTTATCCGTGACACTTTCGGTCAAATCGTCACAGTTATTTCTCTAACCGTGACATTTTCGGTCAAATCGTCACAGTTATTTCTCCAACTGTGACATGTTTTCCTTTTCGAATCATGAACATATATAAAAAAAGCGCTAGACCGTTTCGGTCTAACGCATACTCTCAAATGGTGGGCCATCAGGGACTCGAACCCTGGACACCCTGATTAAGAGTCAGGTGCTCTAGCCAACTGAGCTAATGGCCCTCGCAAATTACTTAGCTATTATAGCAATTTCACATACGCTTTGCAAGGGTTTTTTTAAATTAATTTTCGCCCAGCCGAGAATTCAGCTGGGCGCCTGCCGTTACAATTTAATTTTCTGGCTGATCGCCTTGCCGGTTTCCGTTCCGGCCAGACCGCCAATCCCCGTTTCTTTAATATCGGGATCCATATTTTTACCGATGGTGCGCATGGCGTCGATGACTTCGTCCGGCGGAATCTGACTCTTGACGCCGGCCAGAGTCATGTCTGCTGAAATGACCGCGTTGACGGCACCGAGAGCGTTGCGCTTGACACAGGGCACTTCCACAAGTCCGGCGACTGGATCGCAGGACAATCCCAAAAGCCCCTTGAGCGCCAGGGCCGCCGCGTTGGCAATGGCCGCTGCATCGCCGCCGTACAAACTTGTCAGCGCACCGGCCGCCATCGCCGAGGCCGCACCGATTTCCGCCTGGCAGCCACCGGCTGCTCCGGCGAGAAACGCCCGTTCCCCGATCACGCCGCCGATACCCCCTGCGACGTACAGCGCCTTGACCAGATCATCTTCTGTGAACCCTGCTTGCTCGGCCACAGCGATCAACACCGCGGGCACCACACCGCAAGAACCGGCCGTCGGTGCCGCGACAATCCGGCGCATACAGGCGTTGGACTCACCGACTTTGAGCGCAATTTCCATGACGCGCCCCATCAAATCGCCGCAGATCAGCTTACCGGCTTTCCGCCGTTTTTCAATTTTTGCCCCTTCGCCGCCGACCAGACCGCTGGCGGACGTCCGTCCCGCGTCGTAATCCGCAACTGAATCGGTCATGGCTTTCAGCGTCGCACGCATGGCCTCAAAGGACTCTTCCGGGTCGACCGCATTTTCCGTGCAGCTGTCTTCCTGGACAATCTGCCAGAAGGGCTTCCCTGTCTTTTGTTCGGTCTCGATAATATTTTTCAGTGCATCAATCATGCGTGCCTCCTTGACGATTGGTTTGAATCCGATCATCCGCAATGTCTTCCAGTAAGCTTAAATACGTCACCTTTTCGACGCCCTCCAGCTTTTTAAGCCATGTGAGCGCGCCAGCCGGCACTTCCTGATCGCATTCCAAGACCATGACCGCGTGGCCGCCTCGGCCAGAGCGGTAAAGCTGCATCGTCGCGATATTGACCAATTTGTGCGCCAGCATGGACGTGACCTCTGAGACGTGCCCCGGCTGGTCGAGATTGTGGACAATGAGCGTCGGATAATCCCCCGAGAAATTAGCGGTCAGGTGGTCCAGCTCCTGAATGACAATGCGGCCGCCGCCAATGGAGGACGCCACGATCTCAAGCCGTTTATCGTTCACCCCGGTCAGCTCCAGCTTCGCCGAGTTGGGGTGGGCGTCATCCCCGAGATCTGCTTCGTAGAAATCAAAGTCCAAGCCAATCGTGCGTGCGATGTCGAAAGCATCTGGAATCCCCATATCGTCCACATCCATCCCGAGGAGTCCAGCGATCAGCGCCTTGTCGGTGCCGTGTCCCCGCCCAGTGGCTAAAAACGAGCCGTATAGCCCGATGTGGGCGGCCGCAACGTTCTCACCGAGCAGGCGCCGACTGACCTTGCCGATGCGCACGGCCCCAGCCGTATGCGAACTCGAGGGGCCGACCATCACCGGCCCGATAACATCCATGACGTTCATACTGATTTCCCTTCTATGCGCTCATTTACCATTATTGATAACATAAAAAACGCACTGGTCCACCTTTTCGAGAAAATTGCCCGCTTTGGCAAACCGTGCGTTTCGCTTTTTAATTTTTCATGACGACCTGTCCCCTTCATCCATGGTGACGATCCTTTTTTAATGTTTTTATCTTACTGTTTACAATCCCAATTGTCAAGAAAGGCGCCGATCTAAAGATTATGAAAAAATATAATTCCGTATTGACAAATACCCCAAGGCGGTATATAGTGGGACCAATCAAACACCCTGTAGGGGTATTGATGGAATCCAAAGCTCATGAATAACACGATAGAAAGGATAATCATCATGGCAGAACAATACGATATTACCGGCATGTCCTGTGCCGCATGCCAAAGCCGTGTCGAAAAAGTCGTCGGCCAATTGCCCGGCGTCGACAGCGTCGCGGTCAGCCTGTTGACTAACTCCATGCGCGTCGAGGGCAGTGCCAGCGAAGCGGACATTGTCAAGGCCGTCGAAGATGCCGGCTACGGCGCGAAACGCCGGGATTATGCCCAAAACAACCAGGGGATCAGCGCGAGTGCGAAGCTCGCCGCCGAAGAAGCGGCCCTCGAAGACAAAACCACCCCGCTGATGGTCCACCGCCTGGCCGCTTCCGTAGCCGTGCTGCTGGTCCTTATGTATTTCTCAATGGGGGTGCACATGTGGCATTGGCCCGTGCCGGCGTTCATGGTCGGCAACCACGTAGCCATGGGCCTGATGCAGATGCTGTTGACCATCGTGGCCATGATCATTAATCGCAAATTCTTCGTCTCCGGATTCAAAAGCCTGTTCCACGGCGCACCCAATATGGATTCGCTGATCGCCATCGGTTCCGGCACCGCCTTCGGCTATTCGACCGTCATGCTTTTTTTCATGACCTTCGTTCAAGTTCACCAGGGCAGCGGCGCCGCCATGGCCGTCATGAACGACTTTTATTTTGAATCCGCCGCGATGATCCTCACCTTGATCACCATCGGCAAAACCCTGGAATCCTATTCCAAGGGGCGCACCACCGACGCACTGAAAAGTTTGATGAAGCTCGCGCCGAAAACGGCCAACGTCATCCGAGACGGCGAAGAAATCACCATCGGTATCGATGACGTCGTAAGCGGCGATATCTTCGTCGTTCGCCCCGGTGAAAACATCCCGGTCGACGGCGTCGTCGTCGAAGGCGCAAGCGCCGTTAATGAATCCGCCCTGACCGGGGAAAGCATCCCCGTCGACAAGGCAGTCGGCGACGCGGTCACCTCTGCGACACTGAACCAAAGCGGTTTTCTCAAATGCCGGGCGACGCGGGTCGGCGAAGACACAACCTTGGCGCAGCTCATCCAGATGGTCAGCGACGCCGCTACCACAAAGGCGCCGGTCGCCAAGCTGGCCGACACGATCTCCGGAGTCTTCGTCCCCGTAGTCATCGCCGTTGCGGCGGCGGTCACGGTCATTTGGCTGATTCTCAGCAGCGGCGACATCGGCCTGTCGCTCCAAAGAGGGATCACGGTTCTCGTGGTGTCCTGCCCCTGCGCCCTCGGCCTGGCCACGCCCGTCGCCATCATGGTCGGCAACGGCATGGGCGCCAAGAACGGCATTCTGTTCAAAACGGCAGAATCCCTCCAGGAAACGGGAACGGTGCAAATCGTCGCTTTGGACAAAACCGGCACGATCACCAACGGCGAACCGAAGGTCACCGATGTGCTCCCCGCTGAAGGCGTGAGCGCCGAAACGCTGATCGCCAAAGCCGCCGCCCTCGAAAAGAAAAGCGAACATCCGCTGGCCAAAGCGGTGCTGGCCTACGCAGAAGAGCAACAGACACCATTCAGCGACGTCACAGCATTTACGGCCCTTCCGGGCAACGGGCTGACTGCTGTCTTAAAGGGCAAAACCCTTTCCGGCGGGAACCGCACGTTTATTGCTTCCGTCACGTCTCTCGACGCCGAGACCACAGCCGCTGCAGAAAAATTGGCCGCACAAGGCAAAACGCCGTTGTTTTTCGCTGAAGACGGCCGGCTCCTCGGCATCATCGCCGTGGCCGACACGATCAAGGCGGATTCAGCCGAAGCGATCCGCCAAATGCAGCAAATGGGCATCCATGTGGTCATGCTCACCGGCGACAACCAGCGAACAGCTGAAGCCATCGGCGCCCAGGCCGGCGTCGACGAAGTCGCCGCCGGGGTTTTGCCCGAAGGGAAAGAAGCCATTATCCGCGCGCTGCAGCAGCACGGCAAGGTGGCCATGATCGGCGACGGCATCAACGACGCCCCGGCTCTGACCCGCGCCAACATCGGTATCGCCATCGGCGCCGGCACCGACGTCGCCATCGACGCGGCCGACGTCGTCCTGATGAAGTCCAACTTGACCGACGCGGCCGCCGCCATCCGACTGTCCCGTCAGACTTACCGCGACATCGTCGAAAATCTGTTCTGGGCGCTGATTTACAACGTCCTCTTGATTCCGCTGGCCGCCGGCGCCTACAGCCATTGGGGCCTCGCGATGAGCCCGATGTGGGGCGCTGCCGCCATGAGCTGCTCCAGCGTCTTCGTCTGTCTCAATGCCCTGCGGCTGAACCTCTTCAAGGTATACGACACCCGGCACGACAAACCGAAGGCAAACGCCCTGCCTGCCGACACCGTCTTAATCGACAGATCAGAAAAGCCCGAAGCCTCGCCGAAAGCGCAAGCCGGTGCTGTCGCCAAAGCGACGGTCACCATTGAAGGGATGATGTGCGGCCATTGCGAAGCCACCGTCAAGAAAGCCCTGGAAGCCCTGCCCCAGGTCGACGACGCCGTCGTCAGCCACGAAAAGGGCACGGCCGTCATCACTTTGAACGCGCCCATCGACACCTCAACGTTAAAAGCCACCATTGAAGACAAAGACTACACCTTCGTCCGCGTCGACAGCGAAGGCTGAGACCGCAGTAGCTTATCGATCAACCGTAAAAAATCCGGCGGGAGACCTCCCGCCGGATTTTTATTTATCTTCAAGTTAATCGAAATTTTTCTCAAAAGCCGGTTTTTCTTCCTCCGGCACGAGGGTGAGGTGCCCCGAACGGGCCACCGCCTGCACCCGGGTTTCCACGTAGCGCCAGCGCCAACCGATTTTCTGCTGAATGTCTTCGTCGGTCACGTCGGTGTGAATGGTCTCGGGCCCTTGGCTTTCAGCCTGGTGCTGGGCGATCTGCCCGGCTTCTTTTCGGGCAAAGGCCACCGCCTCATCCTTGTCCTCAAAAAAGACGGACCGGCCGCCGACGTGCGCCACATACCCTTCTGTCGCCTCGTCGGGACGAACCAGAGCTTCCACACGTTCTTCGATGGCCGCCGTCGCCGCGCCGACAGCGTTGGCCACCTCGAAATGTTCAGGGACAAGAATGTCCCGGTGCACGTCCGCTTCGTTTTGAACCAGGGTGTACCAGGTTTTGGCCGGTGCGCCGATGGCAATGACCGGCAGCTTCGCGTCCTCCCCTTCGCTGTAATCCGCTTCGTTAAAGACCCGCGCCACAATGCGGTCCACCACAAGGGCCTTCGCCTGACTGAGGTAATCCGCCGCGTCTGCTCCAGCGCGCCGGCTCTGAAACTGGAGCGCGTATTGGGACGCCGCAGTGTCCCACTGGGTCAAACTGCCATCCGCGCAGAGCAAATCGGTCGGCGTTAAATCTTCCTTTGCACCGCCGCGGCAAGCTGGCGGCACGCGGTGGGTCGTTAAAACCGGCGCCCCGGCGTCGGGATAAATTTCCGTGTCGCCGCCGAGGCCAAAAGTCGAAAGCTTCGCCGAATCTACCTGAGTCTGCCACTGCCCGACCTTCGCGCCGACTGGCGACAGCGTCAGGCTGTGATGGCGCACCACGCCGGTGTCTGTCGTCGTACCGCCCATGTCGGCAACAATACCGCTGTCGGTTTTCGCGAGCACCATCGCGCCGAGAATGCTCGCCGCCGGACCGGACAAAATCGTCTCAATCGGTTTGCTCGCAATGGTCTCGAGACTCGCAAGCGCCCCGTCACCCTTGACGAGATAAACCGGCGCCGCAATGCCGCGTTCGGCCATGGTTTCGCGCACCGCCTGGACAAATCCCTCGATAATCGGAATCAGGCTCGCGTTGAGCACTGTCGTCACCGTCCGGTCGTGATAGCCGAGTTTCGAAGACAACTCATGACCGCAGACCACGGGCATTTTCGAATGACAGCGGATCACTTTTTTCACCGCAAGCTCGTGGGCGTTGTTGCGCACACTCATCATGCCCGAAACCGCAATGGCTTCCACCTTTGGCAGCATCTGCGTGACCGCTTTCTCAATTTCGTCCGGATCCATAGGCTCGGTCTCCCGCCCTTTGATGTTGATTTTTCCAGTGATTTGCGCCACTTGATCGGTCGGCAGATCGCCTTTTGGCCTTGAGCCGATGAGAATCAGCCCCGTCGGGCGTCCCTGCCCCTCGACAATGGCGTTGGTCGCCAGCGTCGTCGACAAGACGACTTTTTCGATTTGAATGTCGGACAGCTTTGCGCCGCTCACTGGGCGCAGGCTGTCAATGCTGTGGTGGATGCCGTTTTTAAGATCCTGCCGCGTCGTCGGTGCCATCCCCTTCGCGACCACGGTCTCGGTCAGCGGGTCGTAGAGTACGGCGTCGGTCGTCGTGCCCCCGGTGTCAATACCGAGGACGCAGGCCGCGGGCTTTTTTTCTTTTGTCATATGTTCCTTTCTGTGAATGCGCGTTTAAGGTTTGCAAATGCCGCAGGGTGAATACCCTTGATTGATCAAATCGGAGCGTTTGGCATTGACCGTCTGTTTGTTGGCCTGCGCCATGTGGGCAACGCCGGAGCAATCCGGTTTGTGAAATTTCTTATTCCGTTTATTGATGACGTAAGTCTGAACCGTGTCGTCCTGACTGCTTGTCGCCGAGGTGTCCGCGGTGCTGCTGTTCGACGGGCTCGCGCTATCCGTGCTCCCGGAACCGTCCGCGCGGGTGTAGCCCGTCGCGTAGTCAATGGTCACGCCGGGCTCGACGTTGTAGCAATAGACGTTGAACAGAATGCCGTCGCCTTTATCTTCGACGGATTCCCCCTCCATCTGGACGCCGCGGGCCACAAGTTCGTTGCCCTGGAAAATCGGCGTCACGCGGTAGATCACGTGATGACCGGTTTCCTTGACGTAATCGGCCACCATGTTTTCAAAGGGGAGCATGCCGTCGACGTTCATCGACCGCGTACCCGTAATCAAGTTCTTTTCGTTGGCGTTTTCGGCCGTCAGCTCGTGGGCGATCAGGTGGCAGCGGTTGTACACCATTTTGCCGTCCACAAAATCGTAACGCGCGTTGTGCCAGCCCGTCGGTTTGACTTCGCTGATGCTGCCGCGTTTTTCGCCCGCCTTAGGCATGGTGTCCCTGCCGATGCAGGCCATCGCAACGCCGCAGCGCCCCAGGCTGTCAAGATCGCTGTAATGCTCGTAGGATTTGGTGGTCAAATCACTGTCGGTAAAGTTCGGCTTGTTGCCGTTTAGCGCGACGTAGGGGTCCCCCGAATAATTCGGGATTTGGCTCAGATCCGCCGCTGTCTTTGCATTGACCTGGGTCGTGCGCTTCGTGACCGGATTTTTCAAATCAAAGGATTGAGATCCCGCCGCGCCGCCACAGCCGGACAACACCAGCACGGCGCTGAGCACAATGCCGACGGCGAGCCGGTGCCAAAAAACGTTTGTCTTATTTTTCATCTCGTGTACACTTCTTCTGTGATCGTGTCGTGAGATGTCCCGGCGAAGACTTGCTGCGCGGTCAGGTTCCACCCCTTGGGCGCAAGCGGATAAGTGCAGATCAAATCGGCCGGATAAACTTTATCCCACCGGTAAATGATCAGCCGCTCGATGCTGGCGTCTACGTCGAGAAGCGCTTCGCTCGACGCAAATTCTGCCACAGCGATCTCGCCTTTTCCGGCTTTCTTTAAAAAATCGGTGTCGGCTCGAAAAGTGACGCCTTCCTGCCCGTCAAACAAGGCTTCAGTTTTCAGCGTTCCCCAGAAACATTTCCCGGGAAATAACTGTCTTAATCGGTCGATGACAGCACTATCCCGGGTTTGCCGCCTGTGGTTAAAGGCCATGCCGTTTTTCGGGTCGAGAAACATCACGAGGATCACAAAAATTCCCTTCTTTCTTTAAATTTTCACGATCACACTATACCACAACACCCAAAAAAAGCCAACGGCTAGACTCGCCGTCAGCTTTTGCTTATGCTTTCTTTATCATCTTATTCCAAATTGAGATGGCGGTCCAGGATCCAGCTCGTCCCAATGAACCAGATGGCGCCTACCGCCAAAGTGATCACCAGCCCGATGACACCGAACTGGTTAAACGCTGCAACCACTTTGCTGAAATCAGTTGTCGAGACGATGGTGTTCATATTGCCGAACATGGTGTACATGATTCTGAAAGAACAAATCTGCTCGACCACGAAAATGGCGATCCACGTCGCAACCGACAAGAGCCCGCGGTGCCGGTGAACCAGCTGGCCGACTGCCATCGCAAAATAGACGGTTAAAATGGTTTCAGCTAAACTCACGACGGCCGAAACGAGATACAGCCAGAATGACACCCAGAGATGATATTGGGCGACGCTCGTTTGAAACTGCTGGAAATCCGAGGAAATGCCCTGTCTCACGACTTCAGCGTACCCGCCGGAGGCGACGAATAGGAGTCCCAAGCTCAGCAGCACCGCGGCGGCGTAAGCCAAAATCCAAACGAGGCTGACGATCAGCTTTGCGCCAACTTGTTCAGCCGCACTCGCCGGCAGCGTCATGGTCATATACCCCTGATCCGACAGCAGATTATCGTAAAATCGCTTGACGGTCCAGACCACTACGAGCACGCCAGCCACTCCGATGAGCAGGACAAAAATCACTGCCATTACATCGGCAAAGAGCTCAATCCGAGAACCGATGCGCATGGCAATCCCGTCGATCAGCGCGACACCCAACAGCAGCCCGAAAACGATCACCATCGGCTGCCAGCTTTCTTTAAATTCGTATTTGATCAATTTGCCTAACATGAGAAGACCTCCCGAAAAATTTCATCCACTGATTCTTCGCGTTCCGCCCGAAGCCCTTCAACATCCTGATGTAACACAACGTGCCCCTGCTTCAAAAAGACCACGTCATCGAGAATTGGCTCCACATCTGAAATTAAATGGGTCGCGATGACAACCGTCGCAGCGGGATTGTAATTGTTGATGATGGTTTTAATGATGAGCTCCCGTGCCGCCGGGTCGACCCCGCCGATCGGTTCATCGAGAAGATAAAGTTCAGCTTTTCGGCTCATGGCCAAAATGATTTGCACCTTGTCGATCGTCCCCTTGGACAATTCCTTGAAGCGCTTCTCTAAATCGATAGCCATTTCGGCAAACAGCTGATGCGCCTGTTCCTGATCGAAATCGTCATAAAAATCATTTAATTTTTGAACCAAATCGCGCACGCGCATCGACTTGCTAAAAGCCGGCCGGTCCGGGAGGTAGGCCACGATCTGCTTCGTGTTTTTCCCCGGGACTTCGCCGTCAATCATCACTTCGCCTTCACTTTGGGAAAGCAGCCCTGCGATGATTTTAAGCAGCGTCGTTTTGCCGCTGCCGTTTGGCCCCAGCAAACCGACGATTTTTCCCTTTTCAAGGCTTAAATCAACGTGATCCAGCGCACATTGGCCGCCGTACCGTTTGGTCAGCTGTTCGGCCTTCAAAATTTCATTCATGATGATACTCCTCTCTTTCTATTTCAGACGCTGCCCCGTAGCTGCGGATCATCTCCGCCGCTTCTTCAGACGTAATGCCCATTTCGCGCATCCGCCGCAAAAAATCCGCTATCATTTCTCTCGCCACTTTCTCTTTTAACGAAGCAATCAGCTCCGCATCCTCCGTGACAAACCGGCCAAGGGTTCGTTTAGCGTACACCAGTCCAACTTGTTCCAACTGGCCCAGCGCCCGCTGCATGGTATTGGGATTCACAGAAGCGTCCGCTGCAAGTTCCCGAACCGGCGGCAGTTTTTCCCCCGGCGCGTATTCTCCGGAGAGGATCGCCCGCTCAATTTGACGGATCAACTGCAAATAGATCGGCTGCTTCGCGTCAATATGCCATTTCATCGGAATCTCCTTTCTTTTTATATTTGCATTAATTACTTAATACAATAATAAAGACGTACAAGTCATTTGTCAATGCTTTTTTTATTTAAAACAAAAAAAATAGAACAGTCTCTCAACTGTTCTATCGCGCTTCGCCTATGGCACCGCTAATTTTTTTACGCACCCGTATTTTCGGCGTCGGTCATTTTCGGAAACCGGAGGGTAAACGTGGTACCTTTGCCCAATTCAGAATCCAAGTCGATCGTCGCGTGGTGCAGCATCGCGCCGTGTTTGACGATGGAAAGGCCCAGCCCGGTGCCGCCGGTGGCCTTGCTGTGGCTCGGGTCTGCCCGGAAAAACCGTTCGTAAATGCGCGGCTGATCCGCTAAGGCGATGCCAATGCCGGTATCTGCCACCGCAACCCGCGTTTCCGATGCGTCTTCCGAAATTTTGACAGCAACACTGCCGTTTTCCCGGTTGTAGGCGACGGCATTGTCCACAAGGTTGTAGATCATCTCGTACAGGGTCGTCGCCATACCCTGAATCGGTGCCGCTTCCCCTTCTACCGAAAGGGACACGCTGCTTTTCTTTGCCTTCGCGGCCAAATCGTGAACGACTTGTTTCGACACGCCGACGAGATCCACGGGTTCCGTCTTTTCGTCCGTTGCCATCTCATCGAGCTGGGACAGTCGCAATATATCTGAAATCAGCTTGAGCAGCCGACGCGATTCCTCGATGATTTTATTGGAAAGCTCGGGAATGTCGTCTTGATCGGCAATCCCGTTGCCGATGATTTCCGCGTAGCCTAAAATCGACGTCAGCGGTGTCTTCAGCTCGTGCGACACGTTGGCAGTGAATTCCCGGCGCAAGCGTTCGGCGGACTGCCGGTCCGTCTCGTCAATGATGAAAAGCACCGCGCCGTATATGCCGCCGTCAGTTTCGCCAGGGCCGGCAATCAGCTGATAATAGCGGCCGTCCCGCTTGCAGTTCATTTCCGACGACTCACCCGCCATGGCCTTTTGAATGAGCTTGAGGAAATCGTTGTTGTGGTCCAGATGGAGATAGGTCATGCTGCCCGGGTTCTGATAAAGTCTGAAGAACTGGCGCGCCGCGTCATTGACGCTCAAGACCTTTCCTGTATGGCTGATGATTACCAGACCGTCGCGCATTGAAGACGTGATGGCCTCCAATTCGTTCTGCTGTTTTTTAAGCATCTCAAACTGCTGCTCGATGTGGGTCCGCTGGAGATTGAGCCGCTGAAGAAGGGGCGAAAGCTCGTCGTACGTATCGTTGTTCAGCGGGTCATCTAAATTTAAATTGATAATCGGATCGACGACGGCCTTCGACTGACGGCCGGCCAGCAGAAAAGCGATGACGATCACACTGAAAATCAAAAAGGCGATGATCGACAGCGAACGGCCGAAGACCCCAAAGGTCGACAGCCGCGTCTGCGCCAGGCGGATCACGCTGCCGTCCTTCAGGCGCATCGCACAATAATCCGTCGATTCCGAAAGGGTATTCGAAAATCGGGAAGCCGAACCTTTTCCCTTTTTCAGTGCCGCCTGCACTTCCGGGCGGTGTTTGTGGTTTTCCATGGTCGACACGTCCGCCTCGTTGTCGTAGCGCACTTTGCCATTTTCTGCGATCCAAGTGATTCTAAATTTCGATGATTTCCCAATTTTTTTCAGATAGGCGAGCTGATCCGTCGGGTTTTCGTCCAAGGTCCGGCGCACGATCGCCGTTGTGGCATTCAGATAATCCCGTCTGGACGCCGTGAAGCTGTGAGACAATGTCGGAATATGAATCGCCAAGGCCGCCGCTAATATCAATACAGCTGTCCACGCCATATTGCGGAACAGCCGACTGGTTAGATTTTTTTCACTTTTCATCTTGATTTTCTTTCGGATTATTTCTGGAAATTCGCTTCTTTGCGCATGCGGTAGCCGACGCCGCGGACGGTTTCAATCATTTTGCGCGCCGTGCCGAGTTTCTGGCGCAGGGTCCGAACGTGCACGTCGACGGTGCGTGTCTCGCCGTCAAAATCGTAACCCCAAATATCGGTCAGCAGCGCGTCCCGGGTCATCACGTTGCCCGCGTGGCGCATGAGCACAGAGAGCAGGTCGTATTCCTTCAGGGTGAGCTGGATGAACTGTCCGTCGACCTGAACGGTGTGAGCTTTGGGATGAATGACAATCGGGCCGTCAATCATCGCCTCGTCGCTCTCGTCTGTCTTGTGGTCGACGCCTGCACGCCGGGCCACCGCCTTGATGCGCGCCAGCAGCTCCATCATCCCGAAGGGCTTGGCGACGTAATCGTCTGCGCCGGCGTCAAGGCCCATGACCTTGTCCACTTCTTCCCCTTTGGCCGTCAGCATGATGACCGGCAGAGCCGCCGTCTGCGTCTGAGCTCTGAGCTGTTTCAAAATGGAAAGGCCGTCCTGGCCGGGCAGCATAATATCGAGCAGCAGCAAGTCCGGGCCTGACTGCTGCGATTCTGCCATCGCTTGCCAAAAAGGCTCAGCGCTTTCAAAGCCCTGAGCCTCGTATCCGGAGTGGTTGAGTGTGTACACGACCAATTCGCGGATACTGTTGTCATCCTCTACGCAAAAAATCCTCATGCCTGTGCCTTATCCATTTTAATTTTTCGGGTGTTCGCCGGTAATTGAAAATTCGACCCATTCGCCGATATTGACCGCGTGATCGCCGATCCGTTCGAGATATTTGGCAATCATCAGCACTTCCACCGCCTTCGCGCCTTCAATTTCTTTGTTTTCGATGCGGTGAATGATGTGGGCGGAAATTTTGTCGAACAGCTGATCGACAATGTCGTCCTGTTTGTAGACCGTGTGAACAGTGTTCAGATCTTTCTGAACGTAGGCGTCAACCGCCGCGTTGACCATTTTGCTGGCCATTTTCGCCATCGTGTCGAGCTCAAGATTGTGAAACTCTGCAGTCAAATCGGCCGTCACCGCGATTTCGGCGATATCCGTCGCCTGGTCGCCAATGCGTTCCATGTCGGTGATCATTTTCAGCGCCGCTGAGACGTTGCGCAAGTCCCGCGCAACCGGCTGCTGAGACAAGAGCATCACGTAGCACTGCTGCTCAATATCCCGTTCCAGCTCGTCGATGTTCGCGTCATCCGCCATGGCTTCCTTGGCGAGGTCCGTGTCGTTGGCGGCCAGCGCTTTGATGGCCTTATCTATGGCGGCTTCACAAAGGCTGCCCATTTCGATCATGCTGTCGTTCAGCCGAACCAATTCTTTATCAAATCGATTTCGCATATTATCCGAACCTCCCGGTTACGTATCGCTCTGTTCTTTCATCTCTAGGATTCGAGAATATCTGTTCCGTGTCACCAAATTCTACCATATCACCGAGCAAAAAGAAAGCGGTCTTGTCGGAGATACGGGTCGCCTGCTGCATGCTGTGGGTCACGATGATGATCGTGTATTTTTCTTTGAGTTCCAGCGCTAGGTCTTCGATTTTACCCGTTGAGATCGGGTCCAGCGCCGAGGTGGCTTCGTCCATCAAAAGGACTTCCGGTTCAACCGCCAGCGCTCTGGCGATGCAGAGGCGCTGCTGCTGCCCGCCGGAGAGACCAAGGGCATTCTTTTTCAGGCGGTCTTTGAGTTCGTCCCAAATCGCCGCTTTTTTCAGCGAATCTTCGACGATATCGTCGAGCTTCGCCTTGTTTTTGATCCCGTGAGTCCGCGGACCGTAAGCGATGTTGTCGTAAATGCTCATCGGAAACGGATTGGGGTGCTGGAACACCATGCCGACGCGCTTGCGCAGAATGTTCACGTCGATCTCTTTATAAATATCGACATCGTCCAGCTTGATCGAGCCGGTGATTTTACAGCCTTCGACGAGATCGTTCATCCGGTTCAGCGATTTCAAAAACGTCGACTTGCCGCATCCGGACGGGCCGATCAGCGCTGTGATCTCGTGTTCCGGGAAATTGAGATTGATGTCCTTAAGGGCGTGAAAATCGCCGTAATAGACATTCATATTTTGAGAAGCCATCTTGACTTTCGTCGAGACCGGCTTTTTCACTTTATAGTTTTCCATTTATGTCCAAATACTCCTCGTTTATTCGTTCACTTTGTTGACGCGTTTCGCAATGGCATCGGAAATAAAATTCAAGACGATGACGACGACGAGCAGGATCACGGCCGTCGCGTAAGACTGGTCAACGTTCATCCCTTCTGTCCACAAACTGTACATGTGCACGGCCAGCGTCCGTCCGGAGCCCATGACGTTCTTCGGAATCTGCGCCACGGTCCCTGCGGTGTAAATCAACGCCGCGGTTTCCCCGACGACACGCCCGATGCCAAGAATAACCCCAGCGAGAATTCCAGGGGCCGCCGCCGGCAGAACAATTTTGAAAATCGTGCGCAGCTTGCCGGCGCCGAGACCGAAGCTGCCTTCGCGGTAGCTGTCTGGCACAGCGTGCAGCGCTTCTTCTGTGGCCCGCATGATGACCGGCAGGATCATCAGCGCCAGCGTCAATGCCCCGGCGAGCATGGAATAGCCCATGTGGCAGGCATCGACAAACATCAGCATTCCGAAAATCCCGAAAATGATCGACGGAATCCCGGTCAGGGTTTCGGACGTCAGCCGGATAAAGGCGACGAATTTGCTGCCGCGCTTGGCGTACTCCGCCAGATAAACCGCTGAGAAAATGCCGATCGGGCCGGCGAACAGAATGGACAAGCCGACCATCGTCAGCGTATTGATCATCGCCGGAAACAGCGACACGTTCTGACTGTTGTAATGAATCGAAAACAGGCTTGGCTTGATGTGCGGCAGCCCGTTGATCAAAATGTACAGAATGAGAAAGATCAGCACCGCCATCGTGGCGATACCGGCAATCCAGACAATGGCCTTTAACGCCGCGGCTTCGCCTTTGCCGTGAAGTTGTTCTTTTGAATTTTTTTCGTTGTACTTCACTGCTTATCTCCTTTGTTTTTCAAAATCGAGAAGCAAATGTTGATGATCAGGATGAAGACAAACAGCACGACAGCTGTTGCAATCAGCGCCTGACGGTGCAAGTCGGTCGCGTAACCCATTTCGAGGACAATGTTAGCCGTCATGGTGCGCACGCCGGCGAAGAGGCTGTGGGGCATCACTGCTTGGTTGCCCGCGATCATGATCACGGCCATCGTTTCCCCAATAGCTCGGCCGACGCCAAGGATGATTCCCGCGAAGATTCCGGATTTCGCCGCCGGCACGACGACGCGGAAAACCGACCGTTCGTGGGTCGACCCCAGGCCGAGGGCACCTTCGTAATAGCTGGTTGGCACCGCCCGCAATGCGGTTTCGCTCATTGTAATAATGGTCGGCAGGATCATGATCCCGAGAATAATGCATGCGGCGAGCATGGACAAGCCGGCACCACCCGCCGAATTGCGAATCATCGGCACGATGACCTGCAGGCCGAAAAAGCCATATACAACTGAGGGAATACCGGCCAAAAGATTAATGCCGGGCTTGATCACCTTATACAGAGGTTCCGGACAGAAAAACGCGAGAAATACCGCTGTGAGCACGCCGATGACAATGCCGATGATGAGGGCGCCAATTGTCACTTCGATACTGGCGACGATCATCGGCAAAATGCCGTATAAATTGTTAGCCGGGCGCCAAATCGTCCCGGATAGGAATTTTCCGAATCCAATCTTCGCCATTCCCGGAAGACCGTTGGCAAACAAGAAAATACAAATCAGCAGTACAGCAATGATTGCAATGCAAGCGCAGGCCGCAAAAACGACCTGCATTGCTTTTTCTTTTGCCTGACCCGGATGCTTCGATTTGTTCAAGACGAAGTCTCCTTTCAGTTTAAAGATGAGGATTAAATTGTCGTAGTTGAATTATTTCACGTCTGACCATGAAGTGGTCTTTCCTGTGTAGATATTCTTGATCTGTTTGAGGGTCAGGTTGTCGACACTGTTGTCTTTGTTGACAATCACAGCGATGCCGTCTTTAGCGATCTTGGTCACTTTCAGGCCTTCACTCGTTTCAGATCCTTGGAGATCTCTTGACGCCATCCCGATGTCCAGTGTGCCTTTTGCTGCATTGGAAACCCCTGTGGTCGAATCCGATTCCTGAACTTCGATCGTTGCGTTCGGGTTGACCTTTTCGTAAGCTTCTTTCAGTTTTTCCATAACTGGTGTCACGGATGAAGAACCGCCGACGGTGATTTTGCCTGATGGTTTTGTGCCGCTGTAAGCGCCGTTGGTAGAAACTTTGACGTAGCCGTTCTTTTCGATGACGTTCTGTCCGTCAGAAGACATGATGTAGTTGATGAAGTCCTGAGCTACGCCGGAAGCTTCGCCCTTTGTCATGATGTTGAACGGACGCTGAATTTTGTAGCTGCCGTCGGTGACAGTCTTGACTGACGGTGCAACGCCTTCAACCTTGACGGCCTTGACATCCTTGCTCAAAGAACCGAGGGAAACGTAGCCGATGGCGTTGGTATCGCCTTTAACGGTGGACATGACCACTTCTGTCGAGTTGGAGATGGTCGCTTTGTCTGTCGTCTTGTCGACCTTCTGGCCGTTCTTTTCTTCCTGAACCCCTGTCAGTTCGATGAACGCGCCGCGGGTCCCGGAACCATCTTCACGAGACACGACATTGATTGTGCCGCCGCCGGATGAGCCGCAGCCTGCGAATGTGACCGCTGCAACAAAGGCAGCTAAGACCATGAGAATCTTCTTTTTCATTTTGAACTCCTTCATTAAAATCAAAATCCTGTTTGGTGAATGCTCTTTCCAAACTTCGATTTCAATTTTACAAAGGCTTTGTTAAATCTGAAAGACGGCTTATGTAAAGTCCATGTAAAGTGTAAAATTTATTAACTTAACTTCTTTTAACAAAAAAAGCCCGCACAAAGCGGGCTGCAAAAAGCTGATTAATACGCGATTTCGTTGGGATTGTTTTCGCCGCGAAGCCAGGCCATCAAACCGTTAAGGGAGACAGTGACCATGTCTTTGGACGACTGATCGGTGTAAAATGCCGCGTGGGGCGAGACGACGACATTAGGGTAGGCTTTCAGGGCGAGCAGGCTGCGGTTGTGGATCAAACTGCTTTCGTGGTCGATCTGGATCACGTTTTCTTCGTGTTCGAAGGAGTCGATGCCCACAGCGCTGACCTTGCCGCTTTCCACGGCGTCGATGAGATCCCAGGTGTTGATGAGGCCGCCCCGGGCCGTGTTGATGATCACCACCCCGTCCTTCATTTGGGCAATGACGTCTTTGTCGATCATGTGGTAATTGTCTTGAGTCAGTGGTGTGTGCAGGGTGATGATGTCTGCTTCTTTGAGCAGGGTTTCTTTCGAGACGGCTTTGGCCAGAGCGTCGGTTTCCGCTGTCGGATGCGGCGTGTAGGAAATGAGGCGGCAGCCGAACCCCGACAAACATTTGGCCACGGTTTTGCCGATATGGCCCATGCCGACGATGCCGACGGTCATGTTGTGCAGCTCCCGGCCCTGCATGCCCGCCAGGGAATAATCCATGACCGCTGATCGGGCGATGATGTGAATAAACTTGCGCAGACAGGTCAGCATGAGCATCACGGTGTACTCGGCGACGCTGTAAGGCGAATAATGCACGTTGGCGCAGTGAATCTGGTATTTTTTCGCCGCCGCGAGATCCAAGCGGTTGTAGCCGGCGGTGCGGGTCGAAAAATAATGAATGCCGTACCCGGCGAGGGCCTTAAAAATCGCGGCGTCCGACTGGCTCAGCCCTTCGATGGACACGCCGTCAAAACCTTCGGCGAGGTAAACATTGTCGGTGCTTAAATGTGCCTGGACGATCTTCAGTTCTAAATCTTCCCGGTTTTGAAAGGCTTTTAAAGTTGGCATTTCATCGTCCCGGCAGCCGTAGGCGATGAGTTTGACTGGTTTTTGATTTTGCATTTTTCTTCCCCTCTTTGTATCAATTTCCTCACGCAGTGTATCACGCTTTTGCTTCAAATACAAACCCAATAATTTATTACTTTATATAATTAAAATAATTTTTTTACATAAAATCTTAGAAAATGCTAAAATAATACTATTAAGTCTTATTAATTTGTATTGAATTGAATACAGAAAGGAATGGATAGAACGATGAACGAAACAGTCAATGCGTGGCTCGATGCCCATCTGCCGGATATGATCGCCGACATCAAGGCGCTGTGTGCCATCAATTCTGTCGAAGGCGAACCCGAAGACGGCAAGCCTTTCGGCGACGGCCCTTACCAGAGCTTGAATAAAGCCCTGGAACTGGCGAAGAATTACGGCTTCGCCGTCACCAACTACGACAATTACGTCGGCACTGCCGATTATGACCAAGATCTGCCGAGAACCCTCGACATTTTGTGCCACACCGACGTCGTGCCCGCCGGCGAAGGCTGGACGGTCACCGACCCCTTTAACGTCATCGAAAAAGACGGCCGCCTCTACGGCCGCGGCGTCAGTGATGACAAGGGGCCCCTTGTCGCCGCTTTGTACGCGATGCGCGCCCTCAAAGAAAACGGCGTAAAGCTCAAGAAAGGGGTGCGCTTCATCATGGGCGCCAACGAAGAAACCGGCTCCCACGACATCGCCCATTACTACGCGACGGAACCTGAAGCAGAAATGACCTTCTCTCCGGATGCCAACTTCCCGATCATCAACATCGAAAAGGGACAGTTCAAGGGCATCCTCTCCAAAGACTGTGCTGAAGACAAAACCCTGCCCCGGGTTTTGAGCCTCGACGCCGGGATCGCCTTTAACGCCGTCCCCCAGAAAGCGGTGATTCGTTTTGAAGGCCTGGATATCGATGCCAATCAAAACATTCTCGACGATGTTGCCGCCCAGTGCGAAGTGAAAATTGAAAAGACCGGCGATGACGAACTCACCATCATCGGCCACTCCGCCCACGCCTCGACGCCGGAAGACGGCCGCAACGCCGGCCTGGCCGCGATGATTTTGATTTCAAAGCTGCCGCTCTATCCTTCCGAAATGCAGAAGACCGTGAGCCAGATTCCGAAGCTCTTCCCCTACGGGGTCACCGACGGCTCCGGCATCGGCATCAAGATGGCGGATGAAGACTCTCACGACCTGACGTGCACCCTCGACCTGTATCACGTCGACCCGACCCACGCGGAATTCACCTTTGACGCCCGCACGCCCGTCATGGCGACCAAAGAAAACTGCGAAGCTGTCGCAGCAAAGACTGTTCAGGACGCCGGCTTCGACTGGTCGACTCCGGGGATGATTCCGCCCCACGTTGTGCCAAAGGATTCTGACTTTGTGCAGAAGCTTCTGGCCTCTTACGAAGCGGTCACCGGCAAAAAAGGCGAATGCATCGCCATCGGCGGCGGCACCTACGTCCATGAACTGAAAAACGGCGTGGCCTTCGGCGCAGTTTTCGACGGCGTCGATACCCGCATGCACGGCGCAGACGAATTCTTCGATCTGGACAATCTGCTCACCGCAGCGAAAATTTACGCCGATGCGATTGTCCGTTTGTGCGCCTAAAGATTTTATGATTTTTATAGAAGGGATAATTTTATCAAATGAACGAGAACAATTCTGGTTTTAAACCGTACATTCCGGCGGAAAAAATCGTGCCGGAAATGACGGTGTTTTCAGTGGTCATGGGGGCTGTCCTGGCCGTCGTCTTTGGCGCAGCCAACGCCTACCTGGGCCTGCGTGTCGGGATGACGGTTTCCGCCTCTATTCCGGCGGCGGTCATTTCCATGGGGATCATCCGCATGGTGCTGCACCGCGATTCTATTCTGGAAAACAACATCGTCCAGACTGTCGGGTCTGCCGGGGAATCCTTAGCTGCAGGGGCGATCTTCACCCTGCCGGCGATGTTTTTGTGGGCCAAGGAAGGGGTTATGGGCAAACCGGGCCTCATCGAAATCATGATCATCTGCATGATCGGCGGGCTCCTCGGGGTCTTCTTCATGGTGCCCCTGCGCAACGCCCTCATCGTCAAGGAACACGGGGTGCTCCCTTATCCTGAAGGCACAGCCTGCGCAGAAGTGCTCCTCGCCGGTGAAAAAGGCGGCAGCGCCGCTTCGACTGTTTTTGCCGGTCTCGGCATTGCCTCAGGATTTAAATTCTTAATTGACGGTCTGAAACTCGTTCCGAGCGAAATGAACACCCCAAGCAAGGGGATCGGCGGCTACGCCGGCCAGATCGGCACACAGATTTATCCGGCGGTCTTCTCCGTGGGCTATATCTGCGGACCGAAGATTTCTTCCTACATGTTCTGCGGCGGCGTCATTTCCTGGATGTTCATCATTCCCTTGATCGTCCTGTTCGGCGGCAAGACCGTCATGTATCCGGGCACGACCACGATCGCAAAGATGTTTGCCGCAGGGGGCGTCAGCCAGATCTGGAGCTCCTACGTCCGCTACATCGGCGCCGGCGCCCTGGCTGCCGGCGGGGTCATCTCCCTGATTAAAGCCCTGCCGATGATCGTCACCACCTTCAGAGATTCGATGAAAGACCTCGCTCAGGGTCAGGGTTCCAGCATGCTGCGGACCAACCAGAACCTGAGTATGAAGACGGTTATCACCTGGATCATCATCCTCATCGTCCTGACCGCGGTGCTGCCCCAGATTCCCGTGGGCATCGGCGGCGCGGTCCTCATCGTCGTCTTCGGCTTCTTCTTCGCCGCCGTCTCTTCTCGCATGGTCGGGATCGTCGGCTCGTCGAACAACCCAGTTTCCGGGATGGCCATCGCGACCCTGTTATTCTCAACCATTATCTTAAAAGCGACCGGCACCACCGGCGCGGCCGGCATGAAGGCGGCCATCGCCATCGGCACCGTCATCTGCGTCATCGCGGCCATCGCTGGAGATACTTCTCAGGATTTGAAGACCGGCTATCTCGTCGGCGCTACGCCGAAGAAACAGCAGATCGGCGAAATCATCGGTGTCATCGTCTCGGCCATCGCCATCGGCGGCGTCCTCTATCTGCTAAACGCGGCCTGGGGCTTCGGCACCAAAGAACTCGCGGCGCCGCAGGCCGTGCTCATGAAAATGATCATCGAAGGGGTCATGGGCGGCCAGCTGCCTTGGGGTCTCGTGATCTCCGGCGCGGCCTTTGCGGTTGTCGTCGAAATTCTCGGCATTCCGGTGCTGCCTTTCGCTATCGGGATGTACCTGCCGGTGCAGCTCAACGCGTGCATCATGGTCGGCGGACTGGTGCGCCTCTTCTTCGACCGCAAAAAATACAAGGATGAAGAAGACAAGAAAACCACCATCAACCGCGGCATCCTGTACTGCTCGGGCATGATCGCTGGGGAAGGCATCGTGGGCATCCTCCTGGCCGTGCTCGCGGTTCTCGGCGTTGCCGACAAGATCGATTTGTCCGGGGTTCTGAACTTAAGTCCGGCGGCCGGCTTTGCCGGTTCCCTGATCTTCTTCGCAGCCATGATCGCGCTGACCGTGAAGTTCACCAAGGGCAAAAAAGAAACAGCGCCTGAAAAGGCAGAATAAAAATTGAAAAAACGACCAAAACAAAAGCTCAGCCGGGATGAAATCATTCGTACCTACAAAGTTTACATCCCGGTGGTCACAGAAAAAATTGTGAAAACAGAAATGGCTGACGACGGCAAAGTTACCCTCTTTGTCGAAAACAAAGGGGTGATGAACCGCATTTTTCAGAAAATTTCCCACAAGCCGAAATATTCGCAGATTCACCTCGACGAAATGGGCAGCTTCATATGGCCCTTGTGCGACGGCAAGACGAACATCAAGACCATCGCCAAGAAAGTCCGCGCCCGGTTCGGGAAAAAGGCCGAGCCTCTGTACGACCGGCTGCTGAAGTTTTTTGAAATCGTCGAAAGCTACGAATTCATGTGCTTTATGAAACCCGCAGACTAAAAAACAGGCTGATAGATTGAACTATCAGCCTGTTTTTTGATGATGAATATAAAAATTAAAGAAACGAAAAATCCATTTCCGGATGGGTCGGTTCCAGCATGATCCGGTAATAATCGCTGTGGAACATGATGTGATGATTGACCCCTTCCCGGGTAAATTTCCCGTCGTTAAAGGCCAAAAGCCGGGTCTTCGGCACTTCTTTCCAGTCTCCTTCCGTAAAGGGCTGGGTCGCAAACATCAGAGATTCGTCCCCCGGGGTCTTGTCTTCGAGGTAATACAGCATCGCCGGCGCGTTGTTCGCGTGCACGTAAAACTGCTCCCCGTCGTAAAGAAAGAGGTTGAGCTTATTGCGGTCCGCGATGGAAGCGAGCATCCCCTGAATCACATCGAAGCGTTCGTTCTTGCTGAGCGGATGGCCCACTCGGCGCGTCTTTTCGTCGATTAAATCCATCAGGTAGAGCAGCAGCCGTTCGGAATCGGTCTCGCCCTCCTGCCGTTGGTAGTAGCGGATCAGCGCCGCGCTGTTGAACACCGTCCCATTGTGAATCAATGTCCATTCCCGGCCCGTGCCGTCGTAAGCCACAAAGGGGTGGCAGTTGTTAACGTTGATGCTGCCCACCGTGGCCAGGCGGATATGCGCGAGGACACGCTTACGCGGAATGCCCTCGCCGATGAGACGGGGCAGGACTTTGGAATCGACAGCCCGTTCAGGACTCTTGTGCATACACATCCGGCCCTCGTCGTCGTATTCCGCCAGGCCCCAGCCATTGGGCTGGTTGACACTTCTGGCGTAAAAACGTGTCAGTATGTCCGTTAAGTCTCTGGGCTTTTTGGATGAAAATGCAAATAATTCGCACATGCCCCATCACTCCTTTCTCAAAATTACATATTGATTTTGTATTCTTTCCTATTATAACCTAATTCTCCCGATTGAAAAGTCTTTTATAAAAAAATCCCGGATATTCCGGGATTGGTTTCGCTTCTCGCCATCAATACGAGGTGTACAGACTCTTGTACGGATTGTCGGCATTGGGGAAAATGTGGTAGTACGGTTTATCCCGCAGAATATCTTCCTTGATGTCGAAGTATTCACAGAACTGGTCAATTAACGGCTGAATGACTGCCATATCTTTGGAGTCGCAAAGCTCAATGGAAACCTGCGGCGGCAGGAATTCCGGCTTCACCGCGCTTCTGATATACATGTTGCCGCCGTGCATCCCTGTGCCGCAGTAATTGCCGATCGGTGAGCTGTCCTGACTGCCGAGGCCCAGCACCAAAATGGTGCCGCCGGCCTGATATTCGCCGAGGAAAGAGCCGACACAGCCGCCGACGACAATCACCGGCTGTTTATCCTGATACGCTTTCATGTGGATCCCGACGCGGTAGCCCGCATCGCCCTTGACGTAAATGCTGCCGCCGCGCATGGCGTAGCCCAAGGTATCCCCGGCTTTCCCGTGAACAACGATATGGCCGTCGTTCATCGTATCGCCAACCGCATCCTGAACGTTGCCGAAAACTTCGATGTCGATGTTGTCGAGATACGCGCCCATGGCGTTGCCCGGCGTGCCGTACACCGTCATTTTCTTATCTTTGACGCCGGTACCGATATAACGCTGCCCCAATACATTTTTCACCGTGATGTCGTGGGTCTGAGTGTGCTTGATTTCTTCATTCAGCTGTTTGTAGTATTTATTCGTTGCATCTATGATCATCATTAACCTCGCTTATCAGTGTGCCTGAGCCAAATCCGCTTTTCTCACGGACACATCAAACGCCGCGAGCTTCGGCGCTTCAGCGAGGCTTTCCCAATCGACAGTCGACAGTTTGGTCTGCTGCCGGATCAAATCGGTGTAAATCCCCGCACGCTGGCATTCGCCCAAAATCATGTAGCCCTTAAGGGTGTCGCCCGCAATGTAGAATTTGCGGATGCCATCCGGCGTCTTGACAATTTGAGGCTGCCCTTCGGTGCTGCCCGCCGTGAGCATGTAGAAGTCCTTGATCCCCATGGAATTGATCGGGAAGGCCTTGTCGAAGACCGCTTCACCGCCGGCCATGTTGATGCCAGCGGTTTCGCCCTGCATGAACGCGTTGGGCAGAATCGCGATGTTGCGGTTCACGTCGGCGCTGATATCGTGGCTTTGGGTGCAGTCGCCGGCGGCGTAAACGTCAGCGGCAGAAGTCAGCTGGCTTTCGTTTGTCAAAATCCCCCGTTCGCAGTCGATGCCGGCCGCTTCAGCCAGCGCCTGGTTCGGGCGGGTCCCGACGGCGAAAATTAAAATGTCGTAAGGCAGCTTCGCGCCGTCGCTCAGCGTGACGCTCATGCTGTTTACGCTCTTGATGCTGGTTTCGAGTCTCAGTTCCATGCCCAGATCTTCGAGATGCTGCTGCATGACCTGCGCGACTTCCGCATCGAGAACCGACGGCATGACCCGGTCAGCCAAATCAACGATGGTCAAACTGGCAACTTGATCGATCAACGCTTCAGCCGCCTTCAAGCCGATGAGCCCGCCGCCCATGATGACGACCTTGGCATCTGGCTTTAAGGCCTTCTTCACGCCCTGAGCGTCGTCAAAAGTCGTAAAGGTAAACGCATTCTTGGCTTTTTCTTTGCCTTCGATCGGCGGCACAAAAGGATTGGAGCCAGTCGCAATCAAAAGCTGTTCATAGGTGATGGTTTTGCCGCTGTCCGTCGTGACCGAGTGCGCCGCCGGATCAATGGCTGTCACTTTTGTGCCGAGCATAGTGTCGACGCCGTACTGTCTGTAGAAATCCGGATTGCGGTAAACCATGTGTTCCCGATCGACCCGGCCTTCAAGCCAATAAGAAATCAGCGGTCTCGAATAGGTGGAGTACGGTTCATCGGCAACCAGGACGATTTTGCTCCGTTTGTCCACTTTGCGAATCCCCTGAACGCCGCCAATCGCTGCGGCGGAATTGCCGATAATCAAGTATTTCGTCTTCATGTTCTCAGCCCCTTTCTTCGTAAACAATAGCTCTGTTGGGGCAGCCGGTGACGCAGGCCGGTTCGCCGCAGCTGTTTTCCAGGCACAGCTCGCATTTCAGCATCGTGTGGTTGTGGGACAGCACCAGGCAGCCGTACGGGCACATCGCGATACAGGTCCGGCAGCCGATGCACTGATCCTGATCGATCTTTACGACGCCGTCTTCGACAGACAAAGCGCCGGTAATGCAGCCCTTGACACAATAGGGTTCTTCGCAGTGGCGGCAGTTCACCGCAAAATGAATGGGTTCGCCGCCCTGTTCGCCGTCTTCCACGCGGATGCGGGACAACGGCTTCTGTTCCCGATGATACGCCTTGACCATGCTCGACTCGCCGGAGTTGGCGAAGCCGCAGTTGAATTCACACAGATGGCACCCGAGGCACCATTCTTCATTGACATAAACGCGTTTCAATGTTGCTCCTCCCTCTTATTCTCCAGCGTGCTTAATGCCGAGGATTTCTAATTCTTTTTCTGTCATGCCGACGCCGCGGAGCATCAGGCGGTTGCCTCTCAGGGCTTCAATGGAGTTGATCCCCATACCGCCCATCATTTCTTTGATTTCGTTGTTCCAGGCTGTGAGCAGGTTCACCAGATGTTCCGTGCCGATATCCGGATTCAGACGGCGGCAGAGATCTTCGCGCTGTGTCGCAATACCCCAGTTGCAGAGACCTCTTGAGCACTGTCTGCACAGGTGGCAGCCCAGTGCGATCAGTGCGGCTGTCCCGATGTAGCAGGCGTCCGCCCCGAGGGCGATGGCTTTAACCACGTCGGCAGACGAGCGGATGCTCCCGCCGAC
This sequence comes from Pseudoramibacter porci, assembly GCF_009696145.1. Lineage (GTDB taxonomy): Bacteria > Bacillota > Clostridia > Eubacteriales > Eubacteriaceae > Pseudoramibacter > Pseudoramibacter porci. Next base: position 184,168 of record NZ_VUMO01000002.1, read on the forward strand.
GACAATCGAAATGTCGTTTCTGATTTTTTCATCGCGGAGACGCTGGTCGACAGCGGCCAATGCCAGCTCGATCGGGATCCCGACGTTGTCACGGATGCGGGTCGGCGCGGCGCCGGTCCCGCCGCGGAAACCGTCAATGGCGATGATGTCCGCACCGGAGCGGGCAATCCCTGATGCGATCGCCGCCACGTTGTGAACCGCCGCGATCTTGACGATAACCGGTTTTTCGTAATTGGTTGCTTCTTTGAGGGAGTATACCAGCTGACGAAGGTCTTCAATCGAATAAATATCGTGGTGCGGCGCCGGTGAGATGGCGTCGGAGCCTTCCGGAATCATTCGCGTTTCCGCAACCTTCGGACCGATTTTGCGCCCTGGCAGATGGCCGCCGATCCCCGGCTTGGCCCCTTGACCCATCTTAATTTCGATGGCGCAGCCGGCTTTCAAATAATCTTCGTGAACGCCGAAACGGCCGGACGCGACCTGAACGATGGTGTTAGGCCCATAAGGATACAGCGATTTGTTCAACCCGCCTTCACCAGTGTTGTAGCAAGTGCCGCAGGCGGTTGCCGCCCGGGCCAGTGATTTATGGGCATTTTCGGAAATCGCGCCGAAAGACATGGCCGAGAACATCACCGGGACTTCCAGTTCGATCTGCGGCGGCAGTTTAGAAATCAGTTCGCCGTGGGAATCGAACTCGAGATCGTGAGGTTTTTTTCCGAGAAATACCCGCGTTTCCATCGGTTCGCGCAGCGGGTCGATGGACGGGTTGGTGACCTGGCTGGCGTTGAGCAGAATGCGGTCCCAATAGGACGGGTAGTCTTTCGGGTTGCCCATGCTGGACAGCAGCGCGCCGCCGGTGGTCGCCTGACGGTAAATTTCTTCGATGGTATTCTGATGCCAGTTTTCGTTCGGACGGAACGTATTTTCCGTCTTCACAATTTTAAGCGCGCGCGTCGGGCACATGGTGACGCAGCGCTGGCAGTCGACACATTTGGACTCGTCCGCCCGCATGATGTCGTCTTCTTCGTCGTAATAGTGCACCTGTTCTGAGCACTGTCGTTCGCAGACGCGGCATTTGATGCACCGGTCAAAATTGCGGTGCACTTCAAATTCCGGATATAAGTATTGAATTCCCATTACATAGCCTCCTTGCTCGCGTGGACAATGATCGGTTCGCCGCCCCGCGGCGCCCAAATGCCGTCAATATCTGGACAGACGCGGCGGATGGCCGCTTCTTCACTGGCGATATATACGACGTCGTCCTTTTCTCCAGCCACCATTGAACGCAGCTTCAAGCGGTCATTGAGGGCCATCAGGCCGTGATCAAATCCGCAGATGATCGAAAACGGCCCGGTAATCAAAAGGCTCGAGTAAGTGTTTCTGAGCAATTTCATTTTCCGCGCTTCTTTTTCGCTCATGTGGTCAATTTCTTCCCAGAACGGTGCGGCGATGATTTTCGCAATATCTTCGTATTCGAACCCTTTCTTCCGTTTTAAGTAGTCGATGATGTAAGTGATGACTTCCGTATCGGTGAGCAGGTTACATTTGTAATCGAACATTTCGATGTAACGGCGGTTCGCGTCGTAGGACGAGATTTCTCCGTTGTGCACGATGGAATGATCGAGCAGCGCAAAAGGATGGCAGCCGCCCCACCAGCCCGGGGTGTTCGTCGGATAACGGCCGTGAGCCGTCCAGCAGTACGCGTCGTAATCTTCTAGCTTGTAAAAATCGCCGATGTCTTCCGGAAAACCGACGCCCTTGAATATCCCCATGTTCTTGCCAGACGAGAAGATGTAGGCACCGTCAATGTAGGTATTGACGTAAAAGACGGTTTCGACGATAAATTTCTTTTCGTCGATTTCGCCTTCGTCTTCCTGAATGCGGTTGAACAGCGGATTGACGAAGTAGCGCCAAATGAGCGGTGCGTCGACGACATTGCGGTTCGGCCGAACCGGGATCCGGCTCATATTGACCACATCGAAATAACGGTCGAGGTACCGTTCTGTTTCCTGACGGGCTTTCAAGTCGTCATAAAAAACGTGAAACGCGTACGAGTCCGCGTAATCGGGGTAAATGCCGTAGCCGGCAAATCCGCCGCCCAATCCATTAGAGCGGTCGTGCATCACCGCAATGGAATCGACGATGGTCCGGCCGTTGATGCTCTGGCGGCCTGTCCGGTCGATAATGCCGGAAATCGCACAACCCGACGGGATTCGTATTTCTCCTTCTTTCTTTAACATCCTGATCTCCTTCTTGATAATCACTCAATGAAAAAAGCGTCCTTTAACAAGCCGTCTCTCAAATCTTTTTTGAGACACCGCTTGTTTCAGAACGCCTTTGCTCTTGTGTATACAATTCTACAGTAAAGACATTTAACCACATTCCACCTTAAAATACAAGGCGTTTTTTTAAATTTAACAAGAAATATGAAAATTGCTTCAAGGGCTGTCGATTTTCTTCTATAATAAATGATAAAATAGACGCAATGATGCCAGCAGGCATTGATCCATTTATAATCAAATAACAGAAAGCATCGATCGTCTTAACGGCTTTTTCCCTCGTTTTGCTTTGTTATTTTATTAAAAATCACATTGACAAAAAATAGGGATTCGTGTATCATGTATGTATAATTTAAAACAAACACAGACAAGGGCGTCTGAGAATAGCGATGCTATTTTCGGTGCCCCTTTTTTTGTATCTGGTTGTTTAGTTGTTTAATAAGGAGGATATCATGTCTGAAATGTTAGAAAAGAAAGATCAGAAAGACAGCATCGTCGATCTGTTCGGTTCAAAAGTCTTTAACGTCGCAGTCATGCGCAAACGCTTGCCGAAACACATCTACAAAAGCGTCATGCGGACGATCAAATACGACGAACCCCTTGGCCGGGAAGACGCCGAAGTGGTCGCCAACGCGATGAAAGACTGGGCCATGGAATTGGGGGCTACCCACTTTACCCATTGGTTCCAGCCGATGACCGGTGCCACTGCAGAAAAACACGATGCTTTTATCAGCCCGACCGGTGAAGGCAGTGTCATCATGGAATTTTCCGGAAAAGAACTTGTTAAGGGCGAACCTGATGCTTCATCTTTCCCGTCCGGCGGTCTGCGCGCGACTTTTGAAGCCCGCGGCTACACAGCATGGGATCCGACTTCATTTGCTTTCGTCAAAGGCACGACCCTCTATATCCCGACATCCTTCATCTCCTATTCCGGAGAAATCCTCGACAAGAAGACCCCGCTGCTCCGCTCCATGAAGGTCTTGTCCAATGAAGCCATCCGCGTTTTAAAACTCTTCGGCGCTGCCGATGACGTTCACAAAGTCACTTCTTCTGTCGGGGCCGAACAGGAATATTTCCTGGTCGACAAAGACATGTACGCTAAGAGAAAAGACTTGATCCTGACCGGCCGCACCTTGTTCGGTGCCATGGCGCCAAAGGGCCAGGAAATGGAAGATCATTACTTTGGACGTATCCGCGGACGTGTCCGCCATTTCATGCGTGACGTCGACAAAGAATTGTGGTCACTGGGTGTTCCAAGCAAGACCCGCCACAACGAAGTCGCGCCTTGCCAGCACGAATTGGCACCGGTGTTCTCCTCTGCCAACCAGGCAACCGATAACAACCACTTGATCATGGAAACCCTGAGACGGATGGCGCCAAAATACGATCTCCACTGCCTCATCAACGAAAAACCGTTTGAAGGCATCAACGGTTCTGGGAAACACAACAACTGGTCCATCGCGACGGATACCGGCGTCAACCTCCTCGACCCGGGCAAAGATCCAGCCAACAATCTCCAGTTCCTGACCTTCCTCATTGCCGTCATCGAAGCGGTCGACCGTTATCCGGAACTGCTCAGATCCACTGTCGCTTCTGCCGGCAACGACCACCGTTTAGGTGCCAACGAAGCGCCTCCAGCTATCATCTCCATTTTCGTCGGCGACCAGCTGGCTGATGTCCTCAACGAACTCCTCACCGGCGAATCCAGCGGAAAAGCGAAGGAACGCACCATGGACCTCGGCATCAACGCGACCCCGACGTTCACCACCGATGCGACTGACCGCAACCGTACCTCGCCATTTGCTTTCACTGGCAACAAATTCGAATTCCGTATGCTGGGCTCCAACCAGTCCATCGCGGGCCCGAACATTGCGCTGAACACCATCGTCGCAGAAGTGCTGCGCGAATACGCAGACGCGCTCGAAGGCAGCGACAACTTTGAAGCGGATTGCCGCGAATTCCTGAAAGGCCGTTTGGAAGCGCACAAACGCGTCATCTTCAACGGCAACAACTACACCGATGAATGGGTTGAAGAAGCTGAAAGACGCGGTCTCCCGAACTTGAGAACCACGCCTGAAGCCTTCGCGGAATACTGCATGCCAAAGAACGTCGAAGTCATGTCTAAGAACGACATCTACACCGACGAAGAAATGAAGGCCCGCCAGGAAATCCACTTGGAAGAATATTCGAAGACGATCAACATCGAAGCGAAGACCATGCTCTCCATGGCCCGCCACGAAATTTTGCCCGCCGTCATGGACTGCGAAAAGGATTTGACAACGGTGCTTTCTCAGAAAGCCGCTGTGGGCATTGAAACCAAGGATTCCGTCGAAGCGGTTATGGTCGAAAAGATTGCCGCTTTGGCTAAAGATCTCCTCGCTGAAACCGACGCCCTCGACGCCGTAACCGAAAAGGCTGCCGCCATCGAAGACGCACAGGAACAGGCCAACAGCTACTGCGCAGACGTCATCGGCGCGATGAACGCATTGCGCGCAACCGCGGACGAACTCGAAACGATCGTCGGCAAAGAATACTGGCCGTATCCGATTTACGAAGATCTGTTGTTCTATGTCTAAAGGCAGCTTCGTTTAATCAACAACCCCAATTAAACAGTCTATTATATCCATTCTCCTATTTTTCTTTTATGTCATCGACATCGTGTACGATGGACCGGCGCACATGCGCCGGTCTTTTTTTTTACAAGCAAGAATTAGTTTGCGACCAAAAAAAGAAAGCCTGATCGTAAAATCAAGGCTTCCTATATAATTTTTAGACTTTTATTCGACAATCAGCATTTCTTTTTCGGCCTGATCGCCTTCAATATGAAAACTGTGCAGCACCGGCTGATCTGCATCCATCAGCGAAAGAATCAGGTAGCTGGCCTTGGAATCGTAGGCCAGGCGCTTGTCCTCGTTTGACGGCCTTGACGGCGTTTCCGGGTGGGAATGCCAGTTGCCGAGGGGAACTTCGCCCGCTGCACGCATCTGCTTCACCGCCGCCAGCTGATCCTTCGGCGCCATCGAAAAATGTTCGTTGGTGTGATCGATATTTTCAACGTTGTAGATGTGTGTGACGATTTTGGTGTCTCCTTCTTCTCTGCCGCCCAGAAGACCGCAGGCTTCTTCCGGCAGACAGGCTTTGGCGTGGGCGACCATTTCATCAAATTGCTGCGCGGTCAAACTGACCGTTTTGGAATCGGACATGCTATCGCCTCCCTATTCACTCAACGGATTTTTCGGGTCAAAATCACAGGCGGCCTGTTCGTAATCAATGGGCTCTGTGATCGTCGGATGATCCGAGCACACCGCACAGTCTGGATCTTTCGGGAGTTTGATTTTTCTGAATTGATTCGTCAACGCGTCGTAGGTGAGGAGGGAACCGGTCAGCAGTTCGCCGGCGCCGGTCAGGTATTTCACGGCTTCCATCGCCTGAAGGCTGCCGATAACGCCGACCATCGCGCCGATGACACCGGCTTCGCGGCAAGTCGGCACCGCACCCTTTGGTGGCGGATCCTTAAAGACACAGCGGTAGCACGGCCCTTCCCCGGGCACATAAGTCATGAGCTGACCCTGGAAGCGAATAACCCCCGCATGGCAGAAAGCCGTCTTCGTCAGCACACAGGCGTCGTTGATCAAAAACTTCGCCGGGAAATTATCCGTCCCGTCAATGACGAAATCGTAATCCTTCACAATATCCATGACGTTGCCGGAGTACAAGTATTCGTGGTAGGTCTTCACCTCGACGTCAGGGTTAATGGCCCGCATGGTTTCGGCTGCAGAGACCACTTTGGGCTTGCCGACATCGTCCGTGGTGTGAATGATCTGGCGCTGCAAATTGGACAGATCGACGTTATCCGCGTCGACGATGCCAATTTTGCCGACTCCGGCCGCCGCCAGATAGGCGGCCACTGGCGAGCCGAGTCCGCCGGCGCCGACAATGAGGACCGAGCCGTTGAGCAGCCGTTTCTGCCCCTTTACGCCGATCTCCTTCAAAATGATATGGCGCGAGTAACGCTCCAGCTGATCGTTTGTAAAGGCCATTAACGTCCGCCTCCCATAAAATACAAGAATTCAACCTGATCGCCTTCGGAGAGGGTCTTCGTTTCAAAATCGTCCGAATGAATAAAATCGTCATTAATCGTAACGGTGACGTATTGCGGGTTTTCGACGTCCCGTTCTGCGATGAGCTTTGCGACGGTGATCCCGTCCTGAACTGTTGCGGCTTCGCCTGATACTGTGATTTTCATTTTGTTTCTCCTTTTGTCTTACGCGTCGTCTTCGCCGCGGCGCACAATTAAATCGTAAGTGCCGTCTTCATTGTCAATCAGTTTTAAAATCTGATGTCCTTCTTCTTTGATGCTCCTCGGGACATTCTGGACCGGTTCGCCATCGTTCATGTGAATGGCAATGAGTTCCCCGGGTTCCAGCTCTTCAAGAGCAACCTTCGCCTTGACAAAGGTCACCGGGCAAACCACGTCGGTGATGTCCGCACGGTTTTCAATTTGATCGATATTAATATCTGCCATATCTGCCTCCAAAATTTATGTTTAAGCTTCTGCGCCGGCAACGGCTTCCTCCAGAATGTGCTGGAGCTCATCCGTTCCAAGGCGCTCGAGGGTCTTGCCAAAGCGTTCACCCTTATTCGAATGGGTGTCGAAATAATCAATGGTTGCGTCGGCCACCCGCATCAGCGTCCCTTCGTCTTTAATCAGCGGTGTCAATTCCTTGCCGCTGATGATATGATTGCCAAAGGTCCCGCCGATATAAACGCGAAAGGCGCTCTTGCCTTCCCACGCGCCGGTCGGACAGGACTTGACGCAGCGGCCGCAGTGGCTGCATTTGTCCGCGTCAAAAATCAATTTGCCATCTTCAAAGGTGATGGCATTTTCCCGGCAAACCTTTGCGCAGACGCCGCAGTCGATGCACTGGCTTTCGTCGTAGCTGACGTCGTAAGCCCCCTTAACGCCAAAATCATTTTCTTCCATCTTCAGGCAGTTATTGATACAGCCGGTAACCCCAAATTTAAATTTACACGGCAGCTCCCGGCCGAAATAACGGGCATCGAGCTTTCTCGCAATGTCCAATGCGTCGATACAGCCGGAGGGGCAGCAGCGCCCGCCCTGACAGGCGGTTACCGTGCGCACCCGCGGACCGCATACTCCCGGTTCAACGCCGCCCTTGGCCAGTGCTGCCTTGACGTCATCGATGTCTTCCAATTTGATAAAAGGAATTTCAATACCCTGACGGGCGGTCAGGTGAATGTAGCCGTGACCGTACTGATCCGCTACTTGTTTAATCACCGCCAGCTGTTCTGCCGTCACAGTTCCCCCGACGCATCTCAGTCTCAGGGAAAATGTATTTTTCTGTTTCTGCCGCATAAATCCGCCGGCCTTCAAAGCCGCATAATCTACTGCCATTGATTTTCTCCTTCTTTTTGTTGAATCCTAAACCCATTTACAAAATCTTTATTGATTTGATATGATCATTTTTTCTCGAATCCGTCTCTCCTAAAGGGGCTACGCCATTGCTTCGAGCGCCCCCTTAAAATCCGCAATGATATCATCACACGTTTCTAGGCCGACCGAGATGCGGACCGTATCCTCAAATACGCCTGCCGCCTCCCGCGCCGCCGGATCGGAGTGGATGAAGATCGTCGACGCCGGATGCAGGACCAGGGTTTTCGTGTCGCCGATATTCGGCAGATTGAGCGCAAGCTTCAGGTGATCGATCAAGCTGAAGGCCCGCGCCTTTGAGCCGACGCGAATCGTCAGAATTCCGCCCGCCTGGCCCTCTGCGAACTGCGCCGTTTGTTGGTGCCACGGGCTCGACGCAAGCCCCGGATAATTGACCGCCTGTACGCCCTTGCTGGCCTCGAGAAATGCGGCAAGGGCTTTCGCGCTGCTGCAGATTTGTTTCATTCTAAGGGGCAGCGTCTCAAGCCCAGTCATGTTCAGCCAAGCGTGCACCGGCGCAAGACACGCCCCGATATTCTGCCAAGTGCTGTTTCTCAGCTTCGCGGTGAACGCCGCAAGGCCAAACTTTTTGCAAGGCAGCACCTCGTCGAACTTACCCGATTTTTTCCAAGGGAACCGCCCGCTGTCGACGATCACGCCAGAAATCGCCGTACCGTTGCCGTTGATGTATTTCGACGAGGAATGAATCACAATATCCGCGCCAAAATCGATCGGGCGCATCAGCGCCGGCGTCACCGCTGTCGCGTCGACAATCAGCGGAATGTTCGCTTTGTGCGCGGTTTCAGCCAGCGCCCTGACGTCGACGACCTCGAGCTTCGGATTCGAAATGATTTCCATAAAGACGAAGCGCGTGCTCCCATCGATCGCCGCTTCAACATTAGTCGCTGAAAAGTCCGCGATGAGCCGCGTCGTGATCCCGAAAGCCTCCAGCTCTTTCAGCCAATTCAGCGTTCCGCCGTAAAGCCCGGCCGGTGCCACAATGCTGTCGCCGCTTTTCAGCAAAGTCAAAAAACAACAGGCGATGGCCGCGGAGCCTGATGCGCAGGCTGTGGCCGACAAACCGCCTTCCAGTCTGGCCATCTGATTTTCAAAAGCGTTGACCGTCGGATTGCCCACGCGGCTGTAAGCGTAGCCCGGCTTTTGGTTCTTGAAAATCTGTTCTAATTCCGCTGCTGTCGAATGCGAAAAGGCGGAGGTTTGATAAACCGGCATCATGGATGAGCCCATCATATCGGTCTGGTTTCTCGGATGTACGTACGCCGTTGACGGTGGGATGGTGGATTCATTTTTCATGCCGGCTGCTCCTTCACTTTTTAATTTATTACTTATTTAATTACTATTTTTAATATGTATTGATTGTAAGCTTTTCTGCGTCTCCTGTCAATTCCGCCGGTTCTAGTATTTCTTGATGTGTCATTATAAAAAAAAGGCATAGCCAAAATGTGATCGTATCATACAAAAAACCCCTGCCGATTGAAAAAATCAAATCGACAGGGGTCGTTGCGTTTGAATCGATCAATTAGTTGTTGATCAGTTTGTCGTCGTCGCTCCAGCTGTAGAGTTTGCGAATTTCTTCGCCAACCTTTTCTGAAGGATGATTCAATGCTTTCTTGCGCATTGCCTGGAAGTGAACCTGGTTGCCAGCGCTCATTTCAAGCAGGAAGTCTTTTGCGAAGGTACCGTCCTGGATGTCTTTCAGGATGTCGCGCATCGCCTGTTTGGTCTGTTCTGTTACAATCTTCGGACCTGAGATGTAATCACCGTATTCAGCAGTGTTGGAAATGGAGTAACGCATGCCCTTGAAGCCTGACTGATAGATCAAGTCGACGATCAGTTTCATTTCATGAATAGCTTCGAAGTAAGCGTTTCTCGGGTCGTAGCCAGCTTCGCAGAGGGTATCGAAGCCAGCCTGCATCAAAGCGACAACGCCGCCGCAGAGAACAGCCTGTTCGCCGAAGAGGTCTGTTTCCGTTTCGGTTTTGAAAGTCGTTTCGAGGATGCCAGCTCTTGCAGCGCCGAGGCCTGCCCCATAAGCCAGTGCCATTTCCAGTGCTTTGCCGGTTGCATCCTGTTCAACAGCAACAAGGCATGGAGTCCCTTTGCCAGCGACAAATTCGCTTCTAACAGTATGGCCAGGAGCTTTTGGTGCGATCATTGTAACGTCGACATCTGCCGGTGGAACGATCGTGCCAAAGTGAATGTTGAAGCCATGAGCAAACATCAGCATGTTCCCTGCTTCCAGATTTGGAGCAATGCTTTCTTTGTAAAGATCAGCCTGTTTTTCATCGTTAATCAGAATCATGATGATATCAGCCTGTTTTGCTGCTTCTGCAGAGGTGAATACTTCGAAGCCTTCATCTTCTGCCTTTTTCCAGGATTTGCTGCCTTCGTACAAACCGACGATGACATCGCAGCCTGAATCTTTCAAGTTCTTTGCGTGGGCATGGCCCTGTGAACCGTAACCAATAACTGCGATCTTTTTGCCTTTGAGCAGTGAGAGATCACAATCTTGTTCATAAAACATTCTTGCTTCAGCCATTTTATGATTCTCCTTTTGATCTAATTTGCATATTGTATACGATTTTTGTTTCGCATTCAATACACTTTTTGAAAACACTTATCATTCTAATGACAAAGTTTCCCCTTGTCAAGGGCTTTTGTATTGTTTTATTCTTGTATACAATTACAAATTTTCATCTGTTTGCTACAAAAAAAAGCCGGTCCTCAGACCGGCTCCGTTGTACACCTTTAGATGAAAATGTACTTGAGAATAAACAGAATCGAAACGATGATCATGGTAATCGAAACCTTTTCCTTTTTGCCGGTCAAGAGATTGATCAGCGTGTAAGAAATAAAACCGATGCCGATGCCTTCAGAGATGCTGTAGGTCAGCGGCATGAAGGCCAGGCAAAGGAAAGCCGGGATGCCTTCTGTCGGATCGAAGAAATCGATTTGTACGACATTCTGAATCATTAAAAAGCCAACAATGATCAAAGCCGGCGCTGTCGCAAAGGACGGAATCGCCAGGAAGATCGGCGAGAAGAACAGCGCAACCAGGAACAAAAGTGCGACGATGACGCCCGGCAGACCGGATCGGCCGCCTTCAGAAATCCCGATAGAGCTTTCAACAAAAGTCGTGACCGTCGACGTTCCGAAGCAAGCCCCGATGGTCGTCCCGATCGCGTCTGCAAGGAGTGCACCTTTGATGCGCGGCAATTTGCCGTTTTCGTCAATGTAGCCGGCCTTCACCGCACAGCCTGTCAACGTGCCCAGGGTGTCAAACAAATCGACAAAGAGGAACGCGAAAATGACCGTGAGGAAATCGAAGGAGAAAGTTTTCGGCAGCTGCATTTTCATAAACGTCGGTGCCATCGATGCAACGCTAATGCCGTTCGAGAAATCCGGGATCAGCGAGTAAAGTCCAAGTTTCGGCATCGGCACGTAAAACCCTAACAGCTCGCAGACAATGCCGGCGGCCCAGGTCGCAAGAATGCCCAGCAGTACGCTGCCGCGCACGCCTTTGACCAGCAGAATGGCCGTAAAGATTGTCCCGATCAGTGCCAGGGCAACCGTTAGACCGAGGGTCGCATTGGTCGCCGTACTCCATTTGAACATGGTAACCAGCGTCGAATCGTCGTTGACGACGATGTTCGCGCTCTTCAGACCGACCAGCGCGATAAACAGCCCGATCCCGGCGGATATGGAAAGCCGCAGGCTCTTGGGGATTGAATTGAAGATCGCTTCGCGGACGTTGGTCAAGCTCAGGACGATGAAGATGATCCCTTCGACGAAAACAGCAGCCAGGGCCACTTGCCAGCTATAGCCCATTTTGATGCAGACTGTGTAAGCGAAATAGGCGTTGAGCCCCATGCCCGGTGCCAGTGCGAAGGGGTAGTTGGTCAGCATCGCCATGATCAGCGTCGCGACGGCTGAAGAAATTGCCGTTGCCGTGAAGACCGCTCCCTTGTCCATCCCTGCAGCAGATAACAGAGAGGGGTTCACTGCGAGAATATAGGCCATGCCCATAAACGTCGTGAACCCTGCCGTGACTTCAGTCCGCAAGTCTGTGCCGTACTCGTCAAAACGAAACCACTTTGCCAGTTTTTCTTTCATTGATGATTCCTTTCCACAGATTATTCTGTTTCACATAAAATAAAACCATTAAGACATCATTAAGATTATCAGAACAATCTGCAAATTTCAAGCTTTTATTTAAGCTTTTATAAGGATTTCTCTACGATCAATTGGGATGTTGTGATGCACGCTTTTTTTATCTTCTAACCTCGTCACTGCATGAATATGTTTCTCATAGTCTGAATACGCTTGATCTCCAGGCAGCGGCGGTGTGTCGTAAAAAGGTGCAAACCCTGCCTCGATCTGACCGATTCCCATGTAGCGCGCTTTGAAATCTTTTAATAACGTCCAAAAATCACGCCGCAGTAAAAAAATCGAAAGCAGGTTAGCAAAAACTGGAATGGCCAAGGTAATATCGACAATGGCCCAGAACAATTCTGGCCCATTGCCCGTCAAAACAATCGATGAGACGATCACAATATTGGGCAGCGGAAACAGAAAGCGGAAAGCGCTGATGACGCGGTCCCTTACTTTGGGCCGATGTCTCAAAAAATGCTGAATGATCGACAAATAGTAAGAGAACCAGCCAGAAGTCGTCGTCAGTCCAAAGAAAAACATCATGATCCCGATAAAAACGACCCCGATTTGTCCATAAGCATGCTGGAATGCAGAAATGGCCAGGCTGGCGCCCATCGTTCCGGAATTCCAAACCCCTGAACAAAGAACAGAAAGCGCCGTCACCGTACAGATGATTATCGTGTCCACAAAAACTTCTGCCGCTCCCCATAGCCCCTGCGCAACAGGATGGGGCGTATCGGCTGATCCGTGGATGAGCGGCGACGATCCCTGCCCTGCTTCATTGGAATTGATGGAGCGCGCCAATCCTGTTCGAACGGTCGCCGCCACAGAAGCCCCAATGAATCCGCCGCTTGCCGCTGTCGGTGTGAAAGCTGATTTAATAATCATCGCGAACACTGCCGGCACCCGGCTTAAATTTAACGCGATGATGCCGACACCGCCCAGCAGATAAGCGACGCACATAAAAGGCACCGCCCGGGATGCAAATTTGGCGATGCGCGGCACCCCTCTATAAATAATATAAAAAAGCAGTTCCGAATAGACCAAGGTAAAGGCGATCATGTTGATTCCAAAACACGTATTTAAAGACTCGGCTATGGAATAAGCCTGGGAGCCGCCGAGGAACTGCAAAATAAAACCGACCCCGAATAATGCGGCTAAGATCCAGCCGGAACGATGTCCGTGCTTCTTTACCAATCCCTTTTCGAGAAAATACGTCGTACCGCCGTAAAATTCGCCTCGATCATTTCGGCTTCGGTAATAACAGCTGAGCGAGGTTTCGACACATTTGACGATCATACCGAAAAACGCCCAGATCCAGATCCAAAACACCGCGCCGGGGCCGCCCGTCGCGATCGCCGTCGCCACACCCGCGATATTGCCGTTGCCGACGGTCCCGCCGATGGCGATACAGGCTGCCTCGAATGAGGAAATGTGCGCCTCCCCTTCCCTGTTCCTGCTTTTATCTCTAATTGATCGGCCCAGCGTCTGTTTTAATATATAAGGCAAGTGCGCAATCGTGAAGCCCTTGCTCCGAATAAAGAAATAGCCGCCGACCGCAATGATAAAAATCATGAAAGGCAGGCCCCAAAGCAAACTGTCAATAGCTTGAACTGTTTTAAGATACTGCAAAACGTTTCTCTCCTTTTTGATGATTTCTATAAATTAACGGATTGAAGTTTTAATGTACAGAATCAAGTTCATCTATCTGTTCTTTACCGAACATAATTGGCCATTTGTCTGATTAGGCCGTACACGTTTGATCAAACAGGCAAATAAAAACAGCGCCGCTGGAAATGATCAGCAGCACTGTCATGTGATCTTATGATTTTCTTATTCTCCAAATATTTTCTGCGCCCTTTTCATGCGTTCTCTCACCGCCACACCAAAAGGACAATTGCGCTCACAATAGCCGCAGTGGATACATTCGGAGGCGTGGTGCGCCAATGCCTGATAATGGCCTGCTACCGTTTCCGGGACGGACGTATGGGCCTCCGCCAAATCCAAAAACTTATTCACCGCAGCCACATCGATAGCAACCGGACAAGGCTGGCAATGGCCGCAATACATGCACCGCCCCGTCACGGAAAAATCACGAAGGGTTAAGATGTCGCTGTAATCTTTCTCCGCATTCGCTATCGTATCGTACCGAAGGGCTCCCTTTAATTCATCGACCGATTCAAAGCCGAGGATTACCGAGACCACAGCCGGCTTATCCAATGCGTATTTCATGCATTGGTAAATGTTCATCGCTTTGCCAAAGGGTGAGCGCCCGCTATCGAGCAGCGTCCCGCCTCCGAAGGCTTTCATCACGGTAATGTCAATGTTATGGGAATCGCAATAGGCGTAAAAATCAAGGCGTTTCGGATTGATTTGAGCCGTTTCAAGATTAAAATCCTTGCCTTCGATCATGCGGTCAATATCCGTTATCTCCGCGTTTTCCATATCGTAAGCCGGATTGATGCTGAACATACACACTTCCATTCCTGGCAGCTCAGCCATTTTTTTCGCAATAACGGGATCGTGGGAGGAAAAGCCAAGACGTTTAATCACTCCGTTCTTTTTTAGTTCAGCAGCATAATCCCACGTCCCGCCTTCGATAACTTTTTGATAATCCGACTTGGTATCCACATAATGGATCATCCCGATATCGATATAATCCGTCTTTAAACGCGTCAACAGGTCTTCGAAGGACTCCTTAACTTCGTCCAGATTTCGTGTCCGCTTGTACTGCTCATTCTGCCAGATCGCGCCGAGGTGCCCCTGAATTTTAATCTGATCCCGTCTGCCGAAAATCGCATGGCCGACGCGATCGCGGACGTCTGGCGCCGGCATATAAAAATCGAGCAGATTGACGCCGGCGGCCATCGCTTCATCAAACAGCAGATCGGTCGCTTCTTGATCTAAATCCTCTAAATGTTCCGCACCTATTCCCAGTGTGCTGTACACTTCATCGCTGTGCGCGCTTTTTCTCATTTCCATTTGAAAATTCCTTTGCTTTCTACATAACCCGCTCATCCTGTCAAATCAGGGGGCGCTTCATTGATGTCTTTTATAAACTTGTTTGCCGGCAATCCAAACACTTTTGACCTTCGTTTGAAACAGCTTGCGCTTCTCTAACGTTGTCACATCTTGATCGAGCGCGATAAAATCCGCTCTTTTCCCTGGCGAGAGCGCGCCGCGCATCTCGTCGACGTCGTTTTGTATCGCGCCGCCAACTGTTAAAATTTTCAACGCGTCGTCAACTGAAATGCACTCTTTAGGTCCCAAAACACCTGCATCTGTAAAATCCGGGTGCAGGCGATTAACCATCATATGCAGACAAAGCATGGTATCTGGCGGCACGGTCACCGGAAAGTCTGATCCCTGACTCGTCGTGACGCCGCTTTTGACAAATGATGCGACGGGATATTCCGCTGCAGCCCTTTCTTCGCCGAGATAGGGGACCTCTAGGGCGTCGTAATAAACCGGATCTTTCCAGTGCCAATAGGGATTGACAACAGCAACGATGCCCAAACGTTTCATCTTTTCAATTTGATCCGGCGCGACGACTTGAAGGTGCGTGACCGCCACATGGAAACCACCCTTCGGCTTCGGCAAAGTTCCTTCCGCTTTCTCAACAGCCGTTAATATCGCGTCGAGCGCTGCGTCGCCAATGGCATGGACGTGCAGGTGGAAATGTTCAGCCAATACTTTCTTTACGATCCCATTGAGCACATCTTGATCCGGATAAACACAAGCGCCGCAGTCTCCCGGCGCGTCGCTGTAGTCGTCTCTTAAATAGGCCGTATGCCCTTCAACCACCCCGTCCATAAACATCTTAATCGTATCGAAGGAAACGTGGGGATTATCGCGGAATTGCTCTCTGAGCTGCAGGCTTCGCTGAATGACTGCATCCGGATCACCCGTTTCCCGGATCGCTTGTGAGACGTGAAAATCTAAGTATAACCGTCCTTCTTCCGTCAATTCCTGATAGGCTTGAACGATATCGTCCACCTTCGCTTCCACCGCCATCATCGGTTCGTAAACCGAAGTAACGCCATAACTCAGCGCCATATCTTGATAAGCGATAATGGCTTTTTTATAGGCGGCTTTGTTCATCTCCGGCATGGCCGGCTTCGCCAAGGCTGACGCCGTTTCTTTAAGCCAGCCCGTCGGTTTGCCGTCAGCGTCTTTGACAATTTCGCCGTTGAGAGGATTGGGCGTCGACTCGTCAATTCCGGATATTTCCATCGCTTTGGTGTTGACCCAATAGGCATGATGATCTGAACTGGCCATGACAATTGGCCGATCTTTTTCGATTTCATCCAGCTGAGATGCCCTGGGGCCGTCCGCATCAAACACGCCGTTTTCAAAGCCGCAGCCGTAAATGTACTGCGCATCTGGGTGTTTTTTGATCCAATCCGAAATCTGAGCCTGATACGCCGGCACCGTTTTGCCGTCGACAAAGGGGCCGAACAATAATTCGACCATTTGATTCACATGGGCGTGGCCTTCTGTAATCCCCGGCATAATCAAACCGCTTCCGCAATGTATTTCGTTTGTTTGATGATTTTTGTAGGCTTCAATCTGTTTTGCCGTCCCCAATGCCAAAACCCGGCCTTCTGAGATGACCATCGCTTCCGCCAACGGGCACCGATCATCTCCTGTCCATATTTTCCCGTAAACAATTGTCCGTTCCATTGGATGCCTCTTTTCTTTCAAACCCTCTTGCCATCAATGCGACACGTCTCTTTTGAGCAAAGCCATGCTTTTTCCCCGGTGTGTGCCGGCACTTTCAGCATTCTGTTCAAAAAAACAAGGGAAACCGCACTGATCACAATCGACGTCGTCATTAACGCATCAAATCCAAAATGCGAATAAATAGCACCAGAAGCCGTGCTCGCCACTGCATTGCCAATACCATTGGCAAATAGATTCACCATGGACGTGCCCTTAACCGCATCAGCTTCTGGTAAATATTTCTGAATAAAAAATACTGACCCCGCATAATAAACCGATAGGCCCAAAAGCTCAAAACCCTGAACCAATATCAACACTGGGACGCTCGCAGCGACAGCTGTGGCAAAGGCTCTGATGACACAGAAAATACCCATGAGCACCATCAAATGTTCCAAAGAAATTTTCTTTCGAACGCGGTAAAAAAAGATAGCGAGGGGAATTTCCGCCGCTGCGATGACAAATTGAATCAATCCGTATTCAAACTGGGTGCCGCCAAGATAATGAATTTTATCAACTAAAAACAAGGTATTCATACTGAATCCCGCAAAAATAAACAGACAAGCGAAAAGGTAACATCGGTATTTAGGGAAATCCCGGATCAGTTCCCACACTGATCTCGGTCGATCGTCCTTCTTTTCTTTTAGGTGGCGACGCGTATACGAATGCACATCGACTTTATCCATCCCCGTATTTATTATCACCATCAATCCAAGAGAAATAGCTTGATAAACGAGTAAAGCGTTCATTCCCCGTCTTTCTGACAAGATGCCAAGAAGAATGCAAAACAACGCCCACGACGCGGAGCCGGCAGCCCTGGAAAAGGTATAATTGAGCCGGCGACCCGAATTCATGTAATGCAAAGACAGCGCGTCGATCATCGGCTCGAGGCAATGGATCGTCGCGCCAAATAGGATCACGACAATAACCGCCAGCCAAAATGCATTGCCAATCGATAAAAAGAGAATTGTCGCCAATAACCCAACGACCGATAAAAGATTGATAATGGTTTTTAAGGGAACGGTTTCGACGTGCCGATCTGCAAAACTGCCCAGCAGCAGTTGAAAAACCATCACCGAAATGTACTTGAATGTGTTTAACACCCCGATTTCAGCAGCTGAAAATCCTTTTGCCTCTAAAATCGGCGTCAAAAATGCCATGGCTGATGCGGCAATCATCCAAAACGTCCATTGGAGGAGGCTGTACTTAAATGTCAATTTCCTTTCATATTGCATGAGCGGGTACCTCCCTTGCGGTGATGAATTAAATCAGAGCGGGCTCATCCCACAGTGTCAGCTGCGTTCCAATTCCCTTTTTCAGTGCTTCGCGATAACAGACGGTTCCCCAGCCGATGTCGAGAATCGGCATGCCGCCGACGGTGACCATAAAAATTTCGTCGTCAGATTGTCTGCCGGGAGCTTTTCCCAAAAGAATGTCGCCCAATTCCGGCACGTCGTCTTCAGTCAAAATCCCTTCTTCTATCGCGTGGACACATTCCATGCCGGGGCAGCCTGAAGTTTTTCTCACGCCCTTTGCATCGTATTCAGTGTAGGTTTTCAGGTAGCCCGCGTACATGCCGCGGTTGTCGACCACTTTTCTGAATTTCTGCATCGCAGTATCCTCGTCCGAAAAGGCCATCGTCCCCGAAGAAATGATCGTGCATCCCGGCTTGATCCAGTTCGTTTGGAGCACGGGCCAGGTTCTGCCTGCGACTGAAACCGCTTCGAGCACAATGTCTGCATTTGCGACTGCAGCTTTAGCGTCTGCGCAAATCTCTGTTTTAATCTGCGAATATTTTTGATTGAGGCGCTGCTGGGTTGAGGCCGCGCTTTTGGAATGAATGGAGCTGCCTAGAATCCGGACAGATTGAATGGAATCAAAAACAGCCATTAACGCGTCAAAGCTCGTGTGATTGACAACGCCGGCGCCCAGTAACGCGACGACTTTCGGCTGCGACGCCGCCAATGTTTTGGCCACCAGCCCAGGAACGGCTCCGGTTCTGACGGCTGAGAGCAAATTGGCCGACATATAGGCCAGGGGCTGTCCGGTTTCTACATCGTTGAGGGTGAACATTAAGATCGACCTCGGCAGCCCCCGCCCGATATTGCGCCCATTGGAGCCGTACCATTTTTCCCCTGCCATGTGAAAGGTGCCGCCGAGATAACCCGGCATGGACATAAAACGCCGATCCCGCGAGTCCTCCAACGGAAAATCTGGAATCGGCGATTCTTTTGGAAAGATGAGCTGAATGCCGTGTTCACGATGACTTTTTCCTCCCATCAGCACATCATCCTGACTCAATAATTTAAAGACTTCCGCCATGGTGTCAACACAGCGTCCGATGTCGGTGACACCGGACGCGATCATGTCCTGTTCATTTAAATAAAGGAACGCAATTTTGCTGTTATTATTCGTCATGTGATTCTCCTTTAGCTTGTGAAGGCTTTCAAGCTGAAAATCTCGCTGCTTTTTCCCGTTCTTTTCTGATTTTTCGCATCTGAATTTGATCCCGAATTAAATAAATCAGAACCCCCGCCATACAGACAGCA
Organism: Pseudoramibacter porci; assembly: GCF_009696145.1. GTDB lineage: Bacteria > Bacillota > Clostridia > Eubacteriales > Eubacteriaceae > Pseudoramibacter > Pseudoramibacter porci. The sequence goes on from NZ_VUMO01000002.1 coordinate 203,340, forward strand.
AAAATAATAGTAGTCAAGGCATTGATTTCCGGTGACACGCCCTTTTTGACCATGGAATAGACGCGAATCGGCAAAGTCGTGATTTCGGCACTGGTCAGAAAACTGGTCACAATCAATTCGTCAAGCACCAACGAGAACGACATGAATGCGCCGGACAAGACGCCGGGGACAATCGCCGGCAGCGTAATGTGCATGAACGTATAGAAGCGGTCTGCGCCCAAATCCAAAGAAGCCTCTTCAATAGACGGGTCCATCCCGACAAGTCTTGCCCGAACTGTGATGTACACATAAGGAAGAATCAAAGTCGTATTCCCAATTATAATGGTGCCGAGCCCCAGCTTCATCCCTGAAGCGTCAAAGAGGAGCAGCAAGGCAACGGCCAGAACAATTTCCGGGATGACGATCGGAAAATAAATGGATTCGCTGATGAACTTGCTTCCTGGAAATTTGGCGTCTCTCAATCCAACCGCGCCGAGGGTGCCGATGATCACCCCCAACACCGTCGCCAGGAGGGCGACAAAAAGCGTTATGCCGAAAATTCCCCACAGCTCTGAATCATTAAACAGCATCGCGTAATATTTCGTCGTAAATCCTGACCAAACCATGTTCACCCGGCTGTTGTTAAAAGAGTACGCGATCATAACAGCGACCGGCGCGTAAATGAAAATCATCAGCAATACCGTATAAATCGTCGAGGCAATGTGTGCAGCCCTTTGCTTTTTTTCTCTTCTGTTCATTTTTTCACCCCAAATCGTCCAGATTGCCGCCAACTTTTTTATAGACCCAAACCATTAACAAAATGACGACTGCCAAAACCATTGCCAGCGCCGCGCCGAATGGCCAGTTTCTGGAAATCGTAAACTGTCTGTAAATCAAATTACCGATCATCATGTTGGTGCCGCCGCCGAGCATATCGGTGACCATGTAGTAGCCGATACACGGAATAAACGTTAATAGCACCGCTGCGAAGATACCTGGCGATGTCAGAGGCAGCTGCACTTTGAAAAAGGTTCGGACGGGTCCGGCACCCAAATCCTTTGAAGCTTCTATTAAGGCCGGATCGAGCTTTTCAATGGACGAAAACATCGGCAAAACCGAGAACGGCATAAACATGTAAAGCATCCCAACTGTTACGGAAAAATTGGTGTACAGCATGGTTAAAGGCTTTGAAATCAATCCCAACTTCATCAAAATGGTGTTGATTATGCCCGACTGATTAAATAAAATAACAAAACTGTAAATAATGACGAGACCACTGACCCACATCGGAATCATCATCAAAATCATGAACAAGCCTGAGGTTTTTCTTTTCATTTTGGCCATGATAGACGCAAAGGGATAGCCCAATAATACAGTCAATATTGTGGTCCAAAACGCGATGATCAGTGATTCCTTAATGACGTTAATGTACATCGAGCTGAAAATATTCCGGTAATTATCAAGGGTCGGTTTGTAAACCACAATGCCCAGCGGCCCTTTCGACATAAAACTCATCACGGCTAAAATGACGACCGGTACAATAATAAAGAGAATCGACCAGATGGTGATCGGTCCATTCATAATGATCGATGCCAGCCGAGCCTTGGCTGTTTTTTTATCCTTGCGCGCTTTAGGCTTCGGCCGCATATCCTTCTTCTTCATCTTCGTCACCTCCCTTGATGTCCCGGTGAGAATCGGTGTTGACTAAATTGCGTGTCTTCAGCACTTTGCCCTTTTCTTTTTCCCAATAGAGGTAAATCACTTGACCCGGTTCAATCATCTCATCTTCACTAAAGCGATTGATTTTAAATTCAGTCCCGTCGTTGAGTGTCACCATCATCTTAACGAGGTTGCCGACAAAGACGTGGTCTTTTACCACGCCACGTATGGAAAAGCCCGGCTGTCTTTCCTGTGAAAACAGCGTATCTTCCGGTCGAACCGCAATACTGACGGCATCTCCGGTCTCAATGGTCTCGTCATCTGAAACGCCAAGGGCGTTGCCCACTTCTGTGCCAACCTGAATGCCCGTATCGTTTCTGCCGACAACGACCGCGTCGAGAATATTTGATTCGCCGATAAAACCGGCCACAAACCGCGTCGCCGGGTGATTATAAATTTTCTGAGGCACATCGATTTGATCGATCACCCCTTCATTGATGACGGCGATTCGGTCGCTCATGGTCAGCGCCTCTTCCTGATCGTGGGTGACATAAACGAAAGTGATCCCCAGTTTCCTCTGGAGGCGCTTTAATTCGATCTGCATCTGCTTGCGCAGCTTCAAGTCCAAAGCCCCTAGGGGTTCATCGAGCAGTAGAACCTTCGGCCGATTGATGAGCGCCCGGGCAATTGCCACCCGCTGTTTCTGCCCGCCTGACATTTGATTGATCCGGCGTTTGCCAAACCCGTCGAGCTGGACCAATTTCAGCATTTTATTGACCCGCTCGGCAATCTCATCCTTCGGCACTTTTTTAACTTTCAGGCCGTAAGCAACATTGTCAAACACGTTCATATTCGGAAACAATGCGTAATTCTGAAAAACGGTGTTGACGTCCCGTTCGTAGGGTTCTTTTTTTTCAACACTTTCCCCCTCGACGCGGATGACACCCGAAGTCGGAAGCTCAAACCCGGAAATCATTCGGAGGGTCGTCGTTTTTCCGCATCCGGAAGGCCCCAGAAGGGTTAAAAACTCCCCTTCCATAATATTCAGATTACAATTTTTTATGACATGATTCGCACCATACCATTTTTCGACGTTAATCATCGATACAATTGGTTTTGCCATCCCTTTTCACCTGCCGTTCATCAATTAATGGCGTCGAGCCCGCGTTCACTGGTTCGAATCCGCATGGCATCGAGCACATCCGTAATGAATACTTTGCCGTCGCCGTTGGTTCCGGTCCCAATCGCCGTCGCGATATCCGCCAACAATTCGTCAACTTTTTCATCTTCAACAACAGCGAAAACAAGAATTTTGGGGAGAAGATTGATGTCATCCCCGGTAAAATTCATTTCCGGCAGATAACCCCGCTGGCGGCCGCAGCCCATCACGGAGCTGACCGTCATCCCCTGACAATTATGGGTCGCAAAGATTTCTTTTAATCCGACTAGTTTTTCTGGCCGTGTCACGACATCAATTCGTTTCATTGTGTTTGCCTCCTAAAATGCAACCAGCCGCCAACGATGGTTTTGCGTCATCGTTGACGGCTGGTTCTTTTTTTATCTAATTTAAATTATACTTAATTGCTGCTCTTGGCTTTGTCGCCCATCAAGTCTGTGTAGTAGGTATCCATGATATTGATCTGTTTATCATTGACCGGTACACACCAAGATTTGCTTTCCATTTGTTCAGCCAGGCTGATCGACGGGTTGTTGTAATAATCTGCCCCTAAATATTTTTCCATGGCGCTTTTTTCTTCAAGCGGCGTGCCGCCATATTCCTTGTAAGTCTTCGCCAGTTCTTTCGGACTTAAAATGAAATTAATCAGCTTTTGCGCTTCCGCTTTTTTCTTAGATGATTTTGGAATCGCCCAGTATTGCTGGAACCGTTCGTACCCTTCGGTCAGGGGAACACATTCAAATTTATCCCAATTGGCCTTGCTGTCATTGCACAGTGTCGGGTAGTCCCAGCAGAATGCGACGGAGCATTCGCCATTTTCGAGCTGCGACACAGCGGATTCGCCAACAAAGGCTTTGACATTGCCTTTGATGCTTCTGAGTAAATCATTGGCTTCTTTGATTTCTTTCTTATTCGTCGAATTCGGTTTGTAACCCAGCGCCGTTAACGCTTCGCCGTAGAGGGAAATCGTCGAATTGACCATTGCGACCTGACCTTTCAGAGCCGGATTGGCCAAATCCTTGAAAGAGGTGATTTTGACCGGGCAGGTTTCTTTGTTGTAAACAACGGTGGTGTATCCCGGTGCCATATCGGCTACCGTGTACTGCATCTTTTCGTCCCCAGGTGCCCCTTTATTAAAATCACTAATGATGTATTTTTCATTGGTGATTTTTTTGTGATCGACTTTAGCTAATAAATCGTTTTTGATAAAAGGCTGGACGTAAGCACTTTCCAAGTCAATTAAATCGTAATCGGCATTGCCCTGAATCAGTTTAGACATCAAGGTGTCTGTGTTGTCAATATAGGTGACGTTAACGTGCGTGCCGGTTTCTTTTTCATAATCTTTAAACATCTGTTCCGACCACGTCCCAGACCAAACGATAATGTTTAAATCATCGCCTTTACTGCTGGACTGTGTACCGCACCCCGCTAAGGTCGCTGTCAATAGCACCACTGCTGTAACTAAAGCTGTGATCCTTTTCCAAAAACGTTTTTTCAGCATATCCGAACCTCCTTCTTTTACAATCCGCCTAATAAAAAACGCCAAGGAAAATGGCTAACATCTTCCTTGACGTTTTATATTAGGTCTTAATTTATTCTTATCATAGCGTCGAATAACAGCCTTGTCAAGAAAAAACGAAAAAATTTTCAGTGTATTTTCATTTTTTGCGTTCAAAATATCGTTTACATTCGCTAATTTTTCATCTCTTTTTTACATTTTATTTTATTTAAAATTTTGATCGTTACAGTACAAACCCTGCGATCAGATAGAGCACAGCCGAAATGGCGTCAGCGATGATGAAATACGGCAGTGACGTTTCGTACTGTTCGTAAATTTTGACGCGGCAGGCTCTCGCCGAAATGACGCCAAGGTCCGAGACAACGCAGGCATTGGCTCCGAAAAGGCCCGCTGAAATCAAAGCGCCGAGGCAAAGCGGTACATTGGCGCCGATTTTCGTGAGCACGACCATTAAAACCGGAATGGCAATTTGGTACAGGGTGTAATTCAAGCTGTAGAGATATTCAGTCAGGGAGAAGAACACGAACAGAATAAACGGAATCAAATTCACCATTGGGATGCCGCCGAGCACCGAATGCACGAAGGCTTCCATCCCCATGCTGTACATGACGTTTTGCATGATGTAGCCGATCATCAAAATAATGACCATGTCGCACATATCGATAAACCCGTCGACGATGCACTGAACGTATTCCTGAATTGTAAACAGCCCCTGACAGACGTAAAGCACGCCAGTGAAAACAGTAGCGACCATAAAGGCGACGAAACAATCGAGGCCGCTGGCAATCAGGGCAACGACGATACAGACAATCGGCAGAACCAAATTGAGCACGGAGCAATACTTGGTCCGCGGGTTGTCCGGATCGTAATCTTCTTCTTCCGATTCGGAGCCGTCGGTCAGCGCCCCCATCTGCACGCCGTCTTCCTCGATCATGCGGTAAGCTTCTTTCATCTTGCCGATTTTCGGCACAACGCCCACCGCAAAGAGCATGGCGATGACACAGGCGACGATTGCATAGAACATAAATGGGATGGTCTGGATGAAAATATGGGTGGCCGCCGCGCGGTTCGGCACATTTTTCGCCGCAGCGATCTGATAGACGACAAAATATCCCCACGCCCCGACGGGCAGCAGCTCGGACACGTTGATACTCAGCGTCCGGACAACGTAAGCCAATGCGAGCCGCGGCTTTTGAATCGCGTCGACGAGCGGCGAGAACGCCGCGCCGGCGGTCAGCGCCGAAACGTAATCGTCAATCGACGTGGCCCCGGCGTAAATCCCAGAGGTCGCGAGGATCGCCTTTTCACTCTTTCCAAAATGGCTCGTGACAAAATTTGTAAAGGCATTGGTCGCACCGCTGCGTTTCATCGCGATGATGATGCCGCCGCAGAGAAAGAAGGACATGTACATTTCGATGTTTTCCGAATCGGCGAGGCTGGATAATGTATCCTTCATAAAACCGTTTAAAAATCCGCCCTTATACCACAAAATATACATCGACAGCGTCCCCATGAGTAAAGAACTCATGACGTCCTTGGTGACCAGCGCGTAGACGAACAGGCCGGCCAGCGGCACAAAGATCAGAATCGACCCCTTTGTCACCGACTGCGGGATCAGCCACAGGATCACATTGAGGATGATCCAGAACGTCCAAAGCTTGACCATCTTCTTGTCGATGTGCTTCGGGTTCATACAATACCCGATGCGCTTGAAAATATTAGCTGTTTCCATTGTGTTTCCTTTCAAAAAAGCGCGAAGCTTTACAGCCGGCCTTCATAAACAGCCGTCATCACATCCACAAAATCTGTTTCGTTCATCATCACCGGATTGTCTGCCGTTTCGTCTGCGTGGGCAGCCGTCTTGGCAAGCCGCGGAAAATCCTTTGGGTTAACTTTATCGATGTCCGAAAATTTCGGGATGTTTAGCTTTTCAGCAAGTTCCGCCATCCTGTCAATTCCAGCGATTGCAAGAGCCTCCGCACTGTCCCGGGTGCTGCCTGCGCCCATGGCCCGAGCCACGTCGGCATAACGATCGGCAGCACCCTTTACACTGTATCGCGAGACTGGGGCGAGAAACATCGCATTGGCTACACCGTGAGGAATATCGTAATAGCCCCCGAGGGCTTCCGATATGGAATGCACCGAGGCCACATCCGCATTGCCAAAAGCCATCCCCGCCATCGTGCTGGCCGCCATCATCGCATCGAGGGCTTCGGGATCGTGGGTTTCGACAGCTTTAATGATGTTGTCTGAAATCAAACGGATCGCTGAAAGGGCGATGCCGTCGGTCAAGGGGTTGGCCGCCTTGCAGACGTAAGCTTCAACCGCGTGAGTCAGAGCGTCCATTCCGGTTGACCCGAGAATCGCTCCCGGCAAATGATCGATCACTGTCGAGTCGATGATCGCTGTCGTGACCGAATTTTCCCGACCCCAAATGCAATCCTTTTCGAGGGTCTTTGTGTTGTTGACAATGGATTCGTGGGTCACTTCGCTGCCTGTGCCACAAGTCGTCGGCACGCAGATCAGCGGCGCGATCGGATATTTGAGGTTGCCTTCTGTCCAGTCGGCGCAGGCGCCGCCATTGGTCATCAATGCCCCGATCGCTTTGGCCGTATCCATCGACGAACCGCCGCCGATGGCGATCAGGTAATCAATATCATGATCCTTCGCGTAGGCCGCGCCCCGTTCAATATCGACATCTCGCGGATTGGGCACGATGTCGGTCCAGACTTCTAAATTCATATGTTTCGCTTTTAAAGCGTCGATGATCGGATCGACTAGGCCAGTTGCCATTAACCCTTTGTCTGTAACCACCAATCCTTTTTTTCCTAGCTTCTGCGCTTCGTCGGCAATCTGATTTAAACTGCCCCGTCCAAAAATAATCTTCGTCGGTGTGAAAAATTCAAATGCGTTCATTGACAACCTTCTTCCCTGAATCCTTTTTCAATTAAAAAAGCAAAGATGCACCTGGAACCAGTTGCGCCTTTGCTTAGTCATTCGGATCGATAAAACTTAATTAAATTGTACTTTTATTATAAAGCTTGGTGTTATACTAAAGTCAAACTTTTTATTTCTTTTTACGGGAGCTCACTATGAAAAATAAAGAAACCTTTCGCATCGGTGAATTATCCAAATTGTTCGGTGTCAGCACTGATGCGATCCGCTACTACGAAAAAGTCGGCATCCTAAGCCCCAAGCGCAATGCGGCAAACAATTATCGGTATTACACGCTGGACGACGTCCGAAAGATTCTCACCATTCGAGAGTTGCTCAGTCTCAATTTCTCCACAGATCAAATCCGGGATTTTCAAGAAAATCGCAGCATTGCCAAAACTCAGGAGATGCTGAGAGAAGAATTATCTGTCGTCAACGCGGAAATCGTCGCCTTATTTGAAAAAAAGCACAGCATTGAGACCCGAATTGCCGCCATCGAAGGCAGCCTTTCTTTAAAGGCCGACGAAACCGTGCGCTGTCTGAATCTCGAGGACCGGAATTGCCTGATGATCAGCCAGACCAATTTGCCCGATGATTACGTCGATTATTTTGTCACACGCTACATCCACGCCCACAGTAACCGCATCGACACCATCGGCGCCTGCGACTGCTACACGCTGGATCTCGCCGGCAGCAATCCTGACTCCCCATACTACCGCACCGAAAATATTTTCTTCTACTCGACCAATCAGCTTTACCAGACGAATTACGTCCTGCCCGCGGGAAAATACCTGTCTCTCGTCTACCAAGGTGAGCTGTCCCGAACGAAAATACTCATGCCAAAACTTTTTGACTACGCCGAAAGCCACCACTTAAAAATTGCCGGCGACCCGATCGAGATGTGTCATCTCGACGAGTACGAAACCGACAATTGTGATGAATTTATTACGGAGCTGCAGCTCCCTGTGAAATAACCGCGTTTATTGATAGGGATCGAAACGGTCGTAGCGCAGGGCGCTCATATCGACAACCGTTTCTTCGCCCATGGCCATCTGTGCCAAAATCAAGCCGACCGCCGGCGCGGATCCAAATCCGTGTCCAGTAAAGCCACAGGCCAGAATCAGTCCAGGCACCACGTCGACCGGGGAGATCACCGGCACCCCGTCTAAACACATATCGAGCCAGCCGCCCCAGGAGCGGACGATTTTTGCGTCCTTCAGCGCGGGGATATACCCTTCAATAGCTCGGCAGCTGGACGGCAGGGTCATCGAAATGGTTTTGAACTCGTTCAGCGGCATGTCCATGCTTTCTTCGAGACCACAGTCTGAACCAAAAACAAAGGAACCGTGTGTCGTTTGGTGGCCGTAAAAATTAGCGTCGGCCGTCCCGAGCATCTGCGGGAACATTTCCGGCTGCGCTTCCGTGACCAGCGCCTGATCGAAATAACGGGTCATCGGCACATCGATGCCGACGGTCCGAACGATGTAGCGGCTTTCGTAGCCGGCCGCCACGATGACCGTATCCCCTTCGAAGACCGTGCCGTCGGTGAGAACCACCTGGCGCAGGCGGCCCTTGACCTTCTTTAAGGACTGAACTTCCGCACCGGTGTAATACCGAACCCCCATCGACAGGGATTTTTTGTAATAGCCGAGGGTCGCCATCAGCGGGTTGGCGTGACCGTCCGTCGGGCACCAGCTGGCGCCGATAATATCGTCGGAAAGATATGGGTTGATTTCCCGCACTTCGTCGCCGTCAATCATTCGGACATCCAGGCCGACTTTCTTCGCATTGTCCGCCAGGGTCTGCAGTTTTTCGAGATGCTTTTCTGTTTTGCCCAGTCTCAAATTGCCCTTTTGGGTGTATTCCACATCGACGCCGAGTTCTTCGGAAAGCCCCGGCCACAAATGTTGAATCCCGTACATGACGTAAGGCAGTTCCCTGACGTCGCGGCCGCTCTGGCGGACGCCGCCGCCGTTTCGGCTGGAGCCGCCGTGTCCGATGCTGTCTGAAGCTTCCAGCACGATCACGTCCTTAACGCCTTTCTTTGCTAAATAGTACGCAGCGGCGCAGCCGTTGATGCCCCCGCCGATGATGATGACATCTGCAGTTTGATTCATGCTTGTTCACCTCCGTCTTGTCCAGCAATTTCCATTTCAGTCGGGCGCATTGGCGCGCGGCTGGTCGCCGGCGTCACGTCCGTCGGGGCCACGCCCAATTCTCTGGCGACAATCCCCTTGACGAGCTTCCCGCAGGTCTGGCCCTGGCAGAGTCCCATGCCGCAGCGCAGGTACCGGCGCAGCTCTTCAATCGTAAACATGCCTTCGTGAACGGCCTTTCGAATTTCACCTTTGGTGACTTCTTCGCACCGGCAGACCAGCAGATGGTCGTCGTCAGCCGGCACGTAGGGGCCGATTTTTTTCAATACTTCTTGAATATCTGTCATCTCAGTTCTCCTTTAGTCCCGGCTTTTGAAAAAACGGGCCTGCATCAATTTTTCGTTGGGTACTTTGATCGTCAAAAGGTTGGTGTGATCGAAGGCCTTGGCGCTGCGGATCTTCGTGACTTCCGCTTCGCAGACTTCCTTTCCGTCCCGGCCAAGGGCAATGCCCTTGTCACCTTTCTCCGGCAGCGGCAGGAATTCGTAAGGCATGGTCACTTCGCCGTAGCCCGGTTCCACATCTTCTTCGACGAGGAAGATGGCCTGCCCTGAGCAGGACGCCACGCACATGCCGCAGCCGGTGCATTGACTGCCTTCTGTCACAACCGGCAGGGACGTAATGTTGTCGCCGATGGAGATGCAGCCGAATTTGCAGGCATCCTGACACGGATTGCACGGAATATTCTGGGTGCATTCGATCACCGGATGGATGCCCTTTTTATGGGTCACCCCCGGATAGCGTTCAATTTCATCGTCGGAGACAAAACCTTTTTCCAAAAGATTTTCAGAAATGGCAATGCCCTCTTCGGTTTCGGTGATTTTCTTGCCGCGGTTCTGCGGTGCGAACATCCCCTGGCGCAGCGCGTCCAAGGCTTTTTCCTGTTCGCCAATGCGCTTTGCTTTTTCGTCTTCGTCGATATACCCGAGGTAATTCGCCACGGCAAGCCCGGCAATGCGCCCCTCAATCATCGCAGAGCTGGCTTCTTCGATTCCGGTAACATCTCCGGCGGAGAAAACCCCGTCGATGGAGGTCATGCCGTCTTCGTCGATCACCGGGACGTAGCCGCCTTTGGTGTCGTCCATGTCGCAGCCGGCCATGCTGAGCAGCTGTGCCATCGGCGAGAGGCCCACTGCCAGACAAATGGTATCCACGTCGAAATGTTTTTCGCTGCCCGGTTTGATTTTCCAATCCGGTCCGACTTCGCCGATGACCACACCAGTCACGTGGTCGTCCCCTTCCGCGCGCATAATCGTGTGAGACAGATAGAACGGCACACCGCAGCGGGCCACTTTTGACGCGTGCACCCCGTAGCCGCCGACTCTTGGCGCCGCGTCGACCAGCGCGACGACGTCGCAGCCGGCCTGCATCAGCTGATAACTGACGACCAAGCCGACGTTGCCCGTCCCCAGCATGAGAATCCGTTCGCCGGGCTTGACGTGGTGCAGGTTCATCATCGTCTGGGCCGCGCCCGCGCCGATGACCCCCGGCAGAGTCCAGCCGTCGAAATTGACCATGTTTTCGCTGGCGCCCGTTGCGACTAAAACGCTGTCGCCCTGAACGTGTTTGATTTCATCGCCGATGCGCACGGTCACTTCCTTGCCGTCATAAAGACCGGTAACCGTCGCGCCGAGCACGACTTTTACCCCCACGGATTCCGCTTCTTCGAGCAATTGTTTGCCGATATTGAACCCGCGCATCTTGGCTTTGTGTTCCTTGGAGCCGAAAAATTTATGAATCTGTTTAAACAGCTGGCCACCAGGTCTAGCGTTTTCATCGAAGACAACCGGCTTGATGCCGCATTTTGCTGCTTCGATGGCGGCGGAGAGTCCTGCCGGTCCAGCGCCGATAACGATCATATCGTAGCGTTCTATTTTCATTTTACACGTTCCTTTCTGCTGATACCCCGTACTGAGTCCGGACATCTGTCCCTTCTTCGAGTGGCGTGATGCACGTTCTGATATTGGGCTTCCCGTTAACCACCATGACGCAGTCGGTGCAGCGGCCGATGGCACAGAAAATACCGCGCGGCTCATGGCGCTTCGCGGTGTAGCGGTGAACCATGACCCCGGCTGCCTTAAGGGCTGCGGCGATGGGTTCGCCTTCATAACCGGTCATATCCTTGCCGTCAAAGGTAAAGTGAACGCGCTTGCGTTCCGGTGTTTCACCTAAAATGGGATGATTGGTGATGCGTTTCATATTAATCTCCTTTTTTCTCTATCTTCAGAGGGCCTTCGGCTGATCCCAGAGCTTGAGCTTCGTGCCGATTCCCTTCTTCAATGCATTTTCGTAGCATTCGGTTCCCCAGGCCACATCCTCAATCGGAATTCCTTCGATGGAAACCAAAATCTTTTCATCGTCGGATTTCCGGCCCGGCTTCTTACCGCGGACAATGTCGCCGATTTGATCGACGGTGTCCAAATCGAGGAGGCCATCCCGCGACATGTAGACGAAATCTTCGCCCATGCAGCCTGTGTGTTCGCGATCGCCATTTTCATCGTAGCCTTCATCGTCTTCATCTGCGTAGTTGACAAACATCCCCAGGTTGTCGACCACTTTGCGCATGTCGACAATCGAACGGTAGTCCATGTTAAAGGCGTTGGTGCAGATGAAAGTGACGCCGGGCTTGAACCATTCGGCTTTGTATTCCGGCCATTCCCCTTCTTTGCAGGAGATGGCTTCGACGACGATGTCCGCCGGGCGGATGGCTTCTTCCATCGTCGCACAAACGCGGACATCTTTAACCTGTGGCGCGTGTGCTTTCACGAAATCGACGAAGGATTTTGCCGATTTGGATGCCGGCGTGCTGCCTTTGATCAAGACGGTGTCGATGTTTTTCATCTGTGACATCACCGCTAGAAAATTGGCTTTGCCGATGACACCCGGTCCGAGAATCGTCAACACCTTAGAATCCGGACGGGCAAGATGCCTGACGGCGAGTCCTGGCATTGCGCCGGTGCGCATGGCACTGAGCAGATTCGCCGACATGTACGCGAGGGGCATGCCCGTTTCTACATCGTTGAGCATGAACATGAGGATAGAGCGCGGCAGGCCACAGCTGCGGTTGCGGCCATTGGACCCGTACCATTTGACACCGGCTTTGTGGAAGCGCCCGCCCAGATAAGCGGGCATGGCGATAAACCGCCGATCCGCCGAATCATTGAGCGGAAATCCCGGAATCGGGGATTCCTTCGGGAAAAACAGCATCAATCCGTGCGCATCGTGATTAGGACCGCCCATTAAGCAATCGCCATCTGATAAGAGCCCCATGGTTTCTTCCATGACATCGACGCAGCGCCCGGCATCCAAAACGCCCGCCTCGATCATCTGGTCTTCATCTAAATATAGAATGTCTGTTTCGCAGCGCTTCTTGTCGTCCATCTCTTACGGCCTCCTTCTAAAATAAAAAAGGGGTACTGCCGCATCATCTGCGGATCAGTACCCCTTTGTACGACGTCGTGTATTTGTCTTTAATCTCATCTTAAACGCTGGCACAATGCAAAGGTCAAGGGCAAATGTGAAATTTTTTTAATTTAATCTGCCAAAACGGCCAGCAGCATGACGAGAATCCTATAACTTATGCTTGTTTCATGCATTCCGCCACTTGGGCAATATCCGCCGGTCTGGTCCTGCAGCATCCGCCGACGAGTGCGGCGCCGTCCGTTAACCATCCCGGAATTCTTTGCTGGAAGGTCATGCCATCCGGCGCGCCGTGCCAGGTTTTTGTGATCCCGTCGTAAATTTCTCCAGAGTTGGGATAGACACATACCGGCAAATCGGTCAGCGCCTTGTACTTTTTAATAATAGCCGAGACATACTCTGGCGGTGTGCAGTTGACACCGACCGCCTTCAGATGCGGCAGTCCCTTTAACGCCGCTGTGATGTCTTCAATAGGGGTGCCGTCGCTGATTTCATGCTCATTTTTAAAGGAAAAGCTGATCCAGTAATCCGCATTCAATTCTTCCAGCAGTCGCGCGCAGGCCAACGCTTCTTCGAGCTTCGGACAGGTTTCTACCGCGAAAATGTCCGCGCCGTTCGCCTTCAGAATTTCCATGCGCCTTAAGTGAAAGGCGCGGTAGTCTTCTTCTGACAAATGATACGCACCCGTATATTCGCTTCCATCTGCCAAGTAGGCCCCATAGGGACCAATGTCCCCAGCTGCGAGCGGATAGGGCCGCCCCGAAGCCTTGCCTTCTTTTTCCCACCACGCTGCTCTGGCCTTCAACACCAGCTGCATGGATTTTGCAATCAGGGCTTCCGCCTCTTCCTGTGAATAGCCGCTGTTTAAAAACCCGTCGACAGAAGCCTGATAACTGGCACAGGTCACAATGTCCGCGCCCGACGCAAAGTAATCATAATGAATCTGTTCAATCGCCTCAGGATTTTCTTTTAAAAATTTAGCGCTCCAAAGGGCGTCGTTCACGTCGTAGCCTCTGCGCTCCAGTTCCGTTCCCATCGGGCCATCTAACACGAGCTTGTGTTTTGCTGCAAACAGCTGATCAAATTGCGACATCGCTTTCTCCTTTTTCTCATATATTTTCTTCACTGTAACAGTCGAAGGACACATTCGGCGGATTTTTCCCCGCCTCCTTTTCCGGAAGGAACCGCTTCCAGAAATCATCAAACAATCTGAAAATTTCCTTGTGCTTCGCCACCACGATAAAAATGGTGATCATCACGTAAAGCGCCGACAGAATATCTGTAAACGCCCAAATAGCGTCGGCCTCCATCGAATAGAGCACAACACAAGGGATCATATAGTATATCATATAAATCGGGCGAATTTTTTGATTGAGCTGGGTATCCCCAAAAGCGTAATTGACCGATTTTTCGCAGGTATAATACATCCCGATAATGGTCGTCCAGGCAAAAATGGCGATCACGATAGCTGTCATTTTACCACCGATATCTCCGTACGCATTGCGGAAAGCAATCGTCGTCAAGGCCCCAGAAGTGGCACTGCTGGTGTAATACGATCCGGTGATGATGATGGTAAACGCCGTGATTGAACAGATGATCATGGTATCCAAGAACACTTCGCCCCATCCCCACAAAGACTGGCGCACCGGATGGTCTGTCTTGGCCGGCGCGTGGGCGATCATACCGTATCCCGTGCCGGCATCATTGGAATAGATCCCCCGCGCCACTCCGTATTGGATGGCGTCGCGAACGGTTGCGCCGGCGAATCCGCCCACAGCCGCGGTCGGAGAAAAGGCACTTTTAAAGATCAGCGCGATGACGCCCGGCAGCATTTTGATATTGATTAAGACGACACCAAGGCCCATAATCACGTAGAGCACTGCCATGATCGGAACAACTTTCGACATGACCTCTGAGATTCGGCGAAGTCCGCCCCAAATCGTGATCAAGCAAGTGACCCCGATGATCACATCCACCACAAGTGGGTTGATATGAAAGGCCGCCTGCATGGAGCTGGTCACCGCTTCTGTCTGAACCGAGCAAGTCCATGGCCCGAAAACAAAACAGAAGACCGCCAAAATAACCGCTCCCTTTTTCCAGCCAAAGGCATTTTTCAAGACAAATGAACGGTCGCAGACGTATTCGTCCATCGATTTTCGGTAGCGCTCTCTGTACCGCTGTCCAATGATGATCTCGCAGGCTTTCGTCGACATGCCGAAAAAAGCCGACACCCACATCCAGACCAAAGCGCCGGGGCCGCCGCTCACAATGGCTGTCGCCACCCCGCTAATGTTGCCCGTTCCGACGGTATTCGCCAATGCGGTACACGCTGCGCGAAAGCCAGAAACACTGCCTTCCCCTTCGCCTTTGACGAACATTTTGCCGTAGGTATTGCGAAAATTAAATCCGATTTTTCGCTGATAACGAAAGCCGAAACGAATGGTTAACAATATGCCCATCGCGAGAACCGCCACCGTCATCGGCGTGCCCCACAACAAATCGTCCATATTGTACAGAAAATTTGTGATTGTCTCCATCTACTCCTCCTGAACGCCTACCCGCCATGATGTGCTCAATCGTGCTGCATGTCTAAGAGCGCTTTTTTACCTTATTTCGCCCATGGTGAGCCTCAAACCACTTAATACATATTATTTTTATATATTAAATGATAATTTAATTTTTTTCAACATTTTTTATGTTATTTATTTTTTATTATATCCTGCTGGCTGCCGTTTTTACACATAAAAAAATCCATCCGCATCAAATGCGAATGGATTTTTATTAACTGGATTTTAATTATTTGGTGTAATCGTAGAAGCCGTGGCCAGTTTTGATCCCGAGCGCGCCGCCGCGAACCATCTTTCTCAGAAGCGGAGCCGGAGCGTATTTGTCAGAACCGGTTTCAGCCTGGAGCACTTCCATAACAGCCAAAACGATGTCCAAGCCAACCAAGTCACCGAGAGCCAGAGGTCCCATCGGGTGGTTTGCGCCAAGTTTCATAGCGGTGTCAATATCTTCAGCTGAAGCGGTACCTGCAGCGTAGATTTCAATACCTTCGTTGATCATCGGAACGAGAATTCTGTTGACGACGAAACCAGCAGCTTCTTTAACCTGAACTGGTGTTTTGCCGATTTCAACAGCGATATCTTTGATCTTCTGAACAGTTTCTTCAGATGTATTGTAGCCAGCGATGACTTCGATGAGTTTCATAACCGGTGCTGGGTTGAAGAAGTGCATACCGATGACGTCGCGGTTGACACCCTGTGCGATTTCAGTGATCGAAAGTGAAGAGGTGTTGGATGCGAAGATACATTCCGGTTTGCAGATCTTGTCGAGATTCTGGAACATTTCATGTTTGAGTTCCATTTTTTCGAGGATTGCTTCAACGATCAGGTCGCAATCACCAACTGTGTCTTTTTCAACTAAACCCGTTGTGATTTTGCCTAAGATTTCGTCTTTCTTTGCTTCTTCCATTCTGCCCTTGGCAACGCTGCGGCTTAAATTCTTTTCGATTTTAGCCTTGCCGCCATCAGCAAATTCCTGTTTGATATCGCAAAGAACAACTTCATAACCATCTGTCTGTGCAAATGCCTGAGCAATGCCAGATCCCATTGTACCAGCGCCAATTACGCCAACTTTCATATTATTACCTCTCAATTATTAAATCAATACACAAACACCGAGGGAAGATGAACATCCTCCCTCGACAATCGTTGACAATTAATTATTTGTTCTGGAACGGTTCGTGTTTCCGTTTTTCCATGAATGCTTTCATGCCTTCCTTCTGGTCGGCTGTTTCAAAGCAGTCAGAGAAATGTTTCACTTCAACCTGAATCGCTTCATCCATCGGAACGTCGATGCCTTCGTTCATCGCAGCCTTTGCAGCGCGAACAGCGATCGGTGCCTGAGCCGCAATGCGGTTCGCCAACTTTTCAGCTGCCGGCAACAATTCATCCTGCGGATAAATTGCGTTGATAAGCCCCCATTTCAAAGCTTCTTCTGCTTTGATGTTGATGCTGGCATAGATCATTTCCTTCGCCTTGCCAACAGGGATTCTTCTCATCAATCTCTGGGTGCCGCCGAAACCTGGTGTGATGCCCAAGCCGACTTCCGGCTGACCAAACACAGCGTTGTCAGAAGCAATGCGGATGTCGCAAGCCATAGACAATTCGCAGCCGCCGCCCAATGCAAATCCGTTGATCGCAGCGATCACAGGAATTGGCAGGGTTTCGATTTTTCTAAATACGCGGTTGCCGTGTTCGCAGAATTCTTTACCTTCTGCTTTGGTATCTTCTGCCATTTCACCGATATCAGCGCCGGCGACAAATGATTTTTTGCCGGCACCGGTGATGATTAAGCAGCGAATGGTATCGTAATCCACACCATCGATCACTTCTTCCAAGTCATTGAGGACCTGAGTGTTTAAAGCGTTGAGTGCTTTTTCGCGGTTGATGGTTACAATTCCGATTAAATCTTTCGCTTCGTATGTAACAAAACTCATATTGCCACTCTACTTTCGTAAGCTGGTTCTAAAGGGAACTTACTGCAGGTTTTCCCAAGCAGAAGCAACACCCATACCACCGCCAACGCAAAGTGATGCGAGGCCTTTCTTAGATCCTCTCTTCGCCATTTCGTACATCAAGGAAACAACGATTCTAGCACCAGAGCAGCCTACCGGATGGCCAAGTGCGATACCGGAGCCGTTGACATTGCATTTATCCATGTCGATGTTCAGGTCGCGGATGCAAGCGATAGCCTGAGCTGAGAAAGCTTCGTTGAGTTCGATCAGATCGAAATCATCGATGGTTAAGCCTGTGCGGTCGAACAGTTTGCGGCAAGCGTAGATCGGACCTAAGCCCATGACTTCTGGTTCGCAGCCAGCCGATGTCCCGTTGATCCATCTCATTAACGGTTTGCAGCCGAGTTCTTCTGCTTTTTCAGCAGACATGAGAACAAGAGCAGCAGCCCCGTCGTTGATCCCAGATGCGTTAGCAGCTGTGATGACACCGTCTTTCTTGAAGGCCGGGCGCAGTTTGCTGATGCTTTCCAGCGTTACGCCTTTACGCGGATGTTCATCTGTATCGAAGACAAATTCTTTCTTGCGCTGTTTAACAGTGATCGGAACGATTTCGTCTTTGAAGCGGCCGGATTCGACAGCTGCGTTTGCTCTTTCCTGAGACATGACCGCGATCTTGTCGCATTCTTCACGAGTGATGCCGTATCTTTCAGCGATGTTTTCAGCGGTCACACCCATGTGATAGTGATTGAAGGTGTCTTCCAGACCATCAGAGATCATCGTATCGAGGAATTCGCCAGCGCCCATTCTGTAACCATAGCGGCCGCCTGGAACGACGTACGGTGCTCTTGTCATGTTTTCCATACCGCCGACAACCAGAACATCAGCGTCGCCTGATGCGATCATGTCAGCGCCGAGGTTGATGCATTTCATACCGGAACCGCAGAGGTTGTTTAATGTTAAAGCTGGTTTTTCAACAGGAATACCTGCGTAAACAGCAGCCTGGCGAGCAACTGACTGGCCCTGTGCAGCCTGAAGGACGCAGCCCATTAAAACTTCGTCAACGTCTTCTGGTTTGATGCCTGCACGGTTAATCGCTTCTTTGATGACTGTTGATCCCAACTGAACAACAGGTACATCTTTTAAAGAACCTCCCATTGAACCGATAGCCGTACGGCAGCCGCTGACAACTACAATTTCCTTAGCCATAATTTCCCTCCATAAATTAATTTACAAAAACTAAAATGTGTGTGAGCACATTGTTGAGATGACCCTTGCGGGCCTCTGTTAAAACTATAACAATCATATCATACTTTATGAATTTGTCAATATGATTTCATTATTTTGCAAATTATTACTCTTTTATTTTTATGTTTTTAAGAAAATTTCAATTCAAATTAAAAGGGTTGCAATTTTTCTACATATTATATAAAAATTTTCGACCTCTTGCATTAAAAACGTTTTAAATTTGATTAAAAACTAAAATTTTCAATTGATATGCGTCTTTTGTATTTTTTTCTGCGCACAATTTGAATTTCATGCTATAATGTTGACGAATATTTAAAAATTTTTAAGCAATCCAGATAAAAGGCAAATTTTCATCTTTTTCGAATCCATTGCGATTCAAAAAATTATCACGGAGGCAATATGGAATTTAACCAGATTCTCGAATTAATCGATCATTTTGATCAAAGTGACGCCGTTTCATTAAAATGGACCCATGAAGGCGACGCCCTTGTTTTAAAAAAAGCCGGCGCTTTTCCGCCAAAGGCGGTCGCGGCTGCTGCACCCGCTGCAGTTCAAGCCCCTGCGCCTGTCGCTATGTCCGCCGCACCTGCTCCGGCAGCCGGCGTGCCGGCAGCAGAACCATCTGAAGCCGCAGCTTCTGACGACACCATCAACGCGCCGTTAGTCGGTACGTTCTACCAAGCGCCGTCTCCGGACGATCCCCCTTACGTGAAAGCCGGCGACACCGTCCATCAAGGTGACACGGTTGGCCTCATCGAAGCAATGAAAATGATGAGCGAAATTCCCGCGCCTTTCGACTGCGAAATTCTCGAAGTCCTCAAAGATAACGCCACCATGGCTGAATTCGATGAACCGCTGATGCGCGTTAGAAAGCTGTAAGCCATGTTCCGTCGTGTACTCATTGCCAACCGCGGCGAAATCGCGGTCCGTGTGATTCGCGCCTGCACCGAAATGGGCATCGAATCTGTGGCCATTTATTCAACCGCCGACAAGGATTCCCTTCACGTCCAGTTGGCCACCCGCTCTGTCTGTATCGGGCCGCCGCCGGCCAAAGACAGCTACCTCAACGAAAACGCCATTCTCCAGGTGGCCAAGTCGACGCGATGCGAAGCCATCCACCCGGGATACGGCTTCCTGTCCGAAAACGCCGATTTTGCCGACCGCTGTGCCGAAGAAGGTCTCGTCTTTATCGGGCCTTCGGGCGATGCCATTCGGAAAATGGGCGACAAGGCCGCAGCCCGCGAGCTGATGCAAAAAAATGGCGTCCCCGTCGTGCCGGGCAGCGAAGGCAGCGTCACCCTCGAGGAAGGGCAGAAAATTGCCGACGCCATCGGCTATCCGGTTTTAATTAAAGCGGCAGCCGGCGGCGGCGGGCGCGGCATGCGCAACGTCGAACGGCCTGAAGATTTTGCCTCCAAATTTACCGAGGCGCAGTCCGAAACCGTCGCCAATTTTGGCGACGATCACATGTACGTTGAAAAGCTGATTCAAAATCCCCACCACATCGAATTTCAGGTCATGGCCGATACAAAGGGGCACGTCGTCCACTTTGGTGAACGGGAATGCTCCATTCAGCGCAAGCACCAAAAGCTCATTGAAGAAAGCCCGTCCCATCTGCTGACGCCCAAAGTGCGCGAAGCCATGGGAGCTGCCGCAGTCAGAGCTGCCAAGGCGGCGCATTACGCCGGGGCCGGCACCATCGAGTTCGTCATGGACGACGACTTAAATTACTACTTTATCGAAATGAATACCCGAATCCAGGTGGAACACCCGATCACAGAGCAGGTCTGCGGTGTCGATCTCGTCCGTGAACAGATCCGCGTCGCCTCCGGGCTGCCGCTGTCCTACGAGCAAAAGGACATTCATCAGAAGGGCTGGGCCATTGAATGCCGGATCAATGCGGAAGATCCCATGAACGGCTTCCGCCCCTCTCCGGGGAAAACCAATTTTGTACATTTTCCAGGAGGACCGGGCTGCCGCATCGACTCGCTGCTTTACGACGGCTACACGATGAATCCCTTTTACGACAGCCTCGTCGTGAAAATCATCGCCTCTGGCAATTCTCGGCTCGAGGCCATCCAGCGGATGCGCCGCATGCTCGAGGAATTGGTCATCGACGGCTACCCGACGACCGCCGAACTCTGCTACCTGATCATGCATCACCCCGCTTTTGTCCACGGGAATTACAACACTGGCTTTATTGAAAGCGAATACGACACCTTACTCAAATGGAACCGGGTCGGCGCCGGATTGGACCCCATTGACATCGGCGACGCCAAATTATCTGAAGGAGACCGCTCATGAGCAGCAATCCATTTCAAAAACGCCGTGAAGAAATTTTCAACCTTAAGGCGCTTCGGGAACGGCGCAGCATCACAACAATGCCTGACGCCATCCCGATTCAGCAGCGCACGACGATTTGTCCCCAATGCGGCCACGCCCTGACACTGGACGAGCTCGAGGCCAATCTGCACGTCTGCCGCTGCGGCTATCACTTTCCCATCGGCTCCCACTACCGTCTTCAGCTGACGATGGACCCAGGCACGATCCGGGAAATTGCCAAAGGGGTCAAGCCCTTTGACTGGCTCCATTTTCCAGGCTATCCGGAAAAACTCAAGGCGCAGCGAAAGAAATCCGGCTCGACCGAAGGCGTCTCTGCCGTGCGCGGCAAAATCGGCGGCTACCCTGTCGTCGTTGCCGCGATGGACACCCGATTCTTCATGGGCTCCATGGGCTCCGCTGTCGGCGAACGCATCACCCAGGCCATCGAACTGGCCGAACACAAAAAATGGCCGCTGATTCTATTCTGCGCCAGCGGCGGCGCGCGAATGCAGGAAGGCATCATCAGTCTGATGCAGATGGCGAAAACCAGCGCCGCGATGGAACGTCTCTCCCGCAAAGGCATCCTGTCCGTCATCGTGCTGACCCACCCGACCACCGGCGGCGTCACGGCCAGCTTCGCGATGCTCGGCGATATTACCCTCGCCGAACCTGGCGCGCTGATCGGCTTTGCCGGTCCCCGCGTCATTGAACAGACCATCGGCGAAAAGCTGCCGGAAGGATTCCAGCGCGCAGAATTTCAACAGGAACACGGCTTTGTCGACCAAATCGTCCCCCGGCGGGACATGCGCAAGACACTGATTCAGATCCTGCGCCTGCACAGCCGCTCCTAAGTGGCGCCTGTGATTCACGCACCTGTATCAAATTTATATGAGAGAAAGGAAAAGATGGCGAATCAAGATCATTCAACTCCTTCGATCCGCGAACTCGACTCGCAGATTGACCGCATGGACAAACGCATCCAGGATATCGGCGATCCCATTACGCCGGCTGACGTTGTCCAGCTTCAACAGCTCAAGCGCGACCGCGAAGAGCTTTTACATTTATGCGCCAACCCGACGCCCGTCGACCGCGTCTATTTGGCGCGACACCCCGGCCGCCCCGGTGTCGTCGATTATGTCGGCCATTTGTTTACTGATTTTTTTGAACAGCGCGGCGACCGCCTTTACCGGGAAGATCCCAGCATTTACGGCGGCATCGCGATGTTTGACCACCACCCGGTGACCGTCATCGGCACGCGAAAGGGCAAAACCCTTCAGGAAAACCTCGCCTGTCATTTTGGCATGCCCTGTCCGGAAGGCTACCGCAAAGCCCGGCGGCTAATGCATCAGGCTGAAAAATTCAAGCGGCCGATCATCACCTTCGTCGACACTGCCGGTGCTTACCCTGGCAAGGAAGCTGAAGAAAACGGCCAGGGCGAGGCCATTGCCCGAAATCTCGCCGAAATGAGCCAGCTGCGCGTGCCCATCATCGCCGTATTCACCGGCGAAGGCGGCAGCGGCGGCGCTTTGGCCCTCGGTGTGGCCAACCATTTGATCATGCTGGAAAATGCGATTTATTCGATTTTAAGTCCGGAAGGCTTCGCCAGCATCCTCTGGAAGGATCCGAGCCGCAGCGACGAGGCCTGCTCGGTCATGAAGCTCACCGCTCAGGATCTTTACGACTTAAAGGTCGCTGATGAAATCGTCAAAGAGCCCCTCGGCGGCGCCCACCGCGACCCCGACGCCGTGTACCACGCGCTGCGCACCGCGATCCGCGATAACTTGAAGACCCTTTCCCGCTTAAGCGGCAACGAATTGGTCAACCGCCGTGTCGCCAAATTCAGGGCGTACGGCATTGTCGATACGAAAAAATCCTAACCCCATTGAAAGTTGAGGCTTTTAATATATGAATGGCATCAAAATCATCGGAACGGGATCAGCCGTTCCGGATCATGTCGTCACCAACGACGACTTAGCACAAATCGTTGATACCAGTGACGCCTGGATCTCCGAGCGCACCGGTATCCGCACCCGGCATTTCATTCAAGAAGACGAGACCGCATCGGATCTGGCAATCCTTTCGGCAAAGCGCGCCCTCGCCGCGTCCGGTGTCGCGCCGGAACAAATCGGCGCTGTCGTCGTGGCCACCATCACCGGCGACACTACCTCGCCGAGTACCGCCAACCGCGTCGCGAAGGCGCTGGGCGTCCAGCCGAATACCCCGAGCTTTGACATCTCTGCGGCCTGCTCCGGCTTTGTTTACGCGCTGAAGGTTGCCCAGGGCATGATCGCTGACGAAACCGACCGCCCGTACGCGGTCGTCGTCGGCGTTGAGGCGCTGAGCCGCGACTTAGATTTCACCGACCGCACCACCTGCATCCTCTTCGGAGACGGCGCCGGCGCTGCTGTCGTGAAAAGCGAACCGGGTGCGCCCTTCGACGCGGTGCTCGGCGCGGAAAGCGACCCGGCTATCGGCGTCCCCGGCGATATCAACAAAACCGAATTCATCACCATGGACGGACGGAAGGTTTTCCGCTTCGCCGTCCGCATCATTCCGAAGGTCATCAAGGACTATCTCGCCAAAACCGGCGAATCCCTTGACGATTACGATCAGGTAATTTTTCACCAGGCCAATTCGCGTATCATCGAACACGCCGTGAAAAAGCTCAAAATGCCGCCTTCAAAGGCGTATCAAAATCTCGACCGCTTTGGCAACACCAGCGGCGCTTCCATTCCGCTGGCCTTAGACGAAATGGTGAAGAAGAACATCATCCAGCCCGGCAGCCGCATTTTGTGCGTCGGTTTCGGCGCCGGCCTGACTTGGGGCGCTGCCGGCATCACCTACGCCGGCTGACCTCACATTCAATTGAATAAAGGAGATCCACATGAAACTGATTAGTGAATTGCTGCACACCCAATACCCGTTCATCCAAGGCGGTATGGCCAATATCGCCACTGGCGCTTTCGCCGCCGCCTGCTCCAACGCCGGCGGGCTCGGCCTCATCGCTTCCGGCGGGTGGGACGCTGAAAAGCTCAGAGCCGAAGTCCGGACCTGCAAATCTCTGACCAACCAGCCCTTTGGGCTGAACCTGATGCTGATGAATCCGGATGCGGACAACATCGCCAAAATGGCCGTTGAAGAAAAAATTCCGGTGATCACCACCGGCGCCGGCAACCCCGGCAAGTACATGGAAGATTGGAAGGCCGCCGGCATCCTCGTGATTCCGGTCGTCGCTTCGGTCGCGCTGGCCCGACGGCTCAGCGGCGAAGGCGCGGACGCCGTCGTGGCGGAAGGCTGTGAAAGCGGCGGCCACATCGGCGAGGTGACGACGATGGCCCTTGTGCCGCAAGTCGTCGATGCGGTCGACGTGCCGGTCATCGCTGCCGGCGGGATTGCCGACGGGCGAGGCGTTGCCGCAGCCCTGGCGCTCGGCGCTGCCGGCTGTCAAATCGGGACCGTGCTCCTCGCTTCCGAAGAATGCCCGATCCACGACAATTATAAAAAAGCTGTCCTCAAAGCGAAGGACCGCAGCACCGTCGTCACCGGACGTGCCTCCGGCGCGCCGGTCCGCGTCCTGCGCAACCAAATGACTAAGGCTTATCTCAAAGAAGAACAAGCCGGCGCTGATTTGGCCACCTTGGAAAAATTCACCCTCGGCAGTCTGCGCAAAGCCGTACTCGACGGCGACGTCAAAAACGGCAGCCTGATGTCCGGTCAGATCGCGGGGCTCGTCGACGAAATCCGCCCAGTGGCCGAGATTTTCGACAGCCTCTACACCGACGCCCAGTCGGTCATCTCCGGCCTTGAACACATTTTTAATTAATCAAAGGAGAACCTGATGACACTTGCATTTTTATACGCCGGTCAGGGCGCCCAGCACGTCGGCATGGGCCGAGATCTTTACGACCAATACCCAGCTTTCGCCGAAGTTTTTGATCAGGCCGATCTGCCCTTCGGTCTCAAAAAACTCTGCTTTGAAGGGCCGGAAGATCAGTTGAATCAAACCCAGTACACCCAGCCGGCCATGGTCGCTTTCGCCATCGGCGTCACCCGTGTTTTAAAAGAAGCCGGCATTGTACCGGACATGGCCTGCGGGCTTTCCCTCGGGGAATATTCCGCGTTGTATGCCGCCGGGGTCTGGGACGCCGCTACCACCCTCGACCTGATCACCTTCCGCGGTCAGGCGATGGCCGAAGCGTCAAAAGGGCTTGACGTCGGCATGGCCGCTGTCCTGGGCTTGGACGCTGAAAAGCTCGGCGCGATCTGCGGCGAAGCTTCAGCGATCGGCAAGGTCGAAATGGCCAACTTCAACTGCCCGGGGCAGATCGTCATTTCCGGCGATGCCAAGGGCGTCGAAAAAGCCGCTGCGCTTGCCAAGGACGCCGGTGCCAAACGGGTCATTCCGCTCAAAGTCTCCGGCCCCTTCCACACCAGCTACATGAAGCCGGCCGGCGACGCCCTCGCCCAAAAATTCAAGACCATTACCTTCAGCGAGCCGCAGTTGCCCGTGCTGTTCAACGCCATCGGCGATGTGAAGCCTGCCGGCACGACGATTCCGGAACTGCTTGAAAAACAAGTTCAGCAGTCCGTCTATCTCGAACAAAGCATTAAAAAAATGGCTGAGATGGGCGCCGACACCTTTGTGGAAATCGGACCGGGCAAGGCCCTCTCTGGCTTTGTCCGCAAGACGATCCGCGGCACCAAGCCGATGAAAATCGACACAGCAGAAGACCTGGCCGCCGTCATTGAAGCATTATCGAAATAAAGGGGAACCATGAAACAACAAACCAACGCCAATCCTATTGTCCTCGTCACCGGCGGCAGCCGGGGCATCGGCCGCGCGACCTGTCTCGCCTTTGCCAAGGCCGGCTACGACGTCGCTGTGAATTACGCCGGCAACGAAGCGGCCGCTCAGGAAACCGCCCAGGCCTGCCACGAACTCAACCCTGACGGAAAGACTGCCGTGTACGGCGCAGACGTCGCCGACGCTGACGCCGTCGACGCCATGTTCAAAGCGGTCAAAGCCGATTTCGGCGGTCTCGACGTGCTCGTCAACAACGCCGGCATCACCCGGGACAACCTGATCGCGCTGACCAAGCCGGAGGATTTCGACGCTGTCGTGGCCACCGATCTCCGTGGTGTCTTTCTGTGTATGAAAGCCGCTTCCCGGATCATGATGCGCCAACGCTACGGCCGCATCATCAACGTCAGCTCCGTGGTCGGGCTGCGCGGCAACGCTGGACAAGTGTCTTATTCTGCTGCCAAAGCCGGCGTCGTCGGCATGACCAAATCCCTCGCCAAAGAGCTGGGCCGCCGCAACATTACGGTAAACGCTGTCGCACCGGGCTACGTCCAAACTGACATGACCGGCGCCCTCGACGACAAACAGAAAGCCGCCGCTTCACAAAACATTCCGCTTAACCGCTTGGGCACCCCAGAAGACATTGCCGGCGTCATCGCCTTCTTGGCCAGCGACGCCGCATCCTACATCACCGGACAAGTGCTGCCTGTCGACGGCGGCATGGCCATTTAACAAAGGAGAACCACCATTATGAACAAAGAAAACCGCGTTGTCATTACCGGCATGGGCACCGTCAACCCTCTCGGCAACAGCGTTGCCGAAAGCTGGGCCGCTGCCAAGGCCGGCGAAAACGGGATCGCCGAGATCACGCTGTTTGATTCCTCTGAACAGAAAGTCCACCTGGCTGGCGAAGTCAAAAATCTCGACATCAGCACCATCATCAACCGCAAAGATGCCCGCCACATGGACCGCTTTACCCAGTTCGCCTTGGTTGCTGCTGACGAGGCGATGAAGCAATCCGGACTTGACCTTTCAAAAGAAGCCGATCCATACCGCTGCGGCGTCATTATGTCCAGCGGCATCGGCGGCATTGCCACCATTGAAGACAATCAGAACCGCGGCATGAAGCGCGGATTTGACCGCGTCTCCCCGTTCTTCATCCCCTCAGCGATCCCCAATATGGCCGCCGGGCGCATTGCCATTGCCTACGGCTTCAAGGGCTACTCCACCTGCATCGTCACAGCCTGTGCGTCTTCCAACAACGCCATCGGCGACGCTTTCCGCCAGATCCGCGACGGCTACTCCGACGTCATGCTCGCCGGCGGTGCGGAAGCCTGCGTCACCCCACTGTGCATCGGCGGATTCACTGTCATGCAGGCCCTGTCCACCAATCCGGACCCCGACAAGGCTTCCTGCCCCTTTGACGCGGAACGCTCCGGCTTTGTCATGGGCGAAGGCGCCGGCGCGCTGATCCTCGAATCCCTCGATCACGCGCAGGCCCGAGGCGCCGACATTCTCGGCGAAGTCGTCGGCTACGGTACCTCGACTGACGCTTACCACATCACAGCCCCGTCTCCGAACGGCGAAGGCGCCGCTGCCGCCATGACTGCCGCCCTGAACGACGCCGGCATCGCGCCGGAATCTGTCGGTTACATCAACGCCCACGGCACGTCGACACCGATGAACGATCAAATCGAAACCAAGGCCATTAAGACCGCCTTCGGCGAACACGCGAAACATCTGGCGGTCAGCTCCACGAAAAGCATGACCGGCCATCTCCTCGGCGGCACCGGCGCGATCGAGGCCATTTTTACGGCCATGGCCCTCCGCGATCAATTCGTTCCGCCGACCATTCACTACGAAACCCCCGATCCGGACTGTGACCTCGACATCGTTCCAAACGCAGGGCGTGACGCCGCACTGAACTACGCGCTGTCCAACGGGCTGGGCTTCGGCGGCCACAACGCCGTCGTCATCATGAAACGCTGGGAGGCTTAAAATGAGCGACACGATCCGCGAACCTCAAGAATTGTCTGCAGCGCAGATTCAGGCTATCCTGCCCCATCGCTACCCCTTCCTGCTCGTCGACCGCATCCTCGATTACATTCCCGGCGAAATGGCTATCGGACGCAAATGCGTCTCCAACAATGAAATGCAGTTTCTCGGCCATTTTCCGGGTTATCCGGTAATGCCGGGCGTGCTCTTGATCGAAGCCATGGCCCAGGTCGGCGCCGTCGCCATGCTTTCTCTTCCCGAAAACAAGGGCAAGCTCGCTTTCTTCGGCGGCATCAAGAATGCCCGGTTTAAGCGCCAGGTCGTCCCCGGCGATGTGGTCGAAATCACGACGGAAATCACCAATACCCGCGGTCCCCTCGGCACTGGTAAAGGCGTCGCCAAGGTCGACGGCAAAATCGTCGCCCGGGCTGAAATCACTTTCGCGCTGTCGGATCCTGACACCGAAGCATAAATGGAGGCGGCAATGTTTACTGAACCTTTAGCCGAGATTTACAGAAAACTGCGCCTCTACTTTTACCGCGAAGTGGCCCTTCAAAGCAGCCAGAATACGCTGACCTTTTCTGAATCCTTCTGTCTCGAAGCGATCTACTCGCTGGGTGAACCAACGATCAACACCTTCGCCCAGTTCATGAATATCTCATCACCCAACGCGACATACAAGGTCAATTCTCTGGTGCAGAAAGGGTATTTGAAGAAAGTCCGTTCCGCCGAAGACCGCCGGGAATATCACTTGGTGGTAACGGATAAATTCTCGACTTTTCATGAAATCAATACCCGAGGCTACGAGAAAACCATGGAGCGCATTTGCCATACGTTCACCGAAGAGGAACTTGCAACACTCGACCAATTCATGAACCGCATCAACGACGAGCTGGTCGAATCACCACCTTTAACCTCTTAAATTCGCCAACCGCTTTTACCCGGGCGCAACCGCTGTAAAAGCGGTTTTTCTGCGCCATTTCACTCTTTATCTTTTCTTTCATATTTTGAATATTAAAGTTGACGATGGCGAAGCTTACGGATATAATAAGGGCATTTAAAAAGCATATACATATAATCAAAATAGAATTGCGTAAATAAGAAAGGAACCCGAAATGATGACTGAATCTCAAAATACAGAAAGTACGCCGTTTCCACAAGCGATGCCGACGCCGGAAGATTATGGCGCGCCCATTAATTCCGACGACGTCAACGCTTTTATCCATCTTGTCGAACAGGCCTTCTCTCCCATCGAAGCCTGGTACCGCGGTGAAAAGGAAGTCGACGACGTTGTCGCCCTCGTTCAGGATCAGTTTAATGCCTACGAAAAGGGCGCTGCGCCTTACCGCGACTTACTCAAACGTACCTACGTCTGGAAGGACGAAATGGACACCGCTGCCCGCCGCACGCGCGTGAGCGGCGATCCGGAAAACGATACGGCCGACAAAACCTTTGATCGCATCGCCTACTCTCAGATCCAGTTTGCGGTCTTCCGCGCCAACTACTGCGTCCAGCAGATCATCTCCTCCGCGCACAAGGCCACCCAAGCCTTTGAAGGCCTGCTCAAACATTTGCCCCAACTCATTGAACAAGGCGAAGATTTGAGAAGCATCCCGTGGGTCGAATTGACGCTGCTCAAAAAACACCGCCGCGGTGTTGGCCCCTTCCGGTATCAGAAATAATTGCGCGTATATGCAAACAACGCCCAGCTGCCAAAGGCAGTTGGGCGTTGTTTTTTATCAGATTAAAATTATTAAAAGTTTTTAAAAACACCTTCACACGGTAGAGGTCGCTGGTTCAGATTAATAGCTTTCGTGAATAACAAGGTGAGTTCAAATAAGGATTTCCCGAAATCACATTGATCGCATTGTGCGAATGAAAGACCTTATTTCCACTAAGAAATCATTTTCATTTTTATTCTAACATACTCATTGCCATTAATAATGTTTTTCATATTTACATTTTTTTCAAAAATATCGCAGTGTTGTCTCTGTCCAATATTTAAATAATCCGGTCACTTATATAAATGATTCTCTTCCCTGATAATTTTTCCGCAAAAAAATACGCATTGGTTTTCCCAATGCGTATTTTTATATGTCAAAAACGTCTCACTCTGCTTGAGTATCCATATAACTCACATCGCCAAGGTAATCGATCTTTACGTTCAATTCATCGTCAAAAGTAAATTTGCTGACCGATCCATTCGGCAGAAAAGCCAACTTGATTTGATCTTCCGAACGGCCCCAGGCGTAATTGATCCAGGTCTGAATCACAGTCCCGTGTGCCGCGATCAAAATGGTTTTTCCCAGATTTTGCCTCACCAATGTATTCACCGCTTTGGTAAAACGGCGATAGACTTGAGGCAGGCTTTCGCCGCCCGGCGGATCAAACGCCGAGGGATTTTTCCGAAAGGTCACCATGATGTTGTTAAACCGCTGATTACAGGTATCAAAATCAAGGCCTTGCAGTTCACCGCCTTCGATTTCGTGAAGATCATCGACGATTTCTGCTTTGATTTCCGGATGATAAGTCAGTGCACCTTCCGCTGTCATCCTCGCCCGCGAAAGCGGACTGGTGTAAGCCTTATCGATCGGTATAGCTTTAAAATATCGGCCTAATCCTTCGGTCTGCGCCAATCCCTTTGGCGTCAATTTGGTGTCAAGCACCCCTTGAAAAATGTGATCGTGATTTTCGTAAGTTTCGCCGTGGCGCACCAAATAAAGTGTCGTTGTCATTGCCGCGTCTCCTTTATTTTTTAATCTCTCGTTAGCTGATTTTAGAATCAAAACTACCAAGTCTGTTCTCTGATTCTTCAGATTTGCATGTCGATCAAAAATCATCATTAACGCGTCTAAAACAAACACCCAACTGCCGATCGTTGAGCGTTTCTGCTAAAAACTTCTGAATAGATTCTATTTTTCAAATGATCTCAATGCAGCTTCGGGATGGTTAAGATCTTTTAATAGAGCTTTTAATACTTTTAATTCCCCGTCATTGATATTGCTGTCGGCAACGTAGCGGCATACTTCCTTAACCTCCTGACGTGCATTGTCGACTGCCACACTGTATTTCGCTTGATTTAGCATATCGATGTCGTTGCTGTTATCGCCAAAAGCCAGTGTCTCCTCCATCGAAACACCAAAAATTGCCTGGACCTTAGACAAAGACGAACCCTTTGACGCCGCCCTTGGCATCATATCCACCACACGTTCTCCTGCACAGGCTACATTCATTTTCTTCCGCCATTTTGGCGCAAATGCCTTTTCTGTAACTTCTTCGACATGGTCTGCACGATAAACCGAAAATTTAATACATGGTGCTTTGAGATCAAGCAAATCGTCCACTAGCTCACAATCGAAATGATAGACATCACGTGTGAACTGGTATGCTTCTTCATCCCTCTTTTCAAAATAGCACACCTCGCCCGTGTCATACAGGGTCATGCAGCCGTCCAGCGCTCGGATATCGCGTATGATCTCACGGCTATCTGCCATTGGAATCGCTTCTCTATAGATGGTCTTTCCCTTATACGACGCCATCGCCCCATTCTGAGTAATGTAAAAAATCTGATCCTGAATGGGGGCGAACACCTTTCTCAGATTCGATGCCGGCCGACCGCTGCAAACGCCAAAAATAATACCATGGTCCATCAGTACCCGCACCGTATCAAAATAGGATACTGGTAAATCCTGACCGTAATCCGGAAATAACGTACCGTCCGCATCTGTTGCAATCAGTTTAATCATTTTATGATCTCATTTTCCAAATTCAGCGTGTGCTTAAACACCCGATTGAATTTCTTTCCGCATTCGTCCAGAATCATATCGGTAAACACAGAATGTTCCTGGGACAGCACATCAAGGGTCACCGCGTCGTCAGAAATCACACAATTGACATCGCGGACAATGCCGTCCATATCCCGGTCCAAATATTCAGCAATCTGCAAAATGGCACTGAACACGTCGATGATGTTGAGATCCTGCTTGGTTAACATTTTAGCGTATTCAGCATCAACTTGTACCTTCTTGCCGGTCCGGTGATTCAGCGCTGTGAACGCCGCAATTAACATTTCTTCGTGGGTCAGACCATTGATCCCAGCGTTTAAAATCAAATAAAAGCTGTGAAGCTGGTGATTCGAGTATTGGATTTTAATGCCCGAATCGTGGAGCATGGCCGCCGTTCGAAGGGATTTGTCTAACGTCCGGCTCAATGTCAGACCGTGAATGGGCCTGAGCTCGTTAAACAGCTTCCTGGAAATGCGGTAAATCTGGTACGCGTGGATGCAGTTCACATCCAACTGGCGCGCGGCGTTAATCAGCGAATATTCAAAGACCTGCGGCACCAGCTCGCCTTCGCCGTAGCCGATGGATTCGTACAACATCCCGTCTCGGAGGCCCGCTTTGGAGATAATCAATTGGTCGGAGTCGATGGCCCCCATGATTTCAAGCACGGCTTGACTGGCACCGACGAAAATATCCGCCCGGGCTTTAGAAAGCCCCTTGATATTTTTCCGTTCCTGATAATCCATCGCCGCCGTTTTTTCACAGACGGTCTTGACATCTTTTCGGCTCATGCGGTAGTTCTGCGCAATTTCAAGGGGATAATCGATCATTCTGCGGTGGATGCGCCCCATATTGCGGATCGTTCCGCCAACCCCGATCACCGGATAGCCCTTGGCTTCTGCCAACATGGGATATTGCGAAAAAGCGCCCTCTAAAAAAACACGCAGCTTTTCCAAATCAGATTTCTTCGGTTTGTCGGTCAGGTTAAATTTTTCAGCCAGGTCCACCGCGCCGAAGGGCAGACTGACGCCGGCTTTCTTTTCCCTATTCTGAATCAGAACCAATTCCGTTGAGCCGCCGCCAATATCCATCAACAGCGCATTCTGAATATCAATGGTGTTGACCACGCCGAGGTAATCGTACATCGCCTCCTGCTCGCCGGGAATGACGTTGATGTCAATATCCGCTTCTTCTTTAACCCGACGCACAAAATCATCGCCGTTTTTCGCCTTGCGCACCGCAGCCGTCGCCGTAGCAATGACTTGATCGAGCTCGTAGGCGTCGATCATCCTTCTGTATATTTTCATCGTGTCGACGCCCACGTCCATTCGTTCCGGATCCAATTTTCCCGTCCGCGTCATGCCCTCGCCCAGACGAACGTTGACCTTTGCATCGTCAATCACAGAAAAATAGCCGTCAGCTTCGTGATAAATGGCGACCACCAGGTGGACGCTGTTGGAACCGATGTCGATGACGCCAATGCGATTATGTGCTTGCATGATATTTTCACCTCTGGTTTATTTCAAAAAATTCGCTTCATTTTCTTCTATTTCTTCTATGGGATCATTATACCACAACGGCTTTGCCTGAATCCCGCTGTGTCTTGTCTTTTTCGGCCGCAGATAGATGGCCGCCAGGGCAAAATCGAAGCCCATATACGCCGCGGAAGCGCCGAAACTTGCAGCCGCAGAGGCCGAGGTGCCGGCCGTCGCGGTCAAAATTAAAATATCCGTCAGGCTGTGAAGAATCACCGGGACAACGGCGTTGCCGCTGCGCCAATAAATCGCACCCCAGAGCACACCTGTGCCAAAAGCCTGGAGCACCTGCATGACCGTGAGCGAAAGGGGCTGATTCAGCGCATTCATAAAATGCAGGGCGGCAAATAAGCCGCCGCTGATGAGCACGGTGCACCAGGCCCTTTGAAAGCCATCCCCGAAATGCAGGCGCAGTTGATTCACCAGCCCCAATCGGAAAAAGGTTTCTTCAAAAAGTCCAACGGACCCCCCAAACAATATGGTCACCGCCAACTTCTGCGGTGTCAGTGCCGCGAGATTTTTGGCCACGCCGCGCAGTGTCGGCACGAGCGCTGAGGCGCCACCGGCCTGCTCAAGCTGGTGCATCGCCTGAGGATGAGCCAGCGTGACCAAAAGCGACACGTACATCACTACTTTGATCCATTCCGACCAGCTTAAATAAATCGACACACCCATTCCCTTTGTGGAAAACCCAAGATCCTTCAGGGTCCAGCCAAAAATCGTGTGCAAAAAAAAGACGATCAGCACAAATAGGGCGAACCTGAAAATTATTTCTGTCCATATAGAGACGGGCAGCAGCCGTCCAACACCGAAGAATATGGCGCAAACGGCGAAAAAATAAAGCAGTGCCCCATTAAGCGGCGCGTTGTTAAAAAATAGGCGAAGCTTTTTTCGCATGTTTTCCCCTTTTGCGTTAATTTTAAAAATAAGGGATCCCCGCAGCAGCGAAGATCCCTTGGTTTCATTCTATTTTTTTACTTTTTCTTTTTATCTTTTTTGCCCTTTTCTTTCTTGGCGCCTTTATCCTCTGTATCGCCGCCTGCAGCGTCCGCGATCACCTTTTCGGAGACACTCGCCGGCGCTTCTTCGTAGCGGGCAAACGTCATTTCAAATTCGCCGCGGGCCTGTGTCATCGAGCGCAATTCTGTCGCGTATTTTTCCAATTCGGACAGCGGTGCTTCCGCCGTAATCACCTGCAAACCGCCGACAGCGGGTTCCATCCCCATGATACGGCCGCGTTTTTTGTTGAGATCGCCCATGACGTCGCCCATATATTCTTCCGGCACGGTAATTTTCAAACTGTAAATCGGTTCGAGAATGACCGGATTCGCCTTCTTCATCCCTTCGCGGTACGCCAGCGCAGCGGCCATCTTGAAGGACATTTCGTCAGAATCGACCGGATGATAAGAACCGTCGTACAAAGTGGCCTGAACGCCGGTAACCGGATAGCCGGCCAACACGCCGTGCTGCATACAGTCTTCGAGGCCTTTTTCGACCGCCGGAATAAAGTTGCGTGGCACCGCCCCGCCGACAACCTTGTCGACAAAACGGAAATCGTCGTTCGGATCCGGCATTGGTTCGAACTTAACAAAAACGTGCCCGTACTGACCGCTGCCGCCTGACTGTTTCTTGTGTTTGCCTTCGGCGTCCGCGCTCTTCTTGATGGTTTCGCGATACGGCACCTTCATCGGTGAAAGTTCGACGTCAACGTCGAATTTCTGTTTAAGTTTATTGGAAATGATTTCCAGCTGCATTTCGCCGATGCCGGAAATGACCGTTTGCTTCGTTTCTTTGTTGCGGGTCACGGTAATGGTCGGGTCTTCTTCGATTAAGCGGTGCAGCCCGGTGGAAAGCTTATCGATGCTGCCCTTGTCCTTCGCGTCGATGGCCATTGAGATGACCGGTTTCGGGAAATCGATGGGCGGATAGACGATGGGATCGGCAGGATCGCAGAGCGTATCGCCGGTCTTGACGTCCGTGAGTTTGCTGAATGCGCCGATATCGCCGGCAACTAAGCTGTCGACTTCAATCTGCTTATTGCCGCGCAGTACGTAGATATGATTGGCCTTTACCTTTGCGTCCTGATTGGCGTCGATAATTTCTGTGCTGCTGTTCAGGGTGCCGCCCATGACCTTGAAAATCGAGAGCTTCCCGACGAAGGGGTCGACAACAGTTTTAAAGACCCGGGCCGAGAACGGCGCGTCGTTCGAAATCGGACGTTCGATTTCCTTGGAATCCCGCGGATCGATGCCGCCCACTTCATTGCCTTCGTCCGGAGACGGCAGATAGTCGATGATCATATTTTCAATGGTTTCAACCCCGATGTTCTGAACCGCTGACGCGGACATCACCGGCACCAAATCCCCGGCGAGCACCCCTTGGCGCAGGCCGTGGTGAATTTCTTCTGTGGTCAGTTCTTCGCCGTCAAAATATTTTTCCATCAAATCTTCCGATGTCTGGGCCACTGATTCCATGATCATTTCACGATAAGGTTCCAGAACCTTGATCAGATCTGCCGGCACCTCGGCATCAAAGCAACGGTTGTCTTTTCTTTCGCGGCCGGTCATATCGACGATATTGACGATGCCGCGCATTTCACTGCCTTCGCCCCAGGGCTGGATAAACGGCACGATTTTGTTGCCGAAGGACGCCTTGAGTTCCTCGACCACCTTGCCGATTTTAGCGTTTTCGCGGTCGATTTTGTTCACCACGATGAAAGCCGGGACGTCGGCTTGTCTCAGCATTTCGATGGCCTTTTCGGTGCCGACTTGGACACCGGCCAAGGCATCGACGACAATGATGACAGCATCGGCGACTTCGAGAGCCGCCGCCGATTCCCCTACGAAATCAAAGTAACCCGGCGTGTCGATAATGTTGAGTTTATGTCCACCGTATTCAATTGGAATCACTGAGGAAGAAATTGAAAACATTCTTCTCTTTTCTTCGTTGTCAAAATCAGAAAGCGTGTTGCCTTCATCAATGCGGCCCATGCGGTCGATTGCGCCGGCGTTAAAAGCCATCGCTTCAACAAGCGTCGTTTTCCCGCTTCCACCATGACCAAGAAGCAAAATATTGCGAATGTTTTTTGTCGGATAATTTTTCATAATCTTCCTCCTGAAAACTATATGATAAGTCTATTTATTTAATTTTAACCAATATTGAGATTGTTTTCAACCTGTAAAGCTTTCAAAAATGTAAAGGTTATGCAAAAATCTTTTGTGCCCGGTAACGACCGAGGGGCAATCCCTAAAATTGCGCACAAAAAAAAGAGCTGCGGCAAATCCACAGCTCGATTCTTTAAACAGCTTAAATTACTTGGCACTTTCTTTTCTCTTGCGCTTTGGCAGGCCCACCCGGCGTCTTTTCTTGTTCTTGCCGAAAAGGCTCTGGAGCTTGATCAACGTGTCGCTAAGGGGTTCAATGACGCCCTCTTTGACGGTATCCACCGACGTCTTTGCGTCCGTGACCATCGCGTCCGCGTTGTCAATGATATTGGTAATTTTTTCTGAATTATCATCCAGCAGACTGTTGATTTTTTCCATCGTCCTGCGTGTTTCGACGATCAGTCCAATTAAATAGACGACCAGGAAGAGAATTGAAACGGCAATGATGATCCAAAAAACAGCCGACAGCGGTATCATTTGATTCATTCAGCTGCCTCTTCTTTTGAATCTGCTTCTCCTTCGTCTTGAAGGACGTCGCCGAATTCATCTTCGAAAGCTTCAAAATCATCGTCGACATCCTGTTCGATGTCGTTGATTTTATCTTCAATTTCGCTGCGGTACTGATTGACGCGGTCGGTCAGGGTATCGGTTGCGTCCTGAATCTGATTTTTCAGGCTGTGGCCGTATTCCTTAACCTGATCCTGCAGGTCGTCCCATCTTTCCTTGGCACCGCTCGCGATGCTGGTCCGCAGATCATCCCCCGTCGATGGGGCAAAGAGCAGCGCCGCCGCCGCGCCGATCACGGCGCCTGCGAATATTCCGCCGATGAAATAAGATTCCTTGTTAGCCATTGCAATTCTCCTTGACATGTAATTTTTAAAAATTTTAATATGCAAACCTGAATGGACACTCGAAATCGGTTAGGCATTCAAAATTATTTATTCTTCTTCTTCAAAACCGCTTTCAACGAGTTCCACTAAAGTGTCTACCGCTTCGTCTTCGTCGTCGCCGTTGGCTTCGATGGTGATCGTCGCGCCCTGGCCGATGCCGCCGGACATGAGCCCCATAATACTTTTCGCGTTGAGCCGCGTTTCACCGTTGATGACATCAATATCGGATTCAAACTGTCCTGCTTCTGAGACAAAAATCGACGCCGCTCTCGCGTGAAGGCCTGCCTTATTTGTCACGGTTACTTGTTTTCTTTTCATGCGCTTTTCCCCTTTCGTGATGCTTCACATTTACATGGTCTGAATGCCAAGCTCTTTCAGCTTATCCTGAACGTACTGACGAATTTCCCCGCCGGTCTGCATCGTCATGGCCTTGTCGGCAACAGCCTTTGCCTGTTCGAAACTGACTGACCGGATAATTTTCTTAACCTGCGGAATGGACGACGCGCTCATAGAGAATTCGTCAAGGCCCAGTCCGAGCAGAATCAGCGCGGCGACCGGATCTCCGGCCATTTCGCCGCACATGCCGGTGAATTTCCCTGGTTTATTGTGAGACTGGGTGATGACATTCTGCACCAGTCTTAAAATAGCCGGGTGCAGCGGGTCGTACAGATAAGAGACATTCTGGTTCATGCGATCCACCGCCAAAGTGTACTGGCACAAATCGTTGGTCCCGATCGAGAAGAAGGACACTTCGTCGGCAATAATGTCCGCCGTGATAGCCGCAGACGGAATTTCCACCATGATCCCCACTTCGAGATCATGATCGTAATCGACGCCTTCTGCATCCAATTCCTGCATGCATGTTTTGAGAATGGCTTTAGCCTGGCGCACTTCATCGACGTTGCCGATCATCGGGAACATGATGCGGGTCTTGCCAAAGGCTGAAGCTCTCAAAATGGCCCGCAGCTGTGTCTTGAACATGTCCGGTTTGGAGAGGCAAAGGCGGATGGCTCTAAGCCCCAAAAACGGGTTCATTTCTTCTTCAAGCGGCAGGTACGGCAGTTTCTTGTCACCGCCGATGTCCAACGTTCTGATGATGACGCCTTCGCCGTCCTTAAATTGTTCGATGACGGTTTTGTACGCGGCGAATTGTTTGTCTTCTGACGGCATTTCGTCAGCATTCATGTACAAAAATTCGCTGCGGTACAGGCCGACACCCTTGCCGCCGTTGCGGACGACCCCTTCGACATCCTTCGGACTGCCGATGTTGGCCACAACTTTAACTTTGCGGCCGTCTGTGGTTTCAGCTTCTTGATCCTTAAGTTCGGCCAATTCTGCCATGTAGGCTTCAAATGCCTTCTGTTTTTCTTTGTATGCGGCCAATTCTTCATCCGTCGGATCGACAATGGCTTCGCCGGTACTGCCGTCGATGATGATGATTTCGCCGGTCTTCGCTGTCTTGGTGATATCCTGAAGTCCGAGAATCGCCGGGATTTCCAAACTTCTGGCCATAATCGCAGTGTGGGAGGTACGACTGCCGATATCGGTTGCAAAGCCTTTGACGTGGACTTTATCCATGGTTGCGGTGTCCGACGGTGCCAGGTCTTCTGCGACGATGACGGCATCTTCATCCAAATGGGAGATATCCATGATTTCAATGCCCATCAGATTGCGCATAAGCCGGTCGCCAACATCCTGAATATCTGCGGCGCGCCCTTTAAAATACGGATCATCCATTGCATCGAACATCGCATAGAATTGATCGACAACAGCTTTTGTCGCCGCTTCTGCGTTGATTTTATCGTTTTCGATCGCCTGGGTGATGGCTCCGACAAATTCAGGATCTTCGAGGAACATGCTGTGTGCTTCGAAAATCGCCGCTTCTTCTTCACTCATTTCGCTGGCTGTTTTTTCCTTCAGCGTATCGAGCTGATTTTTACTCTTTTCTACCGCAGCGTTGAAGCGATCAAGCTCCGCCTGAACGTCGTCAATCGTCTTTTGGACCACCGTAAGTTCCTGCTTAACGTAAACGATCGCCCGGGCGATGGCAATCCCCGGCGATGCGTTAATTCCTTTTTTCAACATCGTGCAAACCTCCCTCATTTGTTGGTTATATTTGTTTGCGGCCTTCAAAGGCCTTGATTAATGTCACTTCATCGGTGTATTCCACATCAGCGCCGATGGGAATACCCTTTGCCAGCCGGGTCACCTGAATGCCCGCCGGCGTAATCAAATTGCTTAAATAAACGGCCGTCGCCTCGCCTTCCGGTGTCGGATTGGTCGCCATGATCACTTCCTTCACCGCTTCGTCGTTGAGGCGCTTGATCAGCTCCCGCGCGCGGATATCCTGAGGACCGACGCCCTCCAGCGGCGAAATGACGCCGTGCAGCACGTGGTACAAACCGTTGAACTCGCGGGTGCGTTCAATCGCGTAGACGTCGCGCGTGTGCTCGACCACGCAAATCACGCTGCGGTCCCGATTCGGATCGGCACAGATATCACAGGTAGCCTTGTCCGTAATGGAAAAGCAGACGGGGCACAGGTGGACCTTGTCCTTCACTGCGACCAGTGCATCCGCCAGGGCGGTGATGTCGTCCCGCGGAGCGTCAATCAAGTGAAAGGCCAGCCGCTGAGCCGTCTTCTCGCCGATGCCCGGCAGTTTTGTCAATTCGCTGACCAGCCGGTCTATCGATTCTGGATAAACGCTCAATCAGGACAACCCCGGAATATTGATCCCCTCGGTCAGATGTCCCATCTGATCGCTGGTAATGGCGTCGACCTGCGTGCCTGCTTCGTTAACAGCCGCGACGATCAGGTCTTCGAGCATTTCGATATCGTCTTCGTCAATGACATCCGGATCGATGTGCACCGATTTGACGCGCTTCGCGCCGTCCATGGTCACGGTCACGGCGCCGCCGCCAGCGGTTCCCTGAACTTCCTGTTCTTCGAGATTCGCCTGGGCTTGAGCCATTTCACTCTGCATTTTCTGGAGCTGCTTCATCATATTTTTCTGATTCATTTTGCCGCCGCCCCGTGGCGCGCGTCTTTTCATTTTTCCCATTAATTTCTCCTTTGATGTTCCTTTTCATTATACCATGTTTATGATCAAGACTTCAGCATTTTTTACAAATATTCTTTTATTTGCGGACGACTGGCACATTGCCGACGATCGCCGCCGTCTTTTCCGCCAGCGTCATGTCACTGAAGTTTTTTTTTACGCTTTTAATTTTCAATTGAATTTTCCGGCCGACGATATCGCTGGCCAGTTTTTCGAGCTTCGCCTGGGAGCGGGTGCACCGATCACAGGCCATCTGATCGCCGCTGTCTTCAAAGAAGCACAAATCGTAGTGCGCCGCGTCTTTTTGAATCAGCCGCCCTTTTTCAAACATTTTGCCGTCCAGCGGCGCTTTCTTTTTCAAGACTGCAGTCATCTTTTTCTTGAGAGCCTGGACGTCAACGCCGGCGCCTTTCGGCGCAGTTGCTGTGTTTTCCCGCTGCACTGCCGCCTGAGCTTTTTGAACTGCATCAGCTTGCCCGTCGCGCGTATCCGAGATCGGCGCTGCACTTCTGGCCGGCGGCTGCGCCGCAGACCGCGCCAACTCTGGCTGAGGTCTTGGCGCCGATTGAGCTGGCCGCTGAGTTTTCGGCGCACTGTTGCGCACCTGCGGCGCTTCCATCGCGGGCGCTGCCCCTTCGCTGCACAGCTTCAGCACCGTCATTTCCAGCACAATCTCCGCCATGTCGTTGTATTTTAATTTTTCCTTCGCGTCGATTAAAACGTCCATGATCTCAAACAGCCGGCCGCTGCCCGCTAATTGGGCTGCCGATTGGAGCGATTCGAAATCGCCCTGGCCGATGCCGAGAATGGCCATGGCGCTCTCGCCTGTCGTTTGGACAATCAGCGCCTGATGCACGGCGTCAATCATCTGGTCGAGAATCAGCGCCGCGTCCCGCCCGCGCTCCTTCAGCGTTTTGAGCAGGGTCAGTGCCGACGATGCGTCCCGCTGTGCAATGTGCGTGATGAGCTGGCGTATCGTCTGCTGATCGGCCATACCGAGGAAATCCAAAACCTGGCTGTAGGTGATCGGCTGGCCGTCTTCCTGCAGATCGATGACCTGATCGAGAATGCTCAGCGCGTCGCGCATCGAGTGATCGCCGCGGGCCGCGATAAACTGCAGCGCCTCCGGCTCAATCTGAACGTCGAGATCCGCTAATATTTCACCCATCCTGGCGACAATGGCTTCCTGGCTGATCGGCCGGATATCAAAGCGCTGGCAGCGCGAGAGAATGGTCATCGGCAGTTTGTTGGGCTCGGTCGTCGCTAGAATGAAGACGACGTGTGCCGGCGGCTCTTCAAGGGTTTTGAGCAGCGCGTTAAAGGCTTCGCGGGTCAGCATGTGGACTTCGTCGATGATATAGACCTTGTAGCGCCCGAGAGTCGGCGGGTACTTGACTTTTTCCCGGATGTCCCGAATCTCGTCGACGCCGCGGTTGGAGGCCGCATCGATCTCAATGATATCCATGACACCGGGCTGTTCAATTTCCCGGCAGATTTCACAGGTGTTGCACGGGTTGCCGTCCTGATTGTTCGGACAATTGATCGCCCGGGCAAAAATCTTGGCAATTGTCGTCTTGCCCGTCCCCCGGATCCCGGTGAGCAAATAGGCGTGGCCAATCCGGCCGCTCGTAATTTGGTTCTTCAATATCCGAATGGTCACTTCCTGGCCGACCACCGCATCGAAAGATTGCGGCCGGTATTTCCGGTACAACGCCATGTACGCCATCGCTCGTCTCCTTTTTCACTTACATAACAATCTTGATGTGACCATTATAGCCTTTTTGGCCGCAGTTTTAAAGCCATCATTTACCTTTTGAAAACGAAAAGCGTTGTGATATAATAACGGCATTGCTCAAAATTTGTACACTTTCACCCTGGAGGTTCTATGTTCAAGCTCACCCAAAAACACCCGCATCTTCTGCCCCAGCTGGCTTTGTTCGCGGCGGCCATCATCTGGGGCTCATCCTTCTTTTTGATGAAACGCGTCGTCGCCGTCTTTCCCACTTTTTATCTCTTGGCGCTGCGCTTCACCATCGCCGCCGCGCTGCTAGCCTCAATCTTTCACAAGCGCGTCGCACAGCTCAAGCCCAAACATCTGAAAGCAGGCTTCATCATCGCCGCGACCTTTTGTCTGGCTTACGCTTTTCAAACCATCGGCCTGAGAGGGACGACGCCGGCCAAGAACTCGTTTCTCTCCGCCGTCTACTGTGTATTCGTCCCGTTTTTATCCTGGGCCATCGAAAAGAAGCGTCCGGACCGCGCCAACATCGTCGCTGTCTTCCTGTGTATTGCCGGCGTCGGACTCGTCAGCCTGACGCAGCAATTCACCGTCAGCTGGGGCGACGGCCTGACTTTAATCTGCGGTGTATTTTTCGCATTGAACATCATCGCCTCCGCCCATTACAGCCAGACCATCGACGTCATCCTGATCACCATCATGCAGTTCGCATTTGCCGCTATCTTTTGCTGGATCATTGCACGCTTCACAGAGATCTGGCCAGCCCACATTCCGGCGTCTTGTCTCGGCGAGCTGATTTATCTGGCGCTGTTCGCCTCCGGTCTCGCTTATCT
This sequence comes from Pseudoramibacter porci, assembly GCF_009696145.1. Taxonomy (GTDB): domain Bacteria; phylum Bacillota; class Clostridia; order Eubacteriales; family Eubacteriaceae; genus Pseudoramibacter; species Pseudoramibacter porci. The sequence continues at coordinate 246,066 of NZ_VUMO01000002.1, forward strand.
CTGTCAAAATTACGGGCTCAAGCACGAAAACACAACTTCTGCCTCGATCATCCTCTGTCTCGAATCCGTCTTCGGCGTGCTTTTCTCTGTTCTGTTTTACGGTGAGCGCCTGACGCCGAGACTGCTCGTCGGCTTTGCCGTCATATTTGTCTCCGTTCTGATTTCCGAGTTGAAGCCGCAATGGCCGTCCAAAAAAAGATCCGCTGATTAAAACTCAGCGGATTTTTTTGTTTTAATCTTCAAGCATATAGGCGTCGACAATTTCGCCGTAATAGGCAATGTGTGCGTCTCGATTCGCGCCGCTCGCGGTGCTGTCCTTGTCCTGAGGATAAAAGTGATCAAATTTGTCATCAATCGCCGAAATATCCTGGCGCTGTCTGAAGACGACTTTGCATTCTAGCGTTAACGGCAATTCTTTAACAGCGGGCACGTCGACTTTTTCGCCATCGACGAGGGTCAAACCGGTATCGGCAATTTTGTCGACATCGCGTCCGGAACAGGAACCGCAGCGGCCCACGATCTTCCGAACTTCAGCGGTGCGTTCTGCCGGGATGTTGACCGTAAAAACGGGATGCTGATCCAGCAGAGCGCGGGTGAAGCGCCCTTCGCGAATGTAAGCGGCAAATATCGGCTTGTTCCATTCGATGCCGAGCGTGCCCCAGCCAATCGTCATCGTGTTGACTTGGTCGGCTGTCTTCGTCGTCAGCAGAACGCCCTGGGGCAGCTCTTCCAAAATTTTTCCGGCGATGTCCTTAATTGCAACAGGTTTTCTATTCATCGTGTCCTCCAATTTTTTTGTATGCATCTAGGCGCATTATAGGGGAGCAAGCCCAAATTTTTCTTAAACATTTTTTCAGACACACCCTTGACAAACCCGGCAGGATGCGTGTAAGATAAGTGCAATTAGATTGCATAATGCAATTGCAAATTGATTATTACGAATTGAGGCGATCCTATGAAATTTGGAGAAAAACTGAAAAAAATGCGGCATCGGGCCGCGATGACCCAAGCCGAAGCGGCCGAAGCCGTCGGCATTTCCAGACGCACCTACATCGGCTACGAACAGGAAGGGCGCTACCCGAGGAATCGGGAAATCTACCGCCGCCTGGCCAGAACCCTGAACTGCTCACTGAACTATCTGCTCACCGAAGACGAGGTCTTCGTCGAAGAATCCGCCAAGCGTTACGGCAGCCGAGGCAAGCGGCAGGCCGAAGAGCTGGTCGCGGAGCTTTCCGGCCTTTTCGCCGGCGGAGAACTTTCTGAACGGGACAAGGACGCCGTCATGATCGCGCTGCAAAAAGCCTATTTCGATTGTAAAGAAGACAACCGAAAATACGGCAGAAAACGGCGGAAGGTGAAGGACGATGATTGATTCTTCCGGCATCTACCGCTGTGCCCAACATTTTATCCGCCAATACGGCAACCGCCGTCTGGAGCTGATCATTCAGAAGCTCGGCATCCGCCTCTACGAAGTGCCCGATCTTGACGAGCTCCTCGGTATGTACACCGTGCGCTGGCGCCACCGCATCATTTTGATCAATCCTTCCATTTCGGAGGATTTGCGCCGCATGGTGCTCGCCCACGAATTGGGGCACGACCAGCTTCACCGCGATCTGGCAAAGGGAGAAGCCCTCAGTGAAAATTCCCTGTTCGATACGGTGGACCACACCGAATACGAAGCCAACGCTTTTGCGGCACACCTGCTCCTGGATCACGATCAGGTCTACGAGCTCGCCCAGGACGGCCGAGATGTCGTCGAAATGGCCAAAATTCTGCGCACCGACGTCAACCTTGTGCTCATCAAACTTCAGGAAATGACCCGTCTGGGCTGGGACCTTCGCGTTCCCCTCGTGCCCAATGCCCGGTTTTTCACAAATATTAACTGTTCCTGACCATCTTTATTTTGATTATGGAGGAAAAGGATGAAACCCGCTTATCTCTGCATCGATCTCAAATCCTTTTACGCGTCTGTGGAATGTGTTCAGCGTGGACTCGACCCGCTGCGCGCCCGCCTCGTCGTCGCCGACGAGACCCGAACGGACAAAACCATCTGCCTCGCCGTTTCGCCGGCGCTGAAAGCCCTTGGCGTCAGCAGCCGGCCGCGGCTGTTTGAGGTCAAGCAGCAAATCGCGTATATGGAAAAAAAACGCCATCGCAAAATTCCTTTTCTCATCGCACCGCCCCAGATGCACCGCTACGTCGAAGTGTCTTCGCAAATTTACGGCATCTACCTGAAAACCCTGTCGCCGAAAGACATCCACGTCTATTCCATCGACGAAGTCTTCATCGACGCGGCACCTTATTTAAACGCGATGCAAATGACGCCCCGGGAACTGGCCGCCTATCTGATCCAGAATGTCTACGACGCGACCGGCATCACGGCCACCGCCGGTGTCGGCCCTAACCTTTATCTCGCCAAAATTGCCATGGATATCGTCGCCAAACACATAAACGGCGACGCCAAAGGCATGCGCATTGCCGAGCTCGACGAGCGCCGTTACTGTCAGCAACTTTGGGACCACAAACCGCTCACGGATTTCTGGCGCATCGGGCCGGGCACTTCAAAAAAACTGGCCCGCTACCGCATGACGACCATGGGCGATATTGCCGAAATGTCCAGACGTAACGAAGAACTGCTCTACCAGCTGTTCGGTGTCGACGCCCAGATCTTAATTGATCACGCCTGGGGCATCGAGCCCTGCACAATGGCTGATATCAAAGCCTACTGTCCTCAGGATCATTCTCTTGGCTCCGGTCAAGTTTTGCCCAAGCCTTACCCTCACAAAGACGCTGCACTCATCGTCAAGGAAATGGCCGATCAGCTGGCGCTCACCCTCGTCGACAAGGGCCTCGTGACCGCCTCCATTACCCTGCACATTGGCTTTGACCGCACCGCCCTGGATGGCGGACGTTACACCGGACCGGTCCACATCGATCACTACGGCCGAAAGGTTCCCAAAAGTGCCCACGGCAGCGCTGACCTCGGCAGCCCGACAGCATTGACCTCCAAAATCGTTCCGAACGTCCTGCGTCTGTTCGAGCAGATCGCCGACCCCGACCTGCCCGTTCGTCGGGTGACCCTGACCGCCAACCGCGTCGTGCCCAGGGCGAAGGCCACCGTTCAATGCAATTTCTGGGACGACCCCGACAGTGACAAACGGGAACACGCGCTGCAGCAGGCTTTCGTCTCAGTGCGGAAACGTTACGGCAAGAACGCCCTGTTCCGCGGGATGGATTTGCTTGAAAATGCCAGAACTCTGACCCGCAATGAAGAGATCGGCGGGCACCGCGCATGAACCGCGAAACATTACTGCGTCAGGGCGCCCCGCGGCACGACGGCGACGCTTTCAGCCGCCGTCATCCGCCGATGTCCACAGCGAACCGGGCCAAAATTTTCGCCCCCTTTGCTGCACTGAGCACCTACGACACGGCCTTAAGCGCCTGCGAGGCATATCACACGGCCATTGCCTGTCCAGAACTTTCCGACGACGCCGCAGCAGCCCTCGACGCCGCGCTCAAATTGATTTGCGAAAAGCTGCGTACCTGTCCATCAGGCGGTGTTCCCGTTGCGCTGACTTATTTTGCACCTTACATCGAAAATGCCGGCTATGTCAGAACGCGGCGCGGCAAAATCCTTTCTATCCATCTAAAAAAGCGCACCCTGATGTTTACAGATCAGGATGCGCCGCATGTCATTGACTTTGCACATTTGCTCGAAGTGCATTTTCTTTAATCCTCAAAACGCCGGCCGCATTTGGGGCAATAGTCAAAATTTTCATCTGTTTCGTAGCCGCAGAAACGGCAGCGATGCCGCGGCGCACGACGAAAATGGTCCTCGACGGCTGGGCCAATCGGCCCGTCTAAATCTTCAGGACGGATCGCAGCCGCCTCACCCCGGGCAATGCGCCGGCCGATTTCCGCATCGAGGGCGTAAACCGCCCCGCAGCAGCGCATTCTGACAAAATACTGTCTGTGCCATTTGAAGCACGGAATGAAAAACAAAAGCAGCTGGGTGTAAGTCATAAACACTTCGTAAGCGGTGAATTGCCCGCATCTCGGGCAGACACCTGTCTGGTGGTCAGGCAGTGCCTTCTGCCCATTTGTAACGCCGATCATCAAAAACATAAGCTTTCCCCCTTTTTTGCGCATCTTTATTTTAACAGCAGCGGCTGAACCCGCTGTCGTTTTGTCTTGACGAAAACCTGCCCTTTGGCTACAATAACAATAAATGATAGTTTAATCGCTGAATTTTATATTTTTTACGAATGAGAGGTAATATCCATGACGATGAAATTGGTTCTTCTGCGCCACGGCCAGAGCGAATACAACAAAGAAAATAAATTCTGCGGCTGGCACGATGCCGAACTGTCCGATCAGGGCCGCCAGGAAGCAGCCGATGCCGGCAAAGCGCTCAAAGAAGCCGGATTTGATTTTGATGTCTGCTACACATCTTATCTGAAACGCGCCATCCACACGTTGGATCTCGCACTGACAAGCCTGGACCGCTGCTGGCTGCCGGTTTACAAAACCTGGCGCTTGAACGAACGCCACTACGGCGCACTGCAGGGCCTCAACAAGAGCGACACTGCTGCAAAATACGGCGAAGATCAGGTTAAAATCTGGCGCCGTTCCTTCGCAACGACACCGCCACTTCTGGAAGAAGACGATCCGAGAAATCCAGCACTTCAGGAACAATACCGCAGTGTTCCGAAAGAAGATCTGCCTCTGGGCGAAAGCTTGAAGCTGACCATCGACCGCGTCATGCCTTACTACAACGAAACCATCCTGCCGCAGATGCTCGCCGGCAAACGCGTGCTCATCGCCGCACACGGCAACTCCCTGCGCGCCCTCGCGATGTCGCTTGAAGGGATGAGCGAAGACGAAATCCTCGGCTTCAACATTCCAACCGGTGTGCCGCTGGTTTACACCCTCGACGACGAAGGCAAGTTCATTTCTAAGGAATACATCGGCGACCCCGACGTCATCGCCGCGAAGATCAATGCGGTTGCCAATCAGGGCAAAGCCAAATAATCATTCCGATTAAAAGTAATACGAAGATCCAAATGGATCTTCGTATTTTTTTACGCCTGTTTTTTCTTATGGGGCTTGCTGCTTTTTTTACCGAACGCTATTGACAAGACGACGCTAATTAACAGAAAGAACGGATAGAACAGATTGGGGATGATCTCAACACTGGAGATGCCCGAGAGACCTGCCGCAATGAGCAGCTGCGCCCCGTAAGGAATGATGCCCTGGAAAATGCACGAGCACGTGTCGAGGAGCGATGCCGTTACGCGCGGGTCGACGCCATACTCTTCTGAGATGTTCTTCGCGATCGGCGCAGCCACAACAATGGCCACCGTGTTGTTGGCCGTCGCAATGTCCATCAGCCCGGTCAAGAGCGCGATGCCGAACATGCCGCCCCGCGGGCCGTTGAAATGTTTGCGGATCCACTGAAGGATCGCCTCGAATCCGCCGTATTCCTGCATCAGCGCCGCGATCGACGCGACGAGTACCGTGACAATCATCGTCTCAAACATGCCGCTTGTGCCGTCGCCCATCGCCGAGAAAGCTTTCACGTAAGTCAAAGTGCCGCAGCCCGCGCCGAAAATGAGAAACAAAACGATCCCTGCGCCGAGCACGATGAACACGTTAACGCCGAGGAGCGCCGCGGCCAGCACCGCAAAATACGGCAGGGCCAGCCCGACGCGGAAAGGATAATGGCTGAGATGGCTCGGCGCGCCGTGGAAAGTCAAAAGCGCCGTGACAATCAGCGTCGCAATGGCCGCCGGCAGCGCAATTTTGAAATTCACTTTAAATTTATCCTTCATCTCGACGCCCTGGGTTTGGGTCGCCGCAATGGTCGTGTCCGAAATAAAGGAAAGGTTGTCGCCGAACATCGCGCCGCCGACCACAGCGCCGACACAAACTGGCAGATTCAACCCGGCCGTATACGCCACCGACGCTGCAATGGGGACCAGCACTGTAATCGTCCCGACGCTCGTCCCCATGGCCATCGAAATCAAACAGGCAATGATGAAAAGCCCGGGCACAGCGAAACGCGCCGGCACGATATTGAGCAGCATGTTCGCCGTGGACGTCACGCCGCCAGCCGCCTGCGCGACGCCGCTGAAGGCGCCGGCCAGCAGAAAAATGAACAGCATGATCGTAATGTTATCGTCGCCAATGCCCTGAGCACAGACGTGAATCTTGTCGCTGAAAGACAGCTTCGGATTCTGAATGAACGCGACAATCAGGGCGATGCCAAAGGCCACGACAACCGACATGATGTAAAAGCCCATTTTCCCCTTAATCGGATGGATGTATTCAAAATAAATGCCGCTGCCCAAATACAGCACCAGAAAAACGAGAATCGGCAACAGTGCCACGCCGTTGGCTTTCGGCTTTTCCAATTCATTCTCTTTTAAACTCATGATTTCCCCCTCGTGATCATTTTCATCTTGTATCGGGTGGACTCGACCTGCCCCTTCAGGCCTGAAGTCACCCACATGGTCTTGTCATCGTCTAACAGAATCATCTCAAAATCCTTTGCGTGATTTTTCCAATAGGCGATGGCCTTATCTTTGCCTAAAACGAACATCGCTGTGGACAAGGCATCTGCCGTCGTGCCGTCCTTACAGACAATGGTGACCGATTGAATTCCACTCTTTGCCGGGTAACCGGTCTTCGGATCGAGAATGTGGTGATATCGTTTCCCGTCCTTGCCGGTAATGTAGCGTTCGTACCCGCCGGAAGTCACCACCGCGCGGCCCTCCGTCAGCGTCAGCACCCCCATGGTCCGGCTGGTTTTCTTCGGATCGGTCAGGCCGATGGTCCAGGGCGAGCCATCCGGCTTTTTCCCGAAGACCTGAACGTTGCCGCCGAGTTCAATATTGCCAGCTGTCACCCCGTCTTTTTTCATGATGTCGACAATGCGCTGAGAGGTGTAGCCCTTTGCGATGCCTCCGAAATCGATCTGTGTGCCCGCCGGCAAGACCAATCGCTTCGTTCCCTCGTCGTAGCTGATCTTGTCTGCGCCGACCCTTTCGAGGGTCTGCGCGATGGCCGACGCCGTCGGAATATTCCGCGGCTTGTTCTGATCGAGCTCATCGGACTCGTTGTACACCTTGGTGAATCCCCACAAATCCATCAGCGGGTAAACCGTGATGTCAAAGGCGCCCCCTGTGGATCGATACACCGCGCGCGATTTCTTTAATAATGTATCGAGATCTGCGCTGACAGTCCCGCCACCGGACCCATTGAGTCGGCTGACTTCACTGGTATCGGAGCCGACCGAAAGCAGCTGATCCAATCTGTTAATTTCCTTCTCGCCGTCATCGAGCCCCTTTTCGGCGTTTTTGCCGTAAGCCTTTAAATTCATCACCGTCGTCATCGCAATGACTTGACGGCTCACCGGCTCATTCGACGTGCCAAAGGCCGCGCTGCAGCCCGTCGCTATTAAAAGGGCCGACACCAAGGCCGCGGCCAAGGCTGATCGCCTGTGTCCTCTGTTTCTCATCGTTCTTTCCGTTTTGCTTGATTTTGATTTTGACCTTAAAAAAGCTTCCGGCTTTCATCGCGCTGGGCGTACAAAAACCAGAAGCAGCAAATTCCGTTGTCTACCGAATTATTCTTTTTCTTTCGCTTCCCTGTCTTCCTCCGCCTCTTGTTTGGCCTCGAGCTCAGGGTCCTCATCTTGCTTAATGCCTAAAATATCAATGGTCTGCTGATCCATTTCGCCGCCATAATAATGATCGAGCACTTGTTTGAATACATCAATGCTCGGGTCGGTCAAATGGAACAATGTCATCGATGAGCGCAGCTTCAAATCGTCAGGAAAGCCCATCACTTCTCTGGCATCGTGGGTGTCGAGTTTCAGCAGCGCTTCTGAAATTTCAATCAGATGCGCGCGCAGCACCGGCTGAGCCAGATAGGCCTTTGCCTCCGCCATATCGGCAATGGCGTAAAATTGGGATTTTGCGCTGAAGCCAAGGCCCGCAATCTGCGGAAAGATGTACCACATCCAATGGCTTTGCTTGCGCCCCGCCTGGATTTCTCTCAGTGCAGTTGGATAATCCCGTTCCTGTGCCGTTAAAAAACGATTCATCGACAATGCCATGTTGTTCACCCCTTATTTAAAACAAAGATTTCAGCCAGGACCATATAGTTTGAATCGGGTGGCGCACCATCGCCTTCAGAAACGTGATGCTTTGCTGCTGGCGTTTGGCTTCCGCCGCCATCATCTGGTCCTGCGCTTCCGTTTTTAATCGGTTGGAAATTTTCGTCCCGTCAATTTTTGTGGTGTAGCCCTTCAATTTGTTTTCGGTGACGGTGTATTGGATCTTTTGACCTTTTTCGTACTCGTCGACCCCTTCGAACATCGTCTTCCACTGCCCCGACGCATTGGCAATCACGATTTGACTGTCCACCGGTTCGCCGTTTTTAAGCAAGGTCACGACAACAGCGGTCGGGCGGTCATCGTAACGGTTGTTGTGATCCGTCCAAGTGACCCGCACCGGGATGTCTACTGTTTCCGGCGTGTGCTTGTGAATCAGCAGGAAGCCGCCGTTCATACTGCCCATCTGCGACAGCTCGTAATCGGTGACGCGTGATTCCTTCACTGTGTAGCGGATCGCCTTGCCGTCTGCGTCGTATTTTCGCGCGTTGAAAGCTGTGGCCCAACCTGCATCAGCTGAAACAGTCGCTTCATCAACCGGAGCCTCACTGCCTTCCGCGTAAAGGGTTAGCTTGATTGTTTTGGGGCGGACGCCGTCCTGATCGTCGTTGTCGTCCCAAATCTGGTTCACCTTAATCTCAACTTTTTCCGGTTCAGACGTGATCTTGAGGGTCTGCGCTTCCCCTGATGTGATCGTCACATCCGCCGCTTCGGATTTTTCATAACCCGCAGCCGCCGTCTGGGTTTCGACCGTGTAATCGCCGGCCTTGAGGCGATTCGCTTCGGCCTTGCCGCTGCTGTCGGTTTTTACTGTCGCCGCAACTGAACCATCGTTTTTGTTTTTAATGACGAGCTGTGCGCCGGAAACGCCGAGGCTGTCGTCGTCAGAGGCGGCGTCTTGAATCGACAGCGTCCCGTAAGCCGTCCCCGAAAGGGTGCCTTCTGTCGACGGATCACCGCCCTGGGCGTTTTTAAAAGTCAAGCTTCCTGATAAATCGTAATGGGACGCCGCGTAATCCGTCAAGGTAACGGTGACGGTTTTCCCCTCGACCTTGACGGAAGCCGACGGTGTTTTGTCGTCGGAAGATGGCGTCAGATTCAAACGATCCTGATTCTTAATCGTCAGTCCGTCCGGCAGCGTGATCGTAAAATAGTCGCCTGCCTTCGCGGTATCCGAATTGACTTTGAAAATCACTTTATAGTCTGAGCTGCCGTCTTTTTTCTGTTCGACCGCCACAGCATGGGTTAAATCTTGATTCGACTGGTTATCCGGCTCGGCGTACACGCGCATCAGGCAGAACAAGCTGACGAGCATGACCGTCATCAGGGCGACCACAACCGTGATCAGCCATTTCGTTTGGATACTCCGTTTTGTTTTCATAATCTCTCTTTCTGAATACATCTGTTATCAATCTATAAAGATACAGTTTTATTATATATAAAAAGAGAGCATTGCTCAAGTGCTGGCCGAGATTCCTTCATAAATCTTAATGAATTTCGATCGTTTTGACACAATCTGGGTGTTGAATTTTAGCTTTGACCTTATCGCTGACTTCCTGTCCTTCCAACAGTGCCACAAGTTTTAAACCCAGATCAACACAATAGCCGAGACCTATTCCCGTGACGATGCGTCGGTCGACGACAACACCCTCTCCAGTGCAGTCCGCGCCTTTGAGCTGGTCTTCAAATCCTGGATAGCAGGTGACATGATAGCCTTTTAGAATCCCAAGCTTTCCCAAGACTGAAGGTCCGGCGCACACCGCACCGAGAATCGTCTTTTCGCGATCTGCGGATTTAAGCAGCTTGCGCAGCCCTTTGTGGGCATAAAGATTTTGAACGCCCAGCCCGCCACCTGGTAGAAATAATAGACCGGCGTCTGAGAAATCGACCTTTTTAAATTTTTTATCTGCCTTAATGCTCACCCCGTGGGAAGAGCGAACGGTCTTCTCCTTCATGACGGAGACCGTCGTGACATCGACACCGCCCCGGCGCAGCAGGTCGACAATGGTTAAGCATTCCGTTTCTTCCATACCGTCGGCCATAAAAACATAAGCGTGATGCATCCGTTGACTCTCCTTTTTCTTTAAAGTTTACATAAATAATGCGTTATCTTTACATTTATATTATACGCCATCTCATTGAAAAATGACAATGCCTTTGATATAATACCTTATAAATTTAAGACGTTAAGGGGGCCTTGATTTTGGACAAAAAAGTCTATACGATGTTAAACGATCAGATTACAAAAGAATACTATTCGGCTTATTTGTATCTCCAAATCGCCGCTTATTTCGACGAACACGGTTTGGATGGCTATGCAGGCTGGTATGAAAAACAGGCACAGGAAGAAGAAGAACACGCGATGAAGTTCTACCGCTATCTCCACGAAAACGGACAGGCTGTCAAGCTCGGACAGATCGATGCCCCGGACGTGACCTTTAGCGATTTTCTCGAACCAGTCAAAGCTGCTCTGGGCCACGAACAATACATCACCGGCTGCATCAACGACATCATGGCAGCCGCCCAGAATGTCCACGACTACCGGACCGTTGAATTCCTTCAGTGGTTCGTCCACGAACAGGGCGAAGAAGAAGTCAACGCCAACCGCATGGTTCAACTGATGGAAACCTTCGGCGGCAAAAAAATCGGCTTGTTCTTCTTGAACGAAAAAGTCAAAGAACGTCAGTAAACTTACAACAAAAAAGGCTTAAGAGAAAATGATACGTACGCCAAATCCTGGACACACGTATAAAAATTAATTACTCAAACACATGGATGTTTGCCTATACTTTACAGGCGGCATCCATTTTGTTTTTTTCTGAATCCGTTCGTTATTGTAATAATCGATGTAATCTCTCACAGCAGCAGAGAAAGCTTCAAACGAATCGTAGCACTTCTCATAGCCATAGAACATTCCGGTTTTCATTCTGATCTGATCAAGATTTGGATGTTTCGACAAGTCATAAGATATGATTTCATTGGTGTTCATGTTTCGCCTTCATATATTTATTTTCCGCTCTTAATTTGATTAATTCTTCACGTTCAGATTCATTAAGTTCTGGTGGTTTCTTTGTTTTTGCTTTTTTCAATTCTGGGTTCCTTGATTTACAGCCTTTCTTTTGTGCTCGTAGCTGTATCGCATTAAAATACCCTCCTTACTGGACGTCCAGTAAAGAGGGTACATATCACAATGACCTTAAGCCTAATGATTCGATTATTTATCTTTTCTATACAACAATTCCCGAAGGACTGCGCCAATATCCGCGTTCAAACAGATGGAGCGGTCCGCAATTCGTTCAGGGCAGGCGGCTTCTCCGAGATTAACCGCTGCGTAAAACGCCTGAGGATTTTCCGCGGTCTGCCGCCAAAATGGGTACTTGATAATCACCGGAGTGTTCATGCCGACGCCGAGCTCCAAATAGAGCACGTGCTGACCGTCCAGGTGGTCAATAAAATCGTTGTAACGCTGGCAGGCGGTGTGCCAGCCGTCATCCTCAACGAAGGTGTCGTCGCAGCGAAGGTTCATGGTCATCGCCGAGCCGTCATCCGGGCAAACTGGAATCAATGCATCGGCGACGGTCATGGCCACCGTCTGATCTTCCGGCGGCACAAAGACGCCTGCTGCGTTTTTTACAAACCCCTGAGCTGCCATCATCGCCATAACTTGTTCTGCATTGTCGTAAGTTTTGCGAACTGCCGGATTCACACTTTGGAACAAACCGTAATCCCCCTGGGTGTAAAACAAACGGTCTTTGTCAAAGCCGGCCATTTGAAACTGGTGATCCACATTGGTGGTCAGTACAAAATAATTTTTGTCCTGAACGAGTTTTAACAAATTGGGATAAACGTCCGACGGCGCCTTGGTGTAACGGTTGACGTAAATCATCCGGCTCCACCACGCCCAGCGCTCGTTTTCCGTCGGAAACGGGAAAAACCCGCCGGAATACATGTCCCGAATGCCGTATTTCTCAGCAAAATCCGAAAAATACTCGTCAAACCGTTTCCCCGAGTACGTCATGCCGGCCGCTGTGGAGAGCCCCGCGCCGGCGCCGATCACAACCGCGTCCGCCGTCTGAAGCTGCTCGTGCAGCGCGCCCACGCCGCCCTTTTCGCCAAACTGAGCCGCACCGGACATCCGGTCCATAATATACAACATGTCCATCACCTCTATCTTTCTCATTCACATCCGGCGCAATGCCGGTTTTTGTCATGTTTATTATTTCATCAATAGAGATTGTATCAGCTGCGGCCAATTCTGTCAAACACTTTATTACAATTTATTTTGATTTTTTAAGAATAGGATTGCGGAAAACGGCGGAAGGGCGCAAATCAGCTCGCCCTGCTGAACGCTTAAACATTGCTCTGGATTCTCGACCGCTCCTCCGTATTTTTCGTCGTTACTGTGAATCAAAAGTTTGTAATCCGCGGGCTGCCCTGGCAATTTTTCGCTGTGTCCCTTGTCGCTGAAATTGAACAGCGCGAGAACCGTCTCGCCGACGCTGCGGCGCTCGAAGCCGTAGACCGTCCGGTCTTCCCCGTGAACCTGTGTCCACTCGAAGCCGTCCCTGTCGTAATCCTTCGCGTAAAGGGCCGGATGTTCTAAATACAAATGATTCAGATCGCAGATATAATGGTAAAACGCTTCGTGAATCGGGAATTCCAAAAGATTCCAGTCTTGTTCCCGTTTTTCGTCCCACTCTCTGAAATGGCCGATTTCGTTCCCCATAAAGTTCAGCTTTTTCCCAGGATGGGTGATCATATAAGCGTACATCGCCCGGGCCTGTGGGAATTTGCCGTCGTAGCCGCCATTCATTTTCTGGAGTATCGTCGCCTTGCCGTGCACCACTTCGTCGTGGGAGTAGGGCAGCAGGTAATGCTCGTTGTAAAAATACATCATCGAAAAAGTCAGCTTGTGGTACCGCCCAAGGCGCTGCTCCGGTGAGGATTGGAAGAACGAAAGGGTGTCGTGCATCCAGCCCAGATCCCATTTGTAGTCGAAGCCCAGGCCGCCTTCATCCACCGGCGCAGTCACCTTTTCGAAATTGGTGGAGTCTTCCGCCATCAGCACACAGCTGGGATGACGGGCTTTGAGCCCTTGGTTCATCGTCTTGATGAAATCCACCGCGTTGTAATTGACGCCCCGGGCTTCATCCCCCTGCCAGTAAATGATCCGGGAGATCGCATCCATTCTGAGGCCGTCAAAATGATAAGCAGTCAGCCAATAATTAGCCGCGGACTGAAGAAAGCTGCAGACTTCCCCGCGGGAGTGTATGAAGTTTTTGCTGCCCCACTCGCTGTTGCCCACATCCTGATGGGGATATTCGTACAGGGGCGTGCCGTCGTAATTGGCTAAGCCGTAGTCGTCCACTGCAAAGTGCACCGGCACGAAGTCCATGATCACAGCAATATCGTTTTGGTGCAGCGCGTCGACCAAGGTCATCAGCCCTTCTGCGTCGCCGTAGCGGCTTGTGGGTGCAAAAAAACCGGTGTTTTGATACCCCCAGCTGACGTCCGCCGGATGTTCGGACAGCGGCAGAAATTCGACCGCGTTGTATCCGGATTGTTTCAAATACGCGATCAGCGGTCCGGCGATTTCTGCGTAAGTGTACCAGCCGCCGTCGGGCGCGTCCCCCTTTTTTCGCCAGGATCCCAAATGCATTTCGTAAATATTGATCGGCTGATCTTCGCCGCCACTGCGCCCGGCCATCCATTTTTCGTCCTCAAACGTATAATGGCTGAGATCGCGGATCACGGAGCGGTGCCCCGGCCGCAGCTCCATGCCGAAACCGTAGGGATCGCAGTGCTCAACACAGCCGCCGCCGTGATAAATGGCGTAAGCGTAAAGATCCCCCGGCGCTGCCCCCGCCACCTCGCATTCGTAAAAATTGCCGTCGTAGATTTCGTGCATCGGCACGGTGATTTCGCCGTCTTCCTGCCACAGGCGCAGATCAATCCGCTCGGCCGCCGGTGCGAAGGTCCGAAACACGGCGCCGTTTTCTGTCAGGTGTGCGCCCAAAAACGTGTGCGCATCGAAACAATGTCCGGTATAAAATTGATAAAAATCCATAACTTCCCCTCATGTGTGTGTCAGATTCCGCGCTCAAATGAGAACGCTTGCTGTCTCTTATTTTAACACGGTCCCTCTATAAAAGCCATGTTCCGCAGAACAAAAGCTGCCCCCGCTTCAACTAAATTTTATGTTTCGGCGATAAAATACAGACAATTGAGAAAATTTCAGATACAAACTTTTAAGGGAGGTCTTACGATGTCGATCTTAGCAGGCTATATGCTGCCACATCCGCCTGTTGCTGTGCCTGAAATCGGCAAAGGCGAAGAGAAAATCATTCAGAAAACCTTGAATGGCTGCGACGCCGTCGCGCGGGATATTGCCGCCCTCGCGCCGCAGACCATTATTTTGTCGTCGCCCCACGCGCCGATGTACCGCGATTATTTCCACATTGCGCCCGACCGCGAAGCCGCCGGTGATTTCAGCCGATTCGGCGCGCCGGAGGTCACCTTTGATGTGACGTACGATACCGAGCTGCGCGATGCCCTCGTCCATTTGGCCGAGGGTGAAAATTTCCCAGCCGGTCCTGTGGGCGCGCGCACCTCGTCGCTGACGCCGGACCACGGCACCCTTGTGCCGCTGTATTTCATTCGCCGTCGGTACCCTGATTTTAAGCTCGTGCGTCTCGGATTATCCGGCCTGTCCCTCGCGGATCACTGGCATTTCGGCGAGCTCATCGCAGAAGCCGTCCGTCAAACGGGCCGGCGCTGCGTCTACGTCGCCAGCGGTGATTTATCCCACTGTCAAAAGGCGGACGGCCCTTACGGCTTTCACCCCCAGGGACCGGTGTACGACAAACGGCTGATGGACGTCATGGACCGCGGCGATTTCGAGGCCCTGCTCCACTTCACGCCCGCTTTTTTAGACGCCGCCGAAGAATGCGGCCACCGCTCCTTTACGATCATGGCCGGCGCCCTTTCCAATCTGTCCGTCACACCGCAGATCCTCTCCCACCAAAACACCTTCGGTGTCGGTTACGGCACCGGGATTTTCCGCGCTTTTGACCCTTACGTCGCTCTGGCCAAGCAAGCCATCGAAACTTATGTGAAGACCCGCACCACAATCGCTGCGCCGAAGGGTCTGCCGAAGGCCATGGCTCAGGACCGTGCCGGCGTCTTCGTCTCGATTCACGAAAAAGGACAGCTGCGCGGCTGCATCGGCACCTTCATGCCGACCCGCCAAAATATCGCAGAGGAAATCATCCACAACGCGGCCGCTGCCGCAACGGAGGATCCGCGATTTCGGCCGATTGCGCCGTCTGAACTGGCGGCGCTGGAGATTTCCGTCGACGTGCTGACGACACCAGAGCCCGTTCAATCCACCGACGCGCTGGACGCGAAGCGCTACGGCGTCATCGTCACAAACGGCGCGCGGCGGGGGCTGCTGCTGCCCGACCTTGACGGCGTCGACACCCCGGCTGAACAGATCGCCATCTCGAGACAGAAAGCCGGCATCCGTCCGGATGAGCCGATTTCGCTCATGCGCTTCGAAGTGGTACGTCACGAGGCCTTGACATGACCGCGCCGGTGACTTGTACGCTCTGTCCCCATCGCTGCCGCCTCGCTCCCGGTGAAACCGGATACTGCCGCGCGCGGACGAATCGCAAAGGACACGTCGTCCCGTCGGGGTACGGCGTGCTCGCGTCCATGGCTCTGGACCCCATCGAAAAGAAACCCTTTGCGCGCTTCATGCCCGGCTCAAAAATTCTATCCATCGGTTTTTACGGCTGCAACATGCGCTGCCCGTTCTGTCAGAATTACACGATCTCCCAGACGGCTCCAAATCAGAACACCCACCGCATTTCGCCCCGAGACGTTTTGGCCAAAGCCGCGGCGCTCAAGGAAAGCCATGGCAATATCGGCGTCGCCTACACCTACAACGAACCGCTGATCAATTACGAATACGTCCGGGACACGGCGCGCTTGATTCACAGAGCCGGCATGATCAACGCGTTGGTCACCAACGGTCAGTGCGCCGATGCGGTGGCCTCCGAACTGCTCCCCTGCTTTGACGCGGTCAATGTCGACCTCAAAGGCTTTCGGCCGGAAATCTACAGCGCCTGCGGCGGCGATCTCAAAACCACACAGCGCTTTATCGCTCTGGCAGCCGCCCATTGCCACGTCGAGGTCACAACCCTGATCGTCCCGGGCTTAAACGACGATCCCGGCGATATGGCAAAGGAGGCTGCGTGGCTCGCAGCGATAGACCCAGACCTGCCCCTTCATTTGACTCGGTATTTTCCGATGTACCGTGCGGCGAAGCCGCCAACTCCCATCGCGGCACTGCACACCCTTCAGGACATTGCAAAGAAATATTTAAACTGTGTTTTTCTCGGTAATGTATGATTCAAAAAAAACGGCGCACCGCAAGGGTACGCCGTTTTCGTATGATGTGCCTATCACCCCATTCAGGATGAGCCCTCAATTTTCCAGTTCTCTTTTATCGCGCCGCCTGCTTTTCTCCGAGCGCGACGAAGATTTTGACAATATTCGTTTTTGAAAGCCGCCCGACGACTGAAAATTTTTCGTCGCCGCTGTCCTCGTCGCGGTGGATCGTGCCGATCGGCAGACAGTCGACTTCGCTGTGCAGCAGCTTTTCTGCCGCCGAAAGCACCGTATCTTTCGGATCCGCGAAAACAATTTTCGTCCGCGGCGTCATGACCATCGAGATCGGCATCTTCGACAAATCGTCCCGCCCCATGGCGCTCTTGATCAAATCCTTCCGGGAAACCACCCCGATGACATCCTCCGGTGTTCCGACGAACAACGTCCCAATATCTTCAGTGAACAGGCGGTAAATGGCCGAATCCACATCGGAATCGGAACGCACGACAATGGGCTCGGACATGTAATCCCGGATGCGCAGGCTCGCAAGCTTTTCCTGAACCGGATCCTCGCCGCCGCCGACGTAATAATAGCCGAGATGTCGCCGCGCTGAAAGAATCTGCCCCGACAGCAGCACCGCGAGATCCCCCCGAAGGGCGCTGCGGGTCACTTGCAGCCTGCGGGCAATTTTTTCGCCAGTAATCGGTTGTTCATTCTTCACAATTTCCGCAATACGTTTTTGGCGTTCAGTGAGCTGCATCGGTTCCTCCCTTTTCGCATTAATCGTGCATTATTTGATACGCATTTATCTTATCACAGTTATAAGTATATGCCAATACGCCAAAATCGATTTTCACTTAGTTTTCCAATAGTAAATGCATTTCTCACGACAGCCGGCAAAAAAATAAGCCCTTAAACAGAAAATGAAATCTGCTCAAGGGCTTGGTTTTTTATTTAAATTAGACGAACAGTTTGTGCACCACTGAGATTGGTTTGTTGACCTGATCTTCGAACAAATCGGCATCCGTCGGATTGCCCACAATCGCGCCGTAGTGGGTCGGGATCGCGACCTTCGGCTTCAGCGCGTTGACAAAGTCCGCTGCTTCTTTTGCGTCCATCGTGTACGTCCCGCCGATGGGCACGAGGGCGACGTCGGCGGTGATCGCCGTGTTTTCCCTTAAACCGTCCGTATCCCCGGCGATGTAAATCGTCATGCTGTCTAAATCGAGCACGTAGCCGAGCCAGGCGTTGTCTTTCGGGTGAAAGGACTTGGCTGCGTTGTAAGCCGGCACCGCCTGAATGCGGACGCCGTCGATCAGAACCTGCTGTCCGGGCGCGAGCCCAATCGCCTGACGATCTCCCGCGTACGCCTGAACCTCGTCGATGCACGTCGCCGGTGCGACGAACGCCGTGTCGTCTTTGCAGACCTTGTCGAGGCTTTCCGGATCGAAATGATCGTAGTGGTCGTGGGTGATCAGGACCAAGTCGGCGTCACGGGACGCGTCTGTAATCTGAAAGGGATCACAGTAGACCACCGTGCTCCCCGCCAGCTTGATACTCGAATGGCTGTTAATCGTGATGTTTGAAAGATCCATAGCTTACTCCATTTCTCCGGCTTTCCAGGCTGAAAGGGCCTTGGCCAGCTGATCCGGGCAGGAGGTTCCGCGGCCGCGGCAATCGATTCCCTGCAGTCTGTCAATGACCGTGTCCACCGAAAGCCCTTCAACGAGTGCCGCGACGCCCTTGCTGTTGCCATCGCAGCCGCCTTCAAAGGCGACATGGTTGATGATGCCCTTGTCATCGATGTCGAATTCAATTGCGCGGGAACAAGTCCCCTGTGTTTTGTAAATCATGAAAACCTCCTTATAAAAATATGGTGATCCATTTCGTTCGCACATGCCATTTCTTACAGGGTTGGACAAAGCACCGGCCCCACCGTCTTGAGAAAATAGGCGGCGATGGTCTCCGGCTCAGCCTGCATATCCTGAGAAATCCACCAGTCCAGCGCGCCGACAAAGGCAACGGTAATATGGTTGAGCAGAAAATCCTCAGGCAGCGCCGCCTTCGCGATCTCACCGCGCCAGAGCGCCTTGAACGTCTCGGTCAAACTATTTTTGAAATAATGCAGAAATAGTGCGCGTGAACTCCCCTTCAGCATCATCACGAGGTTGCGGTGGTCGTCTCGGAGATGGTAGCAAATGTGGGTGATGACGGTTTGAGGGTTGGGCCGGGCATCTGAAAAATCGTGAGACGACTCAGCGTGCTGATGCCTGGCCGTGACGTGGTCTGAAATGTCGCCGCACAAGGCCGCGAGCAAAGTATCTTTCGTCTCGAAATGGGCATAGAATGTACTGCGCCCAACGTCAGCCAAATCGATGATATTCTGGACGGTGATCGCCGAGTAAGTTTTTTGCGTCAGCAGGGTTCTAAAGGCCGACATAATCGCCTGCCGGCTCCTGCGCTGACGCCTGTCCTCTCTTTTTGCCATCCCTGCTCTCCCTCCTAATCCCTTCGTCCTGAAAGCGCCGGACATTTTCGTCAATTTGTTCCGTAGTGTATGACCGGCCTTTTTTGATTATTTTAACGAAATCCCATTTATTTTACAATAAATTTAATCGAAATAAAAGATTGGAGGATATCCATCATGATTGCAAAATGGTTAAGAAACGACGCCCGGCCGACGCTGATCTGCGTCGTCCTTTCGGGAATCACATTGGGATTAAGTCTGTTCAGCCGGTTCCATCCGATTCCGGCCTTTTCCGTTTTTGACCCAGCCTGGATCGCGGCAGTACTCTGCGGAGTGCCCATCGTTTTCGGCGCGGCAGAAGCGCTTGTGACAGAGCAGGACATCACCGCTGACCTTCTGGTTTCCCTGGCACTCATCGCTTCACTGATCACCCGGGAATGGTTCGCTGCCGGAGAAGTGGCCTTCATCATGCAGATCGGCTCCCTTCTCGAGGACTTCACCTCTGAAAGGGCGAGACAGGGTGTCGCGGCGCTGATCGATCTAACCCCAAAGACCGCCCGACGCGTGAATGGCGGTAAAGCCACAACCATTCCAGTTGAAGCGATTCAGGTCGACGACATTCTCGCGATTCGCGCAGGCGAGACCATTCCGGTGGACGGCGTCGTCGTCTCAGGCAAAACTGCCGTCAATCAAGCCGCCATGACCGGCGAATCCATCCCCGTCGAAAAAAGCGCGGGCGATGGCGTCCTCAGCGGGACGATCAATCAAGGCAGCCCCATTCACATTCGCGCCAAAAAGGCGAGCGCCGATTCGACCCTCCAGCGGATGATCGACCTCGCAAGGGAAGCCGACGCGAACAAGGCGCCAATCGTCGGCCTCGCGGACAAGTGGGCCACGTGGATGGTCGTCGTGGCGCTGTGCTGCGCTGTGGTCGTCGGGCTTTTAACCCGGCAGTTCATCCGCGCCGTCACCGTCCTCGTCGTCTTCTGCCCATGTGCCTTCGTTCTCGCGACCCCAACTGCGGTCGCTGCCGCCATCGGCAACCTCACCCGATGCGGCGTCCTGGTCAAAAGCGGCGACGCCCTCGAACGCATCGCCGGTGTCGACACCATCGCCTTTGACAAAACCGGCACCCTGACCGAAGGTGCGCCGTCGGTCGTCCACATCACTGCCCTAAAAAGCGGTGCGAGCGAAAATGATATCCTCGCCGCTGCCGCCGCCATCGAACAAGATTCCGAGCACCCTCTTGGCCAGGCCATCGCCGCGCACTATCGCGCTGAGGTTGGCGGCGCGCCGCCTGAATCCACAAACGTTGAAGTGCTTCCAGGTCAGGGCATCCGCGGCAAAGTTGACGGCCATGTCATCTTCGCTGGGAAGGCGGCCCTGTTTGAATCCGACATCCTTAACGCTGCGATGGAACGGGCCGAAAGCGAAGGCGCCACGCCAATCGCTGTCAGTGTCGACCATGAGCCGGTCGGCCTCATCGCCCTCGCCGATCCTGTACGCGCTGACGCAAAAGCCGCTGTTAGCGCCCTCAAATCTCTGGGACTTCGCCCCGTTATGCTCACCGGCGACCGCCAGGCAGTGGCGGAAAGGATCGCCTCGGCCGTTGGCATCGACGAGGTAAAAAGTGAACTGATGCCTGAAGACAAAATGACCGCCTTGAAAAATCTCGAAACCCGCGGCCACCGCGTCGCCATGACCGGCGACGGCATCAACGACGCCCTGGCCCTGTCTTCGGCTCACGCCGGTATCGCCATGGGCGGCATCGGCTCGGATATCGCCGTCGAATCGGCCGATGCGGTCCTCGTCGAAGGCGATTTGAAACGCCTGCCCCATCTGTTCGACATGGGCCGCCGCGCCATGAAAAAAATCAAGCTCAACATCATCGTCGCCATGATTCTCAATTTCACGGCCATCGTCCTCTCCGGCCTCGGCCTGCTCGTCCCGATCACCGGCGCCCTGTGGCACAACTGCGGCTCTGTCTTCGTCGTCATCAACGCGGCGTTGCTCCTCCGGGTAAAAGACCGCTTCCAAAACAAATCCACATCATAAAAAAAGAAGGCCTCGCGCCTTCTTTTTAAGTTGGAAACAAAATGACGTTATTCGAGCTCCTCGGCCTGTATCATCGCGGTGTCCTCAAGAAAATCATTGAGGGCCTCGCAGACATCTTCGGGATCGAGCTCGTGCACCTGGGCCGCCTCCCGCAGGGTCTCGCTCTGAGACGCCGGGCAGGATATGCAGGCCATGTTCCAATCCGCGACGAGATAATCCGCCGCTGACGGGTGCGCTTCGATAATCTCCGCGACCATCATATCGAGAGTCACCGTGCCGCCTTCAGAAGGTGCCGTTTCTCTGGCCGCCTGTTCGCGCATCATCTTGTCGCGGTTCACTTCAAAGCGCGCGCGGTCCTGCCAGGATTTATCCATAATTGCTTTAATTTCGTTGTCATCCATTGGAGGATTCACCTGCTTTCAATCGTTGATTATTCGGGAAAAATGGGCTGATTGGCCGCATCCATTTTTTCTTTCTGCCGCGGCGTCGGGAGCATGATTTCAATCGCCTGGTGGGCCACTGCGATATCGGCGCGGCTGAAACTGCCCCCAAATTCGCCATCGACGGTCCACGCCGTCTCTTCTTCCATTTCAAAGGTAATGCCCCGAGTTTGGAACACCTCGATATAGGGGCTATCGGTACTGCCCGACAGCAGCGTCGTTAAGATCTGGTTGATTTCAATCCACATCGGCGGCGCTTTAATGAGCATCACCTCAAAAACACCGTCGGACAATTCCACCCGATCAGAGAAGGGCATCTCGAAGCCGCCCATGCTCGTCGTATTGGAGATGCAGCCGAAAAGCACTTCCCGCTCCTCGGTTGTGCCATCGTGGATCATTTTAAACCGGCTGCGGTATTTGAAATTCTGAGGGATCGTCAAAATCGCCTTCATCATGTACGCCGCATGGCCCAAGGCATTCTTAAAGGTCTGGCTCGTGTCGTAAGACACTGATGTGAACGCGCCGAAGGCCGCGATGTAATTGAAATACTTGTCGTTGAGGCGGCCGATATCGTAGCGGTCAGTGTGATGGCCCGCAATGGTGTGACATTGATCGATCAGACCTTCGGGAATCCCAATCCCCTTGGCGAAATCATTGGTCGAACCGCTGGGGATGTAGCCGAGAATCGGGCGGTGGGCCATGTGCATCATGCCGTTGATCGCGTGATTCAACGTGCCGTCGCCGCCGCAGCAGACCACGACGTCAAAGCGGCCGTCGGTTTCAGCCAAAATAGATTCTGCGGTTAGGCCCTCCGACGGCAGAATCGGGTAGACGGTGGATTCGCAGCCATCCTTGGCGAATTCCGCAATGATATCGAGGGCGTACGTATTGGCCAGGCCCGTCCCGGCGACACCGTTCATCAGAATGAGTAATTTTTTTCGTTTCATTTTATCTTGTCGATCCTAAAAATACAGATTTTCAAAATTATACCATAGAACCTTTGACTTTCCATAAAAAATACCGAAGGCTGCTTAACCTTCGGCTGGTCTATGACCTTTTCAAGCGTTTAAATCAATCAACCCGCTGATCAAATCCGCCACCTCGGTCTGATCCATCAGCTTGGGAACCGGATAAGCTGAATTCATTTCGCTGACAACCTGAGCGGCAAGTTCCCGAACCTCGCCAGGACGAATTTCTGCGAATGTTGTCGGAAGACCGAGATCGGCGTTCATCCGATGAATGCGGTCGATCAGCGCTTCAGCCAATTCTTCATCTTCGTCCCATTCCGATCCGAGGCCAGCGTTGTAGGCCAGCTCCGCCAGTTTGCCGGCGCAGGCATCCGCTGAATTCGCGAGCACCGCCGGCAGAATCGCAGCTTTTAAAGACGCTTTCGGCAGTTCGTAAGCTTCACTGAGTACATTGGCAATCGCATAGGTGTAGCCCGCCATGCCGCGGCTGAACGCCTCACCCGCTTTGACTGACGCCTTCTGAAGATTTAAACGGGTGTGCCAATCCTCTAAATCCGCCACATTTTTTTTGAGGTTTTCGAAAACCATTCGGCTCGCGTCCAGGGCCTCTGTGCGCACGTCGTCGGTATCAAACAAACCGGTATACGCTTCAATCGCAAAGGACAATGCCTCCATCCCCATTGCAGCGGTCTGTTCAGCGCTCAATGCCGAGGTCAATTCCGGATCGAGGCAGACGGCCATCGGGCAGAGCTTCGGATCGATCACCGTGATGCGGCTGCCCGTTTCATCGTCGAGAACCTCAGCGCCCGTCGACGATTCGCAGCCGGACCCGAAAGTCATCGGCACGGCGAACAGCGGCGGCAACCGGTGGAACACGCGGCCGATCCCCGCCATTTTCGGCACAGGCTTGATATTGGTAACCCGCGCCGCGGTCAGCTTCGCACAATGCATAGCGGATGCGCCGCCGACGCCGAGGACCCCGTCGCAAAGCTCGGACAGGTAGCGGTCCACCGCGCTGTACACGTCGTGAAGCTCCGGTTCATCTGCCTCCTGCGTGTACACCACTGACGCGATATCCTGATCAGCCAAATCTTCCTTGAGCTGCGCTAAAAAAGGCTGTTCTGCGGCCGCCTTGTCGCAGACGATCAGCAGGCGCCGGACATCCGTCATCGCGATGACTTCCGGAAAACGCCGAATCATTCTGACACCGGAGAGCACCGGTGGTTTGGGCAGCTTGACTAAAGGCAGTACGGCCCGGGCTGTATATTGGGGAATCCGCTCCGCGTATTTTCTGATTTTCATCGTCATTCCTCCGCTTCGTGGTAAAGGGTTTATTCTAAGATTACAGGTTTAAAAACGCCCGCCATTTGTCTTCGTTAAATCCGAGGATCACGCGGTCGGGCAGGGCTAAAATCGGCCGTTTGACAAGCATGCCGTCCTCCGCGAGACAGGCCGCCGCTGCTTCCGGGCTCATCTGACCGACCTGATCTTTCAGGCCGCGCTCCCGGTACAATTTACCGCTGGTGTTAAAAAAGCGCCGCACTGGCAGCTCTGAGCGGTCCATCAGCGCTAAAAGCTCCGGCGCCTTCAGGCGGTCGGCCACAATGTCGCGCCACTGATAAGCCACGCCGCTGTCATCGAGAAATTTTTTAGCCTTTCGACAGGTCGAACATTTCGGGTAGTAAATGAACAGCGGCAGCGGCTTCGACAATTCATCCCAGTCGTAATTTTGGCGGTAGTCGTCGGTCAGGTGGTGGCTGTCGCCGATATAATCTGTTGTCAATTGGTCCGTATCCGGATCGTAGGTAAATTTGCTAACCGCGACGTTGTCGAGGATCCGGGAGATCATTTGATTCTCCGGATGGCCTTCGGCGTAATTCAAAAACGTGTCAATGGCGAAGCCATGGGACGCCATCGCAATGGTTTTACCCGGATGCGCCCGTAGAATTTTCATGATGGCAGTCGTGACCCGGCGGTACACCTCAGGGCCGGTTTCGCCGTCCGGCGGTGCAAATTGGCTTGGCGCTTCACGCATCGCGTCGAGCAGGTCCGGGAAGAACACATTGATTTCGGCGAAGGGCCGGCCTTCGGCGACGCCGCCATATATTTCAGTGATATCCGGTTCAATCAAAATAGGCACCGTGTCTTTCTTGTCCCCAAGAATAAAGTCCAGTGTCTGGCGCGCCCGGGACAGCGGCCCTGTGACGCCGATATCGATCGGAATGTCTTTAAAATAAGCCGTCAGCAGTTTGCCCTGAGCCATGCCCAAATCGTTGAGCGGAATATCGCTCCGGCCCTGAAGGCGCATTTCTTCGTTGTATTTTGTCGTGCCGTGGCGCACGAGATAAAGGGTTGTTGGTTTCATAATTCTCCTAATGCATGATGTTGATACGGCTCTATTATACCATGAGATCACCGTTCTGCCAAAGAATCGGGGAAGTCTTAAATCCTCAGCCCGTCCCCGCTGATCCCGAATAGCCGATTTTCGCCATACAAAAACGGCGCGCCGTCAGAGGCGCGCCGCCAGACTGTAGACAAAGTCTAGGGCAAACGCTCTAGGCTTTGTTTATTATCGCAATCATTTTTCACCTGTTGCCATACAACCGTGGTAAAATAGCAATAATAGAAACAGGCCATGCATTCAGTAAGCA
>NZ_VUMO01000020.1 GCF_009696145.1 Pseudoramibacter porci
ACCACTCAGGACCGAATCGTCCTATATTTCGATTTCAATTTATAAATCTACAAATTGCAGCTTGATATTAAATCAAACGAGGCTCCTGAGTATTTTCTCAGAGCCTCGTTTGTCTACAGTCTGAAAGGACCATGTTTTACAACATGGTCCTTTAAACTAACCTAAAATTAGTATTTAACGATTTTTGCAAAGTCAGCTGTTAAGCTCGCACCACCAACCAGTGCACCGTCAATATTTTCCATACCCATTAATTCTTTAACATTATTGGGTTTGACAGATCCGCCGTACTGAATACGTGTAGCTTCAGCTGCCGCTTCTCCAAACATATCAGTAATTGTTTCGCGAATCCAGCCACAGACTTCGTCTGCCTGTTCTTTGCTAGCTGTCTTGCCTGTACCAATTGCCCAAATGGGTTCATAGGCGATAATGACCTTCGTTACATCATCAACATCAGCTAAATCTTTTCTGATCTGTCCAACGACCTTACTCTTTGCATCGCCGGCTTCTCGTTCTTCAAGGGTTTCGCCGCAGCACATAATCGGTGTCAACCCTAACTTCAATGCCTTAATGACTTTCTTATTGACGCCTTCATCCGTTTCGGCAAAATATTGACGTCTTTCACTATGTCCGATAATGACGTATTTCACGCCCAGATCTTTCAACATTTCGCCTGAAACTTCACCAGTGTACGCACCTTTTTCTTCGTAGAACATATTTTGTGCGCCAATGCCAATATTAGTACCCTTCGTTAACTCAACCGCTTTTGGCAAATCGATGAAAGGAGGCGCAAAAACAACTTCCGCTTCTGCACCATCTACCAATGGAATTAAAGATTTAATCAAATCTTCCGTTTCTTCCACATTTTTATTCATCTTCCAGTTTCCTGCGATAACAGGTCTTCTTGACATAACTTTCCCTCCTCGTTTTTTATTTATCTTCTAATACCGCAATTCCAGGTAAGACTTTACCTTCCATAAATTCTAAGGAAGCACCACCACCTGTGGAAATATGGCTGATTTTATCTGCAAAGCCCATTTGTTTAACCGCCGCAGCAGAATCACCACCGCCGATGATAGTAGTTGCTTCGGATTCAGCCATTGCTTTTGCGACTGCCTTGGTCCCTTCTGCAAAAGTCGGGAATTCGAAAACACCCATTGGTCCATTCCAAATAACAGTTTTCGCACTTTTAATGACATCAGCAAAAAGTTCACGTGTTTTCGGTCCAATGTCCATTCCCATCTGGTCACTTGGCATTGCATTTGAATTCACAACAGTGGGTTGGGTATCAGCCGCAAATTCCGGTGCCACAACGTTATCAACCGGCAAATAAAGTTTTACGCCCTTTTCACCTGCTTTTTTCAGCAAATCGGCCGCCAAATCCACTTTGTCTTCTTCCAGCAGTGATGTCCCAATTTCATAGCCCTGTGCTTTATAGAAAGTATAAGCCATACCGCCACCAATAATAAGTGTATCAACCTTATCGAGGAGATTGGTAATAACACCGATTTTATCAGAAACCTTTGCACCGCCTAAAATCGCAACAAACGGATGCTGTGGATTGTCTAAGGCACCACCGATAAACTTTAATTCCTTCTGAATCAGAAAGCCTGAAACGGCTGGCAAATATTTTGCAATTCCTTCCGTGGAAGCGTGCGCGCGATGGCAGGAACCAAAAGCGTCATCAACGTAAATATCCGCTAAACTTGCCAGATCTTTTGAGAAATCTGCGCCATTTTTCTTTTCTTCAGGACGGAATCTTGTATTTTGGAGCAGTAATACCTGTCCCGGTTTTAAATCAGCTGCCGCTTTTTTCGTTACATCGCCAACCACTTCGCCATCATCATTGAAAATAACTTGAAGGCCGAGTTTTTCAGATAATGCTTTAGCAACCGGTGCTAAAGAATATTTTGGATCAGGTTCATTAGCCGGTCGTCCTAAATGGCTCATTAAGATCAGTGCTGCATTCTGTCCAAGAATGTATTTGATTGTTGGTAATGCTGCTTCAATTCGAGTATCATCCGTGATTTCACCAGCATCATTCAATGGCACATTGAAATCCGCCCGCATGATTACTTTTTTACCTTTTAAATCGATATCTTCTACCGTTTTTTTCATGATTTATATCCTCTGTGAAAAAATAAGGGCCGCAATAAAAACGGCCCTCGTTGCCACTAACACCGTTTAGTATTTATTAGATACTAGTTGTTAGTTTAATTCTGCGAAATATTTGATGGTTCTAACCATCTGGCTGGTATATGAATTTTCGTTGTCATACCATGAAACAACCTGCACTTCAGTTGTACCATTTTCAAGCGGAAGAACCATGGTCTGAGTTGCATCAAATAATGAACCATAACGCATACCAACAATATCAGAAGAAACAATTTCATCTGTATTGTAGCCAAATGATTCTGTTGCAGCAGCTTTCATCGCTTCGTTAACCTGGTCAACAGTGACTTTAGCATCGACGACAGCAGTTAAAATTGTAGTTGATCCGTCTGGAGTCGGGACACGCTGTGCAGCACCGATTAATTTTCCGTTTAATTCCGGAATAACCAGACCGATTGCCTTAGCAGCGCCAGAAGAAGTCGGAACAATATTTGCAGCAGCTGCGCGGGATCTTCTTAAGTTGCCTTTTTTCTGCGGTCCATCCAAAGTCATCTGATCGCCTGTGTAAGCGTGAATGGTGCACATAATCCCTGACTGAATTGGAGCCAAATCGTTCAACGCCTTAGCCATAGGAGCTAAGCAGTTTGTTGTGCAGGATGCGGCAGAAATAATTGTATCGTCTGGTGTTAATGTTTCATGGTTAACGTTGTAGACGATCGTCGGCAGATCATTGCCTGCTGGAGCTGAGATAACAACTTTCTTTGCGCCAGCCTTTAAGTGTGCGCTTGCTTTTTCTTTTGATGTGAAGAAACCCGTACATTCCAAAACAACATCGACATCCAAATCACCCCACGGTAATTCTGACGGGTCAGGTTTAGAATGGATTTCAATTTCTGTACCGTTAACAACGATAGAATGTTCTTTTGCTTCAACACTATCAGCATATTTATATGTGCCATGAGCTGTGTCGTATTTCAGCAGATAAGCTAACATTTTCGGGCTTGTTAAGTCATTGATTGCAACAACTTCATAACCTTCAGCATCGAACATCTGTCTGAATGCAAGACGTCCAATTCTACCAAAACCATTAATCGCAACTTTTACAGACATAATTGCCTCCTTAAAAATAATATACTCATTTATTTAAATGACGGACGATTTCCTTTGCTGCGGATTCATCCGTAATTAACGTAACGCCCGGTTCGAGCCTGCAAACGCCGATGATCGCCTCTGCTTTGTCTATTCCCCCTGCAATTGCAATCTTTTCCGGGATTTTTCGATAATCTTCAATATCGACACCAATTGTGCTGGATGGCTTTAATATATTGCCCTGATAATCAAAATAATATCCAAATGCTTCTCCAACTGCGCCCGCCTTCGTTAAGGCCTGCCTTTCATCCTGAGAAACATTGCGCCATTCAGAAAGCACATCGGCGCGCCCAACGCCAAAAACGAAAACATTTATATGCTCCATCTTATCGAAAACCCGTTTGATTTCCGGATAATCTTTAAGTGCGTCAAGCAGATGAATATCAATATTATCTGGTAAATGCAGCAATTCATATTTAGCATGCAGTTTCAAAGCCATCTCAGCCACAACATTGTTGGCTTGAGTCGCGTGACTTTTACCAATTCCGCCACGTGCTGGAATGACATAGACATCCGGGTATAAGGCTTCTTTCATTTGTTCTGCAACAGCTGCTGTACTTGCACCTCCAGTTAATGCAAGCACATCTTTGTATTTAAGCACTGTCATGATAAAATCAGCTGCGGATTTTCCCATAAAATTGATCACTTGATAGTTTTTATCAACATTTCCGGGACAAACAATCGCTTTATTTAGATTCAGTTTATCACGTAATGTGTTTTCTAACTGTTCAAGTCCATTGTATGTATACAGCATCGATTTTAAATCTTCTATAATGCTGTCACCCAACTCTGTTAACACCACACCTTGCCGCTCAACATCTATCAATTTTTGATCCTGAAGGAACTCAATTTCATTGCGAATTTGTCTTTCACTCATATCAAGTGTAAAAGCCAAGTTTCGTCTTCCAATTGGTTCTTCGCTTTTAATGGTAGATAGAATATCATACCTCAATTCGATTAAAGCACTGATTTCTGGAACAACAAGCCGCTGAAGGTCAACTAATTTTCTGCTGATTTCCAAATGATTATCGGCCATCTTTATTCTCCCGTGTTTTTATGTCGATCATCTCAAAATAAAAGATGGTTAATTCTGTTCCCACCTTTCAAGGCTCATTATAAGCTAATTTAAAGTTAAAAGCAAGCAATTTTTCGCTAAAGCTATGATTTTTTTGATGTATTAAGAAATTTTTTGATAAAATTTGATTTAATTTTAACTTTTTTATTTTTTATATTACAATTTATTTCTCAAGTCAAAATTATCGTGGGACAATATCGTTCCCTATTATTCCATTGATATCTATAATATTCTGCACTTGTATTCCCCACAGCTATTTAATATAATGTTTTTATTATTATTTGAAGGAGTTTATTCATGAGAGCTGTAATAACTGTTATCGGTAAGGACAAAATTGGCATTATTTACCGAGTTTCTAAAATTTTATCAGAATATAAAATCAATATTGAGGACATCAGCCAGACAATTCTGCAAGATGTCTTCACAATGGTCATGTTAGTTGATCTTTCCGAATCCACATGTAAATTTACTGATCTGAAAGGTAAATTAGAAAATGTTGGGAAAGAAATTGGTATGACTATTCGAATTCAAAATGAAGATATTTTCAACGCAATGCACACCATCTAATAAGGAGATTTCATGGCTTTATATAAAGATATTATCGAAACTGTTCGTATGATTGACAAGGAAAATCTCGATATCCGAACGACCACAATGGGAATTTCCTTGTTAGATTGTATCGACAGCGATCAACATAAATGCCAAACTAAGATTTACGATAAAATTGCCCGTTCAGCAGAACATCTGGTTGAAGAAGCTGACAAAATGGCTGCTGAAACCGGCGTTCCAATCGTAAACAAACGCATTTCCGTAACACCGATTGCTCTAATTGCAGGCGCTACAGATGCTTTGGATTACGCGCCTTTTGCCAAAACATTGGATCAGGCTGCCAAAGCTGTCGGTGTCAACTACATTGGCGGCTTTTCTGCTTTAGTTCCCAAAGGAGAGACACCAGGAGATCACATTTTAATTCAATCCATCCCCGAAGCATTAACTACGACAGAACATGTTTGCGCATCAGTTAATCTTGGTTCAACAAAGTCGGGGATTAATATGGACTGTGTCAAACAAATGGGACATATTGTCAAAAAATGCGCTGAACTTACAAAAGACAACGACTCGATTGGCGCTTCAAAACTCGTCGTTTTTTGCAACGCGGTCGAAGATAATCCGTTTATGGCTGGTGCCTTTCACGGTGTTGGCCAGCCTGATAAAGTTTTGCATGTCGGTGTCAGCGGGCCTGGTGTTGTAAAAGTTGCACTTGAAAAAAATCAAGATGCAACCATGGATGAACTCGCAGAAATTATTAAGAAAACAGCATTTAAAATTACACGAGCCGGCCAACTAGTCGGCACAACAGTTGCCGACCGTCTCGGCATTCCATTCGGTATTCTCGATTTATCTCTCGCCCCAACGCCGGCAATTGGCGATTCTGTTGCCCGCATTATCGAAGAAATGGGCATTGAACATTGCGGCGGACCTGGCACAACTGCTGCTTTAGCTATGCTTAATGATGCAGTAAAAAAAGGCGGCATTATGGCATCTACTTCTGTCGGCGGCCTTTCCGGCGCCTTTATTCCCGTCTCAGAAGACGAAGGCATGATCGATGCGGCTCGCAATGGTCACATTACAATCGAAAAATTGGAAGCCATGACATGCGTTTGCTCTGTAGGGCTTGATATGATTGCCATTCCTGGTGATACACCTGACGACACCATTTCGGCCATTATTGCCGACGAAGCGGCAATTGGTATGGTGAACAACAAAACAACTGCCTGCAGATTGATTCCAGCCATTGGAAAAACTGTCGGTGACGAAGTGACTTATGGCGGTTTGTTCGGCTCGGCCCCTATTATGCCAGTTAATCTATCTGATGCTTCTGTCTTTGTTAACAGAGGGGGGAAAATACCAGCTCCTATTCACTCATTTAAGAACTAAATTCAATTCGGATATAAAAGCACCAATTGGTGCTTTTATTCATTCTTATACGTATTATTTATTTTGGAGGAACCATGGACCACACACATCTTGAAAACAATACATCTTATATTGCTTCACAAGATTTATTAGACGCTGTTAATATTGCGGTCACGTTGCAGAAGCCACTTCTCGTTAAAGGCGAACCTGGTACTGGAAAAACGATGCTCGCCCATGCTGTCGCCGAAACGATGAACAAACCGCTTTATATTTGGAACATCAAATCAACAACGAAGGCTCAGGATGGGCTCTATACCTACGATGTCGTACAACGCTTATACGACAGTCAGTTTGGTGAAAATGTTGACGATATCAGCCAATACATCCATTACGGAAAAATGGGTGAAGCTTTTATGGCCAACGAACAGGTTATTTTATTAATCGATGAGATTGATAAAGCCGACTTAGAATTCCCCAATGATTTGCTTTGGGAAATGGATCAGATGGAATTCTACGTCAAAGAAACACACCAGACCATCCGGGCTAAACAACGTCCCATTGTTATCATTACCTCAAACGCGGAGAAAGAACTTCCCGATGCTTTTTTGCGCCGATGTATTTTTCATTACATTGAATTTCCCAACCCTGATCAAATGAAAAAAATCATCCATGCACACTTCGACCACATTGATGATGAACTAGTTAAACAGACAATGGATACTTTCTATCGTATCCGCGATGTGAAAAACATCTCTAAACGCCCTAGCACCTCTGAACTAATTGACTGGCTGCGTGCGCTTATTGCTGGTGGGGTTGATCCTGCGACAATTCGCAAGAATCTTCCTTACAGTGGAGTCGTATTAAAAAAAGATCAGGATATCGCCTTAGTCGAAAAAGAATTCCATCCCAATATTCGCCGCCATGTTCGTTGATTTCTTTTATTTTCTCCGCGATCACGGTCTCAGAGTTTCAATCGGCGAATGGCTACTCCTTCTCGAAGGGATGAAAAAGGGCTTACATCACAACACCCTTCACGGTTTTTATATTCTATGCCGTGCGATCGTTGTCCGCAACGAATCAGAATACGATCTTTTTGATGTCGCTTTTGAAGAATTTTTTCACGAGCTGCCGCCACACTCTGAATTGCCAAAATCTTTGCAAAATATCCCGCAGCAAAGTATTCAAGAGCTCGAATTAGCATCGCAGCGCGAGGACGACGCAATCACATCAGAGCAGACAAGCGGAGACGAAAATGCAGCAGCGACTGGGCTTGAAATGCCCGGATCTGGATCAAGCGGTGGAAAAACCGCTATTCGCGGAAAACGTAAATTTAGAGATTTCCGAAAGGATAATCATCTCGATACCAGACAATTTCAAATGGCATTTCGACTTTTGCGTAATTTGTCTAATCAAAACGATACTTCTGAACTGGAGTTCGACATCGACCAAACTATCCAGAAAACCTGCGGGATGGGCGGTTTGCTCCACGTTGTTTACCGAAAACCCCGCCGCAACAATATACGTGTTTTGCTTTTTATCGACAGTGGCGGATCGATGAGCGGATATGCACGGCTCTGTTCTGAACTTTTTCAGGCGGCAACAGCATCTCGACATTTAAAGGAATTAAGAACCTTTTATTTTCACAATTGTATTTACTCTGCAATCGATAAGGAACCGACATTGTCCATGAAAAAAGGTGTTTCTCTTGATGAACTAATCGCCGAATGCAACGATAAATACCGCGTCATTATTGTCGGTGATGCTGAAATGCATCCCTATGAGCTTTCCGGAAGTGAATACGACTGGGTCGCCGACAAGGGGGGTGAACCGGGAATTGAATGTCTTAAAAAAATTAAACGTCATTTTCCTCACACCATCTGGCTGAATCCAACGCCCATGCCAACGATTCACGATGCTTGGACCGATACTCATTTTGAAATAGCCGATATCATCGATATGTACGATTTAACTCTTCAAGGTCTCGAAGAAGGTTTTAAATTTTTACTTAGTGGGAAAAAATAATTTTCAATTATTTTGCATTTCGGGATGGCAGGCTCACAATCGCGTCAGCCTGAGTATGAACCTCGCCATCCTGACGTGCCGCCTGCATTTTTATTTTTACAAGATATTCCTTTCCTTCCTTATATTTTTTTGTCACAACACCACTTTGGATCGAAAGATCACCATAATATAAGATTTTACGACATTGGCAATCTAAAACCTTCAACGCTCCGTCGTCTCCCATCCAATCACTCACTGTCTTTGCGATGAGTGCCTGATTGTGAACGCCGTAAGCAATCGCTCGTTTTGAGCCCTGATTTTGCGCAATTACATCACTAGCATGGCGATCAATGGGATCTCGATACGCACCAGTTTCTGGATCAATGATACCGTGAGCGCGCCATTTTCTAAGAGAGCCCCATTTCGTGGCAAAGGCGTTCGACACCCCGATTGCAGCCATGAGGGAACGGCCGTCTGCCTCATCGTACGGGCCAACCCACTCTTCAGGTAAAGATTGACCCACTTCAACATCTTCCCAATATCTCGGGACTCCACCGCGTCTGAATCGACCGTCAAATTGACCGTCTAAATTAAAATAAAGTTTTTCTAGCATTTCTTTTGAATAATGAGGCCGCTTCGCTGGTGTGTTTTGCGTCCCTTGATTCCTAAAACGTTCCAAAACATTAAGCGAAGGACATTTCATTATTGTCCGCACTGTTAAAGCGGCGGCGCGTTCATTTCTATTATTTGTCAAGGTCACCTCGTGCTGCCGCAGCAGTATTCTGCTCTCGTTTTTATTTTTTGATAGTTCTTTTATTCCAAGGTATTTGTTTTCTGCCCGAAATGTATCATTGGGAAACATCGGCACAAACCGTTCCCACCTCGTTCCGGCATCAAAAACTTTTATCCCAGGTACGGAAGGATATTTTCCCTTTACAAAAGTTGAAACAACACAGCTTTCAATT
This sequence comes from Pseudoramibacter porci, assembly GCF_009696145.1. GTDB lineage: Bacteria > Bacillota > Clostridia > Eubacteriales > Eubacteriaceae > Pseudoramibacter > Pseudoramibacter porci. The sequence continues at coordinate 9,217 of NZ_VUMO01000020.1, forward strand.
AACGGGGGCGCAACGATACCTCTCCAACGTGTTTTTTTTGCGTAATTGGGATCAGAGTAAAGGGGATTGGAATCACCCAATGCTCTTGCAAACCGACCTATCGTATCGATCGTTATTGTTTCATTGTAGAGCCCTCCGCCCAAGCGGTTGTTATCATCCTGGCAGTAAATTCGATAAACAGGTAAAACCTTTCCGGACTTTTTATTTTCTTCTTTAATAAAAGCATCTATTCTCGACTGCCATTCCCGATCTTTTATCATTCTTTTCCATCCATTCACTTTTTTATTGTTAATTGTCTGCAGCAATTCTTTGATTAATATGCAAATAAAAAAGCACAACAGTCAAAACAAGACTGCTGCGCCAGATGAATTGCAATTCAATTTTCTAATGGTGCTTTTTGTTACTTTATCTAATCAGCCTGGAGGCCATTTCATATCGCGTCCAGCTAGAAAATGGAAATGCAGATGAGGAACAGTTTGTCCGCCAGATGGCCCGCAATTATTGACTACACGAAAGCCATCCTCTGTAACACCCATCTTTATCGCTAAGCGGCTGATTACAGTCTGAATTTTCCCCATGATCGGATCTCCAGCTGGAACAGCTAGTATAGAATCGTAATGCTGCTTTGGAATAATGACAAGATGAATAGGTGCTTGAGGATCAATATCTTTAAAAACTAAGATATCATCATCTTCGTACACCTTATCTGATGGGACTTCCCCATCGATAATTTTGCAAAAAAGACAATCTTCTGCCACAGTCGTCCCCCCTTTTTTATTGAATGATCTCAGCACCGAACATATTGGTACTGTCTTTATGATAGTGTAGCATAATTTCTTTAATTTTGCCCAAACTATCTGGGTCAGCCTTCATTTCTACCGGAATATAATTCGGTGTATGTCCGGTCATGATTCCATTTTCATGAATTTGTTCAAAAAGTACCGGCTGAACACGCTGATCATTTTCACGTAAAAAGGCCTCTTCCTGCGCTGTTGACAATGTGATCAGTTTTTGGCTTCTCTCATGTTGAATGGACGCGTCGACTTGATCTGGGAAATCGTAGGCCGGTGTCCCTTTACGGCGAGAGTATTTAAAAACATGAATCTTGTAAAAATTGATCATTTGAACAAAAGCGAGAGTTTGTTCAAATTCATCTTCCGTCTCTCCTGGAAAACCAACAATGATATCTGTCGTTAATGCCGGGTGTGTAAAATATTGACGAATAAATTGAACACTTTGGATAAATTGTGTCGTTGTGTACTTTCGATTCATGCGCTTTAAAGTCGCGTCACAGCCGCTCTGTAAGGATAAATGAAATTGCGGACATATCTGAGGAATTTCCGATAATTTTTTTACAAACTCTTCGGTCATTAATAACGGCTCAACTGAACCTAATCGGATTCTCTTGACACCTGGAATTTTTGCAACAAACTGAAGCAGCGTGAGCAAATTGACTGAGCCATCGAATTCTTTACCATAAGATGCAATGTGAATACCGGAAAAGACAAATTCCTGATAACCGTCCGCAACCAATTTTTCTACTTCCTGACAAACAGAAGCGATTGGTCGACTTCGCACCTGTCCTCTTGCGTATGGAATAATACAATAGGAGCAGAACTGATTGCAGCCATCCTGCACTTTAATAAATGCCCGTGTATGATGCCGCTGTTCGGCAATGGGCAGTTCTTCAAAGGTTTTACTGTCCCAGACATTTTCAACATAAATTTCGCGCTGGTGCCTCTTTAAAAAAGTCTCAACCTCGTCCACAATTTTACTGCGATGCGTGGTGCCTAAAATAATATCGACTTCGTCGACCGCTGCCACTTCTTTTGGTGCAACCTGGGCATAGCAGCCGGCTGCGACAATCACCGCGTCAGGATTTTTCCGTCTCGCCCGTCTGAGAATTTGTCGGCTTTTTCGATCTCCCAAATGAGTTACCGTGCAGGTATTCACAACGTAGACATCTGCCGTGCTGTCGAAATCAACAATCCGATAGCCTGCATTTTGAAAAAGTGCACCCATCGATTCGGTATCAAAATCATTAACCTTACACCCCAAATTATAGAAAGCAACTCTTTTTTTATTCTCCATATTGTCCTTTATTCTAACGCATAATTAAGTTGTGCACACAGCACAACACCCGCTGTTTCAGTTCTCAATATTCTTTTTCCCAAAGAGATACGCTCAACACCAATATTTTCCAATATGCTGACTTCCTCCTCATCAAAGCCGCCCTCTGGTCCAATCAATATGTTGATCTGATCAACCTGATCATCCCATTTCTGAACAGCTGCTTTCAGTGAGTAGTCTCGCTCATTTTCATAAGCGATAAGACTTTTTCCGTGAAGTTGGTCAAGATTTGAGAGCATAATCGGATGATGTACTCTCGGAACGCGCCCGCGTTTTGACTGTTGGGCCGCTGATTTTGCAATTTTTTGCCAGCGTTCAACTTTTTTTTCAATGGTTTTATCTTCTTTTAAATGCACAACACAAAATTTTGATTCAAATGGAACAAAATCACTGATGCCCAATTCTGTGCCTTTTTGAATGATCTCATCCATTTTTTTCCCTTTTGCCAGGCCCTGATATAAAACCAATCGATAGGGCAGTTCGTTCTCTGATGGATAAGTATCAAGAATACACGCCGTTAATCTTTTTTCAGAAGGTTTCTGTTCATCAATCTGACAAAGATAATCCTTTCCTTTTCCGTCACAGACCTCGAATTTTTCTTGTTTGCCAATCCTCAAGACATCGATCATGTGATGAAAATTTTCTCCTGTCACTTCTATTTTGTCACCATTAATTTGTTCTGGTGATACGAAAAAATAATGCATTATTCTCCCTTTTTCTTTGCCACAACAGCATACCATTCACCTTGATTATCGACCTCAAGTATTTCAAAGCCGTGTGCGATCAGGCTGTCCTTAACATCGTCAACGTATTTTTCAATAATACCAGAGGAAATAAATAAACCGTCTTCTTTTAAATACATTCGAATGGATTCGATTAAGCGAATGATGACTTCTGCAAGGATATTCGAGACGACAAGATCTGCCTGCTGACCTTTTGGAATGACATCAAGCAAATCTCCCTCCTTAATTTCAACCTTATTTTGAAGATCATTTAACTTTACATCCGCTAAAGCGGCGTCGACGGCAACTGGATCAACATCTACGCCAACCACTTTTGCTGCGCCTAATTTAGCTGCAATAATCGACAAAATTCCTGAGCCGCATCCAACATCGTAAACGCAATCAGAATCTTTTACATACTTATCTAGCGCACGTGTACACAATTGTGTTGTTTCGTGGGTGCCTGTGCCAAAAGCCATTCCTGGATCCATTTTGACTATGACTTCTTGATCTGACGGTTTGTAATCTTCCCAGATTGGAACGATGACAACACGATCCCCAATTTTTGTCGGCTTATAAAAAGCCTGCCAAGCTGTGGCCCAATCTTCTTCTTTTACAGACGATGTTTTAATCTGATATTGTCCTGGATCAAGCCCAAATTGACGAATTTGATCAATACCGCTTTTGATTTGATCTAATTTTTGATCAAAATCGTCATTATCTGGCAAGTATCCCGTAATCTTAGAAATCTTGGGATCAAAATCCAAAATTTTCTGATCAAAATAATTGATTGTTGGATCGTCCTGAACAGCTATTAAATTTTCAACTGATTCGATGGCCGTCCCTTTTAAGCCAGCCTCATATAATATATTCGTAACCGCATCTTCCGCTTCTCGTTTAACAATGATTTCTGTTGCTTTCCAATCCATTTGGTAAATGCTCCCTTTCAATCTTTGCTATATTATACCAGAAGAAAAAAACTTGTCACTTCCAAGCGTCAGTATTTTGTTCTTTCTCAGCAAATATCCGTCATTTTATCCTTTTCTTTATAAAATATGGTAAAATAAATACATTAAATATTAAGGAGAAAGAGCTATGCCTAGTTTAGATAAAGATAGAGAGGGCATTTCCCGTTCTATTCAGGAATATGTCCCTGGCAAACAAGTGACACTGGCCCACGTGATTGCAAATCCCAAACACGATGTTTACGTTAAATTAGGGCTGGAATCTGACCGCGATGACGCCATCGGTATCCTGACCATTACACCAAGCGAGGCCGCGATCATCTCTGCCGATGTTGGAACGAAAGCAGCTGACGTTCAAATCGGTTTTCTCGATCGATTTAGCGGCTCTTTGGTCATTACAGGAAAAATCAGCGATGTCAATTCTGCAGTGCGGGAAATTATCAATTTCCTACGCAATACCCTCGGTTTTGATGCGCCTGATCATATTACACATTCGTAAATATGGCTAGTAATAAAAACCGCGTTGCTTTAATGGGCCGAATTAGAAGTGGAAAGACAACGTTGATGCAGGCCCTGCAGAAAAAAGAGTTAAATTACGCAAAAACACAGCAGGTGACTTACACCGACAATTTCATTGATACCCCTGGGGAGTTTATTGAAATGTCGATTTTCGCCCATCAGGCTGTATCTGTATCCTTAGACGCTTCGCTTATTATCATGGTCAGTTCCTGCATCGATACACAAAATTCAATTCGACCGAATTTTATTACCATGTTTAATTTGCCCGCCATTGGTGTTGTAACAAAAATTGACCGCGAAGATGGTGATCGCGCAAGAAGCCGCCACTATCTACAGTACGCTGGCATTCCAAACAGCAAAATTTTTGAAATATCTTCCTACACAGGTGAAGGCCTGGAAGTCTTATCTGAGGAAATTCATCGATATGTGAATCTCGATGGTCGGGATTTTTCATAATTATTTTAATTAAAATAAAACCGCAACATGTTAAAATTGATATGTACCCAGAATCCTGGACACATTAATTAGCGGCTTTGCTTAACAACTGGATGCTAACCTGTACTTTACAGGCGGCATCCAGTTTGTTTTTTTCTGAATCCGCTTGTTGTTGTAATACTGCATATATTTTTTTATCGCTTTGCTGAACACTTCAAATGATTTATATTTCTTTTCCTCGCCATAATATATTTCGTTTTTTAATCGTCCGAAGAAGGTTCCCATGATGCAGTTGTCATAACAGTTTCCTTTTCTGGACATTGACTGAATAATTCCGTGCTCTCTTAAGGTGCTTTTGTGCTGAAATCTCTGTCAATAATATTGTCAGCAATCTTCCCAACAGTCCCTATATAGGAATGATATTTTTCCTTCGGACGTTTGCCGCAGAGTCTCATCTGGTGCATCAGTCTCTGGACTCTTTTATGATTGACCTTATGGCCTTGATTCACCAACTCATGATAGATCCTTCGGACGCCGTACGTTCCGTGATGGTCTTCAAAAATAGCTCTGATTCTCTCGGAAAGCGCTGCATTCCGTTTG